>JBEKDA010000001.1:0-273400 GCA_050014595.1 Bryobacteraceae bacterium
ATCGATTCCACGTTTCTTCCGTCGGTCCCCATCGGGCAAAGCCCGGTGAGTGCCGCAAGGCCTTAACAGCCGCCGAGAAGTATCAGTACCACCTGAAAAGCAACGCTTGCTGGCCAGCAAGTGGATGCGAAAGTTTGCGACGAGCGCAACTTCTTTATCCAACTCAAAAGTAGCATGCGGCCAGTGCGAGGCCGCGGGAGAAAAACTGCAAGTGGATGTAAACAGGGCAAATTCAGTTGAAAGATTTTTGTCAACAGGACTTTGAGCTCTCCCAGGCTGCAGCCGATTCCTGGCAGCGGGTCTGGGAATTCGAACTCAGGCGCCAAGGGGATATCGCCAGGAATCGGTTTTTCTAAGCGCCGCGGCGTACGTCGCGGCTGACGGGCCGTCCAGGGTGTGAGTTCGCGGCGGCGTCGAGGAAGCTGAGATCCCAGGGCTTTACGACGGTCGACGCATGGGAGCGCCTGGCGGATTAGCTGGCCCTGTTTAGGCTCATCCTGCCGGCAGCCGGTGCGTTGGAACGAGCTCGCGTTCTCCACACAGAGGACGAATGGTCATTCTGGGACGCGATAATCGTGGCCGTCTGCCTGGAATGCGGCGAGGGATCCACTCAAGATAGTCGGATTCTCATTATCGAAGCCTAAACGTGCCGGCGACTTTCCGGAGCTTGTCGCCGGTAAAGTCGACCGGCTGGTTAGAACTTCTATTTGCCACCGCTCAAAGCACTGTCAAATAGGGAATCCTTCATGACTGCGTCCGTGGGCAGTACAAACCGGAAATCCGCCTTGTTCAATTCAGGGGATGATATCTTAACATGGGTCTCAACAGACGAGCCTTTGATTTTCGCGCTGTTGAGGACACCAATAGACCTGTTCATCATTTCCCTCATGCTCTTCCTGTTCTCTTCCGTCACCTTCTGCCCATTGCCTTTGATCGCTTCGTCAAGTTGTTCATCGGTGATTTCGGGCAGTGCTGCATCCTCTTCATTACGTTCAAGAGTGCGAGCGTACTTCACGATGAGATGCTTCGACTTCGAAATCCAGAACGTCTCTTTTTTTGCGGCCGTTGATGATCCACTAACGACGTAACAGTCTTCTTCTCCGACCTGTTCGGTCTTCTCCATCTTGGGGTCTTTTAGCCTTGAAAACGGAGCCGGCCGGCCCTTGAAGAAGAGCGAAGGTATTGTGAAGGCGGCGCCGCCAGAAATCCCCGTGGCGCTGGCCAGGGCAAGGTCATCGCTGCCCATCTTGGAATACGCTTTCATGATTCCCATGTAGAGATAGGGCTGGGTGCCGTCGCTCCACACCGCTGCTTCCTGGGTCATGCCAGCCATCGGCATGTTCTTCTGGGTCCATGAAATCAGGTACAGATTGGGTTTCTTGAGCAGGATTGAAAATGACGTCTCTATGCTCATCTTCGTACTACCGGTGTCGATGTCTACAACGATGATTCCTGCTGCCTTGTAGGTTTGCAATAACTCATAGGTGGTTGTCACCTCCTTGAATATCTCGCCGGGGGTTATGCCCTGTGCAGAGACATTCGCGGCCAGACCGATTATACTGAGGACAATCGCAATCATATTTCCCTTAGACATGTCATCTCCTTTCTCGAAGCTTGTCGCACGCGCTACGGGAATTAGACCACATCTCAACCGCCCGGACAACGCCATGCAGCTCTTGCAAACAGCCCAACCCACCAGCAATGCCTTCGCGGACCCCCAAACGGCTTGGAGGAAGTGTGCACTGGATTAGTCTCGTTAAAGTCCCCGTTACGTCATCTGGACGTAAAAGGAAACCGGCCCTCCCCGGCGCTCGCTACAATGATGAGTCCATGTCCTTGCGCCATTTCCTGGAGCGCTACTTCGAGTTCGCGGCGCTCGGCGCCAACTGGCGCACCGAAATCCTGGCGGGCTTCACCACGTTCATGACGATGGCGTACATCGTCTTCGTCAATCCCGCCATCCTTCACGAAACCGGCATGCCGCTGGCGGCGGTCACGGCCGCGACGTGTTTATCGGCTGCCATCGGCAGTTGCCTGATGGGCGCTTTCGCCCGCTACCCCATTGCGCTCGCGCCGGGCATGGGGCTCAACGCTTACTTCACGTACTCGGTGGTCAAGGGCATGGGGATTCCCTGGCAGGCGGCGCTGGGCGCGGTGTTCCTCTCCGGACTGGCCTTTTTTCTACTCACGCTGCTGGGCGTGCGGCAGGTGATCCTCTCCGCCATTCCGTTCGAACTTCACGCCGCGGTGGCCGCCGGCGTCGGCCTCTTCATCGCCTTGATCGGCCTCCGCAATTCCGGAATCGTGGTGCCCAGTGCCGCTACCACGGTGACGCTCGGACACCTCAACGATAAGAGCACCGCGCTCGCGATCTTCGGCTTGCTGCTGATCGCCGCGCTGCTGGCGTGGCGCGTGCGCGCGGCCATGCTGATCGGCATCCTTGCCACCACCTTGCTGGCGCTCGCGACCGGCGTGGCGCATTGGGCGCCGCAGACGTACAGGTTCTCGGATCTTTCGGCCACGGCCTTCAAGCTCGATCTGGCGGCTACCTTTCGCATCGGCTTCTTTGAAATCGTCTTCGTCTTCCTCTTTATCGACATGTTCGACAACATCGGCACGCTGGTTGCGGTGGGCTCCAAGGCCGGGCTGTTCGACAGCGCGCACCGCATCCCGCGCGTCAACCGCATCCTGATTTCCGACTCCATCGCCACCATGGCCGGTTCGCTTGCCGGCACGTCCACGGTGGTCAGCTATATCGAAAGCGCCGCCGGTGTGGCCGCGGGAGGGCGCACCGGCATTCCGGCCATCGTCACCGGGTTGTTGTTCGTGGCGGCGCTGTTCCTGGCGCCGGTGGCGGGCGCCATCCCGGCCGCGGCCACGGCTCCGGCGCTCATCATCGTGGGATGCCTCATGATGCCGGTGGTGGCCGAGATCCCATGGAACGATATCGAAGTGGCGGTCCCGGCGTTCCTCACCATGATGGCCATCCCGCTGACCTTCAGCATCGCCAACGGGCTGGCTTTCGGTTTCACCACCTACACGCTGATGAAGATTCTGCGCGGCAAGTTCCGCCAGGTGAACTGGCTGGTGTATGTGCTGACGGCGATTTTTATTGCGCGGTTCCTGTATCTGTCGAGGGGGTGAAGGCGGCGGCGCCGCCATGCCTAGCGGTAGAGGGTTACTGCTGGTCTTCCAGGTGTTCGATTGGTTCTTCGTGGGCGATGATGATATTCCCAAGGCGGGTCATGGTCTCGGTCAGTTGGCCCATACGTTCGTCGTTTTTCATCTGTGCGGCGGCGATCAGTTCAACGGTTTGGGTGAGGGCTTCGTGCCGTTCGGTGAGGCGTTCGAGGCGCTCATCAATGGTTGGTTTCCTGGGTGCGTTGTCGTTTTCCATTGGGCTGTGGCTGGCTCCTTTTCTAGTTTATCTCAGTGGCCAACATGTGTGTCGCCGAGCAAGCCCGTGGCAAAAGGCGTCGGGATGCAACTGCTGGCTGGGATGTCGCCGCGGCGGTGCTTAGGGATGGAGGCTCAGCGTGGCTTTTCCGGCGGGGCCGTTGTAAATCAGCTCGACCGAATAGATGCCCTTGCTCAGGCCGCGGTAGGAGAAGAAAAGCAGGCCTGCCTGGGGAAGCGGGCGGTCGCCCTCCGGCAGCGCGGCCTTTTGAATCTTCTGTTGCATGGCGTGCTGCAACGGCATCGGCATGTGGACCGGCGCGGGCGGCGGGGCGCCGGAATCGCCCCCACCGCCGGTCGAGAGCCCGGTTTTTGATTTCGATGACGGGGCCTCGGGCGGCTCCCACGAGGGATCTTTCGCACTGGAGAAAACCAGACCGAAGGGCTGGCTGGGCAAGGGCGTCTTCTTGCCGTTGATGCGGATCGAAAAGTCGCCGGTGGCGAGCGTCAGCCGCGCTCCGGGCGGGCCGAACAGGCCCGCTTCGACCACCACATAATCCTCCGTCGAAAAGGTCCCTTGCGGCGTGGGGATGCCGTGCTCCACGAAGTCGGCCGCAATGATGACGGCGCCAACGTGAGCCAGTGCCTGATAATCGGTCGGAGCCAATCTGGGCGGCAGGCCCTTGACTTCGTTGGCCGGCGCCTCTTTAGCAGGCGCGTCCTTGGCAGGACGCTGTTGCTCCTGGGCGCACAGACCAAGGGCGATGATCCAGACGGTGTTTCTCAAGACTTGGGAAATTCGCATGCCAGCTTTCAACCTAACATGGCGGAGGCCCCTCCGGCATGGCGGCCTTGGCTTCTTTTCCCGTTCCGCTTCGGAGACCGGGGCGGCCACAACCTCGCGCGCCCGCTCGGCCGCGGGTCTGCTGCGCCGGCCACGGCGAAAAGGTTCCCACGGAGAATTAGAGCGGGGCCGCCGGCTGTGCCATCCTGAAAATATGGCGGACGGCGGCCGGCGATTGGCCGAAAACGTGGAGGGGGACTTCTTTGTGGATGCCACTTGCATCGATTGCGACACGTGCCGCCAGCTTGCGCCCGCCACGTTTGGCGATACCGGCGAGTTTTCCTTTGTGCAGATTCAGCCGCGGGATGCGGGCGAGCGCGACGCGGCTTTCCGCGCCCTGGTGGCCTGCCCCACCGGCTCCATCGGCGCCGCCGACAAGAGCGCCGCAGCGCGCGCCGCCGATGAATTTCCGCTGCGGCTCGCGTCCGGCGTTTTCTATTGTGGGTTCAATTCGCACAAGTCGTTCGGCGGCAACAGCTATTTTGTGGAGCAAGCGGAAGGCAACTGGCTGGTCGATTCGCCGCGGTTCGTCGAGCGGCTGGCGCGGCGCTTCGCGGAAAAGGGCGGCATCCGCTACATCTTTCTCACGCATCGCGACGATGTGGCCGACGCCGCGCGCTATGCCGGACGCTTCCACGCCGCGCGTATCATCCATCGCCTGGAACGATCGGCGCAGCCCGATGCGGAGTGCGTGATCGAGGGCCACGATGCGGTGGAGCTCGCGCCCGGGTTTCTGGCGATTCCCACGCCGGGCCACACGCGCGGCCACTGCGCGCTGCTCTACCAGGATCGCTTCCTGTTCAGCGGCGACCACATGTGGTGGAGCCGGCCGCGCGGGCGGCTGACAGCGTCGCGCGACGTCTGCTGGCATTCGTGGAGCGAGCAGGTGGAATCCGTGCGGCTGCTGCAACGGTATTCGTTCGAGTGGGTGCTGCCCGGCCACGGCCAGCGGGTTACCTTCCCGCGCGACGAAATGCGGCGGCAACTGGGCAGGCTGGTGAGCGCGCTCGAAGAATGATCCTCAGGCAGCACTCGAGACGCCGGTTTACCGATAGATCGATCCTACCGAGGCGCCCCGTGTGACCGCCTTTGGGGGATGCGCCCCGCTAATACGCCACTCTTCCCGCTCGGCCCGCCCACTCTTCGAACGGCCGTGTGGCGTGTTGATCCGCCACCTGCACCATCGGAATCGCGCGCTCCGCCGGCGGCACGCCGATTTCCTTATAGATGAAACCGTCGTCGAAGCCGGCCGCGGCCGCATCGTCGTGGGTTGCCGCGTAGAACACCCGCGCCGGGCGCGCCCAGTAGATGGCCCCCAGGCACATCGGGCAAGGTTCGCAGGAGGTGTAGATATCGCAACCCGCCAGTTGGAAGTCGCCCAGCACCCGGCAAGCTTCGCGGATGGCGACGATCTCGGCGTGGGCGGTGGGATCGTTGGCGCGCGTCACCTGGTTGGTCCCGGTCGAGATCACGATCCCATCCTTTACCACTAGCGCGGCGAACGGCCCGCCGTCCCGCCGCACGTTTTCCGCCGCCAGATCGATCGCCTGCTTGAGAAATGTGTTGTTCATGAGCCCCGGGCGCCATTCAATAGCCTACACGAACGGGCGCGGTCCGGGGTGGGACGGACGATCGGTTTTTGTCGCCGGCCACTCAGCCGGATGTCTTCCGGGGGGAAGGCCGTGGTGGTTTTGTCAGGGATGACAGACCATGGTTTTGTCGGGGATGACAGACCACACAAGGCGATGGTCTGTCCTACTGCAGCCGGACTGTTCTATGCCTCGACGAGGCCTGCGCGGATGGCGTATCGCACCATGCTGGCGGTCTCGTGGACGCCGAGCTTTTCCAGGATCCGGCTGCGGTGCGAGTCGGTGGTCTTGTAGCTGATCCCCAACTGCGCGGCGGCCTCTTTGGTCGACTTGCCGCGGGCGATGAGCACCAGCACCTGCCGTTCCCGCTCCGTCAGGGCGAAGACGATCCGCACCGACTCCGCGTCCGGGATGAACATGCCCTTCTTGCGGTCCGTGACATCGGCCACCGTGCCCATGAATCCGGCAAAACCGCCATTGGCGTGGTAGCGCGGCACTCCCGCGCTCTCCACCCAGGCATAGGATTCGTCGGCCCGCTGCAACCGGAATTGCATGCGGAAGGGTTGCCGGGCTTGGAAAGCCCGCAGGTAAGTTTCCATGCACAGGTCCCGATCGTCCGGGTGCAGGCCTTCCGCCCAGCCGCCGCCGGTCTCCTCTTCGGCGGTCCGGCCGCGGTATTGGAGCCAGGCGGGGTTCACGTAGTCGTATTCGGCATCCGGACCGGAGGTCCAGATCATTGCCGGGCAGTCGTCGGCCAGCCGCAGGAACTGCCGCTCGCCTGCCCGTTGCAGTTGTTCCACCTGGGTCTGGAGATTCGCAAAGCGCCGTTTGAGTACTGTCAATTCATCCGCTTGGATTCCGGTCGCCATTGTAGAATAAAACCTGTACTCAAAATGATAGGATAGGGAACGCCAGCCGTAAAGTACCAAAAATAGGCAGGTACCTCTTGACAACCGCCTTTCGGAACGTAACCGTTTGAGCCACTTAGCTTTTATGGAACTTGCCGGGCGCCCTGGGGAATTATGATTAAGAGGGAAATGGCGCACGAGTCGACCGAAACTGATGACGAGTTGTTAGCTCGTCTGCGGCGCGGGGATGAAGCAGCGTTTGTAGCGCTGTATCGTCGCCGCCAGGGCGCCATCTACCGTTTTGCGATGCACATGAGCGGTTCAGCCACCGCCGCCGAGGACATCACCCAGGAGGTTTTCCTGGCGCTGCTCCGCCGGGAATGCGGGTACGACCCGAAGCGCGGCACGCTTTCCGGTTATTTGTTCGGCATCGCCAGAAAGTTAGTGTTACGGAATCTGGAACGCGGCCGGGCGGATGTGGCGCTGGAAAGCGAGGCGGACGATGCGGCCTTGCCCGAGTTGGCGGTGATCCACGACCCGCTGATCGATCTCACGCGGCGGGAAGGGATCGAAGCCTTGCGGCGGGCGGTGCTGGCTTTGCCGCGCCGCTACCGCGAAGTGGTTCTGCTGTGCGATCTGGAAGAGTTGGATTACGCGGACGCGGCGGTGGCGTTGCGATGTCCCATCGGAACGGTGCGATCCCGCATGCACCGGGCGCGCGCTCTGCTGTTCGAGAAACTGAACCAGGACCGGAACCCCCGGCTGGCGGTCGGCCCCTGGAAGCCGATGAGGGTTGCCATATGACGTGTGTGGAATTCTGGAATCACGTGGCAGAGGGGGGCCTTGAGGCATCCCCGGGCTCCGGCCACCTGGCGGAGTGCGCGGCCTGCGCCGCTCGCTGGGATCGGCAGCAGGCGCTCCAAGCCGGGCTGCGGCTGGTCTCCGCTGGAATGCGTGGCGAGGTAGCGCCCCCGCGTGTCGAGGCGGGCCTGGTAGCCGCGTTCCGCTCGCAAGCCCGATTCGAACGGGGCCGGGCGTCCTCGTATTCCCCGAGCTCGTATTCCTGGTGGCCGCCGGTCCTCACCTGGGCGTCCGCCGCCGCCGCCACGGTCGTGCTGGCGGTGGTTCTGATGCATGGGTCGCGCCCCGTGCCGGCCTCCATCGCTCCCGTGTCCGCGCCGCACCGCATCGCGCCGCCGGCCGTGGAATCGGCCGACGCGGCGGTTGACCGGGTAGAGGAAGATTCCTACGGCGCGGATAACGATTTTATCCCTGTGCCGAACGCCGCCCGCATCGAACCCAATGAAGACGTGCACCTGGTGCGCGTGGAAGCAACCCGCTCCGCCATGATGGCGCTGGGAGTTGTGGTCAGCGCGGAGAACGCTTCCGATACCGTGGTGGCCGATGTGGTTCTTGGTTCCGATGGCATGGCCCGCGCCGTGCGCCTGGTAACCAACGGCGACGGCTCGCTGCTGGAAGAGGAATAGGAGTATGTCGATTCGAAGCCTGGCAATTGGCCTGCTGGCAGTGGCGGCGGCAGCGTCCGCTCAGCCGCCGGGCCGCGGCGGAGCGCCCAACTGGGGCCCCCGCGTGGTGGGCGCCGAGCCGGGCCGGCAGGGACCCGTGGTGAAGGGCGCGCCCTTCTCGGCGGACCTGGTCACTGAAACCACCCAGGCGCTCGCCGACGGCAACCACATCCACCTGACCAGCACGTCGCGGCTCTACCGCGACGCCGAAGGCCGCACGCGGCGCGAGCAGTCGCTCAACGGCCTGGGTGTGCTGGCCCCCAATACCAATCTGCCGCCGGTGGTCTTCATCAACGACCCGGTGGCGCACGTGAATTACGCGCTTAGCCCGTCCGCCCACACGGCCACCCGGTCGGCCGGCGGCCGCGGGTTTAGCTGGAACGGCGGGTCCGGTGAGCCGGCACGGAAGCAGGACGCCGCGGCGGGTTCCGGCCGGCGTATGCGCAACGCGCAAGCGCAGAGCGGCGGGCAGAGCCTCAAGACCGAATCGCTGGGACACCAGACCATCGAGGGAGTGCCGGCCGAAGGCACCCGCACCACCACGATCATTGCGGCCGGCCAGCTCGGCAATGAGCAGCCCATCCAGATCGTCACCGAGACGTGGTATTCGGCGGATCTTCAGATGGCGATTCTTTCCAAGCGCAGCGATCCGCGCTCCGGAGAGACCGTCACGCGCTACGCCAACATCAGCCGCACCGAGCCGCCGCACGCGCTGTTTGAAGTGCCGGCCGACTACAAAGTGACCGACGCCGGCGGGCGCGGCCCGCGAACCGTCGCCAAGTAATCAGAAGGCCATCAGGTCCTTTTTGGCTTCCACCTTGGTGGGGTCGATGGCCGGGACCTTCAACAGATCGCGCCAATCCTGGAAGGGCGGATGCTCTTTGCGATACGCCAGCACCGCCTCCGATTCGGCCACCGTGAATCCCAGCACGGACTTCAACTCGACGAGCGGCGCGGTGTTCACGAGGACCTTGGAATCCTTGCCGAAGTTCTTCGCGAGGTAAGCCACCACGGCGGCGACCTGGTCGTCGTTGGCCTTGGCGCCGCGATCGATCATGTCGTAGACCTTGTCGGACCAATCGTCCGGGGTGAGCCGCTGGCCGCGGAAGTGTCCAGTGCCGTGACACTCCAGGCAGACCTTGACCACCAGTTCCTTGCCCGCGCCACTGGGCAGCGCTCTGGCTTCCTCGGCTACGTCATCGGCGGTGAGCGCCACCGCCAGCGAGCCGGCCAGCGCCAGCAGAAAAAGGGCCCTCATCATAAAATGTTCTTGACTCTAACGTAACGTCACACCCGATGCTGGATCAAGAGCCCATGTATCGAACCAGGCAATTTGCGGAGCTGGCGGGAGTCACGGTGCGGACGCTGCATCACTACGACCGCCTGGGACTGCTGAAGCCGCGCCGCACCCCAGCCGGCTTCCGCGTCTACCAGGCGCGCGACCTGGAACGGCTGGAGCAGATTATCGCCCTGAAGTTCCTGGGCCTCCCGCTGCGGCGGATCGGCTCGCTGCTGGACCGCGAAGCTCTGGCCCTGCCCGACGCGCTGCGCATGCAGCGCACCGTGCTGGAGGAGAAGCGGCGCCTTCTGGACCGGGCCATTGCGGCCATCCGGGAAGCCGAAATCTCGATTCGGGGAAGCCAGCCGGCCGATACCGGGGTTCTGAAGAAAATCATCGAGGCGATCGAAATGCAAAACAATACGGATTGGATGGCCAAGTATCAGACGCCCGAGGCCAAGGCGAAGATCGACGCGCGCAAAGGCGAATGGACGCCCGAAATGCAGGAGCGCGTGACCGCACAATGGAAGGAACTGTTCGCCGAGGTGGAAGCGGCCTTGGGCGAGGACCCGGCGAGCGAGCGCGTGCAGGCGCTGGCGGCCCGTTGGACTACGCTGGTGGAAGGCTTCACGAAGCGCGATCCGGACCTGACGCAGAGTGCCTCCAACGCGTGGAAAGACTACGCCAACTGGCCGGCGGAAGCCAAACAGCAGGCGGCGCCCTTCAGCAACAAGGAAGTCTGGAGCTTCATGAACCAGGCGCTCGAGCTGCGGAAGCAGCAGGCCCGCCAAGCCTGATCGCTTCATAGGTGGTTTTGGAACCATGAGCACACTTTCACCATTACTCGCGGAAACCGTACCGTCGCGCAAGCGGCTGATCCAGGTCGCCGCGCTGGCTTGGTTCGCCGTCATCGGCCTCGATCTTCTTCTGAACGCCGGCTTGCTCGCTCCGTTCTATCACTGGGACCAACCGGGTCTTCTGCCACCCATGAAAATGTTCCAGTACATCCCGTTAGGCTATGCCTCGTTTCTCTTCTGGAGCATCGCGCTCGTCTGGCTCGTCGTGCGGACACGTTCGTACGGCGCGGCGGCTGGCGCCAGGTTCGGCATGAAGTTAGGCGTCCTGCTGGGGGGAGCAGCTTTTCTCGGCTGGCTCTCGATTTTCTCCTTCCCACCCGTCATGCTCTTCTGCTGGGCCTTGGATCACGCCGTCAGCTTCACCTTGGCTGGCGCCGTGATCGGCGGAAGTCTTACCGCTCCGCGCCTGCGACCAGCAGTGCGCCGAGTCCTCGTTCTGGTCGCGGTCTGCCTGCTCGTCACCGTCGCGATGCAGAGCTTAGGGCTGGCTCCGATCCATGTTCCCCAGGGCCGCATCACCTTTGGGTGGGATCCGAAGAAGTAGCGACTTGAATGTGCTCGGCACCAACCCCAGGGTTGGGGTGAGACCGCCCCAGCATCCGCTGGCTCATCTGGAAACCGAAATCCCGCGCAAGGCGCGATGCCGGCTAACGCCTGGTTGCGGTGAGGCTGCCACTTACTCCACCCTCAACGCGCGCAGGCCGCCCTGGAGCAGGCCGATGGCTTTGGCCAGGTCGACCGGGGTGTGGACCACCAGCGTGCGGCCCTTCAGACGGGCTACGGCTGCGTTGATGACATCGGTATCGTGCAGTCCGGTGGGCGGGTCGGGTGGAGGGGGAGCGCCGCGGCCGCCGCGGCCGCCATGGCCTCCGGATGACGATGCGGCACCGGCGTCGGACGAGTCGCCGGTATGTGGCGGCGGTGCCGGCGCCGTGGAGGCGGAAGAATTGGACCCCGTCGAACCAGCGGAGCCGGATGGCGCGCCGGCGCCTGGCGCGGCCGGTCTGCCGCGCGCCATGGGCATCTCGTCCGCGCCGCTATCCACCGGAATGATGGGGCGCGGAACCGGTCTGCACTGCACGTAGAAGAAGCGCGAGGCGGCGGGGCGCTTCTCCAGAGAGCCCTCTGGAATTCTGCCAGTGAATCTCGAGAGCGGGCCGAGCAGGATGATGGTGGGAGCAGGCGCGGGCGCGCGCAGTTCCTGGTTGATGAGGCCGGCGAGAAGGTCGATGTGCCCAGTGGGGTTCTGCAGGATGTGGACATCCACCGTGGAGAGTTCGAGCGCATCAATGGCCCTGGCGACTTGACCGATGGCATCGACGGAGAAGCTGTCGCTGCGGAACAGTTCCTTCTGCGCTTCGAGACTGAAGACCACCAGGCGCACGGAAGCGGCGGGGACGCGGCCGACGATGGCGGCCAGGGCGGAGAGCAGGAGGTTGCGGTCGGCCGGGCGCAGGCGGGTGCGGCGGGGCGAAAGCGGGGCCGCGTTGAGAAGGACAGTGAGCGATGCGGCGCCGGAGGGGCGATTCCAATCGGAGGCGCGGATGCCGGGGAGATCGCGCACGGTGAAGGGCGGGAGGGAAAGCTGGACGGCACGCTCGTGGCGGGTGAGCGAGGCATCGATCTGCCACGCGCGTTTGCAGGTGCGGCTGCTGTCGTCGTAGAGAATGGATTCCACCGCATAGCGGCCTTCGCCGAGCAGGTAGCTGCCGGAGACTTCGAAGTTGAGGCCGGTCTTGACGATCTCGGCGGCGTTGGTGCGGGTGAAGAGATAGGCGGGCTTGCGGTCATCGTTCCGGGGAGTGATTTTGGTGAGGACGAACCAGGCGTGGCCGGCGGTTTGGTACTGCCCGACGGGCAGGCGGAAGGTATAGCCGGCGCGGAAGCGGAAGGCGAAATCGAGGGTTGGCGCGACCGGGACCAGTTCGCAGCGGAGAGGAACAGCGCCGGGACGCGGGGCGAATTCCTTGAGGGCGGTAGAGACGTGATCCGGGTCAATGAGGGTCTGGGCGCAGGCGCCGCTTGCGATGATCACGGCGATGAGTGCGCGGCGCATTGATCTATTATGCGCCGAGGGGAGCTGCGCGATAATCGAAGGAATGCCGGTCCGGAAAACTTTTTCAACGCGGAGGCGCTGAGACGCGGAGAAAAGACAATAGGAATGAGGTTTCACTACAGAGTCACAATCCGACAGCGTCGAGGAAGCGGATGAGGGCGCGGCATCTCTCTCTATCTTCTCCGCGCCTCCGGGTCTCCGCGGTGAAATCTTCGTCTCCCGGCCGCCATTGATGCCACTTCTTGCCAGTTGCACTTCGCTTTCCAAGAGCTTTGGCTCGCGCGTGCTCTTCGAGAATATCTCGTTGGGGATTTCCGAGGGCGAGCGGCTGGGGCTCATCGGCCCCAATGGCGCGGGCAAATCGACGCTGCTGCAGATTCTGGCCGGCCGCCTGGAGCCCGATTCCGGATCGATCTCGCTGCGGCGCAACACGCGCATCGGCTATGTGCCGCAACAGACCGATTTCCCCGGGGACCAAACCGCAGCCGGGATCATCGGCGAAGCCATTGCGGCGGAACGGCTGGAGGATCTGGAGCGCGCCGGGCGGATCAGCCAGGCGCTCGGCCGCGCCGGATTCACGGATGGCTCGGTGCGCGCCGATTCGCTCTCCGGCGGTTGGCAGCGCCGCCTGGCGATCGCGCGCGAGCTGGCCCCGCAGCCCGACCTGCTGTTCCTCGATGAGCCGACCAACCACCTGGACCTGGAAGGGATTCTGTGGCTGGAGAAATTGTTGGCCGCCGCGCCGTTTGCCAGCGTGGTCATCAGCCACGACCGGTATTTTCTGGACAACGTGGTGAACGACATGGCGGAAATCGACCGCGTCTATCCCGAGGGGATCTTCCGCGTGGAGGGCGGGTACAGCCAGTTCCTGGAAAAGAAGGAAGCGTTCTTGCTGGCGCAATCGAGCCGGCAGGAATCGCTCGCCAACCGGGTGCGGCGCGAAGTGGAATGGCTGCGGCGCGGGGCCAAGGCGCGCACCGGCAAGTCGAAAGCGCGCATCGACGAAGCGGGCCGCCTGATGCGCGAGCTCTCCGATCTGGAAGCGCGCGGAGTCAAAGGCGTGACGCAAGTCGATTTCACCGGCACGGACCGCCGGACCAAACGGTTGGTCTCCGTGGAAGCGGTCGGCAAGCAACTGGGCGGGCGCCGATTGTTCCGCGATCTCAGCTTCACTCTGACGCCGGGGACGCGGCTGGGCCTGCTGGGCAGGAACGGAACCGGCAAGACCACGCTGCTCCGTTTGCTGGCGGGCGAACTGCAACCGGACGCCGGCGAGATCGAACGCGCGCCGGCGTTGCGGATTGTCTACTTCGACCAGGCGAGGGAACAACTCGACACGGAGCAGACGCTGCGCCAGGGACTGGGTGCGCACGGCGATCACGTGATCTACCGCGACCGGCCCATCCACGTCGCCGGCTGGGCCAAGCGCTTCCTGTTCGATGCCGGGCAGCTCGACCAGCCGGTTTCCAGCCTCTCCGGCGGCGAGCAGGCGCGTGTGCTGATCGCGCGCCTGATGCTGCAGCCGGCCGACTTATTGCTGCTGGACGAACCGACCAACGATCTGGACATCCCCACGCTCGAAGTGCTGGAGGAGAGCCTCATGGAGTTTCCCGGCGCCCTGGTTCTGGTGACGCACGACCGGTACCTGCTGGATCGTGTGTCGACGGTGGTAATGGGCCTGGACGGACAGGGCGGGGCAGTGATCTACAGCGACTACTGGCAGTGGGAAGCGGCCCAGGGGCGCGACCTGCCCAAGCCCGAAAGGCCCACGCCGCCCGCCTCCGATCCGAGCCGCGACTTGTCGCTCGACCGTAAGGGAGCGATCTTCAAAAAGAAGCTCTCCTACCTGGAAGCTCGCGAATGGGAACAGATGGAGACGCAGATTCTGGAAGCCGAAGGCCAACTCGCAGCCGTCCACGCGGAGATGCAATCACCCAACGTGGTTTCGGATGGTGCGCGCCTCCAAGCCTGCTACGCGAAATTGCAGGCCGCCGAAGGACGCGTGGCGGGCCTCTATGCGCGCTGGGCGGAGCTGGAAGCCAAGCAATAGAGGCCTTCACTAAGCGGCGCGATTCGTTCCGACCGGGCGATTTGGCGGCTTTGCGGCAACCCCTCTCTTACGTCCGGGGCTCTGATCGGAGCTAGGTGAATTAGCGGAACGCCATGGCGGTGGCCATCCATTTTCGGGAGCGGCCGCGGTCGCCCATGCGGGCGAAGAGGTTGGCTAACTCGGCCGTGCAACCGGGAGTGCCGGGGTCGTGCTCGATATGGTCGCTGCATTGCGCTTCCAGGGCGGCGAGAACCTGCAGCGAGGGGAGCGGCGCGACCCCGGGCGGGGGATGGCGCATGAAGATGAACGACTGGCGATCCCAGTAGACCAGTTTCCAATCGTCGCGGCTTGGGTCGGCCAGAGCGAGCGGCAAAGGCCAGAGAATGCCGGTGACGTCTTCGAAGCCTTCCATGAGGATGACGCCGATTCCGTACTGCGTGAGCAGCGCGGCGGCCTCGGGGTGATTGTTGGCAATGGAGAGGAAATCGCCATAGACGGATTCGTTGAGCGCGCGGCCGTCGATGAAGACGGGTTGGCGGGGGGCGAGGCGCCAAATCAGATAGCCGCCCTGGTCGTAACTGTTGAACAGGCGGCCGGTGGTGGGGTGAGCGAGAAGAAAATCGGCCGCACCGGAGGGGCGGTTCCAGGTGATGGCGCGAAGTTGGAAGGCGTCGCCGCGGGCGATGGGCACCGCGGCGGCGGCGGCGAGCAGCAGAGGCGCCAGGTATTGGAGGGCCCTGGGCAGGGCGCGAGGCAGTGCCTTGGGCCAGGGAAAGTACGCGGCAATGAGGATGGGGCCGACGATGCCAGTGAGCATGAGGTTGCGGGCGGCGATGATGGTCGCCAGGGCATAGAGGCCGAACAAAATCCAATCCGCGGGGCGGACGCGGCGCCGGGCCAGCAGCAGGACGGCGAGCGCCAGGATGAGGACCACGTTGAATGGTTGGGGAGGCCAGAAAGTTGGCGACTTCCATTCCCATACCCGCGACTGGATGAGGCTGTTATGGGAGGTGAGCAGGTACTCGACGGAGCGGAAGCCGTTGGGGTTGAGGCCGGAGGCGGCGATGGCCAGCGGGCAGCAGATCCACAGCCAGCCTTCACGGGGAACGGGCGTGCCGCGGCGGCGCATGAGCAAGGCTTCGGCGTAATACGCGCCCATGGCGGCCCAGCCGAGCACGAAATCTCCGTGGCAGTTGGACCAGAGAGCGAAGAGCGGAGGCAGCAGCCAGAGCGGGCGGCGCAGTTCCAGAATCGTGAGCGTGGCCGCGAGAAGAAGGAAAGAAACCAGGAACGGGCGGTCCGAAGTGTAACTGACGGCCACACTCGCGGTGAGCAGAGCGGCGGCCAGCGAGCGGTAGAAACCTCGCGAGCGGCGGTAGGCGAGGAAGCCTACAATGGCGCACAGAAGCGTGAGGCCGGCGGCGCGGAAAAGCACCAGGGCGGCGAAACCGCCAGCGGAATAGAGGCTATAGAAGAGGACTTGCGTGAGCCACTCGTGGGAGAGGAAGAGATCGCGGGAATGTTCCTCACCGGCATAGAGCGGCTTGCCCAGGTAGGTGGTGAAGGCGAAGGGATCGGGGATGGGGAGCCGGTGGTTCTGGAGAATGTATTGGCCGGTCTTGAGGTGCCACCAGGTGTCGCCATCGGCCGCTCCGGGGGAGAACCAGGCGAGCAGGAGGAAGGCCGCCAGGCAAAGCGTAAGCGGATGCAGCCAGCGCGGCGCGGGGTTCGCTGGGGCCGAAGACTGGGGAGCGCGGCGAGGCATGGAGTGCGGCCGCTACCGGGAGCGGCGGTTGGCGCGGTACTGGCAGTAGATCCAGGCGTAGGTTTTTTGCATGCAGGAAATATAGTAACAGCCGTGCCGCATTCGCCGTGACTCCACGGGGACGTGGGGCTATAATCAGAGGTGTTGAGAATTAAGACAATTCAGTATAATTATCTTGAAAGGTTCTGATATGACGATCCGTCCTGAGGATGCCCTGGAGTACCATTCCTCAACTCCTGCGGGGAAAGTTTCAGTCGTTCCGACCAAGCCCTGCCGCACGCAGCGCGATTTGAGCCTGGCCTATACCCCCGGCGTGGCGGTCCCATGCCTGGAAATCGAGCGCGATCCCAGCCTCGTGTACAAGTACACTGCTAAAGCCAACCTGGTCGCTGTGATCAGCAACGGGACCGCGGTGCTCGGCCTCGGGGATATCGGCGCGCTGGCGGGCAAGCCGGTGATGGAAGGCAAGGGCGTGCTGTTTAAACGCTTCGCGGATATCGACGTGTTCGATATCGAGCTCGACACCAAGAATTCCGAGGAGATCATTCGCACCTGCCAGATTCTGGAGCCGACTTTCGGTGGCATCAACCTGGAAGACATCAAAGCGCCGGAGTGCTTCTACATCGAGGAACAACTCAAGAAGACCATGAAGATTCCGGTCTTCCACGACGATCAACACGGCACCGCCATCATTTCAGGCGCGGGACTGCTGAATGCGCTCGAGATCAGCGGCAAGAAGATCGGGGAAATCAAGATCGTGTTCAACGGCGCGGGAGCGGCGGCGATTTCCTGCGCCGCGCACTACGTCCGGTTGGGCGCGCGGATCGAGAACATCGTGATGTGCGACACGAAGGGCGTGATCTTCGAAGGGCGCACCGCGGGCATGAATCCCTACAAGGCGCGATTCGCCTCCAAGACCGCCGCGCGCACGCTGGGGGAAGCGCTGGTGGGAGCGGATGTATTCTTCGGGCTTTCGAGCGCCGGGGCCTGCACGCCGGAGATGGCGAAAGGCATGGCTCCCAACCCGATCATCTTCGCGATGGCCAACCCGGATCCGGAGATCGCGTACGATGTGGCGCTGGCCGCTCGTCCCGACGCGATTATGGCCACGGGCCGCTCGGACTTTCCAAACCAGGTGAATAACGTTCTGGGCTTCCCGTTCATTTTCCGCGGCGCGCTGGATGTGCGGGCCACCACCATCAACGATGAGATGAAACTGGCGGCGACGCGCGCGCTGGCCGCGCTGGCCAAGGAAGACGTCCCCGATTCGGTGCTGCGCGCGTATGGAGTGGAGAAACTGGAGTTCGGGCGGGAATACATTATTCCGAAACCGTTCGATCCCCGCGTGCTGATTTGGGAAGCCTCGGCGGTGGCGCAGGCCGCCATGGAGACCGGCGTGGCGCAACGGCCGGTGGATCTCAAGCAGTATCGCGAAGAGCTGGAGAAGCGCCTGGGCAAGGCCCACGAAGTGATGCGCGGCATGATCCACAAGGCGCAAAACCAGCCCAAACGCGTGGTCTTCCCGGAAGGCGAAGAGGGCAAGATCCTGCGGGCGTGCCAGATCCTGCTGGACGAGAAAATCGCCACGCCGATCCTGCTGGGCGACGAAACGAAGATCCGCGCGCGGATCGAGGAATTGCACCTGCACCTGGAGGGCGCGCAGATCGTGGATCCGCTGAAATTCCCGCGCCTCGGCGAATACACGGAGGAGTTTTACAGCCTGCGGCAGCGCAAGGGCATAACGCGCACGGAAGCCGCGGAGAAACTGCGGAATCACACCACGTTTGGCGCGGTCATGCTGCGGTTGGGCGATGCCGATGCGTTGGTCGGCGGGTACGCGACGCACTATCCGGACACCATCCGGCCGGCGCTCGAAGTGATTGAAGTGCGGCCGCAGTTGCGAAAGGTGGCCGGCGTGTACCTGCTGATTTCGGCGAAGGGAGATATGTACTTCCTGGCGGATGCGACGGTGAACATCGAGCCGACGGCCGAAGACCTGGCGGAGATTGCCATCCAGGCGGCCGAAAAAGCCTGCCGGTTCAGCCAGGAGCCGCGGGTGGCCATGCTGTCGTTCTCGAATTTCGGGAGCACGCGGCATCCGCTGGCGGACAAAGTGCGGCGGGCCGTGGAACTGGTGCGGCAGCGGGCGCCGGGACTGATGGTCGACGGCGAAATGCAGGCGGACACGGCCGTGGTGCCGCAGATTGTGGATGAGACATACCCGTTCAGCACGCTCAAGGGCGGGGCCAACGTGCTGGTGTTTCCGAACCTGGAATCCGGGAATATCGCGTACAAGCTGCTGCACCGCATCGGAGGCTGCGAACTGATCGGGCCGCTGCTGACGGGGTTGTCGAAACCGGTACACGTGCTGCAGCGCGGGTCGGAAGTGAACGACATCGTGCACGTGGCGGCGATTGCGGTAGTGGATGCGCAGGAAGTGGGCAAGCCGTATCGCACGCTGGCGGCGACCGCGGAGCACCGGTAAATGAAGTTAGGAGTCAGGAGCCAGAGCCGGCTATATTCCGGCTTCCTCGACTTCTGACTCCCGACTTCCATATCCCGAAGGGATAGCAAGGGCGAAGCCCTTGCGCGCTCAGTCTTCGTTCCAGTTCTTCGTGGCGAAGAGATTCTTCATCAAGACGAAGACCATGCCGACGCCGTTTTTGTTGGCCTTCTGCGTCTCGTCGAGACCGGCGTAGATCTTGGCGAAGGTGTTGATCTCCAAGGCGCTCATCTGGGTGGATAGAGCGGCGTAGGCGTTGACGCCCTGGGTGATTTCGTCGTCGCTTTTCTTGGCCTGGATGGCATCGGCGATGGCAATGCGGGCCTTGGAGAGCTGGTCGCGAAGGGGCGTGGCCTCCTTGGCCGCTTCATCGAGCATGGTCTTGACGGCCTTTTTCTGATCCTTATTGAGATTGAGGGCGTTGCCGATCGTGTCGAACTTGCCGGCGGGGGCGGCGCCCATCATGCCGCCACCGGAGGTGTCCCCGCCGCCACGGCTACCCCTGCTACCTTGTGCGAAGCCGATGCTGGCCAAAACGAGACCGGCGATCAATAATTTCCGAAGCATGAGATCTCCTTGAAGACGACTACCTGCCGCCTCTGCCTCTACCTCTACCCATCCCACCCATGCCGCGGCCGCCGGCCGCGGGGTCCAGGATGCCGGCCATCAGGTCGAAGGCCTCGGGCGCGTGGGCGGTTTGGTTGGGCTTGAGAAGGGCATAAATCTTCTGAAAGGCTTTGACTTCCAGCCCGGTCATTTGGGCCTCGACCGTGGTGTAAGCTTTGCTGATCTGGGCGATTTGGTCGGCGCTTTGTCCCGTGAGAGTGGCATTGGCGAGTTCGGCGCGTTGTTGCGCCAATTGGCCGCGGACCTGGGCGGCATCCTGGTAAGAGACCTCGAGGATGCTTTCGAACTCGGTTTTCTGATCCTTGGAGAGTTTGAGTTTCCCGGCGATCTGGTCGGCTTTGGACTCTTTTTGGGGACGGGTGCTGCCCATGCCGCTCATGCCGTTCATCTCGCTGCCGGCGCCACCGCCCCGGCTGCCGCCTCCACCGCCGCTCATGCCGCCCATATCGCCGCCACCTTGGGCCAGCGCCAGGGTCGTCACCGCGGCTGCCGTTACGAGTACTTTCAGAAACATGGAACCTCCTCTGTTTTCGCGATGCGCCGGACGGACCCGTACAGGCAGACTCCGCACCAGCGCACTTTCAGCTCGATGCTATATTTAACCACGATTTGGCAGGGAGTGGGAGACTAATAACGTGAAGAATGCGCTGTATTGCGGAGACAATCTGGAGGTCTTGCAGCGCCAAATCCGGCCGGGGTCGGTGGACCTGGCGTATATCGATCCGCCGTTCCATTCGGGGCGGAATTACGGCGCGGCGTTTCAGGACCGCTGGCGGTGGGACGAGCGAGCGGCGGAGGGCTACGGCGCCATTCTGACCGTGCCGAAGTTGGGCGGGCTCATCGCTGGACTGGCGTCGGTAGTGGGGCGTGGCAGCCTGCTGGCATACCTGGTCCACACGGGGCTGCGCGTCGCGGAGATGGAGCGGGTGTTGAAGCCGGCCGGGAGTTTGTTCGTCCACTGCGATCCGTCCGCCAGCCACTATTTGAAGCTGATGCTGGACGCAGTCTTCAGCGCGCGGGGCGGTGGATTCCGCAACGAGATCGTGTGGTGCTACAGCCACGGGGGCCGGAGCAAGCGATGGTTCGGGCGCAAGCACGACATCATTTTCTTCTACAGCAAGTCGGCGCAATACCATTTCGACGCGAGTGCGGTACGCGTCGCGATGCGGAGCGGGAAGGAGAGTTTCGGCGGGCGGATGGAGACCGACCCGGACGGGCGCAAGTACCGGCTGGTCTACGGGACGCGCAACGGCAAGGGTGAGACGCGCTACTACAAGTATTACCTGGACCAGGGGAAGGCGCCGGAGGATTGGTGGACGGATATCAATTCGCTGCAGGCCTCGAGCGCCGAGCGGGTGGGATACCCGACGCAGAAGCCGGAGGCGCTGGTGGAGCGGATCATCCTGGCGTGCTCGCGGGAGGGCGACACGGTGCTGGATGCCTATTGCGGCAGTGGGACGACGCTGGTGGCGGCGGAGCGGAACGGGCGGCGCTGGATCGGGATCGATATTTCGCGAGCGGCCGTGGAACTGGCGCGCCGCCGGATCGAGGCCGTGGCGGGGAGAAAACACGAGATCGGCGCCTGAACTGCGAGCCGCGAGGGAGCGGTCTTAGCGGAATACGAGAGTGTATTGATGAAACGGTGTACTCAGGTTTTGAGACGGTCGATTTCCGCTGCAAGCTGGAAATCTTTTTCGGTGATGCCGCCGGCATCGTGGGTCCAGGATTCGACATCCACGCGGCCCCAGGTGAGATGGATGTCGGGGTGATGGCCCTGGCGTTCGGCCACTGCGCCGACGCGGTTGACGAAATCCAGCGCCTGCACGAAATCGGGGAACTTGAAGGTGCGCGCCATGTGATGCTGGTCGACCACCTTCCAATCGGGCGCCTGGGCGGCGCGCTGGCGCAGGGCGTCGGCGGAAAGAACGGCTCGGGAAGCTCCCATGGGTTGAACCCTCCTCCCGGTTGTCGCACAAGCCGCGGCGCGAAGCAAATGGCGAGTGGGATTTATTAGCGGGCCCTTACGGACGGATTAAGGTCAGGACGAAGACTCCCCTTGGCTGAATGGATTTTCAGGCCCCGGATTCGTTTTGTGATATACTGCACGCCAACCCTCTGTACACTCTTTCCTACGGGGAACACGGGGAACAACGAGGGGGGGAAAGGAAACTGAGTCGGATGTACACTTCAATCGATTCCTTGACTTGGCGCCGTCTGTGGGCGCTGGGCGCGTTTCTTACCGCAGCGGCGGCCGTTTGGGCTCAGACACCAACCATGTCCGGACCGCAATCACCTCCGGCCAAAAAATCTTCCGCTTCCAAAGCGACAGCGGCTCCAACGCCGGCGGCTCCCACTGATGCATTGGCGCCGAAGGGTTTCGCGCGCGTTGACGTCACCCCGCAATATAAGAATGAGTTCGAGCGCGAGATCCGGGTGGCGGTCCTGGTTGCGCCCAGCTACCGCAACTCCGGACTCAATTCGCTGCGGTTCACGCTGGCCGACGAAGTCGAATTGAAGGGCGAGCTCGAACGGCAGGGCTACAAGGTCTGGCTCATTTCGAGCACCGAGGCTTCGGCGGACAACATCCGCAAGGTGCTGCAGGACTCCAAACAGTTGCTCGATGGGACGACTCAAGCCACGTTGCTGTTTGGGTTCAGCGGCCACGGGTTTCAAACCAAGAGCGGCAAGAACTACCTGATGACTTATGGCGCTTCCCTGGACCAGGTGGAACAGCAGGCGTTGCCGCTCGACGAGGTCGAGAGTTTGATGAAGGCAAGCGGAGCCCGCCGCAGCGTGATTCTGGTGGACGCGTGCCGCAACGATCCGGAAGCTAAGTCTTCGGATGAGCCCCGCACCTTCGCCCAGTTCCGGGAGGCGGAGGGATTCTCGGTGTTGCTGTCGACGCGGCCAGGCGGCTTCAGCTTCGAAGACCCGGATGTCGGCCACGGGATTTTCACGTATTATGTGCTCGAAGGATTGCGCGGCAAGGCGGCGGGGAAAGACGGATATGTTACGTTTTACGACCTGGAGAAGTACGTGGAAAGCGCGGTCCTGTCTCACGCCATGAAGAAGGACCGGGTGCAGAAGCCGTTCGCGGTGGGCGAGCGTAACGGAGACTTCCTGCTGGCCACCGCGGCTCCGCCGAAGCCCGAGGAGATCAAGCCGCCGGCAGCGGTGAGTAAGGTAGACTCGGATTCCCCGATTCTGCGGGAGGTGGGATCGAACCGGTCGTTCTTCGCGTTACTCCAGGACAAGCAGTTGACTTTGGTGGACGCCAAGACCCTGGCTCCTTTTATCGATGTAGCGGAGACGCCGGTAAAGGACGCAGAGACCGGCTATCGCTACTTCGAGGGGAATGGACCGAACCGTGAGCTCATCGACGTGGCGGTATCCCTGAAGGGTGCGGAGATTATGGGCGTGAAGGGCCGCACCGGGACGCCGTGTCCAGGCGGGAATGTCTGCACGACCATGGCCGAGGTGCCGCTGTTGCCCGGCGAGAAGCGCAATGAAGCGAGTGATAAGGCCAACACCGTGAAGAACAGCAGCAGTGTCATCGGCACCGGCCTGAAGCGCCTGGGCCTTGGAGGATCGAATACAACGAACAAGTCCGCCGTCGGCGCCGACACGGTCGGAAAGACCGCGGACACCAACAACCGTCTCCTTAAGTACAGATGGAGGCCCTTCGACCTGACCGCTAATTTGCCTAAGCAGCCGGTCCATTGAGAACTGGCGAAAAAGGACCCGGCATGGCTCACCGGAGGCCGCTTCTCTTCCCAGTCGCGCTGGTTCTGGCCGTCATGCCGCTCCACGCCGAGCGGTACGCCGTGCTGGCGGGAGTGAGCCATTACCAACAGGATGGCCTCAACCTGGAGGGCCCCGCGTACGATATCCAGGCGCTCCGGGACCTGCTGGTTCACCGGCAGGGCTATGATGCGGCGAATGTTACGGTGTTGCTGAACGAACAGGCCACCCGCGAGAACATTCTCAATGCGCTCCGTCGGAGAGTGGATCAGCTCCGGGCGGGAGATCACCTGTTTTTTTATTTCAGTGGCCATGGGACCAGCGCGTTCGACAAGAACAATCAGTCGCTCAGACCGGTAATTGGGCCGGATTCCGGGGCGCTCGCTCCCTACGACCTGACGTTCGAGAGTCTGCCGGCCGCCGTGCAAAGTTTGATCATCGGCCGGCGCGACCTCCGCCCGATTCTCTCGCGGGTTCCGCCGGGGGCGCAGGCCCTGGTGGCGCTCGACTCCTGTTATTCCGAGAACGCCGCGAAGAGCGTGGGCGTATGGAGCACGGCGCCCGTGCGCGGCATCAACCTTGTGGCGCGGGTTCAGGAACAGAACAAGCAGGCTGGCGACGCGGCCTCGGCGGATGCGGCGAGGATGCCGGCAAGCGGCGGCGTAGAGGGCGGAGCTTACCCCTATTCCAATGTGGTCTCGTTCGCGGCCGCTTCCAAGGACCAGGCGGCGGTGGACATCGGTTCCGATTTTCTGATGCGCAAGTGGCCGACCGTAGACGGGAAACCGCACGGCGCATTTACGAATAGCCTGCTGGCCGGCCTGGCCGGCGCGGGGGACACCAACCGCGATGGGTCGATCACTTATGACGAGCTGTTCCGCTTCATACGGCGCGACATGGAGAAATACCCGCATCAACCTCAGATCCTGGCGGCGGCCGGGTTCGCACTGGACCAACCGGTGCTGGGGGCGCGAGCCGCATCGTTGCCCGAATCGTCCGTGCCGATGCCCGCCGGAGACCAGGCGGGCTCCAGAATCCGGGTGAGCCTCGATCGTCCGTCGCCGGAACTGGGAGCCCAACTCGGCGCGATGGCGGACGTTGAAATCGTGACCGGACCGTACGATCTGCTGGTGCGGCCGGTGGGAAACCAGTGGGGAATCTATGACGCGAGCGGCGTCCTGGTGCAGAGCCTCCCGCTCCAGGAGGTCAGTGCGGTGGCGTCGCGTGTGCGGGCGCAAGGCCAACTGGCCCAACTGCGGTTCTGGTCGAATCCGGCCCAGGATTTCAACGTGAAGATCGATGTCGAGCTTTCGGCGGAAACGGGATATGATCGCTTGCGCTCGTTGTTCCGGATCGGGGAGCGAGTGAAGTTCCGCATCGGCACGGAGCGCCGGGCATATCTGCTCTTGTTGGGCATCAACAAGGACGGACGCGTGACCGTGCTGTTCCCGGGCTCGCAAGCGGGCGAGCGCGGTCCGCAGACGCCAAATCAGCCGGTGGAATTTGTGGTTCAGGTGACTCCGCCCGCCGGTTCGGACCAATTGAAACTGATCGGATTCACCGCGGCGCCGCCGCAGTGGCCGGACTGGGCGTGTACGACCGCGACGGTCTGCCCGGAGTTTGGTCCCGGGGAGCCGCGCATGACGAGCCTGATGCGGATGCTGCGGGCGAGCGTGGGGACAGCCGAGACGAGCTTGCGCGTGATCACGGAGCAATAAGGACTGCAGGCGGCACCGCCCCGATCTACGGCTGCGAGATCAGGGTGAAGCTCTCCAGCGTGGCCTGGCGGGCGCGCAACTCTCTCATCTCCTCTTCGCCCAGCTTTTCGGCGCAGCCTGCCGCTATCCGCATTCCGCGCTCGGCGAGTATCCGGCGGAACTCCGGATCGGGCGTCGAGGCGGCGATGTCACCGAGGGCTCGCAGCAACCGCAAGCTGACGGCCACATCCGTCTTCGAATACATGCGGATCTGCTCAAAGGCTGCGTCCAGCAGGCGCTCGAAGCGGATCCATCCAATGCTGGCGCGAACCACGCCCGGCGGATCGTAGAGCAGCTCATCCGGCGGCTCCCGGGACGCGAAGCGGATTAGAATGCGGCTCAACTGATCGACGCAGGTGATGGCGGTGGTCGGGTCGTTGACGGCGGGCGAGATCGCCTTCAACGCAATATCGACCATCTGCAAGACGCCAAACTCGACATCCTGCTGCAACGTTCTGGTGGGGCCGAAGTCGAACGTGGCAAGCAACTCGGCGGCTCCTTCGGGGGGCAGGCGGTTCCCCTTGGAGACCATCATCAGCGGGATTCCAGCCGGAACGAAGTGGCCGACCCGCCGCAGAACGCGGATGCTGACGTGGTAGTGTCTGGCAAGCGCAACCAGGCGTCGCGTATCGATGAAGCGGATGTAGCCGGAATCATCGCTCGAAACGGCCACCTCGATCGGGTTGGGGCGGAGCGGTTCGGCATCCTTCAGACGGTTCAGCCGGTGCGGCGAGGGCATGATCTCATCGATCATGGCTTCCGTCTCTTCCGCGATTCTGTCGACGATGTGATTGACACTGATGGCCTGCGAGATGTGGTGAATGAAAAAGAGCAGCAAACCGACACAGGCCAGCGCCAGCACCATCGCGCCCAGGACGGTGGCCACTGGCGCGAAGGGGTGAGGCAGCGAGCGCGCCGCCGGGAGCGCCGCCATGCAGTACGAGAAGGTGCCGAGGAAGATACCGAGCGTCCATTGCGTCACGCGGTCCCTGGAAAAGCTGACGATGATGCGCGGTGAGAACTGCATGGATGCCAGGGTGAGCGTCATCAGCAGGATGGCGAACACGATGGACACCACCGTCATGATGGAGGCGGCGATGCCCGCCAGAATGACCTGGGCGACTTGCGGGTCGGCGTGCGAGGGGAATAGGACCGTGGGCACCCAGGCGCTGGCGGCTGGGAACTCCTCTTCCGACCACGACAGGAATGCGCCCGCGCAGCCCAGCGTCAGCGCGATGATCAGCGGGCGAATCAAAAATCCGCCACGCAGGTTATACATTGCGTGGCGCAGCATCAACGGAAGGCTCTTGCTCACGGCTCTATCTGTTCAAGTGTAGCGGATCAGACCCGCGTGTACAAAAGAAGAACCAGGTTGGTAACCCGCGGCGGACGTTTCCAAATGGCCGCCCAGCGCCGGTTGCCAACCGGAGCGCAGGATACCGTCCTGCCCCGCATAGGCCGCCGAGTGTAACTGTATGCAGCGAGTCTCAATAGGTTAGGCCATTGAGCCCGCCGGGAAGGCGGGCTCGCAGGCTGCAGCCATGAAGGGCCGTTGCTTTAACGGTTCGAGGCTTCGAGCGGGACGACTTCCACTTTCTGGGGCTGGCCCAGGGGAGTGAAATTCGTTCCGGCCAGTTTGCCGAGTGTGACGGTGTAGATGCCGGGTTTGACCGCGGCGCCGCCGCGGCCGCCACGGCCGCCGAATCCGCCGCCACCACCACCGCCGCGGCCGGCTTGGGCTGCGGGGTCACCGGTGTCGGCTGCATCGCCGGCGCCTGCGCCAGCGGCATCGCCGCGTCCGCCGCGACCACCACGGCCACCGGCTGCGCCAGCTCCTGCACCAGCAGCACCGGCTGCGCCCACATCACCTGCCGCGCCAGCGCCGGCCGCACCGGCGTCACCGGCTGCGGCAGCGCCGCCACGGCCGCCGCCACCACCGCCACCGCGGCCCCCACGGCCGCCCGCATTGGCTGGTGGGGTTTCTCGCAGATCCCAGGCTGCCCGGTGCAGCCCGGCGCGCGTGGAGGCGTCGATCTGGCGGACCATCTTGCCGGTCGAATCGGCGATTTGCAGGACGTACTTGGGGGCGTCGGCTCCGCCGGTGCTGGCTAGATCGTCGCGCAGATAGTAGGTGAGCATCGCGCCGAAAGCCGGGTTGGGAGAAGCGATGTTGTCGCCCTGGGCGCGGTAGTAACCGATCTCGTCGAACTGGCGCGCCTTGCGGCCGGGCGCGAACAGGGCGCCTTCGGAGGTAAGCGCTTGCGGAGTGATCTGGCGGAGCGCGGAATAGTCGTCGAGGATGAAGAAACCGCGTCCGAACGAAGCGGCGGCCAGATCGCTCTCGCGGCGCTGGATTTCCAGGTCGCGAATGGTGATGGTGGGCATGCCGTTGGCGATCTTGATCCAGTGCGCGCCGCCATCGATGCTGAAAGAAAGGCCGAACTCGGTTCCCACGAAGAGGAGCCGGGGATTGATGTGATCCTGCACGATGGTCCAGGCGGGATCGCGATCGGGGAGATCGCCGGCGATGGAGGTCCAGGTGCGGCCGAGGTCGGTGGACTTGAGAACGTACGGCTTGAAATTGCCGCGTTGGAAATCGTTGAGCGTGACGTAGAGGGTATTGACATCGGTGGGCGAAGGGTGGACGTCGGTGACGTAAGTGAGATCGGGGACGTCCGGGAACTTGTCGATCTTGCGCCAGGTCTGCGAGCCGTCTTCGGAGATCTGCACCAGGCCGTCGTCGGTGCCGACGAAGAGCAGTCCTTCTTTGAGCGGCGACTCGGCCAGCGCGGTGCCGGTGCCGTATTCGTCGGTGAATTCGTTTTTCCAAACCGCGTCGGCGCCCCAGACCTTGCCCATCACCGGGACGGTGTCGCGGTCGATGGCGCGCGTGAGATCGGGCGAAACCAGCTTCCAGGACGCGCCGCTATCGTCGCTGCGCATCAGCCGGTTGCCGGCGATGTACAGGCGCGTGTGGCTGTGCGGGCTGACGATGAAGGGAATGTCCCAGCGCGAGCGCAGCTTGGGGTCGTCGACTTTGCCCGGTGGCGGCGTTGCTTGCGTCTGCCCGCCGCGCCCGCCGCGGCCGGCTTGCGGGTTGATGCTCGTGCTGATGCCGGTCTTGAGGTCCAGGCGCACGCAGTTGATCTGCTGGGAGCAGGTGTAGACGATGGAGGCATCGTCCCGGTCGGCGCGCGACTGGTAGCCATCGCCGCCGCCGGTGTTCATCCAATCGGAAGTGCGGATGCCGGCGCGGTTGGAAGTCCGCGAGGGGACGCCCTGGGAGCCGTTGTCCTGCGTGCCGCCGTAGACGTTGTAGAACGGCAGGCCGTTGTCCACCGACACGCGATAGAACTGCGTCACCGGAATGTTGTTGAAGTGGCGCCAGGTGCGGCCATGGTCGTAGGACTCATAGAGGCCGCCGTCGTTGCCTTCGATCAGGTGCTGCGGGTCGGCCGGATCGAAGACCAGGGCGTGGTTATCGGAGTGGACTCCCCAGCCGGCGCGCTGGATGGTCTTGCCGCCGTCTTCGGTGACGAAGACGTTGATGTCCATGCCATAGACGCGGTCGTATTGCGAGGGGTCGGCGAAGATTTCGCCATAGTATTCGGGGTCCTGGACTTCGAAGAAAGCCCCGCGGGCGAAGTGGGCGCCGGCGTCGTCGGACCGGTAGTAGCCGCTCATCTTGTTGACCTTGGCGGTCATGATGAAGGCGTACACCACGTCGGGCTTCTGCGGCGAAATGGCCAGCGCGATGCGCCCCATGTCCACGGTGGGCAGGCCGTCTTTGAGTTGGGTCCAGTGCGCGCCGCCGTCGCCGGTCTTGAAGATGCCGGCCTCCGGGCCACCGGCCACCACCACGCTGGTGTTGCGGCGGCGCTGGTAAGCAGCCGCGTAGATCACATCCGGGTTGCGCGGATCGATATCGATATCGGTGATGCCGGTGTTTTCGGAGATCTGGAGCACGGCCCTCCAGGTCTGGCCGCCGTCGGTGGTCTTGTACAAGCCGCGGTCGCCGCCGGACGCAAAGAGCGGCCCCTGCACGGCGACCCACATGACCTTGGAATCGCGCTTGTCGATGAGGATCTTGGCGATGTGCTCGGAGTTCTTGAGCCCCATGTTCTTCCAGGTGCGGCCGGCGTCGGTGCTCTTGTAAATGCCGTCGCCATAGCCGATGGCGCGTTGGGCTTGGTTCTCGCCGGTGCCCAGCCAGACGGTATCGGGGTTGTTCGGATCGACCGTGACGCAGCCGAGCGAGTAGGAGCCGCCGTTATCGAAGATCGGATTGAAGGTGATGCCCCGATTGGTGGTTTTCCAGAGGCCGCCGGAGGCCGTCGCGACGTACCAGATGTCGCGATTGTGGGGGTCGACGGCCACGTCGGCGATGCGCCCGGAAGTAAACGTCCCGGAAATGTTGCGCATCTGGATTTCGTGAAAGAGTTCCGGGGTGAGCCGCGGCGCGGAGGCCGGTTGGGCGAACGCCAGCCCCGCACAGACGACGGTGGCTGGAAGGAGGAACAAAAAGGTGCGTTTCATGATTACCAGGGATGTAGTATATGCAATTCCGGGTAGTCCTTTAAGGCGGACGCGGCGTGGCTGGGGTTACACAACCCGGCGCCAGACTTCGGGGGAGACGTTCCGGCCGCACAGGACGATGGCGACGGTCTTGCCGGCCCAGCGGTGGGCGTCCTGGCGGAAAGCGGCCACGGCTAGGGCGGCCGCGCCTTCGATCACCCAGTGTTCGGCTTCGAGGACCAGCCGCATCGCCGCCAGAATTTCGTCTTCCGACACAAAAATGGCGCGGTCGATGGTGTTACGGCAGAGTTCGAGAGTGACGGAATGGGGTTCGAGGCCGCCGGAGGTGCTCTCGGAAAGAGTGGGTTTTTCGGGAACGTCGATCACCTGGCCGGCCTGCAGGCACTGGTAGAGGACGGGAGAGTTTTCGGGCCAGCATCCGATGATTTGCGTGGCGGGGGAAACCGACTTGAGGAAGCCACCGATGCCCGCGATGAGGCCTCCGCCGCCCACCGCCACGAAGACTGCGTCGAGGTGCGGCGCCTGGCGGTCGAGTTCCACGGCTATGGTGCCTTGGCCGGCCACCACATCGAGATCATTGTATGGAGAGATGAAGACCCGGCCGGAGGATTCTGCGGCGTGGCGCGCGGCGAGCTCGGCGGTGAGGGGGTCCGAGCCGGCCGTCCGGATGCGCGCGCCGAGCGATTCGATGCGCCGGGCTTTGGCTGGGGCGACGCTGGAGGAGACGAAGACTTCGGCGGCGATGGAACGCGCGCGGGCGGCGGCTGCGATGCCCAGGCCGTGGTTGCCGTTGGAAGCGGCTACCACGCCGCGGGCGGCCTGCTCCGCGGTGAGGAGCGCGATCTTATGGGAAGCTCCGCGGAACTTGAAGGAGCCGGTGTGCTGGAGGTGTTCGAGCTTCAGTAAGACCGTGGCCCCGGAGTCACCGGCCAGAGCGGCGGACTCTTCCACCGGAGTCTCGCGGACCAAGGGGCGGATGCGTTCGTAAGCGGCGGCGACGCGGGCGTGCATAGAGGCCATGGTACCGCCAGTAGGACAGGCCTCCTGGCCTGTCCAGGCCCTTTTTTCCACAACCTGCTAAAACCTGCTAAAAGAGGCGATGCATTCCAGCCGTATCGGCGTGCTGGCGCACGATGGCGCCGCGCAGCTCGCGGCGCAGTTCGAGGCGATAGCGCTCCATCTCGCGGCGGGCTTCCCTGCGGGCGCGCAGGACTTCCCTTCGCGCTTCCCGCCGCAGCGCGCGGGTTTCGGCAACCGCGCGCCGGTAAGCCTGGCGGTCGGTGCGCCAGTCTTTGGAAAAGGCCGGGGCCATCAGCAATAGTGCAAGCACGGCGAGCTTCATGGGGGTCACTCCTTCGAAGAGGAATACCGGGGGTCGCGGTTTTGGTTACGCAATTGCACTAATGAGTTTCGTGACACGGCGGGGTGCAGGGATTCTGCGGTTCCGCCGATGGAAGAAGAGAGAAGGATGGCAACATGAAGATCGCTCAGCATTCGGTTACTCTGACGACTCCGGCGCGAGTTCCGGCGCAGACCCACAGCGCGCAAACGGGATCGACAACCTCGGGACAGACCAGCAAAGCGGTGAATCCCTTCGCCGCCCTGGTGACCAGCCGGCTTCCGGCTGCGAGTTCGGGCGAAGGGGTGGCCGTCAAAGCGCCTGCGGCGCCGGTCACCGCGAAGACCACGACAGTAACGGTGAACCCGCTCGCCAGTTGGGTGACGTGCGGGCCGCCGCCGGCGAACCCGGCGAGCGCCACTGCCACGGCGGCGGCCGCCACGGAGGTGGCGCCCGTGAACCCGCTCGCCAGTTGGGTGACGTGCGGGCCGCCGCCGGCGAACCCGGCGAGCGCCACTGCCACGGCGGCGGCCGCCACGGAGGTGGCGCCCGTGAACCCGCTCGCGGGCCTGGTGACGGCCACACCAGCGGTGACCGCCGCGAGCACTGGGAGTTCGACGCCCGTGACGGTGCCGGCGCAGCCGGGGATCGGCGCGTTGATCAGCGCCATCATGAACGGTTCGTTCCAGCCCACTTATATGAATCCTTCGCAATTGGTGGAAAACACGCCCGCCGGCACGATTTTCAACTCGCCGGCGTATTACGCTTCCGATCAGACGGCGCAGCAACTGGCGACGCTGCTGGGAGGCACGGTGGTGCAGAAAGTCCCGTTTGCTTCGTCCGATGCGACCACCACGGAAATCAAGGCCAATTTCATACAATTGCCGAGCGGCCAGACGGTGAATGCGGCGGATCTCGCGTACTATGCGAAGTTCGGTGGATACGGTGTGCAGCAACTGGCCGCGGATTTGACGCAGGAAATCAATCAGGGCGGGGCCATCACGAGCTACAACGACCAGATGGTGGCCTTTCTGAGCGGGACCGGAGATTTCCCGGGCGAGACGCCAACTTTTCAGCCGAACGTGATCGGGCCGGCCATTGCAGGGATGACGTATCCGCCGGGAACGCTGGCGGCGGACGGATCGGTAATTAACCCGATGGCGCCGAACCGGATCGGGAGCTGAGAGCTTGCCCCAAAGGCCAAAGCATGGCTGGCCCCGATAAACACACATGAATGCGGATTGAAGAGAATTGGTTTATGGGCGTTCATCAGCGTTGATCGGCGGCTCAATATGCTTTTTTCGGACTCTTTCAGCGGCCTCCTAAGGGGATGATCCGCCGAGATTCAGACGGGCACCCGATTGGCAGGGCGGGCCGGCGCTGGTAGAGTCGAGGCGTAAGAGCCATGAACGCGGTCATGGGGACAGCCCGGGCGTGCGGGCGGCGGGGATACGTCGTGGTCACCACGCTGGTGAGCCTGGTGGTCCTGCTGTCATTCCTCGGCCTGGGGATCGACGTCGGATACGAAGAATACGTCAAGACGCGCATGCAGACGGCGGCGGATGCGGCGGCCGTGGGTGGGGCGCAGGAACTGCGGGCGAGCGGCTCGACGAATCTGGTCGCGGCGGCCAAGGGGGATGCGGCGGCCAACGGGTTCACGGACGGCTCGAACGGAGTCGCCATCACCGTGAACAACCCTCCGGCAACGGGCTATTCGACGGGAAATTCCAGCGCGGTGGAAGTCCTGATCTCGCAAAACGTGCCCACATTTTTCATGGAAGTGATCGGCATCTTTTCCGGCACGGTGCAGGCGCGGGCGGTGGCGCAGTTGGGCAGCGGAACGAACTGTCTTTACGCGCTTGATCCGGCGGCGAGCGGGGCATTCAGCGCGAGCGGCGGCGTCAATGTGCAAGTCAACTGCGGCATTATGGTGGATTCCTCGAGCGCCACGGCGATGTCGGTGAGCGGCGGCTCGACGGTGACGGCTGCCCATATCGACCTGACCGGGAAAGACACGGTGAGCGGCGGCTCGACGGTGAGTCCGGCGCCGGTGACGGGTGTGGCGGCGTCGAGCGATCCGCTTTCATCCCTGCCGAAGCCGTCGGTAGGAGGTTGCACCTACACGAGCAAGAGCGTTTCGGGCGGGGCCACGGCCACGCTTTCGCCGGGAACCTATTGCGCGGGCATCTCGATCAGCGGCGGCTCGAAGGTGACGTTTAACGCGGGCACATACATCATTAAGGGCGGAGGGTTATCGGTGAGCGGCGGTTCCACGATAACCGGCTCGGGTGTGACCTTCTTCAACACGGCGGCGGCGGGCTACGGTTACGGGCCGATCTCGCTGAGCGGGGGCACGACGGTAACGCTGAGCGCGCCCACCACGGGTTCGCTGGCGGGGATTTTGTTTTTCGAGGACCCCAGTGTGGGGGCGGGCGCGGCGAGCTCGTTTTCCGGCGGGGCGAGCTCGATCTTAAACGGGACTCTCTATTTCCCGACGACCGGTCTGTCGTATTCGGGCGGCTCTTCGAGCGCCTATACCATCATCGTGGCCGATACGGTCAACTTCTCCGGCGGCAGCGTGCTGAACAACGACTACTCGTCGCTTTCCGGCGGATCGCCGGTGAAGGGCGGCGCCACATTGAGCGAATAGCCATGGCCAGGAAACGGGGCACAGCGTTAGTGGAGTTTGCAGTCATGTTGCCGCTGATCTTGCTGCTGCTGGCGGGCGTGCTGGATTACACGCTGGTGATGCGCACGGCCATTTCGGTGGCCGACGCGGCGCGGGCGGGAGCGCAGTACGGCAGCCTGGGCGCGGCCAACGCGTCGAATCCATTGGGCATGCAGAACGCCGCTCTGAATGCGGCGCCGGATGTTCACGGGCTTACCGCGACGGCGGTGAAAACCTGCCAGTGTTCGGACTCGACGACGGTGAGCTGCACCGGCAGTTGCTCATCCGGCCCGGTGCGGGTATACGCGCAAGTGACGGCGTCGACCACCGCGACGCCCATCTTCAGCTACTCGCTGGTGCCCTTTGCGGGAGCGGTCTCGACCACCGTGCGTATGAGGGCCCAGTGAGACGGCGCGGAAGCACGATGGTGGAATCGGCGTTAGTCACGACGGCGTTTCTGATTCTGCTGATGGGGATCGCGGATTTCGGCCGCATGGGGTTCGCTTATAATTCCATCGCGTTTGCGGCGCATCGCGCGGCGCGGTGGGCAGCCACGCGGGGAAGCACGAGCGGCCACGCGGCCGCGCTGGCGGATGTCCAGGCGGACGCGCTAGCCAACCTGGCGGCGCTCGACAACACGCAGTTGACGGTGGGCGTGACGTGGAGCCCGAACAACAGTCCGGGCAGCACCGTACAGGTGCAACTGACCTACAACTTCAAAACGCTGCTGATTCCGATTTCCTCGACAACCTTGACGCTGAAGAGCGAATCGGCGCAGATCATCACGCAGTAGGCCGTCGTATTACAATGCCTTGTTTTCTTCGCAGGCCGCGACGATTCTTCCGCCGCCCGAGTCCGAGGGACGCCAGAGAATAGCCAGTGCGCCAGCACTGGGAACCGTGCGCAAGACGCGTTAGCCCCGGAACGGGGCGTAAGAATCTGGGCTCGGGTGCATCTTTCGCCCCGTTCCGGGGCGGGTTAACCCGGAATCGTGGGGCAGTCCCCCCTGGACTGCGGCCGAGGCCCCGTCGGCCTCCCGCAGTGGTCAAAGGACTTGATTCTTCGGCGGGCGAGCGGGTCCAGGGGGACCCGCGCAGACCAGGCGCAGACCAGGGGGTCTGCCCCACAAATTCCGCAGCGCTCCCGATGCTGAAAAAGTATGTGGCATTGGGCTGAGAGCCCCCGGTAATATTACGGCGCGCTGCTGGTCGGCGTACCGATGCAGGCTACGGGCTGGCCTTTCGTGATGGGCGGGGTGGTGACGACGTAGAGCACCAGGCCGGCGATGGGGGCGCGCACTTCGGCTATCTGGTTTCCGAAAAAGTCGGTGACCAGAGCGATGAGGTCGCCTGCGGCCACGGTCTGGTCGCGGTCGACCTTGGGATAGAGGATGCCGGATTCGGGGCTGGTCAAGACGGCGGTGGGGTCCAGCCAGGTGGCGCGGACGAGCGGGGGCGGTCCGGACTCACACATGCCGAGTTCGCGCAAGACGCCGAAGATGCCGGTGAGGATGCGGTCGACGGATTCGTCGTCGGTCATGCCGAGGGCGCCGCTTTCGATGGTGACGGCGGGCTTGCCGCGCGTGATGGCGGTGGTGGAGCAGTAAAGGGAGCGGGTAGGATCGGTGGGGCGGTTGCGGTCGACCACCACGTGGTCGATTCCAAACGCGAAGACCAGGCGGGCGATGGCGGCATCGATCTCGGGCTGGCCGGTGACGGCCTGATAGACATAGGGACGCAGCCACTCGTTGCCGTCGCCGCAGTGGAGGTCCAGGACGTAGTCGGCTTTTTCGATGACCTCGGTGGTAATGGCGAAGGCGATTCGCTCCGAGACGGACCCGTCGGGGCGGCCCGGATAGACACGATTGAGATTCTTGCCGTCGATGGGACTGAAGTAAACCGTGCGGCCCAGGAAAGACGGCATATTCGCCACGTGAACCATAAGGATGGAGCCGCCGATTTCGGCGGGGCGGATCAGGCCGGAAAACTTCTGCAGCGCCAGGACGGGCGGGTATTCGTAGCCGTGATTGCCGGCGATGAGCGCCAGAACGGGCCCGGGGCGGTCGCCGCGCAGCATGGAGACAGGGATGATGGTGCCGGCATCCATGCCGGCCGGGACTTCAATTAAGCGGGATTCCACACAGACATCCTGACATATCCCGGTCCGGCGATGTTAACCAAAGTCAATGTACGGGCAGTACGTTCATTTCATTAGGCCCCCCTACGTTCATTCCGTTTGGTTGACTTGGCGATTGGCGAGAGATCCGGTAATCTTTACGGAGAACGCGAAAAAGTACATGCACATGACCCACGATCTCCAACCTCTAACCCAACTCCTCGCGGAAAACCGGATTTCGGTTTCCGACACGATCCGTTACGCCTTGAATATTGGCAGCGCGCTACGGCGCATTCACGCCGACGGCCGATGCCATGGCGCCCTGACGCCGGAGCTCATTCAGGTGAGCCAGTCGAGCGCCCGATTGCTGCCGGCCACGCCCGGCGCGTGGGAAGACCTGACGCCCTATACCGCGCCCGAGATCCAGCGGGGCGAGCCGGTTGACGCCAGAACGGACATCTTCGCCTTCGGCGCGGTGCTCTATGAGATGGCGACGGGGCGGCATGCCTTCCTGGCCGACAACCCGGAAGCGCTCGAAGAAGAGATCATGGCGAAAGGCTTTTCACCGATTGGCCACGAGGGACTGGACCAGTTGGCGAAACAGTGCCTGGCGAAGGATCCGGCGGCGCGCTGGCAGCGGATGCAGCAGGTGCAGATGGAGCTGAGACTCCTGGCGATTGCCGAGCGCCAGAGCGAACCGGGCGTGTGGTCGCGCCACCAGGGGCTGGAGGCGGCGGTGCGCGCCGAGCTGGAGGGGCAGGCGAACTTGCTGGCCGAATTGGAGCGGGCGGTGACCGCGCGGACCAACGAACTGGCGCAGGCGCTAACGACCGTGCTCGACGATGTGCAGTTGCAGTTCGCCGGAGTGGAGAAGTGCCTGGAAGCGTCGCAACAGCGGGTGGACCACTTCGCGCAGTCGGCCGCGCAAGCGGCGGAATCGACCGAACGGGAGATAGCGGCGCTGCAGATCGGGCTCGCGGGCGAAGTCCACGCTATCCAACAGGCGGCCCAGGGCCAGGCTCACGCCATCCAATCGATCCAGACATCCATTGCGCGCAACGAGGATTACCTCGAGCGGGTGGTGGAAGCGCTCGAAGCGCTCCAGAACCTGATTTCCAACCAACCCGACGAGCACGAGACCGTGGCTGTGGCCATAGCCTCCTAGCTTTTCTGCCGGTTATTCCTGAACAAACTGCTTCAACAATTCCTCGGTCATGACATGCCAAGACCCCGCCGCCGTTGCACTTCTGGCTTCTGACTTCCAAATCCCGGAGGGATTTCAAGGGCCAAGCCCTTGGTTAGCGCGGCGCATCCCAATCAGTTTACGCGGAGCTCCGCCGCTTTTTCCCCGTGCCGTACAGGCCATGCTTCAGAATGTAATCGAGAACCCGTCGCGGCACCTCCTCCGGCCGCTTGCCTGCGGCCAGGGCTTTGCGGACCTCCGACGACGAAATCGGCAAAACCACCGTGTCGAGCCGCTCCAGTGTCACTTCCGCCGGAGTCTCGTACTCCCACCCCGGCCGGCTCACTACCAGAAACCGCACCGCGCGCGCCACGTCCCGCCATCGCCGCCAGGTCCGGACTTCCCCAAACGCGTCCGCGCCGATCAAAAAGCACAGCTCGTCCGACGGCGCCATTCGCGCCACTTTTTCTATCGTATCGATCGAATAACTCCGCTCCGTGCCCTCTTCCAGGCGCGACACCTCGAACCTCGCCCGCCCGCCGCAGGCCAGATCCGCCATCCGCACGCGGTCGTCATAAGTCGCATTCGTCACGCCCGCTTTGTGAGGAGGATGGTACGCCGGCACGAACAGCACGCGGTCCAGGCGGAAATGCCGTGCCGCCTTCCGCGCGATCGCAAGGTGTCCCTTGTGAATCGGGTCGAACGTCCCGCCGAAGATCGCCAATCTCAAAGCGCTTGCCTCAAATTGCGGGGCGGACCCGCTGGTCCGCGGCCGGCGGCGCCGCCGGCCTGCTCGCGTCTTCTACACCCGCTCGATCTTTACGGAATTCACGACGACTTCCTTCACCGGACGGTCCTGCGCCCCCCGCGGCACGTGCGAGATCTTCTCGACCACCTCATACCCTTCGGTCACTTCGCCGAAAACGCTGTGCTTGTTGTCCAGCCAGGGAGTCGCCGCCACCGTGATAAAAAACTGGCTTCCGTTGGTATTCGGCCCGGCATTGGCCATCGACAGAATGCCTGCCTTGGCGTGTTTCAGGTCCTTGTGGAACTCGTCTGCGAATTTGTATCCCGGGCCGCCGCGTCCCGTGCCTTCCGGATCGCCTCCCTGGATCATGAAATCCGGAATCACGCGGTGGAAAATGGTGCCGTCATAAAACGGCTTCCCGGTCTTGGTGCCTTCCGCCAGGCTGACGAAGTTCTCCACCGTACGAGGAGTCTTATCCGCCAAAAGCTTGATTTTGAACTTGCCTTCCGTCGTGTCGAATACCGCGTAAATGTCGTTTGCCATCCCTCGGATTGTAGCAAGTCACAGCAGCACCACCGCACACGCGCCGGGCGCGTCCTCCCGCGGGTCGAGTGGCCCCTTCGGCCCGCCTTCCCGCGCTTTGGCGCTCCACTCATCCATCGCCGACTGCACCAGCGTCGTCGCTTCCAGGTGCTCGGCCGTCGGCGCCGAGTAATCCACTCCCTCCGTCCGTCCCGCAAAGCAGCGCCTTACCATCGCTTCAAAAACTGTGCCAAGTGCCTCTCTGAAAAGACGCTCCTGCCGCGCCGCCCGGGCCAAAGCGCCCGGCGGCTCGCCGAGGCTATGCTAAACTGACCTGAAGAGGACCGCCACTAAGGCCCAGCGCCCTTGCGTATCAGTCCCGGGGCGGCCATCAGACTGTTGCCATGGATTCTGCTTCGGAGGGTTCGGCGTGCGCCCGCAAGCCCCCGTCCCCTTAACTCTGGAAGAGCACCGGGAACTGGGCCGCGAGTTGCGAGCCGCCAATGCGCGGCTTCAGGAACTCTGCAAGGTCGTCGTCAGCGTATACGGACCCAACAACCAGGCCTCCTTCACATTTCTCAAGGCCGCTGAGAACCTCAATCGCTTGTGCCAGGACCTTCAGGCGCAAGCCGCGCACGATCTCCCCGGAGTTTCCGTCGACGGCGTTTATTTCTAGACCGTGCGCCCGTGGCCCTTCCGCAGCACCATCGCCGCCGTCGCCGCCATCAGAATCCCCAGCACCGCCAGGCGGCGCGGTCAGAGTGGGCCAGGCGCTTTCGCCCGGCAACGCCCCCCAGTAAGCCAAATTGGTGGGGCGGGCGGCGCCGCCTGCCCGCGCCGCCGGCACGGGTCGTCGCGCGATTTCGCCGGTTCAGCGGAAATCCCGGCGTCTGGTCGCCCGTCGAGCGCTGCCAAGCGCCTCCCATGTTACTTTGGTCTCACGCATGATTGAAGTCGCGCAGCTTCGCAAATCCTTCGGGGACCTGACCGCCGTGGACGGAGTTTCCTTCACCGCTGCCCGTGGCGAAATCTTCGGCCTTCTCGGCCCCAATGGCGCGGGCAAAACCACCATCATCAGTTGCATTTCCGGGCTGCTGACGCCCAGTTCCGGGCACGTGCGGGTGGACGGCCACGACGCCGTGCGCGATGGCCCGGCGTCGCGGCGCGTGCTCGGCGTGGTGCCGCAGGAGATTTCGCTGTACGAAGATCTCTCGGCGGTGGAGAACCTGGCGTACTGGGGCGGCGCGCAGGGCATGCGGCAGCCGGCGCTCGGTGAACGCATGCGAAAGGTGTTGGAGCTCACCGGGCTCGAGGACCGCACGCGCGAGCCGGTGAAGCGCTTCAGCGGCGGGATGAAGCGGCGGTTGAATTTCGCGTGCGGCATCATCCACCAACCCAAGGTCCTGCTGCTGGACGAGCCCACCGTGGGGGTCGATCCGCAGAGCCGCGTGCGCCTCCTCGATCTGGTGCGGGCGCAGGCGCGCGACGGGGCCTGCGTGCTCTACACCACGCACTACATGGCGGAAGCCGAGTCGCTCTGCGACCGGCTGGCGATTGTCGACCACGGCCGCATCATCGCCGCCGGCACGCTGGTTGAGTTGCGCGCCATGCTGGCGGAGCGCGATCTGCTGCGGCTTTCGGGGAGTTTCCAGGCCGAGGCGGCCAAAGCGGCGCTGGCCCACATCGATGGCATCGAGGTGCTTCAGGCCGATGCGGAGCTGCTGATTCTCGCCCTGCCGGAAGCTTCGCGCCGCTTGCCGGCCATTTTCGCGGCGCTGGCCGCCGCCGGCTCGGAAGTGCGCGGCACCACCCTAACGCAGCCCAGCCTGGAAAGCCTGTTCATCAAGTTGACCGGCAAGGAGCTGCGGGAATAGCCATGCGGTTCCTGTGGATCTCGCTGCGCAAGGATTGGAGCCGCGTGCGTCGCGATCCGTTTTCGCTCGCCACCTCGCTGGCCATCCCGCTGATTCTGGCGGTCATGATGAGCCTGGTCTTCGGGCGCGGCCAGGCTGCGCCGCAAGGCCGGCTGCTGGTGGCCGACGAAGACTCGAGCGTGGCCAGCAACCTGCTGCTGGGGGTCTTCAACCGCGACCCGCTGGACAAGATGTTGTTGGTGGAAAAGGTCGCGCAAGCCGACGGCCGCGCGCGCATCAATGGCGGCGATGGCTCTGCTTTGCTGATTATTCCGGCCGGTTTTCAGGAAGCCTTTCTTCGCAACCGGCCGTTCCAGTTGCTGCTCTTTACCAACCCGTCGCAGAGGATTCTGCCGCAGATCGTTCAGGAAAGCTTGTCGATCATGGTGGACGGCGCCTTCTACGTGGAGCACGTGGCCGGAGACCAACTGCGCGCGTTCGACACCCGGAATGCGCCGGCCGATGAGTTGATCGCCTCGGTCAGCGTCTCCATCAATCACCTGGTGACCAGCCTGCGGCGGTATCTGTATCCGCTGGCGATGGATCTGGAGACGGAGGTGGTGGCGGAGCCGGGCGAGAGCAAGAGTTTCGCGGCGATGTTTCTGCCGAGCATGATCTTTATGGGCCTGCTCATGGTCGCCAACAGCCTGGCGTTCGACATCTGGAAAGAGCGGCTGATGGGAACGCTGCGGCGGCTGGCGGTTTCGCCGGCGCCGCTGGGGGCGTTTCTGGCGGGGCGGCTGATTTTTGTGGCGACCGTGTTTGCGCTGGTGGCGCTGGTCGGCCTCGAGGCCTCGCGCGCGATTGCGGGCGTGCCGGTGCCGAATTTACCCGCTGCGGCAATGTGGCTGACCTTCGCCGGCTGCGCGCTGTTCCTGATGATGCTGGTGGTGGCGCTGGCGGCCTCCACCGCGCGCGCCGCCAGCGTGATGGGCAACCTGATCGTGTTTCCGCTGGCCATGATCGGCGGATGCTTTTTCCCGTTTGAGTGGATGCCCGCCTGGATGGCGCGCATCGGCCGGCTGACGCCCAACGGCTGGGCCATCACCCAGTTCCAGGCCATCCTCTCCGGAGACATCGATGCGCGGAAACTGGCCGTGGCCGTTGCCGGATTGACCGTAGTGAGCGCCGTGATGTTCATCGTGGCGCTGCGCCGTTTGCGCTCGGGTTTCCTGGTCTGATGTTGCGAGATGCTCTATTCCTGGCACGCATGGACGCCCGCTACCTGCTGACGCGTCGCGAGACCATCCTCTGGACGTTCGTGATGCCGGTGATTTTTTTCTACTTCATCGGGACCATCACAAAGAACGCCGGAGGCGGAGATGCCAGAGATCCCATCGCCGTGAGCGTGCCGGCGGATGCGGGCTTTCTGGCTGGGCAGGTGATCGACCGCCTGAAGGCAGCCAACTATCGCGTGGTGCGGCCGGAGACACGCCGGGAGTTCGAAGAGTTCCGCACGCGCCTCGAGATCCCGGCCGGTTTCACCGATGCCGTGCTGGCGGGCAAGCCGCAAAAAATCCGCCTCACGCGCACTGGCAAGGACGTAGGCGCCGATTACGACCGCGTGCGGCTGACGCGCGCGGTCTACACCGTGCTGGCCGATCTGGTGGTGGTGACGGCCGGCGGCGGAGAGGCCACCAAGGAACGATTCGCCGCATTGGAGCGCGAACCCCGCACGCTCACGCTCGAAGTGAAGACGGCCGGCCGGCGCATCGATCCGCCCACCGGGTTCGAGCAATCGGTGCCGGGCACCATGGTGATGTTCACGTTGCTCGTGATGTTCACCAGCGGCGCGGTGAGCCTGACCATCGAACGCCACCAGGGCATTCTGCGGCGCCTGGCGTCCTCGCCCATGTCGCGCGGCGCGGTAGTGGCCGGCAAGTGGGGCGCGCGCATGGCGGTGGGTGTCATCCAGATCGCCTTCGCCATGATCGCGGGCACCGTAATTTTCCACATGCGGTGGGGCAGCAACCTGCCGGCGGTGGCGCTGGTTCTGCTGGCCTATGGCGCGCTGGCGGCCACGCTGGGAATGCTGCTCGGCAACTTCGGGCGGACCGAAGGCCAGGTGATCGGGTTCGGCGTGATCTTGAGCAACGTCCTGGCGGGCCTGGGCGGTTGCTGGTGGCCCATCGAGGTTACCCCGTTGTGGGCGCAAAAGCTGGCGCTGTTTCTGCCCACGGGCCTGACCATGGACGCGCTGCACAAGCTGGTGAACTTCGGCGCGTCGCCCGCCGAAGTGGTCCCGCACTTCCTGGTGCTCACGGCGGCCGCGCTGGCCGGGATGTGGGTGCTGGCGCGCTCGTTCCGGTTTCAGTAGCGCACGCACTCGTGCGTGCCGCGTCGTCGTGTCGGCGCCCGGTGTTATCTCGCGTTGCGCCTCTGTCGCTGAACCGCAAATTCTACCCACAGCGGCCCGAACGGCTTCGGTCGGCATTTCCCCTGTCAGTTCCGCCAGCTTGCGCACTCAGCGCCGATGAGATCCTGGGGGAGTGACACAGTTTCCTCCGCCTCCTCTGCGCGCTCAGGTTTTGACTTGCTTGTTTCTCCATCCGTTTTCTCCGCGTCTCCGCGCCTCAGCGGTGAATTGGCATTCAGAACCGTAACCACCGCCGCCCAGGCCGAAGCGCCGCTTCATTTGACAAGCCTTCCCCTGCGTCCGTATCATAAAGTTTCACCTTGATAAAGGCCGCTTGAGCGGGTTCTTGTGAAGCATTCTCCGCCCAAGCGGCGACTTCCGTGTCTGCTGTGATCTGGAACAAAACAATATGATCAAAGTCGAGGGCCTGACCAAGCGATACGCCCGAACTGTGGCGGTCGATAACATTTCCTTCGAAGTGGAAAAAGGACAGATCGTGGGATTCCTGGGCCCCAACGGGGCGGGGAAGACTACCACCATGAGAGTCCTCACCTGCTTCCTGCCTCCCACGGCGGGGACGGCCTCGGTGGCCGGCTTCGACGTGCTGGAGAACCCCATGGAGGTCAAGAAACGGATCGGCTATCTGCCGGAGACGCCGCCGCTGTATCCGGAAATGGAGGTGTCGGAATACCTCAGATTTGTGGGGCAGCTCAAGGGCATCTCTTCCGCCGATATCGCCAAGCGCGTGGATCAAGTGGTGGGGCGTTGCGCGGTGGGCGATGTGCGCAACAAGCTGATCGGGAAGCTCTCGAAAGGTTTCCGGCAGCGCGTGGGCCTGGCGCAGGCGATTATCCACAATCCCGAAGTCCTGATCCTGGACGAGCCCACCTCGGGCCTCGATCCCAAGCAGATCATCGAAATCCGCGAGCTGCTGAAATCCCTGGCGGGCGATCACACCATCATTCTGAGCACCCACATTCTGCCGGAAGTGGAGAATTCCTGCGAGCGGGTCATCATCATCAACCAGGGAAAGCTGGTGGCGATTGATTCGGTGGCCAACCTGACCAACCGGTTGCGCGGATCGGAGGCGGTGGCGCTCGAAGTGGAGGCCCCGGACGGCCATCCGGATCCGTCGGAAGTGCAGCAGCGCCTGGAAGTGGTTTCGGGCGTGAGCCGCGTGGTGATGAAAGATTCCAGGAACGGCCGGCTGATTTTTGAAGTGGAGAGCCTGCAGGGCCGCCACATTCGCGCCGAACTGGCGCGCACCGTGGTGAACTCGGGCTGGAACCTGAGCGAACTTCGCCCGGTCGGGCTGAGCCTGGAGGATATCTTCCTGCAGTTGACGGCCACCGAAAAAGACGCCGGCGGCGACAACGCCCCGCAGGAAGTCGAAGGAGCCAGGAAATGAAGAACATACTTCTCATCTGTTTCAAGGAATTCAAGGGTTATTTCGTTTCGCCCATCGGCTATGCGGTGATGGCGCTGTTCGGGCTCATCTTCGGATTTGGTTTTTACACCGCCACGCGCGACATGGTGCAACTGGGATTCCGCGCCCAGATGATGGGCCAGCAACAGCCCATGAGCGTGAACGAGCAGGTGATCCGGCCGCTGCTGGGCTTTGCCGGAACCATCGCGCTGTTCCTGATTCCCATGATCACCATGCGGCTGGTGGCCGAGGAAAAGCGCACCGGGACCATCGAACTGCTGCTCACCTCGCCGGTGAAAGATATCGAAATCATCCTGGGCAAGTGGTGCGGCGCGGTGCTGCTGTACATGTGCGTGCTGGGGATGTCGGTCCTCAACATCGCCATGTTATTCATGTGGGGCAAGCCCGATCTGAAGCCGGTGCTGGTGGCTTACCTGGGGCTGTTGCTGCAGGGCGGATGCCTGCTGGCCATCGGCACGTTCGTATCCACCACCACGCGCAACCAGATCGTGGCCGGCGGCGTCACGTTCTTCGTGTGCCTGCTGCTGTGGCTGCTGAGCTGGTTTACGGCCTTTGAAAGTACGGCGTTCTCCCAGGTGATCAACTACCTTTCGATCGTGACCCACATGGAGAATTTCAGCAAAGGGGTGCTCGACAGCAAGGACGTGGTCTTCTACTTATCCATGATTTTCTTCTCCTTGTTCCTAACCTCGCGATCCATGGAATCGCTGCGGTGGAGGGCCTAATATGAATGCCAAGTGGCTGAAGGCAAGACAGACTAAGTATTGGACCTACGCCGTCACCTACATCGTGGTGATCCTGGCGGTGCTGGCGGCGGTGAATTTTCTGGCGAACCGCTACGACAAGTCGTACGATTCCACCGCCAATAAGCAGTTCAGCCTGTCCGACCAGACTCTGAAGGTGGTCCGGGGACTGAAGCAAGACATTACCGCGACTTACTTCGGCGATACCGGGTCCTTTCCGAACGCGCGCGACGTCCTGGATCGGTACGCGGCGCTGTCGCCCAAATTTCACGTGACGTACGTGGATGCGGAGCGGAAACCGGCCATCGCGAAGGCTGCCGGATACCGGCCGGATTCGCCGGTGCTGATCTCGAGTGGCGCGCGCAGAGAAGCCGCCAAGAGCCTCTCCGAAGAAGAGATCACGGGCGCCATCATCCGCTCGCTCAAATCGGGCGAGCGCAACGTGTGCGTGCTGAACGCGGCGGGCGAGCACAGCATCGACGACCAGCAGTCGGGCGGCTACGCGCTCCTGAAGCAGTTACTGGAGCGCGATAACTACAAAGTCCGCGCGGTGGATTTCAAGGCGGCGGCGCCGGACGCGAGCAAGCCGGTAGTGGTGGGCCAGGCGCCCGCTGCGGCAGCCACGGAAGTGCCGAAAGACTGCACCGTTCTGATCGTAGGCGGGCCGCAGTTGGACTATACCGCCGCGGCGGTGGACGCCCTCAAGAGTTACGAAGAAAGCGGCGGGCGCGAGCTGATCATGCTGGACAACGTGATTCGCCTGGGACGGGACGAGGCGGCCGCGGAGAACGCCGCCTTCACCAAAGTGCTGGCCGATTGGGGCGTCACCGTGAACAAGGACCTGGTGCTCGATCTCAGCGGCATGGGGCAGCTTTTCGGGCTGCCGCCGGAGGTTCCGGTGCTGCTCTCCTACGAATCGCATCCCATCACGCAACCGCTCACCCGCGTGCCCACGGCTTATCCGCTGGCGCGATCCCTCGATACCAAATCCGGCGATAAGACCACCGTTTCGAAACTGTTTGGAACCACCGAGGATAGCGTGGCCGTGACCGGCATCGGGCCGGGCGGAGCCATCGATCCGAAGAAGGGCAAGAAAGGCCCGCTGACTATGGGTGCGGCCGGCACGTACAACGGCGCGACGCCGGGCAGGTTTATCGTGGTGAGCACTTCGCTGTGGGCGCAGAACAGCATCCTGGGTTCGCGCTCGCTGGGCAACCGGGACCTGCTGGGCAACATGATCAACTGGCTGTCTTCCGACGAAGACCTGATCTCGATTCGCCCGAAGGAGCCCGAAGACCGGCCGCTGACGCTCACCACGCAGAGGCTGTCGACCATCTTCTGGTTGAGCTTCGTGATCTTCCCCCTCGGCGTGGTCGCCATCGGCATGGCCACGTGGTGGAAGCGGAGGTAGCGCATGAGGCCCAAAGGGCTGCTGGTTGCCGTGGTCGCTCTGGCGGTGCTGGGCGGCCTGATCTGGTGGTCGAATAAGAAGCAGGCGGCTAATCCGGCGAAGTCCGCCACCGACACCACCACCAAACTGTTGACGATTTCCGACGACCAGTTTCAGGAAATCCGCATCAAGAAACTCACCGGCGAAGTCGAGGATCTGAAACGCGAGAACGGCAAATGGCGGTTGGCAGAGCCCAAGCCGCTGGCCGCCGATCAGGATACGGTTGGTTCCATCGTCTCGACCCTGGGAGCGCTCACGGCGGACAAGACCATCGAACCGAATGCCACGGATCTGGCCCCCTACGGCCTCAACATTCCCACGCTCGATATCACCATCACTAAGAAAGACGGCAAGACGGCCGAAGCGCTGATAGGCGATTCGACGCCCACCAATTCGGGCTCGTACGCCAAACTGGGCGGCGACCCGCGCGTGTTCACGGTGGCGAGCTACGTGAAGACCAGTCTCGACAAGAGCGTCAACGATCTGCGCGACAAGCGGCTGCTGACCTTCGATTCCGACAAGCTGACGCGCGTGCAGTTGACCGGCAAGGGGAGCACCATGGAGTTCGGCAAGAACGGGCAGAACGAGTGGCAAATCCTGAAGCCGCGGCCGCTACGCGCCGACAGTTCGCAGGTGGAAGCGCTGATCTCGAAGCTGCGGGACGCGCGCATGGACCCCGCGGTTTCCGACGAAGACGCCAAAAAGGCGGCCGCGGCATTCGCCTCCGGCACGAAGGTGGCGACCGCCGTATTGTCAGATAACTCGGGCGATCAGACGCTGGACGTGCGCAAGGACAAAGACAAGAACTACTACGCCAAGAGTTCCGTGGTGGAAGGCGTGTTCAAAGTTCCGGCCGATATCGGCGACGCAACCGACAAAGGGCTCGACGATTTCCGCAACAAGAAGCTTTTCGATTTCGGTTTCAGCGATCCGACCAAGGTGGAGCTCAAGGCGGTTACCTACACCAAGAGCGGCGACAAGTGGATGGCCGGCGCGAAGACCATGGATAATTCCAGCGTGCAGAACCTGATCGACAAGCTGCGCGACCTGGCGGCCGCCAAGTTCCCCGATCAGGGCGCGGGCGACGTGGTTTTCGAAGCCACCGTGACTTCCAACAGCGGCAAGCGCGTGGAAAAAGTGACCGTCCGCAAGCAGGGAACCGCATATTTCGCGCAACGCGAAGGCGAGCCGAGCATCTATGAACTAGACGGGAAGGCGGTGGACGATCTGCTCAAAGCGGCGTCCGACGTGAAGGAAGCCGCGCCCGAGCCGGCCAAGAAGAAGTAGGACAGGCCTCGTGGCCTGTCATTCCGAATCTGCCGCGCAAAGACAGGCCAGGAGGCCTGTCCTACTAACATCATGAACGGCCTTCTTACCGACCTCTACGAACTGACGATGGCGGCCGGCTACTTCGAGGCCGGCAAGGCGGCGGAGAAAGCCACCTTCGAATTCACTCTCCGGCGTCTGCCGCTCCAACGCAACTTCATGCTGGCGGCGGGGCTGCCGCAGGTGGTGGAATACCTGCTCAACCTCAGCTTCACGGCGGATGAAATCGCCTACTTGCGCGGCCTCGCGCAGTTCCGCCTGGCGCCCGACGCCTTCTTCGACTACCTCCGTAATTTTCGTTTCACGGGAGACCTGTTTGCCGCGCCCGAGGGCACCCCGCTGTTTCCGGACGAGCCGTTTCTGACCATCCGCGCCCCCATCATCGAAGCCCAGATTCCGGAAACGTACCTGCTATCGATGGTCGCCTTTCAGTCGATGATCGCGACCAAGGCGGCGCGCACGGTGGAAGCGGCGGCCGGGCGCGACGTGGTGGAGTTCGGCACGCGGCGCGCGCACACTCCCGAGGCGGGCGTGCTGGGAGCGCGGGCGGCTTACATCGGCGGCTGTGCCGGCACCAGCAACACCCTGGCCGGGTATCGATTCGGCATTCCCGTGATGGGGACCTCGGGCCATTCCTGGGTGATGTCGTTCTGCGGCGAAAAGGAGGCTTTCCGCCAGTTGCAGCGGGTGCTGGGCGAAGCCTCCGTACAATTGATCGATACCTACGAAACGCTGGGAGGCGCGCGGCTTGCGGCGCAAGGGGGCAGCCCGCTCGGGGGCGTGCGCCTCGATAGCGGAGATTTTCTGGCGCTTTCGCGGCAGGTGCGCGAGATCCTCGATGCGGGCGGCCTGCGCGAAGCCAGGATCATGGCCAGCGGCGATCTGGACGAATACCGCATTCGCGAACTGGTGAAGGCGGGCGCGCCCATCGACGCCTTCGGCGTGGGCACCCAACTGGCCACCTCCGCGGACGCTCCCAATTTGAGCGCGGTCTACAAACTGGTGGAGCTGGAAATTTCCGGCATCCACCGTTATACGGCGAAGTATAGCGAAGATAAGCCGTCCTACCCCGGCGCGAAGCAGGTATTCCGCGATGCGGCGCGTGACGTGATTGCGCGCTCCGGCGAGTGCGGCAAAGGCGAAGCGCTGCTTCGGCCGGTGATCCTGGGCGGCCGGTTGGTGGAACCGCTTCCCACCCTCGGCCAGGCGCGGCAGCGTGCCTCGGAATGCCTGTCGAAGATGCCGCCGGCTTTGCGACAATTGGAAACAGGGGAGCCGTGGCCGGTGATTTTCAGCCGCGAACTGCGCGAGCTGATCGAGCGCACCCGCCATAATCTGCTGGGATGAGAACAGTATTCGTCGACGTCGATTCGCAACTGGATTTCCTGTTTCCCTCGGGCGCGCTGTACGTGCCGGGAGCCGAACGGATTCTGGGCGCCATCGCGCGGCTGAACCGCTTCGCCGCGGCGCGGGGCATGCCGGTGGTCTCCACCACCGACGCGCATAGCGAGAACGACCGAGAGTTCGCCCAGTGGCCGCACCACTGCATCGCCGGTACCACCGGCCAGCACAAGGCCGAATCCACGCTGCTGGAGCGGCGCGTGACCGTTCCGAGTGGGACCGGCCTCCTGGCCGGCCGGCAAGGTGGGGCGGGCTTCAGCCCGCCAACGACCGGCCGGGAGGCCGGTCCCGCCACCATTGAGATCGAAGGCGCGCAGCAGATCGTCGTGGAGAAGCAGACGGTGGATATTTTCCTGGCGCCCAATCTCACGCGCGTGCTGGACGGCCTGAAGGCCGGCCGCTACGTGCTCTACGGCGTCGTGACGGAGATCTGCGTCCTGTATGCGGCGCGCGGATTGCTGCAGCGCGGCCAGACGGTGGATCTGGTGACTGACGCGATCGAAGCCCTCACGCCGGAGGGATCGCGGCGCGCCATCGAGGAGATTGTGGCCGGCGGCGGGCGCCTCGCCACCGTGGAAGAGATTACGGGCGGGAGCGGGCGATAATCTCGAAGTTGCTGCCGCGGGCGCGCAGGGGCGACAGGCGCAGCAGGCAGTCATCCACGGCGCGCGCGGCGCGGTATCCGGCGGCCCAGCCGGGAAGCAAGCCGGCGAGCGGCGACGATCCGAAATCATACATCTCGACGCGCGCGTCGAATCCGCTGCCGAAGAGATCGCGCGTGGCTTCGGGATCGAGTTCGCGCTCGTCGGGCGTCTGGTATTTTTTCATGAGGCCGGGAACCAGCAACCGGCCGATGGTTCCTGAAAGGCGGCGGCGGCTCGGGTCGAGCGAGTAGAAGACGCCGCCGGGCGCGAGGCGCCGGCGAAGCCGTTCGGGCAACGCGGCCAGCGCGGCATCCGGCAGATGGTGCAGGAAGAAAACGGCGACGATGGCGTCATAGCGTCCGGGAGCGTCGCTGCCCAATGCGAAGCGGACGTTGGTAATGCCGGCGCTGGCGGCGTCGGCGCTGGCTTGGCGGATGGCCGCGGGCGACAGGTCGACACCCACCATCTCTCCGACGTGCGGCGCCAGCAGGAGTTCGGTGTCGCCGATGCCGCAGCCCAGGCTCAGGACGCGGGAGCGCGAGCCAACGCCGGTGAGCGAGCGGATGCGGTCCACCATATGGCGCCGCAGAGCGCGAACCGCGGGCCGCGCGAAATGCGCTTGCGCGAAGCCGGAGTAGAGTTTTTCGTGGTAGGCGAGTTCGCGGGCGGAGACTTCCGAATCGGCCATTACGCCATCCGGCGCGGGCCGCGGAGAGCCATCCACGTCAGGAACAGCGAGCCGGCCAGCATCGAACCATCGCGCAGCAGCGTCCACTTCGAGATCGGATCGCCTCCCGGACTGAAGCAACCGCAATCGATTGCCTGGTGGTTGAGGAAAGCATGGAGCATGGCGGCGAAGAAAGTCGCCAGGGTCAGCGAAACCACGGCCGCGGAGAAGCGCAGGAAGCGGCCCAAGATCAGCAACAAGCCAACAGCGACCTCGAACCAGGGAATCGCGACCGCCAGCGGATGAAGATACCGAAATGGCACTATGTGGTACGCATCGATTGACATCGCAAAGAACGCCCAGGGCACGCGGAGCTTGACGTAGCCGGCGTAAACAAAGACGGCGCCGAGCACGACCCGCAGCGCCAACGCGATCCCGCGGAGCACTCTATTTTGGTAAAAATCCATTGAGCATAGACCTCAATAGTTCGTAGTTGGGCGCGGGCGGCAGCGGATAGCGCTTGCCGCCGACGGTCACAATGATCGTGGGCGTCTCGTTGATTCCGGCCTGCACGCCTTCCTGAAATTCGGATTCGATCTCGGCCAGCACGCCGGGATCCTTGGAAAGGTCCTTGACTCTTTTCTGATCGGCGGGATTCTTAAGCACGGCGGAGACGCAGTCCCAGACGTTGCCGGCCACGGCCCACGTCAACTGATGGGCGTAGAGCGCGTCGGCGACTTCCTGATACTTGCCAATGCGGGCCGCCGCTACGGCGTAGCCGAAAGCCTCGCGCGAATACTGGTGTCCCGGACCGGTGAGGGGAAAAGCGCGGTCGATGATGTAAAGTTTGCCGGGGACCACGAATTCCTTCATCAGCAGCGGCAGGGTTTCTTCATGCTGCAGGCGGCAGTGCGGGCAGGTGAAGTCGCTGAAAATCTCCATGCGGATGGGCGCGGCGGGCAGCCCCAGAGTTTTGCCTTTGTCGACATCCGGAGTGGCCGCCAGACAGGGCAGCAGCGCCACCAGCGCAATCGTGTAGAGCTTCATCTTCCTATTGTATATGCACTTACTTCTTTGCCAGAAGGGCATCCAGATAGGACTTCAGCAGCGAGTAGTTGATGGGAAAGGAAACCACCTGGCTTTTTCCGCCATGCGTGATCCAGAGGGTGGGAGTGCCGGTCACCGGGACCAATTTGCCCTCGTCGAGATCGGTCTGGATTTCGCGCTGCACGCCGGGATCGTGCAAAAGGCTCTTCACCTTTTTGGCTTCGGTAGCCGTAAGGACGCTGTTGACGACGTCTTCCACTTTGCCGGACATGGAAATATTCGACTGCTGGGCGAAGAGGGCATCGGCCACTTTTTGATAGCGGCCAATCCGCGAGGCGGCACAGGCGAACTCAGCGCAGGGACGGCCGAAGGGATGCATCGGCAGGGGAAAATAGCGGTAGATGAGGTAGACTTTTCCGGGCACGACGTAATCGCGCATGATGAGCTGAAACGTATCGTCGTGAAGGGTCTTGCAGGCGGGGCACTGGAAATCGCTAAAGATCTCGATCACCACCGGCGCATGCGGTTCCCCGTAAGTGTTCCCATTGGTGTTGGCAGTGGACCCGGCCATGAGTGCGGCGGTCGCGGCAAGCACGACGGCAAAAGTTTTCATAGAACCATTGTAAATGCGAGGGAGGCGGATTTTTCAACGCGGAGACGCTGAGAAAACACGAGAGAACCAAGAACCTCGATAAGGGCGCCGGCACCTCAGCGGGCTCACCCCGACTCCTCAGTTTTCTCCGCGTCTCCGCGGTGAGGTCAGAACTTGTATTGCCGCGGGCGTTAGCGGAGAATGAGAATTCCGCATGGTCGGCGAGACCGTTTCCCATTACCGCATACTCAGCAGGCTTGGCCATGGCGGCATGGGCGTGGTGTATCTGGCGGAAGATACGCACCTGGCCCGCCAGGTGGCCATCAAATTTTCCACGGCGGCGCCGGAGGACGAGCAATATCGCGCCCGCTTCCTGCGTGAGGCGCGCGCGGCTTCCGCGCTGAATCATCCGCACATCGCCCGCATTTACGACTACGGCGAAACCGCCACCGGACAGCCGTTTATCGTGATGGAACTGGTCGCCGGCGAGGATCTTTCGCGGCTGCTGCACCGCGGCGGGACGTCGGTCGCGCAAGCGCTGCGGATCGTCGAAGAAGTCGCGGAAGCGCTGGCGGAGGCGCACCGGCACGGAATCGTGCACCGCGACATCAAGCCGGGCAACATCGTTATCAACGAGCGCGGCCAGGTAAAAGTGCTGGATTTCGGGTTGGCCAAACAGTTCGGGGCGGGCGCCCAGCCCGACGCCAGCCAGACGCAGCGGGAGACGTCGGCGGAAACGGCCGCGGGCATGGTCCTTGGCACGCCTTTGTACATGTCGCCGGAGCAGGCGCGGGAAGCGCCGCTGGCTCCACGCAGCGATCTGTTTTCCCTGGGGAGTGTGTTCTATGAGTGTTTGACTGGGCGGCCGCCTTTTTCAGGGACGAATTCGGTGGATATTATGGCGGCCGTGCTGCACGTCGAGCCGCCGCCGCCTTCGCAACTGAACCCGCAGATTCCGGAGTCATTGGACCGCGTTGCCTTGAAGGCGCTGGCGAAGAATCCGCAAGCGCGGTATCAATCGGCCGGCGAAATGATCGTCGATCTGCGGGCGGAGCGGGCAGCCCTATCGCAACGCGACACCCAGGAGACGGAACTACTGGCCGTGCCACCGGGTACGCGCCAGAGCCACTTGAGCACGGCGCTCGGAAGTCTGCGGACACTGGCCGGGCCGCTGCGGCGCTCGCGCACCAGCACCATGGTGGCGTTGGCGGTGATAGCCGCGCTCATCCTGGCGGGATTTTGGCTGTGGCCGGGCGGACGGTACCAGGCCCAGCCGGAAGCCCTTCGTTGGTATCAGGAAGGCCTCACGGCGCTGCGCGACGGAACCTATTACAAAGCCAGCAAGGCGCTGGAGCAGGCCGTGGAACGCGACCCGCGGTTCACGATGGCGCACGCTCGCCTGGCGGAGGCGTGGTTCGAACTCGACTTCACCGACAAGGCCAGGGAGGAAATGCTGCGCGCGTCGCCACCCGGCTCGCATCCGCGGCTCACGCGCGTCGAGGAGTCGTACTTGCAGGCGCTCCAGATGACGCTGACGGGCGACTTCCCGGGCGCCGTCGTTGGGTATCGCGAGATCGTGGGGCGAACCGCCGATTCCGGCAAGGCGGACGCCTATCTGGATCTGGGCCGCGCCTTGGAGAAGAACGAAAAACTCAAGGAAGCGGTGGACTCCTATCGCGAAGCGGCCGGGCGTCAATCGCAGAATCCGGCGGCGTGGCTGCGCCTCGCGATTCTCTACGGGCGCCAGATGGATCAGGCCAAAGCCGCCGAAGCCTTCGCCAAAGCCGAGCCCATCTACCGCAGCCTTTCCAATTTCGAAGGCGTTTCGGAGGTGCTCTACCAGCGGGCCGTGCTGGCCAACCGGCTGGGGAAAACCGCGGAGGCGCGCGCCTCGCTGGAGCAGGCGCTGGAACTGTCGCGTCACATCGGCAGCCAGGCGCAGCAGATTGTGGTGTTGCTGGCGTTGAGCGCCGCGGAGCAGCGCATGAGCCATTTCTCCGAGGCGCAGACCGATGCCACCGAAGCCATCGACCTGGCGCGCGCCAACGGCATGGAGAGCCTGACCGCGCGCGGGCTGGTGGAGCTGGGCAACGCCTACTTCCTGAAGGGCGACGCGGAAAACGCCAAAAGGTACTTCACGCAGAGCCTGGAATACGCGCGCCGCTACCGTTCCGAACGCAATGAGGCTCGCGCGCTGTTCTCGTTGGGCAGCCTGGAGATGTTCTATGGCCAATCCGAGGACGGGCTGCACAACGTGGAGCAGGCGCTGGCTTTCTTCCGGCGCGGCGGGTATCAGAAGGAGACCGCGCAGGCGTTGCTCTTAGTGGCGCGCGCGCAGCGCCAGAAAGGCGATTTCGTTGCGGCGCTCAATTCGTTCGACCAGCAACTGGAGATTGGGCGCAGGCTGGGCGACCTGACGCAAATTGCCCTGGTGCAGCAGGGAAGTGGGACGGTGCTGCAGGCCTTGGGACGATGGCCGGAAGCGCTGGCGCGTTACCAGGAAGCCGGGGAGACGGCGCGCCAGTCCGGCGATCCGCTCAATACCCAGTACGATTTGTTGGACGCCGCCGATGTGAGCTGGCGGCTGGGTCGTTACGAGGAAGCGCGGCAGTTGCTGGCGCAAGCCAGTTCCAGTAATTCACGAGGGGCGCTGGCGCAGGCCGGCCAGATCCAGGCCGCCATGGCGCTCAGCCAGCGCCAGTTTCCCGCGGCGATCGAAGCCGGCCGGCGCGTGCTGCTCGAAACCGGCCTCAGCGCGGACGTGGCGGCCGGTGTGAAGAACGTGGTGGGCCTGGCGCAGATTGCCATGGGCGCGGGACGCGAGGCGGCGGCCTCGACGGCGGAAGCGGCAGCCCTGGCGGCCAAGTCGGGTTCGGCGTGGCTGATCGCCGAAACCGCGCTGGGGCAGGCCCAGGCGCTGCTGGCGGTGGGCGACGCCCGCAAGGCGCTCGAAAGCGCGCAGGGCGCGCAGCAATGGTTTGCGCGAGTGGGCAACCCGGAAGCCGAATGGCGGTCACTCCTCGCGGCGGCGCGGGCTGAGGCTGCCCTGAAGGAAGCGGAAAACGCGCGCGGGGATGCCGGACGCGCGCTGGACCTACTTGCGGCTCTCCAGCAAAAATGGGACCCTGGGAGCTACGCGGGATACTCGGCGCGTCCCGATATCCAGTTTGACCGCGGCCAGTTGGAGCGGCTCGCGGCCGCGAAATGACGCGGCGCACGATTTCAAAATTGACGAAGAGGAGCTTGTGGAAATGCGAAGACAGCAGAGATTGCGCCTGGCCGCAACGGCGGCCGCGCTCCTGACGGCGGCATTCGCCCTATGCGTATTTGGTTGGGCTCAGGGCGGTGACACGCCCATTGTGATTTCGGATGGCTCGCTGAACATTCAATCCGCGGTTCCGTGGTCCCAGTACACGGGCACGGGCGATATCAAGTCCCATCCGCACACCGCCAAGTCGGTAACCAGCATCGCCTTCACGGTGGGCGGCAACAGCCAGACGATCGCGTTCGCGGGCGAATCCTGCAACGTGGACATCACTTACGCCGGCGCCCACATCGTTTTTAGCACCGGCACCGGTGGAAAGGGGCTCATCATGCGGCCCTTCAGCGCGTTTCACCCGGGAAGCAACGCCAACCTGCTGGCGCATAACAACGCCAACGCCAAGATCGCGCACGTTACCATCGTCAAGGGCAACCAGCAGGTGTTTGATTCCGACGCGTCGGGCGGGACGAAGATCACGATTCACTACCAGTAAGGGTTCACTGGGCTGCAAGATGGGGACTGCTAGGGTTTCTCCCCGGCGTTCCGGTTTCCGCCGGGTTACGCTCCGGTCCCCGGTTTTCCCCTGACGAAGCCAACAGCCATCTATGGCTGCGTCGGTTCTCCCTTGGAAGATTTGATGATCTCCGCAGCTCTTGGCAAGAACAGATTCAATAGATAATCCTGAGCTGCTTCTTGCGTGCAGATCGCGCGCCAGCTCTCGAAAGCTGAGCTGGCGAGGTCTATCTGCCCGATCGCATTCGTGCGTGTCCAGTCGAACGAAACATCATAATCTGCGGTGTGCCGCCTTTGTTGCAGAATTGCGAACGCCTGCGCGACGTCTTTCAGTTGAACGCCGGACTCCGGTTTACCGGCGCTGTAAAAGTTCTTGACGTACTCCTCGCAGACATTCTTCATCGTCTTGTGTTCAAAGGTTCTGCCAAGAGCGCTTCGTTGTCGTTCGACGGCCCACTTGCTGACGGCTTCGTCAATTAGCAGATGAAACAGGGCATAATATGCAGTCGAGACAGCACGCCGGAGGCTGGCCTGGGTGGGGTTGTCTTCCTTATTCGCTAAATGATACGCCTGCGCCAGCAGGTCATCCGCAAACGCCATCGTCTATGCCCACGCCGGTTCGTTGAGCTTGGCCTGCTCTGACTGGCTCCGGAAATCGAAATAAGGAAATACTCCGATGCCGGGGAGGTCGAGCCTTTCGGACATCCTCCACACGACCTTCGTTGCCACATCGCGGAGGTGGGTTCGATTGCTGGCTTCGTCAGACAGTAGCACCCGGAAGAATATCGCCCACTGGCCGCTCCAGTCCCGCGCAATCTCATAGTTGATGCGCTGCACTGCGGGCGCCAACTCCCGTACGACTTCGGCAACGGCGGCGTTGATTTGCTGCTGCATCGTAACTGCCATTGGCAAATACATGGCGGGTCTCACCTTCAGAATAGCGCGTTCCGCTACGTTTCGACGTCCAGATCCAGTCGGTTTTCTCCTTCCCCGGCCATCAGCGGCACCAAGATCACTATTCACTACCAGTAGCCGCTCACTGGATCTTCGCCACTCCCGGCGCCGGGTTCGGAAAGCGCGTCATCACCGCGGGATCGTGCCCGGGGATGATGAGCCTCGGATCGGCGGCCAGTTGCTTCATGCGGTCCTGCGCCCGCAGGTTCGATTCGGCGTCGAGGGTTTGGGCGATCGGCGCGTGCTTGTCCAGGTTCTCGTAGAGGTACATGTTGTCGCTGGCCAGTATCACGATGCCCTGGGCTGTGTTGATGCCGAGGTACTGCGATGCGTAGGTGTGCTTTCCTCCCAAATAGCAGGTGACGCCGGGAAGGACTTCCTGCGCATCGCCGTTCACCAGCCCGATGCGGCCCTGGGTGTTCAGCTTGACGGCCGCGAGGATGTCGTCGGGATCGATGCCGCCGTGGGTGTTGCGCGATTGCCAGGCACTGCCGGCGTAATATTCCAGCTCGTCCTTTTGAAGCCAGATGCGGGCCTTGGGAAAAAGATCCATGCCGTCGGCGTGGTCCCAGTGCATGTGGGTGATGACCAAATCGGTGATGTCTTCGGGCTTCAGCCCCAGGCGCGCGATGGCCTCGGATGGCTTGACGTAATCCTTGGGGTGCCATTGCTTCATGAACTGCTCGCGGTAGAATCCGGAATCCACCAGGATGTTGTGGCCGTTGCCGCGCACCAGCCACACCATCATGGCGATGTCCATCTTGCGGCTCGGGTCCGCGCCGGCCACCAGGCTGGAAACCGGAAAATCGGCGAGAGTGGCGTAGCGGATGGCGTAGATTTCGTACCGCGGTTTGGGCTGCGCCGCGAGCGGGGCGGCCAGCGCGGCGGCCAGCGCGGCGGCCAGAACCAGGTGTGAGAACCGCATAAACGGCCTCCTTTGCTCCATAAATAGTATCAATCCCGGGGGCCTCGCCTTGCGGAAGGTCCTGTAGAATGGTACCTTGACCCCGTGAAGCTTGCATACATCCGCTGGAAAGACGCCGTCTCCGAAGAAGCCTCCGCCGCTGGGTCCAACCCTGCCAACGCGGCGCTGGTGGAACTGCACGAAGTCGGTTTTCTGCTGGGCGAAAGCGGCGAGGCCGTAGTCATCGGGATGGAGTTCAACCAGGATGCGGATGTCCAGCCCGGGCGCTGGCGTCTTCATATTCCGCGCGTCGCCATACAGGAGATGCGCGTGGTGGATCTGGAGAAGGCCTTTCCCGTCAGACGCCGCAAGAAACAGAACTAGTGTAATCAATGGCTTAGCACTTTTCGTGGAGAATTAAGTATGCACCGCATCGCTGTCTACCTCGCCGGGGCACTGTGTCTTTACTCACAAACCGCACCTGGCACCCTCGCTCCGCTCAAAACCTGGATCGATCCCGACACCGGCCACCGCGTGGTCCGCTTGACCGACGAGCCCGGTAGCGCCAGCCTGTACTTCAACCAGGACGGCTACACGGCCGACGGCCGCAAGCTGATTTATACGACCCCCCAGGGAATCTCGACGCTGGATTTGGCCACACACGCCACAAAAACGGTGGTGACGGGCCGGGTCCGCGTCATCGTCGCCGGGCGCAAGACGCAGAACGTCTACTACACGAAAGAGGGAGCCGTCTGGTCGACCGATGTCGATAGCGGCGCCACGCGCGAGATTGCCAAGCTTCCGGCGCGCAACGCCGCCGGGGTGTCCACCGTGAATGCCGATGAGACCCTGCTGGCGGGCACGTATATCGAGAGCGGCGGCACGGACTACAACGCCAACCGGTCGCAGGAACCGCAGAGCATAGGCCTGATCCAGCCGGCCAACAAAGGGCAAATGATGGAAGACCGGCTAGCCGCGCACCTGCCCATGGCCATGTTCACCATCAGCACCAGGACCGGCGAAGTGAAGGTGATCCACCGCGCCACCGACTGGCTGAATCATCTTCTGTTTTCGCCCACCGACCCGGGCCTGTTGATGTTTTGCCATGAAGGGCCGTGGCACAAGGTGGACCGCATCTGGACCATCCGCACGGACACGTCGCAAATCACCAAGATCCATGTGCGCACCATGGCGATGGAAATCTTCGGCCACGAATTCTGGAGCGATGACGGCAAGACCATCTGGTACGATCTGCAGACGCCGCGCGGCGAGGATTTCTGGCTGGCCGGTTATAACGTGGAGACGGCGGCGCGAACCCGGTATCACCTGCAGCGCAATGAGTGGTCGATCCATTTCAATGTGACGCGCGACGGCAAACTGTTTTGCGGCGACGGCGGCGATCCGGGCCAGGTGGCCAAGGCGCCCGATGGCGAATGGATCTACTTGTTCCGGCCCGAGTTGTTCCCCAACCGCGGCGCCGCCAATAAGGATTTCGTGAACGCCGGAGTATTTCACGCCGAGCGCCTGGTGAACATGTCGAAGCACCAGTACAAGCTGGAGCCCAACGTCAGCTTCACGCCCGACCAGAAGTGGGTGATTTTCCGCTCGAACATGTTTGGCCCGACGTACGTGTTTGCGGTGGAAGTGGCGAAGCCGTGAGTGAGACAGACCATCGGTTTTCGTGGTCTGTCAGGTCTCTCCAGACCGCGGCGGGCTGACAGAGGACACGAACCGATGTCCCGCTGCACTACCATATATCCATGGACCCCCTGCTCGCGTGGCGCACCGAATTTCCCATCCTGGCTCACACCACGTACATGATCAGCCACTCCTTGGGCGCCATGCCGGCGCGCACTGCGAAGCGCGTGCAGGAGTTCGCCGATACCTGGGCCACTCGCGGAATCCGCGCCTGGGAGGAGGGCTGGTGGGAGATGCCCGTCAGCGTCGGCAACCTGGTGGGCTCGATCATCGGCGCGGGCGAAGGCGAAGTGGTGATGCAGCAGAATGTCTCCATTTGCCAGTCCGTGGTGACCTCCTGTTTCGACTGGTCTCGCCGGCGCAACAAGCTGGTCACCGACGGCCTCAACTTTCCTTCGAACGATTACGTCTATCACGGCCTCTCGCGCCAGGGCGCGCGGGTGGTTTCGGTGGCGTCACCCGATGGTTTCACGCTGCCGGTAGAGCTGGTGCTGGATGCCATCGACGAAGAGACGCAGCTCGTTTCGGTTTCGCACGTGGCATTTCGCAGTTCCTACATTCAGGACCTGGCGGCCATCGTGGAGCGCGCGCATCGTGTGGGCGCCATGGTGATCGCGGATTTGTATCAAAGCGCCGGCACGGTGCCGGTGGATGTCCGCGCGCTGAATCTGGATTTCGCGGCCGGCGGATCGGTGAAGTGGCTGTGCGGCGGCCCGGGCGCGGGCTATCTGTATGTGCGCCGCGATCTCTGGCCCGGCTTGCAGCCGGCCGCCGTCGGCTGGATGGCCCACGAGGAACCTTTCGCTTTCGCCGGCGGACCGATTCGATATGCCGATAGCGCCTTCCGGTTTCTCAACGGCACACCCAACGTTCCGGCGCTCTATTCAGCGCGCTCGGGCTACGAAATCATCAATGAAATCGGCGTGCCGGCGATTCGCGAAAAATCCATCCGCCAGACCGCGCGATTAATCGCGCTGGCCGACGAAGCCGGCATCCCGGTGAACACCTGCCGCGATCCGCAGAAGCGCGGCGGCGTGGTGACCTTCGATGTCCCCAACGGCACGGAAGTCACGCGCGAACTGGTGCGCCGCGAGATTCTGGTCGACTACCGACCCGGCGCAGGCATCCGCGTGGCGCCGCACTTCTACACCACCGACGAAGAACTGGACTACACAGTCTCAGAGATAAGAAAAGCTGCGCCAGGGCTACGGCAGCCGGTAGAGGCGGACTGAATCGGAGCCGGCTTCGGCAAGCAGCCGGCCGTCCGGAGAGATCGCTAAGCCGAGTTGCGCGCCCAACTCAGCACCCATTGTTTTGCCCAATTCGGGCGACCACTCCGCGATTATTTTGCGACTCTTGAAATCCCAGATCGCATACCGGCGAGGGATTGCTTTGGAATCGCCGGAGCTTAGCTGGCCACTGTCCCCTACGGCGACCCGCCCACCGCCAGCGGATAGCGGCAGAACGGACCTGCTCCAGATTGGCCGGCTCTGGCGGACCTGCTTTCCGGTTTCCGTGTTCCAACAAAGCATCTGCACATTCCTGCCGCCCCTGTACGGGCCCTGTTCAAACAGCCCGCACACCGCGCCATCCAGGAAGATGGCGCTTCCCACGAGGCGCTGCTTGACGCGAATCTTTTTGCCGCTTTCTATAGCGAGTTGTTTGCGAGGAACCCCATCTTCCGGCAGAGGGTGCCCCAATGTTTGTAGGGGATCGGTGGGCGTGGACAGGTCCGTCGCTGCCGGCCGCACCAGAATCAGTTCGGCTACGCCGAGGTCCGGGCGACGATTCTCGATCGCAGCAATGTTGAGGTTTCTCGCCGCAAGTGCGAGAAGATCACCGTCGGGAGAGATGGCATCCACCCTCAACGGCTGGTCCGTGATCCACTCCTCCTGGAGGTGGCACTGAGAATCGATTACTCCAAAGATGGTTGGTGCCAGTGCCGCCGGCCCAATGTACGCGCCCGGCGAGCCATAACCTGGCATTGCGGCAATCACAGCGGCGGGATATGGAACCGTGATGAGTCCCGATGTCGGGCTCAAGAAGCCAAGGAACCCGCCACGGTTCCGGCATGTCTCGCCGCCCGGCACACCGATCAGAACCATTCCGAAAGCCAGGGTACTCCCATCCGGGGCCCACTCCAGATCGAAAAAGGGTGGATGGCCGGGAAAGCCCAGCTTCGCAATGTTGGTCCAGTAGACCGCGGTTTCGGGGCTCCCGACCGGCGCTACCAGCAGGTAGCGGTGTGTGATCGGCCGGCCAAACTCGAGAAATTCATTTGGTTCGCCGAACTCGATGGCCAGACGGCTGCCATCCGGCGAGAAGGCCACGGCCCAGACGCTCATGTAGTCCAATCGGGGCTCGCCTAAGGCTGCCAGCCGGTCGTTGAGGTTGATTTCCCCAACTTTGGGGAACGGGTTCGCGGCAGGGAGTACGGAGGCGAAGAGAATCAGGAGTGCCGGAAGAGTCCGGTTGGTAACGGACCGGCGACGGACTTCCATCGGAGAGGCCTCCACTGAGAAAGATAGTACCAAGTCCGAGATTTTGTCGATGGTGCTTTGGGACCACACAACTCTACTGCGCCTCATCCACTCTCCTGGTCGAGAACGTGACGTAGGGAAAAACCTCCGGGATATGCGAATCATAATGCCCGTGCCGGTTCCACGTCCACCCGACGCAGGGATCGAGCACTTCGCGGTTCCTTCCGATCTTCTCGAAACGCGAGCAGTCGATGCGCCACACGTCGCCGTCTTTGGGCGGCAGCGGCCGGCCGTCGGCGATGTCCTCGAGGCCGCGCCATGGAAAGGCCAGTTCCACGGTCCAGCCGCGATCGCGGTGGGCGCGCTGGTTGACTTTGCCATCCACGTGCACGGCGGTGCGCAAGCCCGGATAATCCCAATCGAGAAAGCCCCACCGTTCGCCGCGCGGATGCACGTGTCCGCCCACGCCGTCGAGCACCAGGGTGCGCTGGGTGGCCGGGTCGAACTCCGGCCGCCCATAGAGCGGCGATCCGGGCTGCAACGCGTCCTTCCAGATCCAGAAGACTTCGTACACGGTGTTGAGCGCGTTGATTTCGAATTCGTAGTAAGTGTCCTTGCCGGCGATGAAGACCTCGACGTCGTTCTCTTCCCAGATTTTGGAGTCGCGCCGCGTGAGCGTGCCCCAGACGTCGGTCTCTTCCAGCCAGAATCCGAAATAGAGGTTCTGGTCGTCCCAGAGCAGGGCCACGCGCGTGTCGAACCACGCCGGCTCGCCGGTCACGATATCGACGAAGGGCGTGGATTTCGGCGCCATTTGCCACGAAGGCGCATCCAGCTTGCCATCCACGGCGATGGGGCCGGCCGCGCGGTAGCAGGTGTAGCGCGCGGGCTTCCGCTGGTAACGCGCCAGGGGACGGTACACTACTTCACCTTCGCCCATTCCTGCTCGAAACGCTCTCTGGTGACGAAAGATTTTTGCGTGCCCACCGCCAGCGTGGAAAGCGCCGCGTAGAGGTTGGCGCGAGCGATGGCCTCGCCTTCTTCGCAGCCGCTCGCCAGGAAGCAGGCGAAGCTGCCGATGAAGGCGTCGCCGGCGCCAGTGGTATCGACGGGCTGCACGCGATACGGGGCCACATGGCGTGACCCGTCTTTGCCTGCCAGCAGCGCGCCGTTCTCACCCAGAGTGACGATCACGCGGCGCAGGCCGTGGCGCAGCAGACCTTCGGCACAGGCGCGCGCCTCATCGATGTTGCGCACAGGCATGCCGCCGAGCGCTTCGGCTTCGGTTTCGTTGGGGATCACGTAATCGGCGTTCGAAATTTCGCCGAGGTCGACCGGCTGGCCCGGCGCCGGATTCAGAATGGTGCGAATGCCGTGCGCGCGGGCGAAGCGCAGCGTGTAATAGACCGTCTCCAGCGGGATCTCGAGTTGCATCACGATGCAATCGGCTTCGCGCAATACCGCGCCGGCGGCGTCGACATCGGCGGGGAGCAGCCGGTCGTTGGCGCCTTTCACCACCAGGATGCGGTTTTGGCCGGAGCTGTCGACAAAGATAGGCGCCACGCCGCTTGACACGCCGGGCGTAACCAGCACACGGTTGGCATCGATGCCGCGGCCCTGGTAGTCGCGGATGGTGGCGGGCCCGAACAGATCGTCGCCCACGCGCGCGATCATGGAGACCCGCGCGCCGCACAGCCGCGCCGCCACCGCCTGGTTGGCCCCTTTGCCGCCGAAACCCAGGTCGAACTTGCGCCCGAAAATGGTTTCACCAGGCCGCGGCATCTGGTCGGTAAAAGTGATCAAATCGATATTCGCGCTGCCCACGACCGCAATATGAGGTTCAGTTTTCATGGCGTAACATATTGTATCGGCTTATGAGCTCGGATCCCACTCAACGATTCTCCTCGCGCGTCGAAGACTACACTCGCTACCGCCCTTCGTATCCGGCGGAGGTGATTGCCTTCCTGGAACGCGAATGCGGCCTCGCTTCACAATCCTGCGTTGCCGATATCGGCTCCGGCACGGGATTGCTGTCGGAGCTGTTCTTACGGTTCGGGTGCGAGGTGGACGGCGTCGAGCCGAACGCGGAGATGCGGGCGGCGGGGGAACGGCTGCTGGCGGATTGGCCGCGTTTCCATAGCGTAGCTGGCCGCGCCGAAGCCACCACGCTGCCCGATCATAGCGCCGATCTGGTGGCGGCGGGCCAAGCCTTTCATTGGTTCTCGCCCGACGCCGCGCGTTCCGAGTTCCAACGCATTCTCAAGCCGAACGGCTGGGTGGTGCTGGTGTGGAACGAGCGGCTGTGCTCGCCCGGTTTCGACGCGGGTTATGAAGATCTGGTGACGCGCTACGGGCCAGAACGCCCGCACGTCGCGACCAGCGATCTGGACCATTTCTTCGGTGAGCATGGTTGGCGGCTGGCGCCATTCCCGAACCGGCAGCGATTCGACCGGGAAGGGCTGCGCGGCCGTTTCTTATCTTCTTCCTATGCGCCACTCCCCGGCGCGGGGAACTACCAGCCGTTGATGCAAGAACTGAACCGTCTCTTTGATGAATTTCAAAGCGACGGCCGGGTGACATTGCTTTACACCGCCGAAGTCTATATTGGCAGGCTAGCTTGAGCTCGTGCCTACCGATCGCCCGCGCCGCTCTTGGTAACGGTTGCCGGCGGCTTCGGGCCGTTGTAATTCGGGAACGCCGGGCGATGCGGCGCCGGCGCGGGATGATCCTTCATCTGCTCGATGGCGACGGCCACCGCGCGCTCCAGTTGCGGGTCATGGCCGTCGCGCATGGCTCTAGGATCGAGTTCCACTTCCACGTCCGGCGTCACGCCTTTGTTCTCGACGTCCCACTGGCCTTCGGGATTGAAGAAGCCGAAGCTGGGCGCGGTGACCGTGCCGCCATCCATCAGGGGCGGGTACGAGCCCACACCCACCAGCCCGCCCCAGGTGCGTTTGCCCACCAGCGTGCCGACTTTGTTGTAGTGGAACATCCACGGCATGCAATCGCCACCCGAGCCGGCGAATTCATTAATGATCATCACCTTCGGTCCGAAGATGGCGGCCGCCGGCGTGCGGTAGATGGCGCCGTAACGCGGGCTCCAGAAGCCTTCGAGCGGACGGCTCAGCACGTCGATCACGTAATCCGCCACCTGCCCGCCGCTGTTGAAACGCTCATCGATGATGGCGCCCTCTTTATCGGACTGCGCGAAGTAATAGCGCGTGAAACTGGCGAGACCGCCCTGGCCGGTATCGGGCATATAAGCGTAGGCCAGTTTTCCGCCGCTCAATTCATCCACTTTGCGCCGGTTGCCTTCGATCCAGGCCTGCGTGCGCAACTGCGTCTCGTTGGCCGTGGGAACCACGGTGATTTCACGCGCGCCTGCGCCCGATGGATCCGCGCCGATCCGCAGCGTGACGCGCTTGCCCGCGGTGTTTTCGAGCAGCCGCGAGACATCGTCCTTGACCGTAAGCTCTTCGCCGTTGACCGCCAGCAGATAATCTCCGGTGTTCACGTTGAGGCCGGGAACCGCCAGCGGCGCCTGCAGATTCGGGTTCCAGCTTTCGCCCGTGTAGATGCGCTTGAAGCGGTATCGCCCATTGGCGATTTCGTAATCCGCGCCCAGCAGGCCGCCCGAGACGGCCCGCGCCGTGGGGATATTGCCGCCGCCGCCGCGCAAGTGTCCCACGGTCATATCGCTGATCATGTCGTGGATGATGTAGTTGAGGTCGGTGCGCGAGCCGAGCGAATCCAGATACTTCTCGTACTCCTTTTCGGCATCCGCCACATTCACGCCGTGCAGATTCGGATCGTAGAAATAGCTGCGCTCGATGCGCCACACTTCGTGATACATCTGTTTCCACTCGGCGATCGGGTCGACGTGCACTTCCACGTCGGTAAGCTTGAGCGCGCCTTCACCGGCCTTGAGCGGCGCGGCCGCGGAGACGATCACGAACTGCGGCCCCGCCGGCGCCTCTCCGCCGCGTCCGCCGCGCCCGCCGCCGCCACCGCCCATGCGCAGCAGCATCTTGTCGCCGTTGGCCGAAAGGTCGAAGGAGCCGACGCCGTCGGCCAGCTTCTCTAGCTTGCGAGCCTTAAGGTCATACCGCGAGAGCGTGGCTCCGCCGCCGCCCCCAGCGCCGCCGCCCGCCGCGCCGCGTCCGGCGCCTTCCATGATGTAGAGGAACCCCGCGCGGCCGGCCGTCAGCGAAGCATAGGAGCGCGCCGGCACGGGCAGCGCGATAATGCGCTGCTGGATCTTGTCGAAATCGATGTGGACCGGTTTGGGTGGAGTGTTGGCCGCGGCCGCGCCACCACCGCCCCCGCCGCCGCGCCCGCCGCGTCCACCACCGGCTGCTCCGCCTTCCGCGGGCGCCGCGCCGGGCTCCACTGCCTTTTCCTCATCGCTCTCCGGCGCGAGCGGTGACGCCACATTGTTGGCCAGCACGATCAGGTACACGCTGCTGGTCACCTCGTGTTCGTCGCTGGTCATGTCGAGCCCGCTTTGGGTGGGGCCGAAATTCGTGCTGGCTGTGAAGTACAGGTACTGGCCGTCGCGGTCGAATGCCGGATGCCGCGCGTCGCTCAGGCCGTCGGTCACCTGCTGGCTCTTGCCGCTGTCCATCGAATAAATCGCAATGGCGTGCTGCCGGTTGGGCAGCGACTTGGAGTAAGCGACCCACTTGGAATCGCCCGACCAGGCGAAATCGATGCCGCCTTCGCTGATGTAGTCGGTGTCCAGGTTGGTCAGCTTGCCGGAGGCCACATCCACGTCCCACAAGTGCAGTTGGTTGTCGTCAAAAGCAATATGCTGGCTGTCGGGCGACCACTTGGGATTCGAATAATAGGCCGAATGGCCCGCCAGCGCGATCTTGCGCGTCTCGCCTTCGCCGGTCTGCGATTTGAGGTGCAGCGCGTATTCGCCCGATTCATCCGAGAAGTAAGCCACCGTCTTACCGTCCGGCGACCAGGATGGCGAACGCTCCATGACGCCCGGCGAGTTCGTCAGATTGCGAATGTCGCCCTTGTCCGCGGGCGCCGTGAGAATTTCGCCATGCGCCTCAAAGACCGCGCGCACGCCGGTGGCGGAGATCCTGGCTTCGCGAATCTCGCGCGCCACGTTTTGGAAATGCGGGCGCACTTCGGTGAGGTCGGCCGCCATCTCAATCGGCACCTGGTGCTCTTTCTGCGCGGCGATGTCGTAGATATGAATCTGCCCGAACTGTTCGTAGACGATGCCGCCCGGCCCAGCGGTGGCGTACGCGATATCCTTCCACGTGTTCTTGATGAGGGGATCTACCTTCTTGCTCTGCGGATCGTACCGGAACAGCGTCACCGGCCCGCTCCGGTCGGAGAGGAAATAGACTTTGTCGCCAATCCACATGGGATCGAAATCGTTCGAATCCGTGCGCGGGATCTTTTCGGTTTTCAAGTCCGCGAAATCCACCGTCCAGATGTAGCTGGCGCGCCCGCCGCGGTACCGCTTCCACGAAACGAAGTTATTACCGTCGGCGGCGAACTGCCCGCCGTCCAGCGGCTGGTACGCCATGCGCTTCATATCCGGCGAATAGGAGCCCCGGTAGGCCATGGGCAGCGGCAGAGCTTCGGGCAGGCCACCCTCCGGGGAAACCGTGAAGAGTTGCGGATAGCGCGAGTAGCTTTCGCGGTTCGAGCGGAAGAGGATTCGCTTGCCGTCCGGCGACCAGCCCACTACCGTGTCCGCGTCGGGATGGTAGGTGACGCGTTTCGGAATGCCTCCCGCGGCCGGCACGGTGAAGACATCCGTGTTGCCATCATACTCACCCGAGAAAGCGATGGTCGCGCCATCCGGCGAGTAAGCCGCGGAGCTCTCCTGGCCGGCGCCGGCGGTGAGCCGCGTGGCCATGCCGCCCTGGCGGCTGACCGTCCACAAATCGCCCGCGTACGAAAAGACGATTTCCGTCTTGTTCATGGCCGGTTTCTGCAGCAGATGGACGGTGCCCGACGCACCGAACATAGTGGCGGCGAAGAAAAGCGCAAATGGAATCCGATATTTCATTTCGAACCTCTGGTTGTTCAGTGTATCACCGGGGGCGCGTGGCGCAGTTATCGTGGGGCTGCGGTACGGTCTTCATCACGGCAAACTGAAGTTATACAATGGCAGACGCGGAGAGCAAATGGAACATTACACCTGGGACACGATGGAAAAGGAAGTGCTGAGCCCCACCATCGCGCGCAAAGTCATTTCAGGCGAAAAGGCGATGGTGGCGCAGGTCTTTCTTGCCAAGGGCGCGGTGGTGCCGGAACACCACCACGAAAGCGAGCAGATTACGTACATTCTGGAAGGAGCTCTGCAATTTCAAATTGACGGCCAGGAAATTGTGGTCTCCGCCGGCCAGGTCCTGCGCATCCCTTCGCACATGCCGCACGCCGCGGTGGCGCTCGAGGATACGCTGGACCTCGACATCTTCAGCCCCATCCGCCACGACTGGCTCGCCAAAGACGACGCCTATTTAAGGAGGTAGCTCCATGGATCTCGGGCTCAAGGATCGGGTAGCGCTGGTGGCCGCATCGAGTGAAGGGTTGGGCAAAGCGGTCGCCGTGGGACTGGCGCGTGAAGGCGCCAAACTGGCGCTCTGCGCGCGGACTCAATCGACGCTCGACTCGACGGCCGCCGAAATCCGCCGCGAAACCGGCGCCAGCGTGTTCGCCGGCGCCGTGGACGTCACCGTGCACGATCAGGTTCGCCGCTTCGTCGCCGAGACGCTTCGAGAGTTCGGACGTCTGGATATTTGCGTAGCCAACTCCGGCGGCCCGCCTTCGAAGTCCTTCGCCGAGACTACCCTCGAAGACTGGCACGCCGCCGTCCAGTTGAACCTGATGAGCACCGTATACCTGGCCAAGGAATCGCTGCCCGTGATGCAGCGGCAGCGCTGGGGCCGCTTTATCGCGATCACCTCCGTTTCCGTGAAGCAGCCGGTGGATGGGCTGATTCTTTCTAATTCCATTCGCGCCGGGGTCAGCGGCCTGGTGAAGACGCTGGCCAACGAGTATGGCCCGTGGAACGTTCTGGTGAATAATGTCTGCCCCGGTTTCACCGCCACGGCGCGGCTGATGGAGCTTGCGGACGCACTGGCCGCCAAACAAGGCGTCACGCCCGCGGAGATCGAAAGCCGTTGGGCGCGCGGGGCGCCGCTCGAACGCGTCGGGCAGCCGGAGGAGTTCGCCAACCTGGTGGTCTTCCTGGCATCGGAGCGCGCCAGCTATATTACGGGCGCATCGATCGCCGTGGATGGCGGCTCGGTGAAGGGGCTCTACTGATATGCGCGTGCGCGAATTGGCCGACTGGCTTGGCGCCACCTTTGAAGGCGACGGCGAAAAGGAACTCTCCGGCGTTGCGCCGCTCGAAACCGCCGGTGCTTCGGACCTGGCATTTGTGGGCACCCGCAAGGCCGCGCAACAGGCCGAGGCCTCCGCGGCCGGCTGCCTGCTGGTGCCCGAGGAATGGCCCAGTCCCAGCTACCGTACGGTGATCCGCGTGTCCGAGCCGCGCACGGCTTTCGCCCGCGCGCTGAACCGCTTCTACCCCACTACCGACTTGAAGCCCGGAATCCATCCCACCGCGGTGGTGGGTGACGATGTCGAAATCGGCGCGATGGTCTATATCGGGCCGCATGCGGTGATCGGAAATGGCACGCGCATCGGCGTGGCCACCTCGATCGGCGCCGGCGCCGTGGTGGGCAAGCGCGTCAACCTGGGCGAAGGCTGCGTGCTGCACCCGCACGTCACCATCTACGACAACGTGGACATCGGCCGGCGCACCATTCTGCATTCCGGCGCGGTGATCGGCGCCGATGGGTTCGGCTACGTGATGGAGCAGGACCGCTGGCAAAAGTTCCCGCAGGTGGGCCGCGTGGAGATCGGCGACTATGTCGAGATCGGCGCCAATTCCTGCGTCGACCGCGCCGCGTTGGGAGTCACTTCCATCGGCGAGGGAACCAAGCTCGACAACATGGTGCATGTCGGCCACAACTGCCGCATCGGCCGCCACGTGGTGGTGGCGGCGCAGACCGGTTTTTCGGGCGGCGTGGTGGTGGAAGACTACGCCGTTATCGGCGGCCAGGTGGGTATCGGCGACAAGGCCCGCATCGAAACCCGCGCCGTGCTGGGCTCGGGCTGCGGCGTGCTCACTTCCAAAGTGGTGCGATCCGGCGAAACCGTGTGGGGCACACCGGCGCGGCCCCTCAAGCAGTATCTGGAACAACTGGCCAACCTGGCGCGCCTGCCCGACTTGCGGCGCGAAGTGGCGGAGCTGAAGCGGCGCCTGGCGGAGCTCGAGAGGAAGGACTGATGCTGGTGGTGGTGGGCGGCCACTCGCGCAAGATCGGGAAGACTTCCGTGGCCGCCGGGCTGATTCGCAAACTGCGCGGCCACCACTGGACGGCCGTCAAGATCACGCAGAGCGGCTACCATGGCTGTGCCCGCGAGGCCGCCTGCGGCTGCGAGCCGGCGCCCGGCGAGCCGTTCGCGCTGAGCGAAGAGTACGAACCCGGCCCGACCGATTCGGGGCGGTTCCTGGCCGCCGGGGCGGAACGTTCCTTCTGGCTGCGCACTTCGGCGGGGGAACTGGCGCGCGCGGCCGGCGTGCTAAAGAAGCTTCTCAAGCAGTCCGAGAACGTGATTGTGGAATCCACCAGCGTGGTGGACCTGGTTGAGCCGGATACCTTCCTGATGGTGCTGGATTTTTCCTGCGACGATTTCAAACCCTCCAGCATGCGTTTTCTGGATCGAGCCGACGCCTTTGTGTTGATCGATCGCGGCATCAACGGGCCCTTGTGGGCTGAGGTCGCCCGCGGCACCTGGGATAGCAAGCCGCGGTTCCTGGTGAAGCCGCCGCGCTATGTTACGGCGGCGATGGCGGAATTTGTGCGGTGCCGTCTGCCGGGTGCGGCGCGATAAGGGTTAAGTGGCGATGAGGTGGCGCACGCACGAGTGCGTGCCGCGTCGGCGCTCATGCCGACGCCGGCGACGACAGACTGTCCGTGCCCCGCAGCGTGTCGAGAAGAGTCTCGACACGGCACGCACGAGTGCGTGCGCCACTTTACGCCATCACCGCGGCCATGGTCACCTGGTTGCGTCCCGAATTCTTGGCGCGATAAAGAGCCACATCGGCTTCTTGGACGAGGATGCCGGCCTCCTCCGCGGCCGGCACGGTGCGGTATGCCACTCCGATACTGCACGTCACCGGAAAAGCCCGGGTGCCGGTGACGAAAGGCTCGGCGGCTACGGCTTCGCGGATTCTCTCCGCCTGGGTCAAAGCGCCGTCTCCCTGGCATCCCGGCAGCACAAAGAGAAACTCCTCGCCGCCATAGCGGCCCAAAGCGTCGTAGCGGCGGATGGCGGATTTCATGCGCCGCGCGGCTTCGCGAAGCACGGTGTCGCCGCCCTGGTGGCCGTGCGTGTCATTGATGCTTTTGAAGCGGTCCAGATCCGCCATCAGAAGCGCGATGGGCTGTTGCTCGCGGGAGCCGCGCGCCAGTTCCTTGTGCAGGGTTTCGAGGATGGCTCCGTGGTTCAGCAAGCCCGTCAAGTGGTCGTGAGTGGCCTGCTCGCGCAGCGCTTCCTGCGCCGCCAGAAGTTGCTGCTGCAGATCGAGCACCCGGCGTCCGGCGCGCAACCGGACGCGCAGTTCGTGGGCCTCAAATGGCTTGGTGAGGTAATCGTCCGCTCCCGCTTCCATGCCTTCCACCAGGTCCTGCGAATCGGTGCGCGCCGTCAGCAGGATCAGGTAAACGTACGATTCCCGGTGGGCCGCGCGCACGCGGCGGCAGACTTCCACGCCGTCGAGGCCGGGCATCATCCAATCGAGAACGGCGAGGCGCGGACCATCGTTGGCTTCGAGCGCCTGCCAGGCTTCATTGCCGTCGCGAGCGATCACAGCCTCATATCCCCACTTGGTGAGCATGGCCCGCAGCATCGATTGAGAGACCGGGTTGTCCTCAGCCGCCAACACCTTCATGGGCGCTTGCGCTTCCAACACTCTTTGTGCGGCAATTGCTAACTGGATATCCAAAGCCACATGTTCTCTCGGTGGTCTTATCGGTGAGAAGATGGCTTTTGAGAGAGAACAAGAGTACTAAGCAAGGGCTTCGCCTTTGTAATCCCTGCGGGATTTGGAAGTCAGGAGTCAGGAGGCCAGGAGTCGGAAGTGCCACGGCGGCGGGATCTTTACATGTCAAGACCGTCTTGTTTAGGAATGGAGGGCCAAGAATCTAAGGCTGGAAGCGTATAATCATGGCATGGGGCCGGCGAGGAGTGCACTGTTCTGGGCAACGGCTTGCGCGGCCGCTGCCAGCTTCCCGCAATTCTCCCTGATCGATACCGCCGGCCATACTCACACGCCGGCCGATTTCGCCGGCAAGCGCGCCATCGTGCTTTTCTTCGTCAGCACCGACTGCCCTCTCAGCAATAACTACGTCCCCGAATTGAATCGCATCGCGCAGGCCTATGCGCCGCGCGGGGTGGCCTTCTACGCCGTGCAGGGCGATGCCACCGTGCCGGATGCCGATGTGCGGCGCCACGTCGCGGATTTCGGCTACCTCTTCCCGTATCTCTTCGATCCCGAGGAGTCGCTGGCGGCTTTCACCGGCGCTGTCAGCACGCCCGAGACCGCGGTTCTCTCGCCGCGCGGCGACCTGCTCTACCTCGGACGCATCGACAACCGCCTGGAAGATTACGGCAAGCAGCGCGTCGAGATCACGGAATTCGATCTGCGGGATGCGCTCGACGCCATCCTCACCGGCAAACCCGTGCCGCGCGCGCGCACCAAGGCCCTGGGCTGCGCCATCACGCGAAAAAACTGATCGCGCCCTTTCGTGGTAGTTTATTCCAGAGAGGACTTGCTATGAATGATCTCGTACACGAACTGAATCGGGAAGCCGCGACGACTCGCCGGGTGCTCGAGCGCGTGCCGGAGGACCAACTCACCTGGAAGCCACATCCGAAATCGATGACGCTCGGCCAACTGGCCCTTCACACGGCGCAGACGCCCGGCATGGTTGCGGGCATGCTTGCCGGTGACACCCTGGCGGTGGCGCCCGAGGCCTTCAAGGTGGCGCAACCGGCCAGCCGGCAGGAGATTCTGGATGCTCACGGGAGCAGCGTGGCGGGCGCCGCGACATTTCTCGAGGGCCTGACCCCCGAGAAGTCCGCCGCCATCTGGCATCTCTCCGTGGGCGGAAAAGAGGTGATGGCGGCGCCGCGTGGTGGCGTGGTCCGCGCCATTATGCTGAACCACTGGTATCATCACCGTGGCCAGCTTTCGGTCTATCTCCGCCTGCTCGACGTGCCCTTGCCTTCGATCTACGGCCCGAGCGCCGATGAGAATCCGTTCACGTAGCTAGCCCTGGGCTAGCGCCAGCGGAACAGCTTCAGCGCCAGCCCGAAACAGACCACCAGCCACGCACCCATCACGGCGATTTGCGGGGCCACCTGCGCCAGGCCCGCGCCTTGCAACATGCTGGCGCGCAGGGCGTCTATGACGGCCGTCAGAGGCAGCGCTTTGATGAGAGGCTGCACGGCGTCCGGAAAGCGTTGCGCGGAAAAAAAGACGCCGGAGCAGATCCACATCGGCATCATCACGGTGTTCATCAGCCCGGAAGCCGCCTCGATGGTCTGCGCGCGCGAGGCGGTCAACAGTCCCAGGGAGCAGAAGAGCATCGATCCCAGCACGCAAAGCGCCGCCAGGTCAATGAAGGGGCCGCGCACCGGCACGTGGAACACCAGCGCGCCGAAGCCCAGTACGACACCCACTTCCGCCACCAGCAGAAGCAGGCGCGAGAGGACGAAGGAGAGCAGGTAGTAATGGCGCGGCATGGGGGTCGCCACCAGGCGTTTGATCAACTTCTTGCGGCGCGCGTCCACGATCGTATAGCCGATGCCCCACATGGCGCTGCCCATCAGGTTCATGCCCAGCAGGCCAGGGATGAGGAAGTCGATATAGCGCGAACCGGGCTCCTCGATCAAACGGTCCGCGGAAGCTACGGGATCGACGCGGCCCGCCGCGCGCTCGACGGCGCGATCGGCCAGCATACGCGCGGTGCGGCCGTCCGGATTGGTGGGGTCATACGCGTAGACTACCGTGCCACCCGCGCCCGGCGCGGCCACCAGCGCCACTTGGCCCACGCGCAGAGCCTCTTCCGCTTGGGCTTGGGGCACTTGTCGCACACGGAGCAGTTTTTCGCCGGCGAGCGAGCGCGCCAGTTCCGGCGTGGTGGCCGCAATGTTGAGCACCTCGGGCGGCCGGTTGCGGAATGCGATCCCCAGGCCCGCCGCCAGCAGGACGGGAAAAATGAAGATCCAGAACAGCGCTTCCGGCTCGCGTGTGGTTTCGTGGAATCGCACCAGGGTCAACTGCGCCAGCGCGCGTTCGGTAAACGGCACCTTGCCGGCCTTACTCATCGCGCAGATGCCGTCCCGTCAGCGTGACGAAGACGTCCTCCAGGGTGGCGGAATGCGTGCGCAACTCGGTGAGCGGAATTCCCTGGCGCGCCATTTCGTCGAGCAGCGCGGGAACCGCGCGATGGAGTTCGGTGACCTGCATTCGCACCGTGCCGTTTTCGGCGTGGACGTCGCGTATGCCGTCGATTTCCGCCAGGAGGGCGGCATCCGGAACGCGGGCCGAGGAAAACTCCACCAGGTGTTCGGCTCCGATCGAGGCGATCAGCTCGCGTGGCGTGCCGAGAGCGATCACTTTTCCGTGATCCATGATGGCCACGCGGTCGCACAGCCGTTCGGCTTCGTCCATATAGTGGGTGGTCAGCAGGATCGTGCGGCCGGCCAGTTTGAAGCGCTCGATCAGTTCCCACAATTGCCGCCGCGCCTGCGGGTCCAGGCCCGTGGTGGGCTCGTCCAGGAACAGGAAATCGGGCGCGCCCACCAGCGCGCAGGCCAGCGCCAGCCGCTGTTTCTGGCCGCCGGAGAGGTTTCCCACGCGCGAATCGGCTTTTTCCCGGAGCTGCACCAGCCCGATCACTTCCGCCGCATCCGGCCCTTGCTGGAAGAAGCTTCGGAACAGCCGCAGCGTTTCGGAGACCGTGAGCTTTTCGGAAAGCTGCGTCTCCTGCAACTGGATTCCGAGGCGCTGGCGCAACTGCGGCGCGTCGCGCTCCCAGCGCATACCCAGCAATTCCACTTCGCCCGAATCGGCCGCCGTGAGGCCTTCGCAGATTTCCATGGTGGTGGTCTTGCCGGCGCCGTTGGGGCCGAGCAGCCCGAAGCACTCCGCGGCGCGCACTTCCATATCCAGCCCGTCCACGGCCACAACGTCTTTGTAAGTTTTGCGAAGCTGGCGCACGCGAAGCGGCGCTTTCCCTCCGGAATCGGGCATAGAGCCAGTATCGCTCAACCGGGGCGTGGCGCCTTCGGGCTGGGCTTACGCCGGCCGGGCCATCTGCCGGTACTCGTGTTCCGATTCGCCCGGGAGCAGCACCCAAAGCGTGTAGATGCCGAGCGCCGTGCCTAGCACGAGGTGGAAGAGCGTGAACACTGCCAGGACAATCGCCAGAATGCGGGCCCAGGGCTGGCGATCCAGCAATCCCCAGCCGGCGATCACTCCCAGCACGCCGCGCACCAGCAGTAACCAGCCGACCGCCCGAAGGAGCCCGCCCACGAAGAATGGAACGTGCGGCGACCAGCCCCACCCACCAAGAAACCGCGAATCGAAAAACCGCGGAAAGATCGACGCCAGGAACCAACTCCCCATCAGTTGAATCGCCGAGTACGCCAGCCAGAAAATGCCCAGCAGCCGCACATGCCCGGCAACGCGGCTGCGCACCGCCGCCGGGGGCACAGCTTTCGTGGCCTTGCCGCACGAGGGGCAGTACGCCTGGGTATCATTCATTGACGTGCCACACTGATCGCAAAACATATTCGGCCTCCTCGAAGCCTCCAGCCATTAACATACGCCATCTGGCGGCTTTTGTTCCACCATTCGGTTGAGTTCTTAAGGCGAATTCGGAATACTTCGTCATCGATACGGCCGAGCAGCAATCGGTCGCGGGCATTCAATTCCGCCCCGGCGGCGCGTATCCATTCCTGGGTGTGCCGCTCTGCGAACTCCACAACCGCCATGTGCCGCTGGAAGCGCTTTGGGGCGCGCTGGCGGGCGAGCTGCGGGAGCGTCTGCTGGAAGCCCCCACGGCGGAGAGCCGCTTGGCGATCCTCGAAGAAGCCCTGCTGGCTGAGGTCAATTTCTTACAATCGCCCAGGCCGGTTTTCGGCCACAATAGAGCAATGAAAAGTTTACCGATTCCCGAGGGGCTTCATTCCGTCAACTGCTATCTCACAGTGGAAGGGGCCGGACACGTGATTGAGTTTCTGCAACGCGCTTTCGGCGCTACCGATGTGGAGCGCCACCTTCTTCCGAACGGCCGGATCATGCATGCGTCGGTGCGCATCGGCGATTCGATCGTCATGTTGGGCGATGCCCCCGATGCGTCGAAGGCCCGCCCGAGCAACTTAACGGTATATCTCGACGACGTCGACGCGGCGTACCAACGGGCACTGGATGCCGGGGCAAAGTCCCTCCGCGAACCAATGAACGCGTTCTATGGCGATCGCGTCGCCGGCGTGGAAGATGGCGCGGGCAACAATTGGTGGATTACCACCCATATCGAGGATGTTTCTCCCGAGGAACTGAAGCGCCGCATGGACGCCCAGAGCCAATCGTAAGTTGCCGGAGACGATCCATCCCGGTCGAATCCACGTGTGGCTGGCGCGGGACCGGCCCTCGGGCGACGCCCTGCGGGCTATCCTTCAGCGCTATACCGCGGGCGCTCTCGAATTCGCTCATGGTCCGCACGGCAAGCCGTACCTGCGGGCCGCGCCGCACCTCCGTTTCAATCTCTCGCACTCGGGCGGGGTTTCGCTGGTCGTGGTAGCACTCGATGTCGAGGTTGGGGTGGATATCGAACGCCTGCGCCCGATGCCCGATTGCCTGGCGGTGGCCGAGCGCTTCCTCGCGCCGGGAGACGCCGCCGCCCTGGCGGAGACTCCCGCGGCGGAGCGGGGGCGGGAATTCTTTGTGCGGTGGACGCGCACAGAGGCCATGCTGAAAGCGCGGGGCCTTGGTCTTTATGGCGCGGGCACGGCGCTCGATGGCGAGTGGACCGTAATGCCGATCGACGCCGGGGAGGAGCATGCCGCGGCCGTGGCCGCCGAGCGGGGCGGCATGGCGGTCGAGATGAGGCAGGTATAGGCGCAAGAGCGCGAACAACGGGGGTTGGTCCGATGTGGGGCAGCCTATTCAGGCTGCGGACCCGCGTGCCAGCGGGTCCAGCCGGCTGAAAGCCGGCTGCCGGCAAGATTGCCCGCCCCACGGATGATCACCCGGCCGGCGCCGGGGCCCAGACGCGTTCGGCCATGGCGTGTTTCAGGGTGTCGATGCCCTGGCCGGTAACGCTCGAAATCTCGAAGAACGCGAGCGAGCGCTGCTTGGCCAGGTCGCGCAAGCGGGCCACACGCTCGGGGTCCTGGGCGGCGTCCATCTTGGTCGCCACCACGATCATGGGTTTGGCGGCCAGTTCGTCGCTGAAGCTGGCGAGTTCTTCCATCACGGTTTCGAAATCATGCACCGGGTCGCGGCCGGTGGCATCGGAAACATCCACGAGGTGAGCTAGCAGGCGAGTGCGCTCGATGTGGCGGAGGAACTGAATTCCCAGGCCGTGGCCGAGGTGCGCGCCTTCGATCAGGCCGGGGATATCGGCCACCACGAAGCTGCGGAAATCCGCGAACTGGGCCACGCCGAGGTTGGGCTCGAGCGTGGTAAACGGGTAGTCGGCGATTTTGGGCCGCGCGGCCGAAATGCGGGAAATCAGCGTCGATTTTCCGGCGTTCGGAAAACCGACCAGCCCGACGTCGGCCAGAAGTTTCAATTCCATGCGCAGCCGCTTCTCTTCGCCCGGCATGCCCGGTGTGTGCTCGGTGGGCGCCTGGTGGGTGGAGGTGGCGAAGCGGGCGTTGCCCTTGCCGCCGCGTCCCCCGCGCGCGACGGTGAGGCTCTGGCCGGGCTCGGTGAAATCGCACAGCCGCTCGCCGGTGGATTCGTCGTAGACCACCGTGCCGACGGGCACATCCAGTTGGATGGAATGGCCCTCGGCGCCGGTGCGATTGCTGCCCTCGCCATGGCGTCCGCGCTCGGCTTTGTGCTCGGGGTTGAAGCGGTACTTCAGGAGGGTGTTTTCATGCGGGTCCGCCACCAGCACGACATCGCCGCCGCGGCCGCCATCGCCGCCGCTGGGGCCGCCGCGCGGCACGTACTTCTCGCGCCGGAAAGCCATGCAGCCATTGCCGCCGTCGCCGGCCTTCACGAGAATTCTGACTTCGTCGATAAACATAGAAAAGCCGCCGGCATGCTGTGCAACCGGCGGCGGATTTCCTTTAGCGAGCGGGTGCTCCCGTTGGCGGCGCTCCGCTCCCTCTCGGTCGTGCGACAGGACGCGGCCCGGTGGGGAGCCCGAGGCTACGCCACTTCGAGGATGCTGACGAACTTGCCCATCCGTCCGCGGTCCTTGAATTCCACTTTACCCGTCACCTTGGCGAAGAGCGTGTCGTCCTTTCCCCAGCCGACGTTGTGGCCCGGCTTGAGCTTGGTGCCGCGCTGGCGCACGATGATCGAGCCGCCGGGGACCACCTGGCCGCCGAAAACCTTAACACCCAGGCGTTGCGCGTTGGAGTCGCGGCCGTTCCTGGAACTGCCTAATCCTTTTTTGTGTGCCATTACCCAACCTCCACCACGAAGTCGCCGATCTTCACATCGGTGAAGGACTGGCGGTGCCCGATGGTCTTCTTGTATTGCTTCTTGCGCTTGAACTTGAAGACAATAATCTTGTCGCCGCGGCCGCCGGTGACAATGGTTCCCTTGACCGTACCGCCGGTCACGAGCTGGCCTTCGTCGGTAAAAGCGGCCTTGACCGGCAACTCGACTTCGGAGCCGATTTCGCCTTCGAGTTTTTCCACGCGGATGACGTCACCGGGAGCTACCCGGTACTGTTTTCCGCCGGTTTCTAGAATCGCGTGCATGCAAACCTCTGTTTTGGGAGCCGGAACACACGAAGTGTGTCGGAACCACTGGAGTAAATACCGAGTGTACTACAGATGGGGGCCATCTTTCAAACCGGCTGGCCTGCGCGGGCAGGGGACAGGCCAGGACATTCTGGTGAAGCCGCGCCAGGTGGGACCGGCCTCCTGGCCGGTCGCGGACAGGCCCGAAGGCCTGTCCCGCTCTCTACCGCGGGTCGCGGTCTTCTACCGTGGCCCGCACCAGCTCCACCAGCTCGCTGGCGATATCTTCGGGCAATTCGTCGTGCGTCAGGCTCTCACAGGTTGCGGTGAGCCCAACCATGCGGCCGACACGGCGCCAATCCTCGGGGAGCGCGCCGCCGGCCTGCGCGAAGCCGGTGGAAAAATGCGGCTCGGCCAGCGGATGCGATGCCAGATCGTAGCGCAGGAAGTTCTCGATGTCGGTAAGCGGCGAACTGGCAATCGCAAACTCCCAATCGAGCACGGCAACCACCACCCATCGTCCCGCGACCTGGCGCGCGATAAGGTTGCGGCGGTTGAAATCGCCGTGGACCAGGCGGGGATCGGCGTCAAGCGAGGCCAGCCGCGGAGCCCATTGCCAGATCAGATTGTGAATTCGATCGCGCAATTCCGCCGGCACGCGCCGTTCGAGGCTGGGCGCGGCAAGACACAAATCGACGAAGCGGGGCATGGGGTCGGCGCCGTCGAGGAGCGGCGCAGTCACCGCCGGTCCGGGGCCGAGCCACCCGGCTTTCGAGAAGCCGAAGCGCCCGATGGCGGCAAGCGTTTCGCCGGCCGAAAAAGCGGTTTGAGCGAAGGCTTCCCGATCGCCGCGCCGCTTCAGATCGAGCGGGCTGACGCCTTCCACGAATTGCAGCAGGGCGAAAGGCGGCAGTTCCTCGCAGCCGCGCGGAGAGGCGTGGATCACTTCGGGCACCGGAACCGTGGAGCGCACCAGGCGCATCAGGTCCATTTCTTTCTGACACAGTGACGGATCGTGCTGGTAGATGCGCAGCACCAGCGGCGAGCCAAGCGAATCGAGATCCAGGCGCAGATTGGCGTTGCGTAGGCCATTCGAGAGCGGCTGGCATTGCAATACGCGGCTGCGCGGAAAGGCCGTGCGGGCCATGCGCTCCACGACCGCCAGGGGCCAATCGGGGCGGGGCGCGGCCCGCACCCAGCGGGCTTCTGCGGGAGCGCCTGGAAGCATGAGATCCATCATCGCACCGAATCTGTGCTTGGGGCGTCCCAAAGAAGGAGCAGGTGGAGGCCCCTACGCGGCGCTTTCGGATCTTACTACTGAAACCTTCACCCGGTAGCCAAGCGAGCCAAGGATGCGAATCAGCAGATCGGTCGATACGTGTTCGAGGTCGCCGTTTAAGATGGAGGTCACTCTGGATCGCGACGTGCGCGCTTGTTTTGCGACCTGCGCGTGTGTGAGTTCTCGCTTGCGCACCGCCTCTTGCAGGCGCTTGAGCAGTACATACTGAACCTCCCACTCTTGGGCCTCCAGGGCGGAAAGGCCCAAAGCCGCAGCCAGTTCTTCCGGCGTCGAGGCGACGATTGGTTTGAGTTTAGGCATCGAGGAGCTCCTTCAAACGTATTCTGGCCAGCTCGATTTCGAGGGGAGGCGTCCGCTGTGTCTTACGGAAAAGAGATCTACCCAAGCGAAATCGAGCCTCTTTCGGAAACCGGCGAATCGCATCCCGTGCCTTTGGGTGAAAGATAACCGGCCGCACGAGACCACTGTATCAAATCTGAGACGCCACGGCCGCCGGATACCCGTCCGCGCTCACTCTCCTGCGAGCGGGCAGATCGGAGGTTTGGCTGCGCGCCGAGAGAAGGCCTTGCGACTTGAGAGATCGGTGGGACCGTTGATCGCGCCGGCCAGGCGGAGGAATGGACGCTTCTGAGACGTGCGGGCTCTGTCCAACTGCTCCCGAACGATGCGGCTTTGCGGGGCACCGGTCTTTTGCGCAGTGTCACTTAGCCACTCGGCGAGATCTTCGGGCAGGCGGACTGAAAGTGTACTACGCATCCGATGCAATCGTAACACGTGCTCGGAAGTTCAGGTGTACTTAGTCGCCGAACGATCCCACTTCTTCGCGTTCTTCGACCCGCCTGGGCGCGGGCTTGATGGTTGCCAGCGGAGCGGCCGGCGCGATCGAGCCGATCTGCACCAGGTCCGGACCGGGCTCCTCTTTGAGCACGTGCTCGCGGTAGAGCTTCATCATGCGCTGGTTTTCCTGCTGCTCTTTGAGCTTGGCGTCGCGAGCGCGGGTCTTTTCTTCACCGGCATTCTTGGCGATGCCCAGGCGGTCGAGATCGTGTTGGACTTCGTTGGTGACGATCTCTTCGCGCAGCACCAGCGAATGGTCTTTGCTTTTCAACTGGACGGACTTGCCGCCGGCAAAAATTTCGTGACGGCCGTTCTCCTCATACCATTTGGTGAGGGTCGCGGTCATGTGCATCTTCTCGATGATGTTGCGCCAGCCGACGCCGGTATTGTAGGCGCAGAAGGAGATTTCGCCTTCCTGCGTGGCGTAGGGGATGATGCACTGTTCGGTGCGGCGGAAATCGTAATTGAAAAGATCCTGGAACCACATGCCGGCGATGAAGAGGAAGTTCCAGCGGTCGCGGCGGCGCTTCTCGATATCGTCAAAAGTCCGGTCTTTGCCGACCTTGCCGTAGTTCTTGCCGGTGGCGCCGAAGGTCTTGTCGAGCTTCTTCATCAGGTCGCTCAGCTTAAAGTGCGTAGGCGCCTGGAAAGGATCGTAGTTACGAGTCGCCGCGAGGGCCATGCCGACGATCGAAAGCCATTTTCCTCTGGCCGCGTCATTGACGCGGGCGACGTCCTTGGCGAGCTGATCGGCGTTCCAGAAAGACGTGACGGGGCGGGCTTCCCTGGTTTCCTTGTCGACCATGACGGCCATGCCGACGCCGCAATTGGGGTGGCAGCCGCAGCTCAACTGGCCCCACTCATGCTGGGGGCCGTGCACCAGGTCGCTCCAGTCCGAGAAGGTGGACATGAAGGAGATGGGAAACCAGTCGCGCGCCGGTTCGCCGAGGCCGGTCTGGTTCTTCACGTCGTGCGCCAGGTGGGACAGGGTGTAGCGCTGGGCGGCGCGGCGCTCGTCGGTGACGGCTTCGTCGCGGCCAGTGAAGGAAACGGGCTGATAGGAGAGGAACGGAATCTTCTTGGGGTTATCCAGGGCGAACTGGATGATGCGGCCCACCTGCTCGTTGTTGATGCCATTGATAATGGTGATGACGGGGATGATGTCGACGCCGTTGGAATAAAGATTTTCGATGGCGCGCAACTTGACGTCGAACAGGTTGCCGACCTTGCGGTGCGAGTTGGCGGCGTTGCCGATGCCGTCGAACTGCAGGTAGGCATAGCGCAGGCCGGCTTCGGCGGCCTTCTTGCAGAATTCGGGGTCCTTGGCGAACTCGATGCCGTTGGTGGCGGCTTGCACGGAGGTGTAGCCGACTTCACGCGCGTAGCGCACGGCGTCCAGGAAGTACGGGGAGATGGTGGGCTCGCCGCCGGAGAACTGCACCGACATCTGGCGCTTGGGCTTGATGGTGATGGCGTTGTCGAGCAGGGTCTGGATATCTTCCCAGGTCAATTCGTGGACGAAGCCGACCTGGTTGGCATCCATGAAGCAGGGATCGCACATCATGTTGCAACGATTGGTGAGATCAACGGTAAGAACCGAGCCGCGACCGTGGGTGATAGTGCTGGAACCGTGTTTATGCAGTCTGGAGTCGTTGTGGGCACGGATATCGCGGCCCGGGAAGACATCTTCGAGGTGCTTAAAAAATGCCGTGTCGATGGCCATGACATCTTCGAAGTGGCCGTGGATGGGGCAATCCTTGACCATCAGAATCTTGCCATCGCGCTCGATGACCTGAGCTTTGATTTCGCCGGGCTTGTCGGTGTAGAGGACTTCGAGGGGCGTCTTGCCATCGAGAATCTGCTGGCGGATTTCGGGGATGCAGCGCGGGCAGAGAGAATCGGTACTGCGCGGCCAGCCCAGCGGAGGCTTGGTTTTCTCCCAGGACTTGAGCAGGGGCTTGTCGGACCAGTTGGGAATGAAGCTCGGATTGCGGCCGATGGAATTGAACTTGTCGAAGACCACCCAAGCCGCGCCAGCGGCGTATGTCAGAGCCTTCTCTGCGTACTTAATCGGCTTGTGCATCTGGTTGAACCCTCCCTGAACTTACCCAGAAATCGAAACCAAACACGCGCACATAAGACCAACCGGAGAAGGTGCGCTTTCCCAAAGTATAGGGAAAGACGGTGCCGGGGCGGTACGGATTGCCATTAAAACGTTGAAATTATTGGTTGTACGGCATCGAGCGGGGTTGAACGGGGCAATTGCGGGGTCGAGCTGGATAACGTCTGTAGGCAATTGAAAGCGAACGGTTTATGTGAGGGAACGGCGGTAGTGGGTTATGATGTGAAGATGTCTAGTAATCTTCCGCCGGTCGCGGGCGGCGCGGCCCAGGCCATCATGGACCTGGAGCGGGACTACCTTTTGCAGAATTATGCGCGGTATCCGCTGGCGTTGGCGCGCGGCAAGGGCAGCTACGTCCATGACCTGGAAGGGCGCCGGTACCTGGATTTCATCACGGGGATCGGGGTGAATGCGCTGGGGCATGCGCATCCGCGGATCGTGAAGGTGATTCGCGAGCAGGCTGGGCTGCTGCTGCACACGTCCAACCTGTATTACCACGCGTATCAGGGGCCGCTGGCGAAACGGCTGGCGGCGGTGAGCGGCCTCGAGCGCGCGTTCTTCGCCAATTCGGGAACGGAATCGGTGGAGGGCGCGCTGAAGATGGCCCATTCCCACGGGCGCGCGATTGCGCCGGAGAAGTTCGAGATCATTTCCCTCGAAAATTCGTTCCACGGGCGCTCGTTGGGGGCGCTTTCGGTCACCGGACAGGCGAAATACCGGCAGGACTTCGAGCCGCTGGTGCCGGGAGTCAGGTTCGTCCCGATCAACGACGTGGCGGCGCTCGAGGCGGCCTTCAGCGAGCGGACGGCGGGCATCATCCTGGAGATGATTCAGGGAGAAGGCGGAATCAATGCGCTGACGCACGAGTACGCGGCCAAGGCGCGCGAATTGGCGGACCGCTACAACGCGCTGCTGATTGCCGATGAAACGCAGTGTGGGGTGGGGCGGCCGGGAACTTATTTCGCCTACCAGCGCTCGACGCCGGCGGTCCTGCCCGACGTGGCGGTGGCGGCCAAGCCAGTGGCGTGCGGAATTCCCTTAGGCTTCATTCTGGCGAACGCAAAGGCGGCCGCGGCCATCAAGCCGGGCATGCACGGGTCGACGTTTGGCGGCGGACCGCTGGCATGCCGGGTGGGGCTGGAGTTTCTGGACATCCTGGAGGGCCTGCTGCCGCACATACAGGAAGTGGGCGGATACTTCCACGTGAAGCTGAACGATCTGGCGCGCAAACACGCTTTCGTGAAAGAAGTGCGCGGCTTCGGCTTGATGCTGGGAGTGGAACTGGCCGTCCCCGGCAAGCAGATCGTGCTGGACGCCATAGCGGAAGGCCTGCTGATCAACTGCACGCACGACAAGGTGCTGCGGTTCCTGCCTCCGTATACCGTATCGGAGAAGGAGATCGACCAGGCGGTGAAGGTGTTGGGAAAGGTGTTTGGGAAGGTGAAAGGGGAAGCGTGAATGGCGAGCGGCGAGACTGATGCCTCCGCCCAGCTCTACCGGGAGGCGTAAAGCGCCGGCGCCGATTACCCGGCCTTTTTCAGGCCGGCCCGAATGGCCTGCTTCAACACCGTCTGGTAGCCGATGCCGCGTTTAGCCGCGATCTTTTGAGCGCGCTCGATGTCGGCAAGGGGCAGCCGGATGGAAATGGCGCGAGTTGCATGGGCTTTCGCCATTTCCATGAGTTCAGTAAGCACTTGGGCCTCGGTGCGAGGAATTTTCGATCCTCCAGAACGAAATAGTGTTCCGCCCCTGAGGCACCCACAACTAGAAAACCCAGCGCGCGAAGAGCTTCGAGAGATCCTTGTGGGCGGCGGTGTCCATCGACCTTTCGAAATCGTTGCTCACGACTGGCTTGTTCCAGTTGTCTTTGGTGTAGAGCCGGATGCCCTGCCAGAAGACCGCATCGGTAAGCTGGCGGCGGAGCTCGGCCAGGAACCAGGCGCCTTTGTGATAGGGAATGGCGCCGCCCACCTGGTCGGACGTTTGCCAATCGGTGTAGGAGAGCGGGCGATCCTTGCCTTGTGCCACCTGCGCTTCGTAGAGCGTGCGGGAGCGCTGGATTTCCTGTTGGTAGCGAGTCTTGCCGTAGCGGTGTTCCAAGAAAGCGTCGGCCATGAAGGTTGCCAGACCTTCGTTCAACCAGAAATCCGACCAATCTTTGCATTGAATGCCGACGGCATACCACTGGTGCGCGAGCTCGTGCGCGAGCAGCCAGAGATCCTCGGGATGGGTAGCGAGGGTTTCGCCGTAGGATTCGGGCAGCAGCGTGAGGCCGACGGCTTCCTGTTCCACTTGGCCGTGCGTGAAGACCTGCGTGTAAGAGGCGCCAGGGTAAGCGTGACCGGTGCGCTCCGCGAAAAAGCGGAGTACCTCGGCCGTGGGGCCGGAGACGTTGGCCTTGCCGAGGGTGCGAAGCGTGACACCATCGGCCTGGGCAGTCGATTCGGCGAAATCGCCAAGCGCGAAGGCGAACAGGAAGGGCGGCGTGGGGGATTCGACGAGCCAGGCCGTGCCATCGAAGCGGCCGCTGGCGGCGACTTTGGCGTGGGGCGGAGGGTCGATGACGAGCCGCAGCGTGGCGCGGTCGTCGGGACGGTCGTTCGAGGGAAGCCAATCGTGAGTGAAGAAGGAAGTGTAGATCTGGTCGGGGTAGAAGACCAGGCCTTTGGCGGCGCGGGCCATGTAGCGGATGGTGAGGGTGCGGACTTCCTGTTTGTGGGCGGGAGTGGCGAGATCGACGATGAGGCGCCCGCCGTTGTGCTCAAAGTAGGGCGCGCGCTGATTCTCGAGAACGCTGGAGATTTCGAGCGACCCGGTATCGAGTTCGACGGCGTCGAGGCGGTCGATCTGGCTGCGGAGCCGGATGGTGACTTCACCGCCGATGCGCTGGGCGGCGAGATCGGGCGTGAGGTGGACGTCGTAGTGCTCGACGGTGTAAGGGCGGGGAAGCGGCGCGCCGGTGAGCGCAGCGGCCAGGGCCAGCGCGGGAAGTGCGGCGAGGGGTTTCATTTTTTGCCGAATTCCAAGTGGAGGCGGAAGGTGCCGATCCAGACGGGGCCGCGGTCGCGGTTGTAGGCTGGGTTATCGGCGTGGTCGAGCCCGATGGTGGCGAACAGGGCCGGAATCACGCGCGCGGAGTAGTAGGTTTCCCAAACGGTTTCGGGGCCGTAGCGCAGTGCGCCGTCGCCGATCAGGAAGTCATAGCCGCCGAGCGCGAGGTATTCAGCGTGCACGGCGGAGAGCCCGCTGATGGTGAGTTCGGTGGCCAGGGTATCTTCGGGGCGATGCCAGCGCGAGCCCTTGAGGGAAGCCCCGAAAGTGGCAAGACGGTCGATGGCGGTGAAGGCGAAGCTTTCGGTCTTGCCGTCGTTCCAGCCGAGGCGGCCGAAGATGCCGAAGTCTTTGGCGAGTTCCTGATCGGCGCTGACCCCGAAGCCGTACTTGAGAGTGCCGGGCTTGCGCGTAGCCGTGATGTCGGGTTGCGTGCCGGTCTCGCGGGCGCGGCGAATGGCGTCGGCGTAGGTGCCGCCATCAAAGTGGTTGAAGTAAGAGAGCAGGCGGACGGCGCCTTCGTGCTCGCGCCACTTGCCGCGGAGCTCGCCTTCGAACATGTCGGCGCGATCGCGGAAGAGTTGGCGGTCGAAGCGTGCGCCGTTGGCGACGCGCGGCATGGCGGCGCTCGCGTAGCGGGCGGACCAGTTGCGGGCGTGGAATTCGTGGACCCAGCCCCAGGTGTAGCCGCGCGTATCGGCGGCATAATCCCACGCCCCGTTGTACATCACGCCCCAGCCCATGAACTGGGTGCGAGGGTCGTGGGAGTAGTGGTTGTCGTCGAAGAAATCGGTAACGGTGAAGCGGCCGATGGTGATGGAGTAGCGCGTCATGGGACGGCTGCCGGCGAGCTGGTTCTCATCGCTCTCGGTGGTTTCGCGTTGGCTGCCGAAACCGAAATCCCGCGTGACGTAGAGCCGCGCGATGTAAGGTTTGGGAGTGGCCGTGGCGATGCGCGGCATTTCTCCGTTTGGGGAATTGGCCAGGCCATTGGTGCCGCTGAAGCCACGGCCCCCGGCGATTTCGGGGTCGAAATAAAACAGCGTGTCGGGCGCCAGGCGCAGACCAAAGAAAAGCGTGGTTGTGAGGGAGGCTTCGGATTCGGGATGCGCTTGCAGACTGAACGGGCTGGAATAGGGGGACGGAAAACTGCCGTGATACTGGCCGATGGAAGTGGCTTGGTAGAAGAGGTTCCAGCGCTCATCCGCGGGGGCGTCCTGCGCGGCCAAAGGGAAGGCCACGGCGGCGAGCAGGGGGATGAGTCTGGTGACGCGCAAACAACCATCATCGCAGAAGAGCCCGTGGGCGGCACATTTCACGAGGGTTACAGGCCATCGAAAATAGCTGCTCCATTTTTAATAGTCGTTACATCAAATATCGTGACACCGAGAATGTGGGAGGGCGGATATGGAAAAGCCGAAGATCCTGGTCTTTGCGGGGAGCACGCGGAACGATTCTTTGCACCGGAAACTGGCGCAAGCGGCGGCGGCGGAGTTGCGGCGCGCGGGAGCGGACGTGATGGTGGCGGATTTGCGGGACTACCCGATGCCGCTTTACGACGGCGATCTGGAAGCGGCGCAGGGAATGCCGCCTGGCGCCAAAGCTTTCAAGGAACTGGTGCGGGGGCAGGCTGGGTTGGTGATTGCGTCGCCGGAGTACAACGGTTCGTTTTCGGCGCTGCTCAAGAATACGATCGACTGGATTTCGCGTCCGGAGGCAGGGGAAGGGCCGCTGGCGGTGCTTCGGGGGAAGACTGCGGCGTTGCTGAGTGCATCGCCCGGTCCGGGCGGCGGGCAGCGGGGCTTGCGCCATTTGCGCGAATTGCTGGAGAGGATCGGCGTGCAGGTGGCGCCGTCGCAAGTGACGGTGGCGCGCGCGATGGAAGCGTTCGATGGCGAGGGGCGCCTGGTGCGGCGCGAAGATGGAGAAGCGGTCAAGCATATGATCGGGGGATTGATGGACGCGGTCGAGGAGCAGCCGGGCGTAGTGGCGGCGTGAGCGCGGCGTGCGTGGACCCTGGCAGGCGCGTTGCGGTATGAATAGAAGCTATGAAGCTCTTCTGGTGCCCGGTGCTCGCTGCGGCTACTCTCTCGGCGCAAGGTTTCAGCGGCGGGCCGGCCCTCGACCAGGCTATCAACGACGCCATCCAGCAGAATCGGCTGCCGGGCGCGGTGCTGATTGTGGGTCACGACGGCAAGGTGGTTTACCGCCAGGCATACGGGCAGCGGGCGCTCGTGCCAAAGGCGGAAGCCATGACCGTCGATACCATCTTCGACCTGGCGTCGCTGACCAAAGTGATTGCCACCACGTCGTCCCTCATGAAATTGTTCGAGCAGGGCCGGTTCCGGCTGAACGACAAGGTGACCGACTACATCCCGGAGTTTCAAGGCGGCAAGAGCGACATCACCCTGCGAAATCTCTTCACGCACTTTTCCGGGTTGCCGCAGGACGTGCCGCTGAAGCCCGACTGGACGGGCAACGAAACCGGATTGCGGCTGGCCTACACCGATAAGCCCACCGGCCCTCCCGGTGTGCGGCATGTGTACAGCGATATCAATTTCATCCTGCTGGGCGAACTGGTGCATCGTTTGAGCGGGCAGACGCTGGCGGAATACTCGCGGCAAAATATCTTTCTGCCAATCGGGATGAAGGAAACCATGTTCCAGCCGCCGGCGGCGTGGATCCCGCGCATCGCGCCCACCGAAAGGCCGGATAAGAACAGCGAACCGCTGCGCGGCGTGGTGCATGACCCGACGGCGCGCTACATGGGCGGGATCGCGGGGCACGCGGGGCTGTTCTCCACCGCCGATGACTTGTCTCGATTCGCGCAAATGATGCTGAACGGCGGCGAGCTGGATGGCGTCCGGCTCTTCAATCCGCTGACCGTCGAGAAATTCACGGAACCGCAGACACCGCCGGATCAACCGATTCTGCGCGGGCTGGGCTGGGACATCGATTCGCCTTATTCCAGCAATCGCGGTGAGTTGTTTCCAATTGGCTCGTATGGGCACACCGGCTTTACCGGGACGTCGATCTGGATTGACCCGTCGACCAGGAGCTACGTGATTCTGCTGGCGAACAGCGTGCATCCGGATGCGCGTCCGTCGCTGGTGCCGTTGCGGGCCAAGGTGGCGACCATCGTGGCGGCTGCGGTGGGGATCGCCGTGCGGGGCGTGACGCTGACGGGATACAACGAGACGCTAAGCGGCGCGGGCGCGCGGCGCGAGGTGGGACGCAACGGCGCCACCAGGACGGGACTCGACGTGCTGGTGGAGCACAAGTTCGCGCCACTGGCCGGAAAGCGAGTGGGTCTGATTACCAATCAGACGGGCCTGGACCGCGCGGGCCGGCGCAACGTGGACCTCATGCGGCAGGCGGGGATCCCAGTGGCGGCGCTGTTTTCTCCGGAGCACGGGATCGCGGGGCGGGAAGACCGCCCGGGAATCCAGGACACGACGGACGCCGGTGTCCCGGTTTTCAGCCTGTACGGGAGCACGCTGCGGCCGACGCCGGAGATGCTCAAGGGGATCGACGCGCTGGTTTTCGACATTCAGGATCTGGGCGTGCGCTTTTATACCTACGAGACCACCATGGCGTACGCGATGGAAGCGGCGGCCCAGGCGGGGATTCCGTATTACGTGCTGGACCGGCCGAATCCGATCACCGGAGTGCGCGTGGAAGGGCCGCTGCTGGATGTGGGGGCCACTTCGTTCGTAGGCTACTGGGCCGGCATGCCGGTGCGGCACGGCATGACCATGGGCGAACTGGCGAAGCTGTTCAACGCGGAGAACAGGATCGGCGCGGCGCTCACGGTGGTTGCCATGGAGGATTGGCATCGCGGCGACTGGTTGGATGCCACCAATCTTCCGTGGGTGAACCCGTCGCCCAACATGCGCAGCCTGAACGCGGCCATGCTGTATCCGGGTCTGTGCCTGATGGAGTTTGCCAAAAACTATTCGGTGGGGCGCGGAACCGATGCGCCTTTCGAACAGATTGGGGCCGACTTCATCGGCGGACGGGAACTGGCGGCTTATCTCAATCAGCGGCAGATTCCGGGCGTGCGGGCGTACGCCACCAGTTTCACGCCAACGGAATCGAACTTCCGAGGCACGCGGATCGAAGGCGTGCGGTTCGAGATCACGAACCGCGAGCTTCTGGATGCCACGCGTCTGGGCCTGGAAATCGCGGGAGCGCTTCAGAAGCTATACCCGGGCAAGATCGACTGGACGCCGGCCAAGCGGCTGATGGGCAGCGCGGACGTGGTGAAGCGGATTGAGGCGGGCGAGGATCCGCGCGCCATTCAACAGAGTTTTCAAGATGCGGTGGCGGAGTTTGTGAAACTGCGCGAGCAGTACCTGTTCTACCGGTAGACCTGCGGCGCCAGGATCGACAAGCAGTCAGAAGGCAGGAGACAGAAGTCAGAATAGGACGCCAGCGGCGCCTTCTGCCTTCTAACTTCCGATTTCTCAGCTAAAGGTTCTGCGAGAAGGGCCGAAAAGGGGGAACAGGAGGCGAGCACGTTGTGGATATGAATTATGACCAAATTATTCTCGCTCATTCCAAATGGAAGGCCAGACTGAAACAGGCTATTCAGGGCCAAGAGCAACTCGACATTCAGGTTGTCGGCAAAGATGACCAGTGCGAACTGGGAAAGTGGATCTACGGTGAAGGAACGAAGCACGCAAACCTAAGCGCTTATAACGATCTCAAGACTAAACATACAAGATTCCACGCGTGTATCCCAACGGTCGTGAATGTAGCACGTTCATCCTCGCCTGCTAAGGCTCTCGAATTGCTCGACCCGGTTAGAGGCGAATTCGGTCGTGCATCGTCCGATTGCATCAACGCAATTGCCGCCCTCAAGCAATTTCTCGCCAAGGCTTAGACTTCCGTCCGGACGGCTCTCTGGGCATCGTCCCTCCGGCGCCGCTCAATCGTGCAACGGCTGCCTGGTGTTCTGCGAACACGATTCGGAGCCGCGAACGTAAAAGAGCGGTTGCCGCAGCAGAAAGCTGGTGAGAAATGCGGGGCTAGGAGCCTCACCCGCCCTCGGAATCGATCCTGCCGTTGCCGGCTTCGTCTTCGATCTTGGTCCCTTTGTTGTCGATGCGTTGGCCAACCGTGCCGGCCATATCGACTTGCTCTTCGGTGGACTTGTGGCCGGACGGTTTCCCGGGATCGTGCCTGACTGCCGTTTCGGCGGGCTTTGCTGGCGCCATGGCTGCCTCCACTGTGCTGCTTGAGTATGGCGGCCGGCTGGAAGCCAAGTCAATAGCGAAAGCCCAACTCTTCTTTAAACGCTTCGATCGAGTTGTACACAATGGGACAGTAGCAGGCGCGGTCGACGAATTGCCACCAGGTCGGTGAGCATGCCCCAGTGTAGACGAGCGCGAGAGCGGATAGAATCGAACGCAAGAGGTAGCGGCGTATGGTCGAACGGCGCAGTTTTCTGAAGACGGCAGTGGGCGCGTTGGCGGCTGGAAGGGCGCGGGCCATCGCGGAGCAGCGGGCGCCGCTCAACGAAGAGGCTGCCATCGCCGATCTGGCCGGGGTTTCGGCGCGAGAAGCTGCCGAGTTTTATTTGGGGCGTATCCGCGAGCTGGACCGCGCGCTGCGGTCGGTGATCGAGCTCAATCCGGACGCGCTGGCGCTGGCGGAGCAACTGGACCACACGCCGCGGCGCGGGCCGATGCACGGCGTGCCGGTGCTGATCAAGGACAACATCGACACGGCGGACCGCATGCAGACCACGGCCGGTTCGCTGGCCCTGGAGGGAGCGGCCAGGCCGCGGGATTCGGGGGTGGTGGAGCGATTGCGCGCCGCTGGCGCGGTAATTCTGGGGAAGACCAACTTGAGCGAGTGGGCGAATTTCCGGTCGCCGCATTCGGTGAGCGGATGGAGCGGGCGCGGCGGGCAGACGCGGAATCCTTATGCGCTCGACCGGAACCCGTGCGGGTCGAGTTCCGGATCGGGCGCGGCGGTGGCGGCGAATCTGTGCATGGTGGCGGTGGGCACGGAGACGGATGGGTCGGTGGTGTGCCCGTCGTCGATGAACGGGATCGTGGGGATCAAGCCGACTGTGGGACTGGTGAGCGGCCGCGGCATCATCCCCATCGCGCACAGCCAGGACACGGCCGGCCCCATGGCGCGCACCGTGCGGGATGCGGCGATCCTGTTAGGCGCGATGGCCGAGAGCGATCACGCGGCGCCGGACTACACAAAGTTTCTGGATGCCAATGGACTGCGAGGCGCGCGGCTGGGCGTGGCGCGTAAATTTTTCGATATCTCGCCGGATGTGACGCGGCTGATGGAGAATTGCCTGGCGGAGATGAAGCGGCTGGGGGCGGAGATTGTGGACCCGGCGGACCTGCCCTCGCACGGCAAGTACGAGGCCGCCGAGAATATCGTGCTGCAATACGAGTTCAAGAACGATCTCAATGCCTATTTGCAGACGCGGGGCACGGGATTGACGCTGGAGAAACTGATCGCGTTCAACCAGGAGCACCGCGGCGAGGAGATGCCATGGTTCGAACAGGAAGTCTTTGAGGAATCGCAAAAGCGCGGGCCGTTGACGGACTTGGCGTACCGCAAAGCGTTGGCTACGAACCATCGGCTGGCGCGCGCCGAAGGGATCGACGAAGTGATCCGCGCGCACAGCGTGGATGCGATTGTAGCGCCTACGGCGGGCCCGGCGTGGCTCATCGACCCGGTAACCGGAGATCACGACACGGGAGGCTGTTCGTCGCCCGCGGCGGTGGCGGGGTATCCGCACATCACCGTGCCGGCCGGATTCGTGCACGGGCTGCCGGTGGGGATTTCGTTTTTCGGCGCGGCCTGGAACGAACCGGTGTTGATCCGCCTGGCGTACGCCTTCGAGCAGGCCAGCAAGGCCAGGAAGACGCCGCGGCTGTTGCGGACGGTAGAGGGGTGAGCTGTAGGTGGGACAGAGAGCGCCTTTTGTCGTCTGTCAACTAGCGTGCATTGACCAGGCATGACAGACCACAGAAGGCGGTGGTCTGTCCAGCCAAACTCTACACGCGCTTGGCGACGACCAGCGTGATGTCGTCGGCCTGCGGGGCGCCGGCGGCGAACTCGGCGAGGTCGCGGGTCACGGCGTCGACGATGGCGGTCGCGGGCGCCTCGCGGTAGCGTTTGAGCACTTCGATGAAACGGCCTTCGCCATATTCGTCGTAGGCGGCGTTGTTGGCTTCGGTGACGCCATCGCTATAGAGCACCAGCATGTCGCCCGGATCGAGATGCGCCCGCTGCTCGCCATAGGGCGCGGTGGGGAGGATGCCGAGAACCGGGCCGCCGCCTTCGAGCATCTGGGCCTCGCCCGAGGCGCGCATCAGGATGGGCGGATTGTGGCCGGCGTTGGCGAAAGTCAGTTCACCGCTGGCGGTATCGAGCACGCAGAAAAAGAAAGTGATGAAGCGGTTGCTCGGGCACTGGGCAGAGGTGGTTTTGTTGAGGCGCGTCATGAAGGTGGCCAGATTGCCGGGCTCTTCCGCCAGCACCTGCACGCGGGCATGCAGCGCCATCATCATCAGCGACGCCGGCAGGCCTTTGCCGGAGACGTCGCCGAGCGCCATGGCCACGCGGCCATCGGGGTAAGGGAAGAAATCGTAGTAGTCGCCGCCGACCGTGCGGCAAGCGGCGTTGAAGCCCGCGAGATCCGTGCCGGCCACTTCGGGAGCCTGGGCGGGGAGCATGCGGCGTTGGATCTCGGCGGCCTGCGAGAGGTCGCGCTGCATGATGCGTTCGGTCTGCTCAATCTCGGCGAGGCGGGCGTTTTCGACGCGGATGGCGGCGATGTGGCCCATGACGGAAAGCAGGTTGAGGTCGTCCCTGGTGAATTCGCGGAGCACGAATGGGGAATCCACATAGATCAAGCCGATGATGCGCTCCTTGGTCTGGAGCGGCACGGCCATCATGGTGTGGACCTTCTGTTCCACGATGCTCATGCGACCCTTGAACGCGTCATCGAGCTGCGCGTCGCGAACCAGGATGGAGGTCTTATCGCGGAGGACGCGGTCGCGCACACCGCTGGAGATGCGGAAGCCCTCGCCCTTGTACGCCTTGGGCACCAGCGAATCGCCTTCCAGGACGAGGACGACGCCGCGCTGCGCGTTGACGGCCTGGATGGCGAGATCGAGGATGACGGGGAAAAGCTCGGCGAGCGGGCGATTCTCGGAGAGTTCCTGGCCGGCGCGGATCAGCGCCTGCATGGGAGCGGAAGCGCGCGGGCCGGTGCCGCGATCCATCTGAATGGTCTGGTTCGCCGAAAGCGCGCCTTCGAGGCTGGTGACCACGGTGGAAGTGGAGGGCGACTTGCTGTCCTCGCCTTCGAAAACCACGACGCCGGAAGCGGCGTCGCTCGCGTCCGGGGAGAAGACGATCACCAGGTGGCCGGCGGTAACGCGGTCGCCGGGCTGGAGGATGAGCTGGGCCTTGAGCGGGATGTTATTGACGAACGTGCCGTTCTTGCTGCCGAGGTCCTTCACGGTCCAATCTTCGCCTTGCAGTTCAAAGGCGAAATGCTGGCGGGAGAGCCCGGCGTCTTCGGGGAAAGACAATTCGGCCGCGCTGGAGCGGCCAAAGGAAATGCGCTCACCGGTGAGCGGCACGGTTTTCATCTGGCCGTCGGGACATTGGATGAGGAGTTCGCGGTGCATGAGCTGTCCTTAGGGGCTGCGTCGAATCCTAACATTATATGCCCAGCCGCGCGGTGAAGCGAAGGATGGCGGGACATCAGGATTCCGACTACCTGGATTGGCCTCGGGCACGTGGCGCTTTCGGGCTTCGCGTTAGCGGCGAAGTCTGATCGCGGGTGCGGAACAGGTTGAGATCGATGAACCCGGCCATCGCGGCATAGCCGGCGGAATTGGGGTGGACACCGTCAAAGCAACTCCATTTCGATGGGATGCTCACAGCGCCGTCAGCGGCGTTGACGGGCCCTTCGAGCAGCGCATCGAAATCGATCACGCCGTCAAACTGCGCTCCATGGCGGATCCAGTCGTTCACCGCCAGGCGTTGCTGTTCCATGCCGCTGGTCCAGGCCGGGTCGCCGCCGCGCGGGATGATGGTGACGCCGATGATTTGAAGACCAATCGCGTGTGCATCGTCGATGATCTGCTGGTCGGCCGCGATCAGGCTGGCCGAGGTTGCGCCGCCCGCAATGTCGTTGGTGCCTTCCAGGAAAATCACGTGCGTGGCGCCTTCGCGTTCCAAAACATCATTCGGCATTCGCACCAGCGCCGGTTGAACGCCGCCGCTGATCTGGTTGCCGCCAATTCCTTCGTCGGCCACCGCCTTGGATTCACGAGCCGGCAATCCGGCAAAACGAGTGGCCAGCAGGTCGGTCCAGCGATTGTAAACGTCGGGAAGCACCGTGCCGTTCGCGGCGCCGTTGTTGGTGCGCGTGCTGCACGTGCCGTCGGTGATGGAAGCCGGACTGACACGCCATCGCCGGCTAGAAAAGGGGCATTCCATAGCTTGGTAACACGGAGTTGAACTTGCGCGTTGGCACTGGCGGGAATGATGGCGAACGACATCGATGTTTCGGCGGTATAACCCGAGTAACTAAGGAGGGGCGACGCATTGGTACCGCCGTAGTAGCTGATGTAGACTGGCGCACCGGTCCAGCCGCCGCCGTTCAACTGGTATTCGACGGCATACCGGTTCGAAGTCATGGGATAAGTCAAGGGCGGCACGGGATAGGTTTCTTCTTTAGTGACAACCGCACAAGGCGGGGCCGGAGCAGCCAACTGGGCGAAAGCAACCGAAGCGCATGCGGCCAGCAGCAGCGGCACAATCGCGTGACGCAGGCTCATACCAAACCGGAATCGATCTTTCGGCCTCCTCTGAGCGGGCAGCATACTCCTCTTCCCTCCATTCGAGTCCTTCGGCTGGACCTCTTAAGCGAATACTACGCGGCCCGCGCCTGCTCAACAACCCGCACGTTCGTGTAGTTCTGGACGCAACAACCTGTGGAGCGGCTAGTAGTCCGTCGCAGGATTGAAAGACTTCGTTGGGAACGTGGCTGGAACCGCGGGAGGATTGATGACGGGATTGGACCGGCCGGCCTGGCTCGGGTCAAACACCACGAATCCCGCTCCGGGCGAACCCTTGGGTAACGTATAATCGTCCGCCGGATAGGCCGGGTTGTTGAATCCGGGATTCTGCACGACGCTGAGTTCATCCTCGCCCAGACTCTGCCAGCCAGCCAGCGTTAGAAAAGTCCACTTGGCGGGATTGCCGAAATAACAGGGAACGGTCGGGGCGGGGCTCGGCTGCATGTGAAAGGCCTTCGCGTCGCTGCCGAACGCGCCGTCGGTGCGCCAATAGAGGTTGCTGTTCCACTGCTCGAAAGCCGTATAGGCGATCCCTCCGGTGTAAGTGCACCCGCCCTGCGCGTAAAACGTAGGGGAGGAGGCGCTGTTGCGGTCGAAATAGAACAGGTTGTTGGTAGCAACAAAGAACTCGACAGTAGGGGGCGCAGTGTTGTACGAGTAAGGATTATAGGCGTTGATCAGGGACTGGCGCGCGAACGCGAGAATGTTGTTCTTGATCGTGCTGGCCTGGTTCGGCCCCGCCCTGGGTCCCGAGAAACTCACGGCGTTGCCCGAAACACGGTAAACCAGGTTGTTCTCGACATCGACCAATCCCGCGAAATCGTCGATATATAATCCGTCGCCGCCGTAGCCGTCTGCGTCCAGGGCGGACGCGTCGCTCACGTCATGCACCTTGTTGTTGAGTATCTTGTTGCCGGTGGATGTGGATGGTGGCTGCGCGACCGAAGCGGCGCCGAAATACAGCGATCCGCCGTCATTCATGATTCCTTGAAACAGGTCGTAGACGTGATTAAACGAAATGATGTTGTTGTTCGTGAGGGGAGGAGTCACGCCGGAGCAGAAGCAGACCGCAATAGCTCCATGATAGCCGTCATAGACATCGTTATGTGTGTATGTGTTGTCATGCCCGTCGCCTTGCAGGATGCCCTTGGAGCCGGGAAACACGCGCCCCCAGCCCTCCACCACGTTGTTCTGCACGGTAGTGAATTGAGGAATGTTGGCGTCCGTGTCGCCCGGCCGCCCCGGCATCCCGATGCGCAGGGCCGTCGAGCCTATATCGTAGAATGCGCTGTTCTCGATCACATTGCTGGACGCTACGGCGTTGGCGCTGTTGGAAATGCACCACGCCGGTGATGTCGCATTGATGCAGGAAATGAATTCCAGACCCGCGCCCGACGTGTGCGCCAGCGTGCCGGAGTCGAACGTGATGTGCTGGGAGTTCTCGAACGACACCGCCGGGGTGACGTCAGTCCCGGGTTCGGCGTACCCGGCTGCGGGCAGCGGATAGTTGTCATGCGCGAAGGTCAGCCCCTGAAACGTCACGTATTGCAGATTGGACGCAACCAGAACTTGCGTGAGCTGGGGGATAATCACGGTGTCGGTGTTGGGGTTTTCGCCGCTGTTGGCCAGATACGTGAGCGTCCACGGGGTCGTCGAGCGGTCCAGGAACCATTGCCCCGGCTGCGTGAGTTGGTCCTGAACGTTTTCCACCAGGTAACGATGCTGCGCAATGAAACCGCTGGTAGTGGCGTAGGCTGAATTCATAGACGTCGGACCCGTCAGGCAAACAATGTGGTTCGCCGTATCCACGCAACTGACGCGCAATTTGGAAACGTTGTATTGCTCAAAGTCCGCCAGCTCGATATCGCCCACCAGAGCTGGATTTCCGGCCGGCCGGCCGCAAGGGTTCCCCGGCGCAGGCGCGAGGTTTCGCCAGGTGTTGGCGATAGGGTCTGCGGGATTGTACTGGAACCGGTCGTAACACTCCCAGCCGCTTCCTGCGATATAGATTGAACAATTCGGGTCGGGCGCCCCCGCCGGCGGGCCCGGCGCGCTCAAATAGACCGTGGCCGCGACCCGGTAGTACGTGCCCAAAGAGCCGCCCAAACGCGGCCGCAGGCGCCGCACGCCGTTGTAAAACAAGTTCTCGAAGTATTTCGTGGATGCGGGTAGTGTGGTCATCCACGTGTTGCCGCTCAGGTTGGTCCAGTTCAGAACGGGTGCCCCGCCGCTGATGACGGGCGATTCGCCCGGATAATTCTCGTAAACGATGTTCGTGCTCGCCGTGCCCGAGTCAGCCGCAGTGAGTTGTTCGGTCGCCGGCAGGAAGTACGTCCCGCCGCGAAACTGGACGGTCACCTGGCTCAGCCCCGCCTTATTGAGCGCTTGAACAGCGGCGCGGGCACGCTCGAAGGTGGCAAACGGGCCGTCCGTGTTCGCGGGATTGGGAGCAGCCAGCGTGCCGCTCCAGGAATCGCTCCCGTTCGGTGCGACATAATAGTTGGCCGTCGTAGGGGTTGCGGAACTCTGAATCGTGAGCAGCGCCACCGGCGCCGTGGTCAAGCCGCTGTAGGTAGCGATCAATTGGTTGTCGCCCGAAGGGGCATTGGCCGGCACCACCACGTTGAATTGGAACAAGCCAGGCGGTCCGTTGATCCCGGCGAACGTAACTGCGGCGGGGATCCCGCCGATGGTGACGGTGGGCAGCGGGGCGAGCGTTCCCGTTTGCGAAGACGCGCCGCTCACCACGGCCGGGGAAATCGATCCGAAGCCGTTGGCGTATAGCACCACGGTTTCGCCCGGCTTAGCGGGCGTCGTGTAGCCGGCGTACAGACTGGCCGGTCCAACCAGGCTGTTGCTGCCACCGTGTTGCGCGATGACGTACGGGCCGCCGTTGATCACGAAGAACGATGGCGAAGCTGCCAGAGCCTGCGCCGTGTAGGCTGCGCTCGCGGCGCCACTATTGGTCACGATAACCTGCACCGCGCCGGACATCGCGTCCGGCGGCGTGAGAATGTTCACCTGCGTCGGGCTGATGTAATACAGATAGGCGCTCTTCCCGTTTACGGTGGCGCTGACTCCATCCAACTGAGTGGGCATCTTGCCGTTGACGAAGTCCGAGGCCTGCCAGATGCGCGAATCGCCGGTTGGAGCGAGGTTCAATCCTTTAATCTCGACCCACGTGTTCGGCGCGATCGCGGGGCTTTCGCCTTCGGCGTTGGCCACCAGCGAAATCTCGGGGGCAGGCGTGGCGACGATGGTGAAGGCTCGCGGCCTGAATTGGCGGTCGCCGGGGTCGCCGCAGCCGCTTAGAAAAAGGAAGTAGCCGGTCAGCTTGGTATGGCCTGCGGCAGCGCCGGGCGATACGGTGGAGGGATAATAGCCGTCAAAACTATTGCCGTTTCCGCTCGCGCAAACCGTGACCGGATACTGCGAGTTCTGGATCATTTGCGGCGCCGCCCAGTCCTGCAGGTCGAGACTGGTCGCCGTGGAGTGATACCAGGCGCTGACACCGGCCCCGGCCGGACCGGATTGACACAGGAAGATCATGAGGTACATCGCCAGATCGTCGTTGTAACTGATCTCGGAATGGAATTGCGATCTTCCGTTGCACGCCGAGGGAATAGCGCTGGATTCCAAACCGCCGATGCCGGGCTGGCTGAACGATCCGTTGTACCACTTCTGGAAATTGAGCGGGTCGGCGCCCAGTTTGGCGCGCGCCACCCCTATCTGAGGGCTGAACGCGCCGGCCGCGCTGACGAAATAGTGTGTGTAGCTGACGTAGAGGTAATACTCGTTATCTGCGGTCTGGTCCACAAAGCCGCTGGGAATCGCGTCACCTATGTACGAATGCGGGCTTGTGGGTTGGGGGTCTGAAGGCTGTAGAATCGGATGATGGCTTGACCCGCCTAACTCCCCGAGCACCGAGGCAGGCCACGTCTTCCCATTGTCCGATGACCTGGCAAAACCGGTTGTGGCATAGAACGGGAATTGCGACACTCCTCCCGGACAGTGGTTCTCCGCCTCATAGAGCATGATCAGATTTCCAGGAGGCAGGGTCGGATCCTGGACGACAGAACCCGGAGCGGCGTAGTTTTCGTCAAATGTGGTGTCGTCGGCAGGATTGCATTTCCCGAACAGCAGCGGCGAAGTCAACACTGGGGAGTTGTAGCCCGTGGGGAAGGTGAAATTCATGAAGTCGGTGGTCTGAAGCACCACGGCGCCCCAGGCGGTGCCTGCGCCGGAATCGCTGGCCCCGAAGAGCAGGTAAGGGCCGGTGGAGGACGTGGGTGGAAGGAAGCTGGTGTGTTCGTCGGCCAGAGTAGGAATTTTGGAGTTCGGATAAGACAGAGTCTGGTCCGGCCCGACGGAGAACGACTGGATTTGAAGGTGCGGCGTCTGCTGCGCGAAAGCCGATGGAAACGGCGCCAGGATGGAAAATGCGACCATCAGGCCAGACAACTTGTAAACCGGAATTCCCATCTCGAGTGCTTTTCTTAGAGCAAGTATACGATGGCGCCGGCGCTTGCGAACCCCTCCACCCGTGTCATTCCGGCGACCCTTCCTGTGAAGCGAGTGTAGAGGCTCTGCCCACGGGAGACAACCCGCACGTTCGCGTAGGTCTTGACGCAACCTGGCGCCGCCGGGGTTAGAATGATGGGACACGGAGGGCCCATGGGATGGCGAGCGATCCTGATCGTTTTGGCCGCTTTTCCTGCTTTCTTGAGAAGTGAGCTGCTGCCGATCCGGACCTACACCACCGCCGACGGTCTGGCTGCGAATCGTATCGACCGCATCGTCGCCGATTCCCGAGGGTTCCTGTGGTTCTGCACCGCCGAGGGTCTCTCGCGGTTCGACGGCAACCGCTTCACGACATACGGCGTGGACGAAGGGTTACCGCACCAGACCGTAAACACCCTCATCGAGACCCGTTCCGGCGATCACTGGATCGGCACCCCACGGGGACTCAGCCGGATCTCGACCAGCGACAAGGGCGCGCGTTTTAATAACTACCAGCTCGGGCCGGAGGCCGCTTCGAACCGGCTGGGCACACTTCTCGAAATGCGCTCCGGCACAATCCGGGCCGCCACGGCGGCCGGACTTTTCGAATGGACCGATCCGCGCAACTTCCGGCGCAGGGAGTCTCAAGGTCTCGAGCGCCTGGGCATCACCGACATGCTGGAGACTGGAGACGGCGAGTTGTGGGTCGGCACGACGGCAGGGCTTTACCTGCTCGGAGACCACGGCATTGCGCAAAGCTTCACCACGAAGGACGGTTTGCCGGGGAATTGGGTGGAGATGTTGTTGCTGGACTCCAAGGGTAGATTGTGGGTGGCCATTCGCGGCGGGCTGGTTCTCCTCAGCCGGCGCGCCAGTGGGCGAGGCATGACAGACCACGAACAGCGATGGTCTGTCCCACGGGGTAGCTGGAGCGTGGAGAAAACCTATACGGACAAGTCGAGCCTGGCCGGCGCCGATGCGCTGGCGGAAGCGTCGGACGGAACTCTATGGGTGGGCACAAGCCGGGGAATCAGCCGGCTGAGATTGGACGCCGCCCCGCCGGCCGTTTTCCAAAACGTAACCCGCGCGCAGGGATTAAGCGACCGCATGGTCACCTCTCTGGCCGAAGACCAGGCCGGGAACATGTGGGCCGGAACGGAAGGCGCGGGCGTGATGCGGATCGACCGCCTGGGGTTCACCACCTATCGCGAGCAGGACGGTTTGCCCTCCGACCGGGTGTTCTCGGTGTTTGAAGACCGGGCCGGAGAACTGGTGACCGCGACCTGGGCCGGGCGCGGGCGCAAGCGTTCGGTCGATATCTTCGACGGCGCGCGCTTCCACAGCGTGGCGCCGAACGTCTATAGCGACCATCCCACCTGGGGATGGAACCAGGTACTGTTGCAAAGCCGCAGCGGAGAATGGTGGGCCGCATCCGCGGAGGGCCTTTGCCGCTATCCGGCGATGAAGGCCGCGGATCTGGACGGCCGGAAGCCGCAAGTCTGCTATTCCCCCGGTGATAACGTCTTCCGCATTTTCGAGGACTCCCAGGGCGGCATCTGGGCCTCGGCCCAATCCACTCGGGGCGACCAGTTGATGCGATGGGACCCGCACGCCAACACCGTCTCTTACTTTCCGGCTCCCAGGATTCCCGGTGAGCCGTCCGACGATCTGGTGAGCGCTTTTGCCGAGGACCGCCAGGGCAACATCTGGATGGGGCTGTTTAAGGGTGGTTTGTACCGTTATAACAGCCGCGGGTTCCGATACTTCAAGCGCAGTGACGGCGTGCCCGGGGGCACCGTCTTTGCCCTTTTTGTGGACCAATACGGGCTATGGATCGGATCGAACAACGGCGGCCTGGGGAGATTGGAAAGCACCGGCGACGAGCGCCCGCGGATAGAGGTCTATGACACCGCCCACGGGATGGCCAGCAACATCGTCATGTGCATCACCAACGACGGCCAGGGCCGAATCTACGCCGGGACCGGCAAAGGCGTCGATCGCCTCGAGCCGAAGACCGGCCACATCCGCCACTTCTCCAGCGCCAACGGCCTGGCGCATGGCGTAATCCAGTCGGCACTCCGTGACCGTTCCGGCTCGCTCTGGTTTGCCACCACGCAGGGCCTGTCGAGGCTGATTCCCGGCGCGGAGCATCCGCCCGCAAGGCCGCGCGTCATGATCACCGATCTACGAATCGGCGGTACAGCCCATCCGGTATCGCAGCTCGGAGAGACGCGGATCTCGCAACTGGAGCTGAAGCCGTCGCAGAACCGGCTTCAAATCGAATTTGTGGGGCCCGATTACGAGCCGGGAAACCTGCTCCGCTACTCGTACAAACTGGAAGGCGCGGATTCGGACTGGAGCCCGCCGCGCAACCAGCTTATGGTCAACTACGCGGCTCTTACCGGCGGGCAATACCGTTTTCTGGTGAAAGCCGTGACTTCCGAGGGCGTGGAAAGCGCGTCGCCGGCGGAAATCGATTTCACGGTGCTGCCGCCGGTGTGGAGGCGGTGGTGGTTTGAGAGTCTCGCCGTGGCGCTGGCGGCTGCGTTGGTATTCGCCGCGCACCGCTACCGCGTGACGCAAATGGTGAACCTGGAACGTATGCGAACCGCCATTGCCACGGATCTGCACGATGACATCGGCGCCAGTCTTTCGCAAATCGCCATCCTGAGTGAAGTCGCGCGCGTGAGCGGCAATGGCCAGGGACGGCCGGGCGAGCCGCTGGAACGGGTTGCCACGCTGGCCCGCGAGCTGGTCGATTCCATGAGCGACATCGTTTGGTCCATCCGCTCCGAGCCGCACAGCATGGACTCGCTGATCCGGCGCATGCGCGAATTTGCCCTCGATCTGCTCGGCAGCCAGGGCATCGGCTTCGAGCTGCAAGCGCCCCAAGCGGGAGAAAAAGTCCAGTTGAGTCTGCAGGCGCGGCGGCAGCTTTTCCTGATGTTCAAGGAGTGCATCCACAATGTCGCCCGCCACTCCGGCTGCACGGCGGTCAAGGCCGGGCTGATGGTAGTGGATCGTGAGATTTCGCTCACCGTGGAAGACAACGGAAGGGGGCTGGTTCCTGCCGGCAGACCACCGGGATCCGCCGGCGGCAGCGGGATCGCCGGTATGCGCCGGCGGGCCGAGGGCCTTGGCGGCCGTATGGAACTGACTTCGAAACCCGGCCAGGGCTGCCGCGTGACGATTCAGCTTCCGGTGGGACACCGCACGTTTGTGTAGGTGGCTGGCGGGCCGCCTTGCAGTAAACTAGAGCGTCGGCAGGCGATGCCCATGACCAGCGACCGATCCAAAACGCCCGCCATCGGCGTGGCGATCATCGAAGACCAGAGAGAGACGCGCGAAGGTCTTTCCTTTCTCATCAACAGCACCGATGACTTCGAGTGCGGGCACGTCTACGGCTCGATGGAAGCGGCACTGGAGAAAATCGGCGTCAACCCGCCGCGGGTGGCGCTGGTGGATATCGGACTTCCCGGGTTAAGCGGCATCGATGGCGTCCGAATCCTGCGAGAGCGCCACCCTTCGATTGCGCCGGTTTTGCTGACGGTATACAAGGACGATGACCGCATTTTTCAGGCGATCTGCGCCGGCGCCTGCGGATATCTTCTCAAGAAAACGGCCCCCGCCCGTCTGCTGGAGGCAGTGCGCGAAATTGCCGGAGGCGGCGCGGTGATGTCGCCGGAGGTGGCGATTCGCGTGGTGGAGTTGTTCCGCAGGACCCAAACACCCGAACAGCTCTCCGTGGTCCTCTCGCCGCAGGAGGCGCGGCTGTTGAAGCTGCTGGCCGAAGGCCATCAGAACAAGACCGCAGCGGCAGAACTCGGCATCAGTGTTCATACGGTCAGCTTTCACCTCCGCTCGATTTACGAAAAGCTGCACGTGCATTCGCGATCGGAAGCGGTTGCCCGCGCGCTCCGCGAGGGCCTGATCAAGTAGGTGCTAGCCAGTTGTCCCCGAATTAGAATGGGAGGATGCGAATTCTCACGCTCGCCTTGCTGGCGATTGCCGGCGCGCCTCTTTATAGCCAGACCGCGGTCAGGCTGCGGGTGGACGCCACGGATGCGCCCCGGCGCCTGTTCCACGTGCAGATGACCATGGCGGCGAAGGCCGGCCCGATGACCCTGCTCTATCCCCAATGGATACCGGGCGAGCATGGACCGACCGGGCCCATCGTCAACCTGGTGGGCCTGAAGATTGAGGGCGGCGGAAAACCGATTGCGTGGAAGCGCGACTCGGATAATATGTACGCGTTCCACCTGGATGTGCCGGCGGGAGTCGAGTCGCTCGCAGTGGCGTTCGATTTCATCTCGCCGCCGGAATCGGAGGGTTTTTCTTCGGGAGCCTCGGCCACCAGCGAGCTGGCGGTGCTGAGTTGGAACCAGTTGCTGCTCTATCCGCAAGGGGCGCAGGCGGACGATCTGCAATACCAGGCCACGCTCAAGGTGCCCAACTCCTGGCGCTACGGGACGGCCTTGCCGATCGCGCGGGAATCCGGCAACGAGCTTGAATTCCAGCCGGCCTCGCTGACCACCATGGTGGATTCGCCGGTTTCGATGGGGGCGCATTACCGCACCATCAACCTGGGCGCCGATAGGGGCGCTCCGCATTATCTGCACCTGGCGGCGGATAGCGACCGGGCGCTGGAAGTGAGCCCGGAGATCGTCGGCCAATACGAGAATCTGGTGAAGGAAACGGGCGCGCTGTTCGGATCGCGGCACTATCGCGGGTACCATTTTCTCTACACGCTGAGCGATCACGTGGCGCATTTCGGACTGGAGCACCACGAATCGAGCGACGACCGGTTCGAAGAGCGGACGCTGATCGATCCGGATCTGCAACGCATTTCCGCGGATTTGCTGTCGCACGAGTTCGTGCATTCCTGGAACGGGAAGTACCGGCGGCCCAGCGGCTTGATTTCGAGCGGCCATGACGGCGGGTACGACACGCCCATGCAGGGCGATTTGTTGTGGGTCTACGAGGGGCTGACGGAATACCTGGGCGAGATTCTGGCGCCGCGGAGCGGGCTGCGGAGCGCCGAAGATTTTCGCGAAAGCCTGGCGGCAAGTGCCGCCGCCTTGGACACGACGTCGGGGCGGAAGTGGCGGCCGCTCGAAGATACCGCTGTGGCGGCACAGATTCTCTACGAGGCGGGGAACGATTACGCCGACTACCGGCGCGGCGTGGATTATTATCCGGAAGGCACGCTGATCTGGCTGGACGCCGATACGCTGATCCGGCAGCTCACCAGGGGCGCGAAATCGTTGGATGACTTTTGCTACGCGTTCCACGGGGGCCCAAGTGGAGCGCCCGCGCTGAAGCCATACGATTTCGCGGACGTGGTGGCCGCCATGAATGCGGTGGCGCCTTACGACTGGGCCGGATTCTTCAACCAGCGGCTGCACTCCACCGACGCGCACGCGCCGCTCGACGGCATCCGGCATGCGGGCTGGAAGCTGGTGTACGACGGAGTACGGTCGGATTTCTGGAAGGCCCAGGAAGACGACCGCAAGCTGGCCGACCTCAGCTATTCGCTGGGGCTCAAGGTGAAGGAAGACGGCATGATTGAAGACGTGGTGTTCGACGGGCCGGCCAAGCAGGCGGGGGTTGCGCCCGCCACCAGGCTGGTAGCCGTGAACAACCGGCAATACACCCCGACGGTGCTCCGCGAGGCGGTGCGGAAGGCCGCGTCGGATTCGAAGCCGGTTGAACTGCTTGTCAAGACCGGCGAGTACTACGAGACTCATCGCATCGACTATCGGGGCGGGGAGCGATATCCGCACCTGGTGCGCGATTCAGAGGCGCCCGACATCCTGAGCCAGATTATTGCGCCGAAGGCCAAGCGCTGAGCGCTCGGCGGGTATATATTCAGTAGGAAAGCCTATGCGCAAAGATGTCGTAGTACGTGTAACGGTGGCAGCGATCGCCGCGCTGGGCCTGTGGCTCGCGTGGGCACAGAACCAGCCGCAGCCGTTGACCATGGAAAAGGCCAGCGAAAACGTGTACGTGATTATCGGCGACGGCGGCAACGTCGCTTTTATGCCCACCAGCGAAGGGGTCATCGTGGTGGACGATAAATTTGCGGCCGATGCGCCGCAGATTCTCGCCAGGATCAAGAGCGTCACCGACCGGCCCATCCGGTACGTGCTGAACACGCACCAGCACCCCGACCACACGGGCGGCAACGAAGCCATGCTGGCGGCCAAGGCGGAGATCATTATTCAGAAAAACGCGCGCGCCAACATGGTGACGGGCAAGATGCCGGGGCTGCCGAACATCACGTTCACGGACGAATCGCAGGTTTTTCTGGGCGGCCAGGAAGTGCTGGCGCGGCACCTGGGGCGCGGCCACACCAACGGCGATGCGGTGATCTATTTCCCGTCGGAGAAGGTGCTGCACACCGGCGACCTGTTCGTTTCGAGCGGCGTGCCGTTCTGCGACGCGGACAACGGCGGCAGCATCAAGGAATGGTCGGGGACCGTGCAGAAAGTGCTGCAACAATACGATTTCGACACGGTGATCCCGGGCCACGGAGCGATCGCTAAACGCGCCGACCTGGTGAAGTGGGTGACGACCATGGCGACGATTCGCGACCGCATCCAAAAAGCCTGCGTGGGCGGCGCCGCCGACGCCATCAGCCGGCTGGATCTGAGCGACCTCGAAATGCGCGTCGCGGCGGGCAGCCTGTTCGCGCGCGGCATGCCGGGGATGTGCAAGGAGCTGGCGCAATAGAGGACCCGTGGAGCCGGACCGGGCCGCCCAGCGGATTCGCATGGTCCGCGCCGGCCAATTGGATTCGGGCACGCCGCAGACGCCCGCAATGACGCGCGCGGCCGCCATCACCCACGCCATCGGGGGCGCGAAAAAGCGGCGGGCGTTCGGTTAACTCGCCCTTCCCACAGACATTCCGCGGTGACGATGTGGCGCACGCACTCGTGCGTGCCGCGTCGGCACTCGTGCCGACGCCCGGTCCCGACAGACTGTCCGTGCCCCAGCAAGGTGTCGAGAAGAGTCTCTCGACTCAACGCGCTGGCCTCGGCCGCGGCAAAAGGGGATTCATTGGCCCGCGAAGCGCGTCCGCAGCTTTTCCCACGTGGCTTCCAGGTCCTCGGGGACGATGCGGGTTTCGCCCACCACGGTCATGAAATTGGTGTCGCCGGTCCAGCGTGGCAGTACGTGCAGGTGGACGTGGCCGGCAATGCCGGCCCCGGCGCTCTTCCCCAGATTCATGCCCAGATTCAAGCCGTCGGGCCGGTAAATGGCGCGCAGGTGCGTCTCACACTGGCGGGCCAGGCGGATCATCTCCACCAGGGATTCATCAGGCAGGTCTTCGAGCGATGGGACGTGGAGGTAGGGGACCACCATCACGTGGCCACTGGTATAGGGGAAACGGTTGAGGATCACCAGATTGTGCGCGCCGCGGTGAGCCACCAGCCAGGCTTTGTCATTGTCCGCCCTGGCGGCGCGGCAGAAGACGCAATCGCCGGGATCCCCGGTCGTGGTCACATATTGATAGCGCCAGGGGGTCCAAAGATAATCCATGCCGTACCCGGGGGAAACGGCTACGGAGCGGGTGTTTCGCCGGGCGCCGGCGCTACCGGAGCGGCGGGCGTGGCCGAGTTGTTGACCACGTCTTTCAATTCCTTGCTGGGCTTGAAATACGGGATCTTCTTGGCGGGCACTTCCACGCGCGCGCCGGTCTTCGGGTTGCGGCCGACGCGGGGTTGGCGCTGGCGGGTGCGGAAACTGCCGAACCCGCGGATCTCGATCTTGTCGCCGCTGCGCAAAGAGCGAACGATGCTGTCGAAAATGGCCTCCACGATGACCTCCGATTCCTTCCGGGTCATCTCCACCACTCGAGAGACTTCTTCAATCAGGTCGGCCTTAGTCATCGCGTTCTCCTTGGGGGGCAATCTCGTGCGAAACCGCAGTATCTCTTGAATACAACAAATTTGCAAGCTATTCGAGGTTGCGATCTTTGAGGCTCATCACTTCCTCGATGGTGGTGGTGGCGGCGGCGGCCTGGCGCTGGTAGTCTTCCAGGCGGTTTTTCTCCTCGTCGTCCGTCACGGCGCGGAGGCTGAGGCCGATTTTTTTTTCCGCCTCGCTCATCTTGACGATCTTAAAATCGAACTCCTGGTTGAGAGCGACGGGCGGCTCTTCGTGCCCGCGCCGGCCCGCATAACCCGGTATCTCCGAGAAGTGGCAAAGACCCTCGACGCCTTCGGCCAGTTCTACAAAGGGGCCGAAACTGGCAAGGCGGCAAATGCGGCCATGAACGGTATCGCCCACCTGATGGTTCTGGAAAAAGGTTTCCCAGGCGTCCGGCTGAAGTTGCTTGATGCCGAGGGAAAGCCGATGGGACGAGGAATCGATATTCAGGATGACGGCCTGCACCACCTGGCCCTTTTTCAGCACCTCGGAGGGATGCTTGACGCGCTTGGTCCACGAAAGATCGGAAACGTGCACCAGGCCGTCGATGCCTTCTTCGATTTCGATGAAGGCGCCGAAATCGGTCATATTGCGGACGCGGCCTTCCACCACGGAACCGACACTGTAGCGCGTGTCGATGGTGCTCCAGGGGTTGGGCTCCAGTTGTTTGAGGCCGAGCGAAATGCGGCGGTCGCGGGAATGCACTTCGAGGACCACGGCTTCCACCTGGTCGCCGGGCTTGACCACCTTGGAGGGATGCTTCATACGGCGCGACCAGGTCATCTCGCTGATGTGAATGAGGCCTTCGACGCCCGCCTCGAGCTCGACGAAGGCGCCGTAATCCGTCACGTTGACGACACGCCCGATCACCCGGCCGTTCAGCGGAAAGCGCTGGGCCACGGTTTCCCAGGGGTCGGGCTCGAGCTGCTTCATGCCGAGCGAGACCCGTTCCTTGGCGCGGTCGAACTTGAGGATCTTGACCGTCACCTGATCGCCCACGTGCAGCAGTTCGGACGGATGCGTGACGCGTCCATAGGAGATGTCGGTCACGTGCAGCAAACCGTCGATGCCGCCGAGATCGATGAAGGCGCCGTACTCGGTCAGGTTCTTCACCACGCCGGTAACCACCGAGCCCTCCACCAGGTGTTCGAGGGTAGCGCTCTTGCGGACATTGATCTCTTCCTCCACGGCGGCCTTGCGGGAGACCACCACATTGCCGCGGCGGCGGTTGAGTTTGATGATTTTGACGGGGATGTCCTGCCCAACCAGCGAATCCAGGTTGTGGACCGGACGCGGATCGGCTTGCGATCCGGGCATAAAGGCTTTGATGCCGACATCCACCGCCAGCCCGCCTTTGACGCGGCCGAGCACCCGCCCGGAAACCACCAACTGTTCCTGGTAAGCCTTTTCGAGATTTTCCCAAACCCGCAGGCGCGCGGCGCGAGTGTGCGAAAGGAGAACGTATCCTTCGGGCTGCTCGCCGCCGTGATCGATCATGACGTCCACGGGGTCGCCGCGCTGCACCGTAATGTTGCCGTCGGGATTGCGGAATTGCTCGATGGGAACGATCCCTTCGGACTTGTATCCGAAGTCGATGATCACGTCCTTGGCGGTGACACTGAGTACCGTGCCCTGCAGGACTTCGTCGGCGGCGGGTGGCGCGAAATGGCTGTAATCGTCGAGAAGATTCTCGTAGCTGTCGGGTCCAGTATCCTCGATTTGCCCGTTGTTAAGGTCTACGGCCATTACGCCTCCGCCGATCACTGATTCGCCGATGGTTGCGTGGCGGGAATCCCTGTAGCGGGCTGCCAGCACCGACTGGCACGCACGTCTCGCTTACTCCGAGCGTTCGACTCCACACCATGCGCCGATCACGAGCAACCACTGAGAGATCAGTATGTTAGCAAATATACGCCGAGTCGCGGGAGGTTGTCAACGGTACCCCCCAGGCCTCGCGCGCAGCTTTCTCTTGGCGCGCCGGCAAATCGGAGATACAATCAGACTGCCACATCTCAATTGGACCAGGGGTTTCTGGCGCCGGCCGCTCCGGCTTTATACCGGCCTTTTAGGAGGTTTGTATGTTTGAGACCCTCGCAGATCACATCCGGCACGATGAGGGACCACCGGCCAGCAAAGGGGAGCGATTCCTTCGATGGGCCGCGGTGGCAGCCGTTTCGCTGGCGCTATTCGGCGGATTGTACCTGCTGATGCTGCACCTGGAGCACTAAGGCGGAGTCAGGGGATCACTGAATCGCTGCGATCCGCCGCATCACGGATTTGACCTTGCGGCCATAGGCAGCGTCGGGGTTGTACGTCGTCAAAACCTCGTCCAGGCTCTTGTCCCGGTATAGGCCGGAGTAGGCCAGGCGATAGCCGACAGCGTAGATGCCTGCGGCGGGGGTGGAGAACCGCGCGCGGCCGGAATCCCAGCCGAAAATATTGTTATTCCGCCCGGCTTTCCCACCGGTGGATTCCAGGTACGAGATGCTGGGGAGCAGGCGCCAGTCCAGGGTATAGGTGTCGGCAACAACGAGAAACTCGTCGGCGTACCGGCTGGCTGGGCAACTGCCCTTATCGAAGAACTGACGGAGCGCGGCGTAACGGGGATCGAGGCGGTAGTCCGGGGCTGGAGCACGGTTCGCCTGCTGCGGCGACAAAACCAGCGGTAGCGATGCCATACCGAATATCACCAAACCTCCGGACAATAGTCTTCTCATGGCTTAGGATCCTTTAAATTCAATGGCTTGTGCTGCCTGAAAAGACCCCCTAAAGAGGTCGCAAAGCAGCTCGGAAAAGCGGCGGAAGCAAAAGCTCCCGAAAAATGAGAAAGTGAATTGGACTAAGGAACTGACATAAGGACCAATTATACCACTATGAGAAGTAGGGGTTTGGGGGCTGGGGGTGGGGCTGGTGGGGCAGGCGGTGCCGCGCCCGCCCGTCGGCCGGTGGTTCTGCGCGGGCTGCTGCGGTGAGCTTTGCTCGGCCGCTGGCCGGCGGCACCGCCCGCCCCACCAAAGAATGCTGCACGTCAGCTCAGCGATTGGCGGGATTCCAGGGCGACCGCCCGGGGGAAGAGGATGTTGTTCTCCAGGTGGATGTGCTGGTGAAGGTCGCGCTCCATTTCGTCGAGCTCGAAATAGAACGCCCGGAACGTGTTGCAGGCGCCTTCCGGCGGCGTGTAGCCGGCGGTAAGCTGGCGCATGCTGCCCAGCGCCTGGCCGGCGGAATCGTGCTCGGCCACCATCACGCGAATGGGATTGCGGACCGATCCGCAATGCGGGGTGGATTGCCAGTCGTCCGGCTGAGGCGCCGCGCCGGTGCGCTGGTGAGCCTGTCTTGAGTTTGGCGCCGGGCGGAAGCGATGTCGGTGACTGGAGTCACGCGGCCACCGGCGCCGGCGCGAAGGCTCCGCTGGTGTACGTGCACTGAAGTTCCAGTACTGCTATATCCTGGGACTGTGCCGGTTTTGTGCAGGAACGGGTGGCGCAAAACACTCGGCTCGATTAGAGTGAAAGAGAAACCCTGTGGTGTGAGGAAACCCATGCGCTCCATACGTGCAATCGTGATCGTTCTGATGGCCTTGATGGCGTTGGTGTCGTGCAGTCGCGACCCCAACTCCGCCAAGAAACACTATCTCGAGAGCGGCGACAGATACTATGCAAAAGGCCGGTACAAAGAGGCGGCCATTCAGTATTCGAACGCCCTGAAGATCGATCGGCGATTCGGACCCGCGCACTACAAGCTCGCATTGGCGGACCTGAAGAAAACGCCGCTCCCGGACTTGGGGGGGGCTCTGAGGTCTTTGCGCCGCGCGGTGGAGTTGCTCAAGGGTAACAACGCGTACCAGGACGAGTACCTGGATTCGATGGTCAAGCTCTCCGAGATTTACTTGGTTTTCTTGTCTAAAGACAAGCTGTCGCTGGAAGAAGTGGACAGCTACTGCAACATCCTCTTGAAACGGGATCCAAAATCGTTCGACGGCCACCGGCTGCGCGGCCACTTGGATTTTGTGCGCGCCGACCAGGCGTTCAAGGTTGCCAACAAAGAGGAAGGCATGAGGCTGGTGGACGAGGCGTTCGATGAATTCAGCCAGGCCGATGCCGTGAAGCCGGGTAACCAGATCATCGCCATGCAACTGGCAAAAGCGCTGCAGAGGGAGGGCAAGTATCCGGAAGCCGAGCAGGAGTTCAAGAAGGCTATCGCGCTGGATAAGACCAAGCCCGAGCCCTATAGCGGCCTGTACAGCCTGTACATGATGCAGGGGAAGGCGGCCGATGGCGAACAGGTGCTTAAACTGGCGGCCCAAAACAATCCGAAGCAGTTCAACTACCTGGAAAATTTGGCTTACCACTATGGCCGGCAGAACCGGCGCGAAGATATGGTCAACGTGCTGCAGCAGATGAAGTCGCACGCCGGCGAGTGGGACCAGGCTTATCTGAAAGTGGGAGATTTCTATATGCTCTTGGGCGACGGCGATTCGGCGCTGAAGGAATACCGCGACGGAATGTCGAAAGATCCCAAGAAGAAGACGACGTACCAGAAGCGCATCATCGAAGTGCTGATGCGGCAGGGCAAGCGGACCGAAGCCGCCGAGATCAACAGCCAGATTCTCAAAGCCAATCCGGAAGACAACGACGCGCGCGGTCTGGCGGCCACCCTGCTGCTTGACCGGGGCGACATTTCGAAGGCGGCGGCGGAACTGGAGAACATTGTGACGCGCGCGCCCGACAATCCGGTGGCCCACTACAACCTGGGCCGGGCCTACGTGGCGCGCGGCGAATGGGCGCAGGCCAAGCAGCAGTTTCAGAAGGCCATCGAGATCAAGCCGGATTACGCTCTGCCGCGCATCACGCTGGCTCAACTGGAAATCAGCCAGAGGGAGTACGAAGCGGCGCTGAAAGGCGCCCAGGAAATCCTCGAGAAGGTCGATCGCAATAACCTGGACGCGCGGCTGCTCGAAGCCGAGGCGCTGCGGGGCCAGAAGAAGTACGGGGATTCCAAAACGCTGCTGAACGCCATGGTGAAAGCCAGCCCCAGTTCTCCGGAGATTCACTATGAACTCGGCGCGGTGGCTTTGGAGGAGAACCGCTACAAGGATGCCGAGGATTCCTTCAAGCGGGCTTACGAACTGAATCCAGCCAATTCCCGCTACCTCATGGGGATGGTGAAAACGGACATGGCCCAGCACAAGCCGGATGCCGCGCTCGGACTGCTGCTGGCCGAATCCAAGAAAACCCCCAACCGGGTGGATCTGCTGGTTGACCTGGCCACTACCTCGACGGAAGCGGGCCGTTATGACGATGCGCTCGGCTACTACCAGCGGGTTCTTGACGGCCTGGACAAGAACTCCAGATCTCGCGGTGAAGTCTACTATCTCATGGGCGAGACGTATCGCATCAAAGGAGACGACAACAACGCCATCGCCGCGCTACAAAAGGCGCGCACGGTCCTTCCCGACAGCCAGGATGTATTGAGCGCTCTGGCGCTGATATTGGATCGCAGAGGCCGACGCGCCGAGGCTCAGTCGGTCTACGAAGCCATCATCCGCATGAACCCGAACAACGGACTGGCGCTGAACAACCTGGCGTTCCTGATGGTGGAAAGCGGATTGGATACCGACGTGGCGCTTTCCTATGCCCAGAGGGCCAAACAACTGATGCCCGATATCCCCGAGGTTACCGACACGCTTGGCTGGATTTACCTCAAGAAGGCGCAATACGATTACGCCGTGAACGCATTTCAGGACCTGGTTGCCAAGGCGCCGGGGCACTCCACCTTCCACTACCATCTAGCCATGGCGTACAAGCAGAAGGGCGACAAAGGGAAGGCCATCGAGCAACTGCACGATGCCCTCAAGTACAACCCGACCGCAGAGGAACACCAGAAGATCAACGACCTGTTGAGCCAGTTGGGCGGTTAGCCCGCGAAGACGTGCATTCGGCAAGCGCGCTGCCAGGCGGGGACTGGCGCGAATTTCACCGCCGTTGCGAAACTTCGTGCCGGTGCCCGGTTTGCCTTACGCGCTCACAGGATGCGGGTGGGGCGGTAACCGGGGCGGTATTTCAGACGCAGCTTCTTTCCCGGGTCGCTGATGATCTCCACCGACAGCTTGCGGAACCCCTCGTTGGGGTTCGCCGCCGGGTAGTACGTCACGGTATAAGCGTTGCTCATCTCCTCGCGAACGTCTTCCAGGGCCTCCACCTGTTTCTGCCAGGTGCGCGCCCAGAAGGCCTTGCCTCCGGTCTGCTGCGCCATGCGGCGGAATACGGCGCTGGAGATCGGGTCTTTATTCACCTCGCTGGTGGAGATGACGTAGATGGGGATGCCTTCGTCCTCCGCCACGGCGCGCACGTCGTCGGGCGCCACCATGCTGGCGTTATCGGGGCCGTTCGAGAAGACGATCACCACCTTGCGTCCAGGCACCTTGGCGGCATCGCGCAACGTCAGCAAGAGGGCGTTATACAGCGCGGTATCGTCGCCCGCCACGGAACTGCGCAGGCCGTCGATGGCGGCGCCCTTCTCCCGCGTCAGGCTGGCGGCGCGCGAAAGGTTGCGGCTGAAGGTGTAGACGGCTACGGAATCGGCGCCGTCCAGGCCGCGCACAAATTCGGCGATGGCGTCTTCGGCGTAGACGAAGCCCCTGTACATGAAGTTGCTGGTATCGAAGAGCACGAAGACGTTGGTGCCCACGAAAGCATCGGGGAGCTCCAGGCCGGGCAGTTCCTCTTTGCGCGCTTCCAGCAGGGGACGGGTGGAACCATCGTCCGCGACTGCCAGGGGCGTGCCGGCGCCCTCCGCGAAGGTCGAGATGCGCTGCAGAATCCCGTCCTCATAGATGCGGAAATCGCCTGGCTTGAGGCCCTTGATGTAGTGGTTCTTGCTGTCGGTCACCTGAAAGCTCAGCACCACCATGTCCACTTTGACCTTGAAGACGGGCCGCTGGTTCTGAGCATGCAGCAGAACGCCGCCAGTCGTCATTCCGAGGAATCCGCGTCGCGAGATCGTCATGGTTGCCTACCGGTTTGGTAATTCCTGAAGTCCAGTTTTCGGTTCGCCGTTCACGCCCGCGCGGGCGTGTGCGCGGACCTCTTCACCGACATGCCGCAGCGATTTCAGCACGGCGGGCCAATCCTCCAGATGGGAGGCGAAAATCTCTTCCACCAGTTTTCGGGTCCATTCGGGAATCCGCACATTGAGTTGCGATGGCGGCAGGCTGAGCTCGTCGGCCAAGGCCGCCCAATAGAGCGTATTGGATTCCCAACTCTCCGCCATAATACGGCTGGAGTAACCCATCAGGGTGGGAAACGTGCGCAGGTTCAGCAACTCCGGCTGGTAGGAATTGGCCAGCGTCGGCTTGGGTGTGCCAAAAGCCCGCGAAATGGCGGCGTAGTTGACTTCTTGCGGCGAGGCTTCCGCCAGCCGCCTGAGTTCGGCCAGCAGGCAGGAAGAATCGCCGGTGTGGCGCGATGCCAGGTCGCGCGCCACGTCGAACAGTTCCGAGGGAGTCACGCGATTCGCCGCTTCCTCGACGTTGCCTTGCGCCAGAAGCTCCGTGACCGCGCTGGTGCGTGCGGGCGCGGCCACCTGCGCGAGCGCTTCGGCCACCTGCCTGCGAATCCCTTCGTCGAGCGTCGCTTCTCCGAGCAACTCACGCCCATACCGCAGGTGCAGGCCCACCCAGTGCAACTGGGAAGGCGTGACGGTCCACCACCGGGGAGTCTTGGCGCTGAGGATCATCTGGGGTACCAGGTCGCCCCAGATGAGCGCCTGCGTGTGGGTGGGGATGAGAAAGTTCTGCTCCGCTTCCGCCAGCGCATAGGGCAGCGCGGAGAGCGACCCCACCAGGCGGCCGCCGCCGTTCGACGGCCATCCCGTTCCGAACATTTCCGTGGTGCGCCAGGTGGCGGGCGTAGCCGGCATTCCCAGGAAATCGTGGCTCCGCACGAAAAGCGGGTTGGTGTAGACGATCTGCGCCCCCGGCGGCGCGTAGTAAGCGTAATTGAAGGCCAGCAACGTGTCGCGCAGCAGCGGGGCGAGTTGCCCGCGGATCTCTTTCAGCTTCTCGCCGTCGGCGCCGGCGCGTTCCACCGCCGCGCGCAGGTTGAGCTTGCGTTCGGCGTCGATGTGGCGATCGGTCCAATAGCCGTAGCCCATGGCGTTCTGTTCGCTGGCGCTCAACGGGGCCCGCGGCAGGGGAATCTCGTTGATGCGGCTGGCCAGCTTGGCCACCAGGCTGGTGTTCAACCTGGCGCCTTTGGAAACGCTCTCGAGATTGTCGGCGAGATCGAAAAGCGTCTCCAGCGGAATCACGCGCTGCGATTCCAGAATGCGCGTCATGTCCTGCGCCATTTCTTCACGCGCATCGGCGCTCGCGGTCTCCGGTCCGGCCAGCAGCCCAACCACGCGTTCCTGCGGCGCGGCGGCTGTGGCTCCGGGGGCGGCGGCCAGCAGTTTCTGGACGGCCGCGCGTCCCGCGTCGAACAGATCGCGATTGCTGTGCAACTGGGCGAACGGGATCACCACGGCCGCGAACGTCTCATCGGCCTGCGCTTCCGCAATGCTCTGCTGCCGGACCAGAATCTGCCACAGTGAGGTCAAGGACTGGAAGGTCCCGGCGACATCCGCCTTGAAGGCCTGGTCGTGCATGTGCGCGATGTTCTCCGCCGTATCCAGAAACTGGATGATGGAGTGGTCGCTCAAGCTGCGGGATTCGGCGAACAGCGTGTACTGGGTGCCGAACTCGTGATAGGCGCGGGCCAGCTTGTCCACCGTGGCGGCTTCCAGCGGCTTGGCGCGGTTGCGATCCAGGTCGGTGATCGCCATGAAGATTTTCAGCGGCTCGTTCTCGACGCTCTTGCGGCACAGCGCGAAGAGCGCTTCGAGCACGTCGTCGGGCTCTTTCCAGGTGGTAGCCAGCCGTGTCAGCTTGCCATCGTACTTTCCCTGCGGGTGGTTGACGAAGAGGGTCTTCCAGACCTCCAGGTTGCCCGGGATATGCGGCTTGCCCCCCGCATCCATTTGCAGGCGCGTGGTGAAGAGCATCATGTCGGTGTTGGAGCGGAAGACCGGTCGAGCCGGCCCGGGGCTGGTAATGCGGCCGCGTATCGCGGAGTAGAAGCGCTTCATGCGAGCTGGGTCGGTGAGATATTCCTGCGCCGGCCCGTGAATCCGCGCTAAGGCGTCGAAGAGGCTGGCCAGCCAGCCGTCGTCTTTAGCCAACAGCTTGTCGAAGAAATCGGTGCCCTTGTCCGGGGAGGCGCCCGTCAACTCGGCCCACGCGGTGGCCGACCGCGCGCCGCCCGGCACCATCGCCTTGCCATTGCGGATTTCAAACATTCCACCGAAGAAATCGAGCACGTGAGAAAAAGCTTTGAGACGCGTGTAGGGAATCGCCGTGCGAAGCTCGTCGGCGGTGGCGCGGTCCAGCTTGGCGAGGCCCAAATACAGGCGGCACTGCGCCGGATCTGCGATGAGCGATTCCAGGAAGTCGCCGGATTCCTTGTCCTTGGCGCCGCCGAACCAGTATTCCGAACCGAACTGTACCGGGACCATGGTGGGGTGGAAATCGTACGTGAAGGGGCGGTTGGTGCGCAAGGCCTGCTCGAGCTGGTTGAGCGGGAACCCGGAGTCGGTGGTGAGGAAGGCCCGTGCCGCGTTGACGGTTTCAAGCACCACTTCGGCCCCGCAGCCGCCGCGCATGCGGAATCCGAGGATGCGCAACAGCTCCGCCGCCGTGGGTGAATCGCAGTTCTCGATCTTGATTGCCCCGGCGTCGCCGGCCAGCTTTTCGAGCTCGCGCGCCTGTGAGATGTAGCGGTGCACCAGCTTCAGGTATTCGGTTTGTTCCAGCGCTTCGTTGCTGTGGGACGCCTGGTAGCCGTTGGTCACCACGTTGCGGGCGAGCGCCGGCAGAATGTCGTCGGGGCTGGCCTCGGGTGAAATGGCGGCCATCCGGGCGAATGAGCGCAACGGTCCCGGAATCGGCGCGCTGGCTCCAGCCGGTGCGCTGGTGGACCCGGGTGGGTGGGTGCTCGGCAACGCGAGGCTCTTGCCGGTTGCCGTGCGGTAGGCTTCGGCGTCGCGCGCGGCGGCGTCGCGGTCGCCCGCCAGAAGATCAAGCGCCGTCAGGCGCTGGGCGATGATTCCGGCGCGGGCTTTGTCCCCCGATCTCGCCAGCGCGGCCAGCAGCCGGGAATAGGCTTCGCGGCTGGCGGGGTCGCCATACTGGTCGAGGAATTCAGCGTACGCGTTCAGCGCGGGGATGCTGTTGGGCTGGGCCTCCACGGCCTGGGCCAAGGCGGCGCGGGCGCCCGCTGCCTCGCCGGCTGCCTCCATTTCGCGAACCTGATTCTGAGCACCGTTCAGAGCTGGCGACGCCAGTGCCAGCCCGCATACCGCCAAAGCCGTAAAATAGTTCATCCCGGCCCTCCGTTACTGTCGAATCACTCTACCACGAGCGCGTGTGGTTTGGTGATTCTAAACCAATCAAAACGCGCGCCGCAAGTATCCGCTTGTTAAAAAGTGAAAACTGGCTTCGGAAAAGCCCGCCGGCCAGCCGGCTGTTCCGCCCTTCTTACTCTGCGGGCAGATGGAACGCCACGCTCCGCTCGCGGTTCAACTGCTGGCTGAACGCACCGTCCACCTGATCGAGCGGGGCCTGCTTTTCCTGGTGCTGTAGCGTCACGTAGTGCAACGTCTTGCCGTCCACCCAGTACGCGGCGGCGGCGTAGATGGTGTGGTCTTTCATCGCCACCAGATAGATGGGTGCGGCGTTTGAACTCTCTGGCCGCTTCACTTCCTGGCCATATTGATCGTAGGTGTGGCCGGAGGGAGTCGCGACATTTGCATAGACAGGAGTTGGAACCGAAGCCGGAGCCGGAGCTGCGGCTGGTAGTTGCGCATAAACCACCGTCACGTTCGGGGAGGAACCATAGCTGTAATCATAGGCCGGGTAGGCGTAGTTGGAAATGTACGGATACGTGCTGATGTAGGGCGAATAATCGTAGTAGCCGGGGTAATAGTAGCTGCTTCCATACCAGGGATAACCGTAAAGATAAGGAGAGTAGTAGCCGCGGAATCCGCCCGCGAATCCACCGCGAAATCCGCTGCCTGCGAACCCGCCGCCCACGAATCCGCCGCCGCCGCGGAATCCGCCGCCTACGAATCCGCCGCCACCGTGAAAGCCGCCCACGGCGCCTCCATGAAATCCGCCGCCTCCGCTGCGCCGCTGCGCCACTGCGCCCGCGGCCAGCAGGCAACACAGACCGATTTGCAGAAGAGCCCTCATGGAAACCTGCCTTTCAATTCGCAGCATACTCCCGCGGATACAGGGCTGCAACTGGGTCTTCGCGGTGCTGTGATCCACCGGCCGTGGCTTTGGGCATGGGCGTCGTCGTGGTCCTGAAGCGGCGCCGGTGGTCGGCCCGCGCCGCGGCCTGACGGTTCATCCCGGCGGAACAGCCGTTTATCGGAAAGCACGCCCTTTCGTCGCCCCACCGGCCGCGCCGCCGCTCCACCAACTACCATGGTTGGTATGAAAGGTGTGCGCGGCCTCGGGCTGGTGATCGTGGTCAACACCGCGGGAGCGGTGATCCCCACCGTCCTGCTCCAGCTTTTCACCCCGGGCGCCACCTCCCACGACCTGTGGATGAACTTCCGCTTCAGCCTGGTTTATTCCTACTGCATCGGCACGCTGGCGTTCGCCGTGATGGGACGCCTAGCCGGGCGGCTGCACTGCCGGTCAAGGAGTTGGTACGTGGCCGCCATGTTCCTCAGCCTGGCCGTGCTGGCGGTGGTCGGCTCCCTGGTTGCCAACCTCATTTTCCTCGCCATTGGATGGGCGAACAAATCGGAATTCGCACCGGAGTTCATCGGCGGAGTGCGCATCGCCATCTTTATCACCATCCTGATCGGCGCCGCGGTCACGGTGTTTGAGACGCTGTCTCATCGCCTCAGGGAAGTCACTGAGGAGCTGCAGACACGGCAACTGGCCGAAGAGCGCTCGCGCCAACTGGCCACCCAGGCGCGGCTTTCCTCGCTCGAATCGCGCATCCACCCGCACTTCCTTTTTAATACCCTCAACTCCATCAGCGCCTTAATCCGCGAAGACCCGCGCGCGGCCGAACGCACGGTGGAGCGCCTCGCGTCGCTGCTGCGCTACTCGCTCGACGCCGACGCGCGCGGCCTGGTTCCGCTGCGGCAGGAGGCGCACATCGTCCAGGATTATCTGGAGATCGAAAAGACCCGCTTCGGCGATCGCCTGCGCTACACCGTCGAAACACCCGACGCGCTGGCCGACCTCGATGTGCCGCCGCTCTCCGTCCAGACGCTGGTCGAGAACAGCATCAAGCACGCCATCGCCGTCAGCCGGCAGGGCGGAGAGGTGCGTTTCGCCGCGCGGCTGGATGCCGGCCACCTGGTTTTGGAAGTGAGCGACGACGGCCCTGGCTTCGATGCGGCTCCTCTTCGCCGTGGGCACGGGCTGGAGAACCTGCAGGAGCGCCTGACGGCGCTGTTCGACGGCGATGGCCGTCTCGAGATCGCGCGCCGCGATGGACGCACCGTGGCATCCGTGATCCTGCCGGCGAGCAGGCTGCCGACATGATCCGCGCCTTCGTGGTGGACGACGAACCGCTGGCCGTCAAGCGCCTCAGCCGCATGCTGCGCGAAACCGGCCGCGTGGAGGTGGTGGGCGGATCGAGCGACCCCGTTGATGCAATAGCCGCCTTGGCCGCGCTCTCGCCCGCATCCGTGGACGCGCTCTTTCTCGATATCCAGATGCCCGGCATGACCGGCTTCGAAATGCTCGCCATGATGGATCCGCAACCCATGGTGGTCTTCACCACGGCCTACGATCAGTACGCGCTCCAGGCTTTCGAAGTGAACTCCGTCGATTACCTGCTCAAGCCCATCGAGGATCGTCATCTGGCGCGGGCGCTGGACAAGATCGAGCGCCTGCGGGCATCGCCCGGCCCGCCGCCCGACTGGAAGGCGCTCGTGGCGCAACTGGCCGCCGGCGGTTACCCGGAACGCATCGCGTCGCGCTTCGGAGACCGCATCCAGATCCTGGAACTGGCCCAAGTGACATACTTTTTCGCGCACGACAAACTCACCTACGCGGCCACCGAAGCCAAAAACTACGTGGTGGACTACACCGTGTCGGACCTCGAACAGAAGCTCAGCCCGCGTTCCTTCTGCCGCATTCATCGCTCCACGCTGGTCAACCTGGCTTGGGTGAAAGAAATGGATGCCTGGTTCGGCGGCCGGGTGCTGGTGCGGCTGAAGGACGCGAAGTCGACGGAGTTGCAAGTCGCCCGCGAACGCGTGGCGGAATTGAAGAAGCGCCTCGGCGCTTAGCCCACATGCTGGCCGCCCTCGTACTACAACAGCTCAGTTTCTTCTCGCCGCTGCGGAGATTTCGTTGCCCCGTGGCGCACGCATTCATGCGTGCCGCGACGGCACTCGTGTCGACGCGTGACGCTATCCCGCATTGGTTGCGGCTCTGCCGCTTTGCGGGGCGGGCAATCTTGCCCGCGGCCGGCTTTTTCGCGTGAAGCGCGGACCCCGCCCCCATTTCGGTTACTATATGAAAGTCAATCCCGGGGGAGTAACACCTTTTTCTTGTGAAGAGATATCCTTTCCTGGACTGGATGCGCGGGCTCGCTGTAGTCATCATGATCCAGTGCCACGTTTTCAATTCGCTGACGCGCATGGATGTGCGCGACGGCGGTCCCTACGTTTTCTCGCAGTTCATCGGTGGCATGGCCGCGCCGCTGTTTCTCTTCATGGCCGGCATGACCATGGCCTTCCAGATGGACAGCCTGGAGCGCCGCGAAGCCGTGGCCGCGCGCCGCTGGCTGATCTCACTGCGCCACGCCGGGTATATCCTGGGCATCGCCTTTCTCTTCCGCTTCACCAACTGGGCGGCCAGCTTTCCGAACGCCCAAACGTCGGAACTCACCAAGGTCGATATCCTCAACTGCATGGGGCTCTCCATGGTGGTGTTTTCGGTGGCGTCCCTGTTCGGCCACAGCGGCCGCCTGCGATTCGCCGTGGCCGCTGCGACAGCGATTGCAGGCCTCGCTCCGTTGGTGGCCAATCTCGACTGGGGCTCGACTCCCAGCCTGGTCCGCGAATACCTGGCGGCGGGCGGCAACAGCGGGCGCGGACGCTTCGCCTTTTTCCCGTGCGCCGCTTACCTGGGCTTCGGCATAGCCGCCGGCGCCATCGTGCGCCGCGCCGCCGCGGAGCGCATGGAGCGCCTGATGCAGTGGTCTGTGCTCATCGGTTTCACCCTCGTGTTTGTCGCGCAGTATTTCTCGAACATTCCCTACTCGATTTACACTAAGTCGAACTTCTGGACCGATAACCCCACACTCATTTTCATTCGTACCGGGATTTCGCTGCTCCTGCTGGCTGGCTCCTACCTGTGGACCGAGTTCGCCGCCGGCCCGGGATGGAGTTGGATGCAGTGCCTGGGCAAACACTCTCTCATGGTTTACTGGGTCCACGTGATGCTGGTCTACGGAACCTGGGTGAAGCCCATCAAGCGCACTCTGTCCGCTCCCCTGGCCGCGCTGGCTACCGTGGTGGTGATCCTGATGATGATCGCGCTCTCCGCCTTGTGGTCGTGGTGGAAAGCGCGGCGCTCGCTCAGTTTAGCCGCCGGGAATTCCCAATCACGGAAAGGCTGGACAATACCATGGCAGCCGCGGCGAAAATCGGGCTGAGTACGCCAGTGACCGCCAGGGTCATGCCCGCCACGTTGTAGCCGAGCGCCCAGAACAGGTTCTGTCGCACGATGTGGAAAGTCCGCCGCGCCAGGTCGAGCGTTTGGGTGACGGCCTCGAGCGAGTCTCCCATAATGACCAAGGGCGCCGCCTGCATGGCGATATCGGCGCCGGAGCCCAGGGCGATACCGAGATCGGCCTTCGCCAGGCTGGGTGCGTCGTTGACTCCATCGCCGACCATCGCCACCACCAGGCCGCGGCGTTGCAGATCGCCGATGATTTCGACTTTGCGCGCCGCCGTGGCCTCCGCCGTCCAGTCATCGGCGCCGATCTCGCGGGCCGTGAACTCCGTGGGGGCCGGCGAGTCGCCCGAAAGCAGCATGGTGCGCACGCCGCGCCGCCGCAGGTTGGCGCACAACGCCGCGGCGTCCGGGCGGACGCGGTCGCCGAACGCCATGCTGCCTTTGATGCCGCCGTCCCACCCGAACCAGACCATGGTGCGGCCGTCGGGGTTGACAGACGAAAGCGTCTGTCCCACTTTGTGGCGTTCTTGTGGGGCGGGCGCTTTCGCCTGCCAACCGCCTTCAAAAAGCCCCCGGCTGCCGATGAAGTATCTGGTCACGCCCACCACGCCGCTGATCCCCATGCCCGGATGGAAAAGCACGTCGCTCGCCTTGAGCCGCGTCAAGCCCGGAATCTGCCCCATGGCTTTCGCCAGCGGATGCTCCGAGCAGGCTTCCACGGCCGCCAGCTCCGCCATGCGGCTGGTGTCGCCGGTAGTTTCCAGCAGCGCGAACTCGCCCGAAGTTGCCGTGCCGGTCTTGTCCAGCACTACCACGTCGACCTGGCAGATGGTTTCGAGCACGCGCGCATCGCTCACCAGGATGCCGCGGCGCGAAGCCGCCGCCACCGCCGCCGTGAGCGCCAGCGGCGTCGCAATCCCCAGCGCGCACGGGCAGGCGATCACCAGCACCGCGATCGCGTGCATCAGCGCTTCGGCCGGCTGCTGGGTGCGCCACAGCCAGCCCGCCAACGTGAGCAGCGCCACCGCCAGCACCACCGGAATGAACAGCCGCGAAATCCGGTCCACCGCGCGTTCCACCGACGTGCGGTTGGCCGCCGCGCGCTCCACGGTGCGCACGATTTGCGCCAGCGTGCTGTCCGCGCCCACGCGCGTGGCTTCGATCTCCAACATGGCCCCCATGTTGACGCTGCCGCATACCACCGTGTCGCCCCGCCGCTTCGGCCGCGGCGCCGATTCGCCCGTCAGCACCGATTCATCGGCGTGCGAACGGCCCTCCCGCACAATTCCGTCGGCCGGAATGCGTTCTCCCGGCTTCACCCGGAAAACCGAGCCGGTCTGCAATGCATCCAGCGAAACGAACCGCTCTCGCCCATCCACCATCAGGCGCGCCTTGTTGGGCATGAGGCGATAAAGCAGGGTAATGGCGCGCGCCGTCTTTTCCTTCGCGCCGCGTTCGATCACTTTACCCGTGAGCACCAGCGTCACAATCGCGCAGGCCGTATCGAAGTAGACGTGCGTGCTGCCCTCGACGGTCGCCACCACGCTGTAACCGTAGGCCGTCAGAATCCCCATCGCCAGCAGCGACTCCATCCGCAGAATGCGCAGCTTCACGCCGGCCCATGCCAGGCGCATCACCGGCGCCGCGCAGTAAAACACCGAAGGAGTTGCCAGGCCCATCAGCACCCACGGAATATAGCGCCCGAATCCGGTGATGCGCTCGAAATAGCTGGCGTACACCACCAGGCTGAACATCATGGCGTTCATCGAGAGAAAGGCCGCCAGGCCCGTGCGCAGCAGCAGATCGCGGTGCTCCGCGTCGGCCGCTTCACGGGAGCCGGTATAGGAAGTGGCGTGGTAACCGAGCCTCTCCACGCGCTCCACGATGCGCTCCGTAGGCAGGTATTGCGGGCAGTAGCGCACCTTGAGCAGGTCCGATGTGAACAGCACTTCGGCCTCCCGCACGCCGCGCATGCGGGCCAGCGCGTGCTCGATCAGCCAGCCGCAGGAAGTGCACCACATGCCTGAAATGCGGAACACGGCTTCCCGGGATTCCGCGCTCTCCGCAATGGGCGCCGGCGCCTCTTCGCGGTTCGAGATCAGCCCCAGCTTCAGACTCTGCCGGAAGAGTTCGGTGTCGCGAAAATCCTGTCCCGAAGCCAGCACTCCGCTCTCTTCGAGAATCGCGTAGACGTTTTCGCAGCCCGCGCAACAGAAGGCCGCGTCGCGCGAATTCAATCCACACAGCCGGCAGGTCATTGCGAGGGCAAAGCGTGCCCGTGTTCGTCGAGCATTTGGGGGTTGGCCCTCTTCGTTTCCACGTAGGCGAACACCAGGATGCCGATAAACAACGCCGAGATCAGTGCCAGCACTGGAATCAATATTGGTACTCGTTTCATTTCCCCTCCACGGGCGCCAGGAATGTCATGGGAATGCTGTTGATGGTTTGATCCGGCGCCGTGCCGGTCACAATTGTAAAATGGCTCACCGGTTCCTGCCGCTCCCCGGCCGGCTCGGAGATCTCGAACTCGCCCTGCGCCGTCAGGCCCGCGGCCACCGGCACGGGGTTCGGCTCGAGGTCCAGGCTCGCGCCCGGCAATTGCACGATCGAGAAGATCACCGCCGCCGGTTTCTTGCCGCGGTTCGAGATGGCATAACGGAAGCGGTTATACACGCGCCCGTCGGCGCCCACGCGGTAGAGCGTGGCGCGCAGCGGGGAGACGTCCACCACCACCAGCCGCCGTTCGGCGAGCGCGATCCCCAGCCCCGACGCGTAGCACAGCAGCAGCAGCGTCACGATCGCGCGCTTGGCATCCCACGGCTGCCGCCGCCCGGCGGAGAGCGGACCCTGTTCGCCCCACACGTAGTGGATCAGCCCGGGCTTGCCCAGTTTGCCCAGGGTTTCGTCGCAGGCGTCGATGCAGTCGGCGCAGTGCACGCACTCGATCTGGAACGGCGATTTCCGGATGTCGATGCCCATCGGGCACACTCGCACGCACTTCTGGCACTCGATGCACTCGTGAGTTTCGTCTCGATAGTGCACCAGCAGCGTGTGGCTGTCCGACAACATGCCCTGCAGGTAGCCGTACGGACATGCCGTGGTGCAAAAGCGCAGCCGCACCAGGCTGAAATCGAGAAAGGTCACCAGCGTAACGGCCGCGCCGGCAATGCCTCCCGCGGTCACGAGATCGAAAGACGCCAGCCGCCGCAACAGGTCGCGCGGTTCCACGAAATAGGAGATGAACACGAACGCCAGAAATACCGAACCGGCGGCCACTCCTGCGAACAACAACCCGCGCGCCACGCGCCCGCTCCGTTTCGGCTTCCACTGGATAAAACGTTTCGTGACTCGCCGCCGCAGCCACGCTTCCAGCGCCATGGACGTCTCGCTGAAAATCATTTGCGGGCACAGGTAGCCGCAATACACGCGCCCGTAAAACACCGACGACACCACCACCAGGAACATCAAAAACATCAGTGCGAAGAAGATGATCCCGAATTCGTGGATCCACAACTCGTAGCCCACAAAATAAAACCGCTGCCGCGGGATGTCGAACCGCACCACGTTGCAGAACGGAAGAGCCACAAAGGCCAGGAAGCAGAAGAGGTGGACCAGCTTCCGCATGCGGTGCCAGGAATGTTGCGCGCGCGGCTCGCATGCGAGCCGCGACCGTGAGGGAGCGGTCTTCGAGGAATACGAGAGCGTATTTATGAAACGGCGCACTTAGGGCTCATTTCTCACACGGGTGCGAAGATTTCGTGGAGCGGGCTTTCCGGCCCGCGACGCCGGCATGCTTGTCGGCGCATTGGTTGCGTATGCGCTCTGTGGGGCAGCCAATCCTGGCTGCCGCCGGCTTTCAGGCGGCGCTTGCCCGTTAGCCATGGCACACCGGCCCGGCCGTCAGCCCGCGCAACAACAGGAGCGCGCCTGCGCCCGTCACCGCAATACCGGCCAACCGGTTGCTCCACTCTCCCAGCCGCAGGCCCGCCATCGAACCCAGGATGCCGATACTCAGCAGGGCCGGCGCCGTGCCCAGTCCGAAGGCCAGCATGGTGAGCGCGCCGGCCGCCGCGCTGGCCGTCTCCATGGCTTTCAGCAGCGCTATGTAAATGAGCCCGCACGGCAAAAACCCCAGCGTCAAACCGAGTACGAATTTGCCGGCCGCGCGCGGCGCCCTCAGCAGCCGGCCCGCGGCCTTCCGAAACTTCGCCGCCATGCCCGGCCGCTCCAACTGAACCAGCAGCCGTTTCGGCGGCACGCGCAGCAGCGCGATTCCCGCCAGGATCATGGCCGCGCCCGCCAGGATGCGTGCCCCGGCCGCCAGGCCCGCCATGCGGCCCAGCATGCCGGCGCCGCTGCCCGCCGCGCCCGCCAACGCTCCCAGCGCCATGTAAGTCAGGATGCGCCCGCCATTGTAAGCCGCGTGCGCCGCCAGCATTTCCCTGCGCCCCGCGCCCTGACCGGCCATGGACACGCTGTACGACATCACAATCGGCCCGCACATTTGCAAACAATGCAGGCTGCTCACCATCCCCAACGTGAAAACGAGGCTGAATTCGAGAGGCGTCATGCCATGTACAGAACTTTCGGGTTGCGCGCCGCCACGGTGACGCATTCCCGGTGGAATTCAAACTCTTTCATCAGAATCGCCGCCGTGGGGCATCGCGACGCGCACAGGGCGCAGCGAATACACGTGGTTTCGTCTTTGGTCATGGCCGCGCCCAGTTGGTCGAGTTCTTCCGGCGCGTACTGGCTCAGGTCGCCGAACATCTCCACGGCCTGCTCCATCCACGCGGGATCTTCGATTAGCGTGCTCAGCCCCACCAGCCGGATGAGGTTCTCGGGGCACACGTCCACGCAGCCGTTGCAGGCCACGCATTTCGCGGTGTCGAAAACCGTGTTGATGTTGCAGCGCAGGCACCGCGACGCCTGCCGCCGCGCTTCGGCTTCCGCGTAGGGTTCCTCCACGATCTCCAGCGTTCCTGCCCGCCGCTCGCCGTTGAGTGCCGGCGGATTCTCGCGCCCAATCACGTTCCAGTGATCCGCCATGGTGTAGGCGGCCGGCTTCCATTGTTTGCGCACCACCACTTCCGTGCGCGTGCCCCGCAGGAAGTCGTGCATCGACCGGGCGGCAATCTGCGCCGAAGCGATGGCGTCGATGAACAGGCGCGCGCCGTGGGCGATATCGCCGCACGCGAAGACGTCCGGCGCCGTGGTCTGGTACGTTTCGCGGTTCACCTTGATCAGGCCGCGGTCGCTCTGCACGCCATCCGCCGGGTCCAGGAAGGCAAGGTCGGAAGTCTGCCCGATAGCGAAAATCACGCTGTCGGCCGCGATATCCTCCACCTGCTGCTCGTCGAATGTCGGGTTGAAGCGCCCGCCCGCGTCGAATACCGCCGTGCAGCGCACCGTGCGCAGCGCCGTCACCTTGCCATCGGCCACCAGCACTTCCCGCGGCCCGCGCTGGTTATGCAGATGGATGCCTTCCTCGGCGCCTTCCATCACTTCCAGCTCATCGGCCGGCATCTCCGCGCGGCTTTCCAGGCAAACCACGTGCACTTCCTTGTCGCCGCTCAGGCGCAGGGCCGACCGCGCCACGTCGTACGCCACGTGGTCGTCGTGTGGCCGCACCGCCGAGCGCGCCACGTCGTACGCCACATTGCCGCCGCCGATCACTACCACCCGCTTGCCCAGCGGCGCCGGCTTGCCGGCGTTGAAGGCCCGCAGAAAATCCATGCCGTCGATCACGTTTTCGTTCTCCGCCCCCGGCAGGTTGAGTTTGCGGCCCTTGGGCAGGCCGATGCCCAGAAAGATCGCTTTATACCCTTCCTGGCGCAGGCTGGCGATGGTGAAATCGCGCCCCAGCCGCATGTTGCACTTTAACTCCACGCCCAAGGAAAGGATCGCCTGGATCTCGTGCCGCACCAGCTCGCGCGGCAGCCGGAAGATCGGCACGCCCGCCGTGAGCATGCCGCCCGGCTCCGCTTCCGCCTCGAAAACCGTGACCTGGTAGCCGATCTTCACCAGGTCGTGCGCCGCCGTCAGGCCCGACACGCCCGCGCCCACCACCGCGATGCGTTCGTAGCCGCCGCGCAGGGGCGAAAGCATCCGGTCGTCGGCGGCGTCGCGATACATCGCGTAATCGCCGGTCTCCGGGCCGAACCGGCCGGTGACGAAACGCTTCAGAGGGCGGATCTCGACCGGCGCGTCCACGTCGGCGCGCCGGCAGTTGGCCTCGCACGGCGCGCCGCACACCCGCCCGCAGATCGAGGCGAACGGATTGGTTGCCCGCGCCATGCGGTACGCCGCTTCATACCGCCCTTCCCCGATGGCGGTCACATATCCGCACGCGTCCGTCTGCACCGGACAGGCCTGCCGGCACTTCACCATCTCCATCCAGTAGTCGGTCGCGTCCGGCACCCGGACCTGGTAAAAACCGTTCTGCATCGCCGGTTCCTTCAATCGTGATGAGACTTGCCGAGCGAAAATACCACTAGAATGACTCCGAAAACCACGATCAAAGCGGCGATCGCGTACATCAGCGCCGCGGATGCTTCCGTGGCCGCGTTGAGCGCGCGAACCAGCGGACCGCGGTCGGGGTGATTCACTTCGCCGTACATGTAGCTGAAAAAATAAATCAGGCAGCCGATCGCGATCACCGGAAACGCCAGCTTGAGGAAGCCGGGGATCTCGGTCCCTTCCTGTTCGGTGATCCAGCCGTCGGCGTAGTCTTTAATCTTCTTCTTATTTGGTTCCATGCGAACTCCTTGGCGCGGGGGCATCCTCGTCAAATACCCGGTACTTGATCTCCTCGCCGCTCTTGCCCCAATACCCGTCTTTCATGGAGCGCACAAAAAAGAAGATCGCCACCGCCAGACAGATTCCGAAAAATCCGTATGCGAAAAATATGCTCGGCCAGGTGTAGTCGCTCATTTCTCGTAGTCCTTATCGGGCCGCCAGTCCTTGGCGCGGCCCACCGTCTGGATGTAAGCCACCAGCGCGTTGAATTCCTCCGGGTTGTTCACGATCCACGGGAACGGCGGCATGATCGAGCCCGGCACCAGGTCGCGCGGATTCCGGAAATGCGTCCTGTGCCACTGCGTGTCGTACTTGCCGCCTATGCGCGAAAGGTCCGGCCCCGTCCGCTTGGTCCCAAACAGGTGCGGGTTGTCGTACACGAACTCGTCCGGCGTCGAAACCGGCGACGCCACGCCGCGCCAGCCGCTGCGGATGGTGTCTGCCACCAGCGTCCGGGTCTGCTGCGTGTGGCAATACCAGCAGCCCTCGCGCACATAGATCGCCCGGCCCTTCAACTCCACCTCGGTATAAGGCCGCAGCTTGCCGGTGGGCCCCTTTGCGGGGTCGTGGTTTTCAAACGGGCGGCCCCAACTCTTGTCCACCAGCGGCGGCACCACCGTCGTCAGAATGCCGCCAATGAAGAACAGCGCGAGCGCCGCCACTATGGCAAAGCTGAAGCTGTTGTCGGCCTTACTGAGCATATTCCCTCCTGGCCACTACCGTCGCCATCACGTTGTATGCAAAGCTCACGATTCCGCAGAAAATCAGCGTGCCCGAGAAGAAGCGCACCAGCCACACCGGCTGCAGCGCCTTCACCGTGTCGATGAACGGGATGGCCGGGTTGTTCCACTGCCAGCCCTGCCAGAACCCGCCCAGCCACAGCGTGGTGAAGAATCCCAGCCCGCCGATCATCATGAACCAGAAGCTCCAGTTCGCCAGCGTTTCGCTGTGCAACTTGGTGCGCCACATGCGCGGCACAATGTAGTAAGTCCCTGAAATGGCGAAGAAGGAGAACGCCCCCAGCAGCGCCATGTGCGCGTGACCCGGTATCCAATCGGTTTTTGAGACGATGGCGTTGACGCTCCGCAGGCTGTGCATCGGACCCTGGAAGCACGTCAGCAGGTAGAACACCACACCCGACATCAGGAATTTCAGCGGCACGTTGTCGCGCAACTGCTGCCATTGCCCCTGCATGGTGGCGAAAAAGTTGTAGACCACCGCCCACACCGGGATCAGCAGCATCAACGAAAATGTGATTGCGATGGTCTGCAGCCACTGCGAAATCGGCCCGTGCAGCATGTGGTGCGCGCCGGTCCACACGTACACGAAAGCCAGCGCCCAGAACCCGATCATCGACAGCCGGTGGCTATACAGCGGCGTGTTCGATGTCTTCGGAATGAAGTAGTACGCCACGCCCAGCCCGATGGGTGTGAAGATCAACCCCACCGCGTTGTGCATGTACATCCAGTTCAGATTGGCCTGGTTGACGCCCGACGTGAAATCCACCGCGAAGTTTCCCGTGATGTAGACGAATGCGGTCCACAGAATCGTCCCCATGATGTACCAGATGGAAACGTACATCTGCTGGTATTTCCGCGTCCCGATGGTGGCGAACAGATTGGTCCCGAACATCACCCACGCAATCACCACCAGGATCTCCAGCGGCCGCGGCAGTTCGGCGTATTCGAATCCGTGGTTGTACCCGCCCATCAACGCCACCGCCGCGCCCAGGATGATGATGTTCCACAGCGCCGCCGTGGCCACGCCCAACTTCTCGCTCCATAGCTTCACGCCGCACAACCGCGGCACAATGTAGAAGCTCAGCCCCATGTCGGCGGCCAGCAACCACCCGAATAACATTCCGTTGACATGCAGCGGCCGCAGGCGGCCGTAGGAAAGGTAAGGCACCGTCCCCAGCAATTCCGGCCAGCAGAATTTGGCCGCGATCGTCAGGGCGACGATTCCGATGATCAAGAAGTAACCGACCGAGCTCACGAGAAACCACTTCGCCGTCGTGTCGGTATGGAGGGGCTGCGAGCCTGCTCCGCTAGTTTCTGGCATACTGCGGGCTCCTGGTTTTCTTGCTTGTACTGCGAATGAAATTGATAATGTCGCCCACGTCCTGCTGCGTGAGCCCGTAATCCATCCACGACGGCATGGCGGTGCCCTGCACGCCGTACAGGATCGATTCGAACAGCCGCCGGTCCGTGACGCTCTCGACGAACCAGCTATTCCGCAGGTTGCGCGGATGCGGCAGGATGTCGAGCGAGTTCGGCCCCTTGCCGTCGGCTTTGCGCCCGTGGCAGCCGGTGCACCGCTCCAGGAACACCTGCTCGCCGTGCGCGATGGATTCCTTGCTGCCGGCCGCCGGGTTCTTCTCCGGCAGATTGCGCGGCTTCAGTTCTTTCAGGGGCTCCTTGGTGAAGGTCTGGAGCACGTAGTCGAGCATCGCGCCCGCCTGCTCGTCCTTCAGCATGCGGCCCCACGGCGGCATGGACGTCCCGGCCACTCCGTTCTTGATGGATGTCACAAACCGCTCCCGCGGCTTCGGCGTCATGAAGGCCGCCTTGGTGAAATCGCGCGGCGAGGGATCGATATACCACGCCACTTTGCCGTTCCCGTCGCCTTTCTCGCCGTGGCACCGCATGCACAGAGCCTGATACGTGGTCTGGGCGCTGGCCGGCGCCGGCGGCGTTTTCAAACTCCCCAAATACGCCGACAATCTCTGGAAATCGTCTCCCGGGAAACGAAACGCCGGCATGATGGAATCGGGAATCCGCGAGCGCGGGTTTTGAAAGTGGTCCATCAGCCAGTCGCTGTCGCGGATCAGCCCTTCGTAGCTCAGGTCCGGCGCGATGCCGCCGTCCTTATCGCGCAGTTTGTGGCACGCCGTGCAGGCCCGGTCCGCCAGCAACTGCTCGCCCGCCTTTTCGCCCGCGGTCCCCGGCGGAATCACCACCGCCACGTTCTCCACGTGCGCCTTATACCGGTCGAGCGACGTCTCCGCGAAGTTCACCCCGCGCCGGCTCTTCAGGAAAATCACCAGCGACCGCACGTCGCCTTCGCTCAAATCGAACTTCGGCATGAACGACGTCGCCAGGTTCGCCCGCGGTTCCACAATCGACTCCCACAGGTAGTCGATCTTGAACTTCTTGCCGGCTTCGGTCAGGTCCGGCCCCAGCGTGCCCTCGCTCATCCCGTCGATCTTGTGGCAGCCATAACAATTCATGGCGTAAAACAGCTTGCGGCCGCGGTTCACGTTGGGCGTGCCGGCGAAATCCGTGGCCGTGTGGCACTGCGCGCAGTTGGACTCCATATATTCCACGCCCTTCAGCTTGGGCGCGAAATCCTTCCGCCAGTTGGCCTGCGTCGCATAGCCCGCCAGCGGGTCCGGCCAGAATTCGTCTTCCCCGTGGCTGTACTTGGTCTCGAGCCCGCGCCCCTGCCCGTCGTGGCAGACCGTGCAGCCGAAGTCGGCGAACTTGTGCCGCCGCTCCCAGCGGCCGTCGCGGAACACATCCCCCATGGCCGTCGAATAAGGATGCGTTTTCAGCGGCTCCCCGTGGTTCGTGAACCGCGGGTCGTCCGCCGCCAGGTGGCACGTCGTGCAGCGGTCCACCCGCGTGTCGCCGAAGCTCGTCACGATCACCTGTTCGATGCGCGGCGCGCGCGCTTCCAACTCCGCCCGCTCGCGCTCGTTCTTCGAGAGCGACCGCGCCTGCTCGAAGTATGCCGTTTGATGCCGTTCCCAGCGGTGGAAAAACTGATCGTAGAACACCACGCCGTGCACGATCAGAACCACGAAAGCCGCTATTGCCAGTGCCAGTCGCATGCGCGCAGTCCTCGGTCAGAATGGCGAGACGAACGTCCAGTTCGGCCCCCGGAAGAATGTGCCGATCACAATAAAAATAATGTTGAGCGTCACCAGCGTAAGGAAAATCGTGTTGGCCATCAGCCGCTCCTTGGCGAACCACCTGCCCACGCCCTTCGTGCCGCGGTCGATATAGGGAGTCGCCAGCAGCAGCGCCACCATGATTCCCGGAATCCCGATGCCGCCCCAGAATGCCGAGTAGCTCACCATCTCCTGCAAGCCCAGGAAGTACCACGGCGCCTTGGCCGGATTCGGCGGGTGCATCACGTTGACCGGCTGTTCGAGCGGCGCGTTGAACATCAGCGACACGACTAGAATCACCGACACCGTCAGGACAAACACGAAGAGTTCGCTCAGCAACAAATTCGGCCAGCTATAAACCGAATCGTCCGGCACGTTCCCCACCTTCGTGAACGGCCCGCGCACGAACCCCTGCAGCCCATACACCTTGCGCATCTTCACTACCCCGGTCGCCGGCGCCGGGTCTGCCGCCTTTTCCGGTCGCGATAGCCCGCCGTCTTTGCGGATTCGCCAGAAGTGCACCGCGATCAGCAGCCCCAGCACCGCCGGCAGCACCGCGACATGCAGCACATAAAACCGCAGCAGCGCTTCCTGCCCCACCGTGGTATCGCCCAGCAGCACGAACTGCATTTGCTTGCCGATCAGCGGCGCGTATCCCGCAATCGAGGTCCCCACCGTGATCGCCCAGAAGGCCAGTTGGTCCCACGGCAGCAGGTATCCCGTGAAGCTCAGAAACAGCGTCGCCAGCAACAGCACCACGCCCACCACCCAGTTGAATTCCCGCGGTTTCTTATAGGCCCCCGTCAGGAACACGCGGCACATGTGCAGAAACACCATGGCCACCATGCCGTGCGCCGACCAGCGATGCATGTTGCGCAGGAAGATGCCGAACGCCACCGTGCCCCGCAGGTCCAGCATGCGGTCGTAAGCCTGAGTCGTCGACGGGACGTAGTAAAACATCAACAGCACCCCCGTCACTGCCAGGATCAGGAACAGGAACAGCGAGATCAGTCCCAGCCCCAGCGTGTATGCCGGGCGCAGCGTATTGCGGTTCACCTTTACCGGGTGAATATGCAGGAAGAAATTGGTGAAGCTGGTCGACGAGCGCTCCAGGTCCGTCGAGGGCAGTGGACCCCGGAAAATCGAGTTCCACACGTTGGAGGGCAGTTCCCGCAGCACGGCCAACCCTCCGGGCGTTTCTTTCGTCGCGTCGCTCATAACGTAAAGTAAGTCCCCGGCTCCACTTGCGAATTCTTATCCACCACCAGCTCCCCGTTGGGCGCCAGAGTCACTTGGAACCACGGCAGCGGCTTCGGCGCCGGCCCGCCCGTCACGTTCCCATCCTGGTCGTAGCGCGATCCGTGGCAGGGGCAGGCGAAGCCCGTGTCCGAGATCCCCACGATGCAGCCCAGGTGCGTGCAGGTGGTCGAAATCGCCGCCAGTTTATTGCCGTCCCGCGCAATGCACACCCGCTCCACATCGCGCGAGATCCGCGTTCCCGGCGGAAAATCCTCCGGCTTCCCGATCGCAAAGCGCGCATTCGGCCCGTACGTCACCCGCGGCTTGAAGAAAAACCAGTTCGAGGCCGCCGCCAATACCACCGATCCAAACAACCCCACACTCGATAGCCACGCCAGCAGCCGCCGCCGCGCCATGGGTGCGTCATTTGCCGGTTGCGTCCAGTGACTTTCCTTTGCCACCGCCATCGCCGTTCTCCTTGGTTGCTTCCTCCCGCTCGTCCCAGTCGCTCCAGAACACTTGATATTTGGCCTCTTCGATGTCCCGGAAGTGATCCTTCTTTACGGCATAGATAAAGACACACACCGCGCCGGCCGCCATCGCCAGGCTCGCCAGCACCGCGATCCCGGTCAGTTCCATACCGTCTGATTCACCGGTCCGGCCGCTTTTCGCGCCGCCGCGCGCTCCGCCAGCTCGCTGATGTTGGCCTTCTGCAGAACCGCCACCAGCGATGCCTGCGCTTCCGCCCATACATCATGCGCCGGGCACCACGCCTGCCGCGTGCAGGAGTGTTCTGAAATCAGGCAGACATTCAGCCGGATGTGGCCTTCGATCGCTTCCACTACCTCCAGCAGCGTGGCCGCCCGGTGTTCGCCCGGCAGCTCGAATCCGCCCGTGTTTCCCCGGTGCGATGCCACCAGCCCGCCCCGCGTCAGGCCTTGCAAAACCTTGGACAGGAATTGCTCCGGACATTCCACCGCTTCCGCCAACTCCGACCGGCTGGCCCGTGTTCCCGGCGGCAGCCCGGCCATATGGATCATCACCCGTACCGCATAATCCGCGGCTCGTGTCAGTTGCATATTCGGATTATAAGACTCTGATTATCCGGTTCAACCATTAAGCACTTCAGTTTCCAAAAAAAACCCTGATAATATGGACAAAAACAGTCCGGATTGGCTGCCTTTGGGCGCTTTGCCCCACCCAGTGTGCGTGTTTACCCACGCATTTGCGGGTGTGGGGCGGGCAAATCTCGCCCGCAGCCGCCTTCAGGCGGCCAATCTCGGTGGGGCAGACGCTTTCGCCTGCCACGTCCGGCCAGGAGGCCTGGCCAGGAGGCCGGTCCCACTTGGCTCGCCAAGCCTCATAATCGGAAAGAGGATGCCGCCCCCCATGACACGCCGCTTCGCCTTTCTGCTGCTGATCGTCGCGGCCCGCCTGTCCCCAGCCCAGTCCGTTTCCTCCCGAATCGATTCCCTCTTCTCACCCCTCACCGATGCAAAGTCGCCCGGCATGGCCGTCCTGGTCCGCCACCAGGGCCGCCCGCTCTTCCAGCGCGGTTACGGAATCCGCGACCTCCGCACCTCCGCCAGAATCGACGAGCAGACCGATTTCCGCCTGGCGTCCTTCACCAAGCAGTTCACCGCCATGGCCACCATGCTGTTGATCCATGACGGCAAGCTGCAATACGACCGCAAACTCACCGACATTTTCCCGGACTTCCCCGCCTACGGCCGCGCCATTACCATCCGTCATCTGCTGACCCACACCTCCGGCCTGCCGGACTACGAAGACCTGATGGACGCCGCCGAAAAAGCCCACGGCCCAACCTGGAGCGCCACCCATCAGATTCAGGACCGCGAAGTGTTGGACCTGCTCAAGCGGCAGACCGCCGGCAAGTTCGCGCCGGGAACGAGCTGGTCCTACAGCAATTCCGGTTACGTCGTGCTCGGCCTGATCGTCGCCAGAATATCCGGCGAACCCTTCGGCCAGTTCCTCGCCGGCCGCATCTTCGCCCCGCTTCACATGGCCGGCACGCTAGCCTGCGTAAGCGGCGAAAACTCCGTCCCCAACCGCGCGTACGGCCACACCAGGCGCCCCGCCGGTTTCGTCGAGACCGACCAAAGTTCCACCTCCGCGACTCTGGGCGATGGCGGTATCTATTCCAACCTGTCGGACCTGGCGAAGTGGGATGAAGCGCTGGAGAACCACGCGCTCCTGACCCCGGAAGAGATGCGCCCCGCGCTAACGCCCGTGAAACTCGCCAGTGGCGCCCGACCGAGATGGCCCCTGGCGCCGGGCGGCGACAATCTTTCCCCCGGCAACCCGGTCTCCTACGGCTTCGGCTGGTTTCTCGATCCCTACAAGTCCCACGCGCGCATGTGGCACTTCGGCAGCACCATAGGCTTCGGCACGGTGGTTGACCGCTTCACGTCTCGCCGCCTCACCATCATCATTCTCAGCAACCGTACGGACCTCGACCCGGCCGCTCTCGCGCTGCAAGTGGCGGACGTCGTCTTAGCCGGCAAATAGGAGAGTATTACACCAGCTCAGTTTCTTCACCGCTGCGTGCCGCGTCGACGTTTGGTGCGGCTCTGCGTATTGTTTCCTCGCTACGAATTTTCATCACGCTCGCAGCCATGCTGGTTATCCGCGTTCTCCGCGTTCTCTGCTTCCTCCACGCTCCACCACGGGAAGGCGCAAGTGCTGCTTCCTTTTCACTCTCCGTTTGGGCTTTTGTTCTTTGCCTTTCTCCGCGCCTCCGCGCCTCCGCGGTGAAGTCTTTTCTTCGGTCGTTTGGTTGCGGCTTCGCCGCTTTGTATTACTATTCCTCGTTTTCTTCGCGGGCCGCGACGCTACTTCTTCGCCGGTGTAATATCGGTCAGCGGTAGATCCCAATGTGCCAGCAATATCTCGAATCGCCGCTGTTCCTCGCGCTGGTAAGTCACCTGGTCGGGCCAGAGCTGCTTGATCAGACGCTCTTCATCGGGATTAGCGGTTGTCGCCAGGGTCGAGTTCTTGAACCGGATCGTCACCCGGTAATCCCAGCGCGCATCCTCAGTCATGTGGTTGGCGGGCTGCTCGATTTTCACCGAGATCATACGGCCACTCTCGACAATCTTCTGCAGCAACGGGTAGTGGTTCTTCAGGAAGAGTTGTAAGAACTCCTGCTGATGCCCCCATTGCACCTTGTAGTAATACTCCAGTGTGTAGGGTTGGTCGGGCGCACCCTGTGGCGGGGCGCCCTGCGCCAGCAGGGTCTGCGCAAAAGCGGCAAGCAATAGCGTAAAGAGTATGTTTCTCATCGATCCTCCAACTGCTGAGTGACTTGGATTCTAGCAGGCTGCGGAGTGCGCCGGAACGAGCCGATTCGTCGGCGCACCTCATGTATCGCCCCGCGCCCAACTCTTCCCGCGGCACGCCGAGGAAGGTCCGGCGATCGGCTCCGTGCTTGCGGAGCCTGCTTACCAGTTCATCACCAGGTTGTAGGCGTTGATCGATCCCATCCCGGTCGCGAAGTTCCAACCCGCGTGGGAGGTGTAGGCCGGCGCATAACTCGCGCTCGAGGTCGACAAGGCTCCGTTTGAGCTGCTGGAGCCGCCGCCGCCGTGGTGTCCGCCGCCGCTGCTGGCGGTAGCTCCATAGCAATCCACCGTTCCCCCGCAGTTCACGTCGTTATCGCCCTGCGTGACAGGGTGAAAGACCGCCAGGCTACTGCTTGCCGCAAGCTGGTAATACCTCGGGTTCGGATTCCCCTGGGAGCCGCCCTTATGTTGATTCACCAGCGCCTGAATCCCCGCCAGAATGGGCGACGAAAACGAAGTCCCACCCGCTCCCGGCCAGGTACTGGGCGCTCCCGCGCAGGAACCGCCGCCGGCCCGCGTGTGCGACCAGCAGTATACGTAGTAGTGGCCCCAGATGCCATCGGCCGCAAACAGAGACACGTCCGGAATATCCCGCACGCCATCACCGGTTTGATTGGTCTGCCAGGACGGCTTGAGATATCCTTTGCAGCTCCCGCTCACCACTCCGGCACTCGTGGGCGCTCCCGTGGCGCAGCCGCTGGGCCCGCCGCTGCCCGCCGCCACCACTTGCAATCCATCGTTTATAGCCGTGCTGCTGCCGCAGAACCCGGCCGAGCCGTAGGTCGTGCTGAATTTGAAGTGGCTGGCCAGCAGGCTGCTGGCGCAGGAATCGTTCCAGGGAATCTCGGGAATGTAGGACTTGGCCGAGCCGTCGGTCGAGCTGTTGGTCGAATTCCAGTAGGTGCTGTTGGTGCCGGCGTAGCTGTCGCCGAAGTCCGTGCCGCCCACCGCTACGTTATACGGTGTCGAGGCAAAGCCGCTCACGCCGATCCCGTGGCTTGCTCCCGCAGCCCCCGCATCGCAACTGGCAGCCCCTTCATCGCCCGCCGACACGAACACCGAGATCCCTTCACCGGCGGCCTGTTGAAACGCCGAATTGAATGCCGCATTCGCCGCCGCGCCGTTTGCCGCCTCGCACTCGCCGTAGCTCATGCTGATGATTGCCGGCGGCGTTTTGCTGCTGATCAGGTTCTGAATCGCGATCAACCCTCCGAAGGTGGTCCGGGTGTCGGCGCAGGCGGCCACTTGGATGGCCGCGCCCGGCGCCGCCGCGCTGGCCCATTCCGCATCCAGAATCGCTTCGCCGTCATCGCCGCCCGAAGGGACGCCCGGGTCCAGGCAGTTGTTCGCCCCGCTGGCCGGCGCCGGATGCACCGTAGTGAGCGAGCCCGTGGTGTACGTGGAAAGCCCAAACGTGCTTCGGAACGTGCTCCAGTCGGCTGTGCTATAGAGGTCGGTGTCTTCGACAACCACAATCGTCTGACCCTTGCCCGTGATGCCGGCCGTGAACAGGGGATTCAGATTGTAAATCGTAGCCAGATCGGCTGGAACCACCGCCTGGTAGGTCGCGCCGCCCGAGGTAAAGGTGTAATCGGCGCGGGGCTTGCTCATGGTCCGCGGCCTGAAGTCGTGCAGGGAAACCACCCCCGCCACCACCGGCGCCAGCGCTTCCGGAATCCGCGGGTCGCTCATGTTCGCCACGTGGCTCTGCCCGTTGACCTCCAGGTAATGAATTTCCGTGTGGAAGGCCGCCCGTACCTGCCCCGCCGTGCCCGAGAAGTCCACCACCATGCCGCTCGGGTAGACCGAATGTACCGCCAGCCCGTGCGATTGCAGCCATCCCGTGATCGCGTCGATGTCCTCCTGCGAGGCGCCGAACCTCTCGCCGAATTCCGCCGCCGTGAGCCACTGGTGGAAGTTCGGCGAACCCGGATTGTGCAGCGCATCGATGAACTCCCGCACCGCCAGCTCCTGTTCCGGGGAGCGCTGCAACTGCAGCAGCAGGTGATCCATCCACAGGTCTTCCGGCGCCGGCCCGCGGTCGTTTTGCGGAGCGGCTTCAGGCCGCGTGTTGCCCTCGATCCGGCGCAGCCTGCCCTCATCGGCCTTTCCGGTGATGAGGCCGCGCGCGGTTCGACCGGTAAGAGTGGTTTGCGCCAGGACCGCTCCGGGGAAAGCCAGCAGCGACACCAGTGCAACCGGATAAAAGGAATGGAGTAACCTTCTGGACATCGTTCCCTCCTCGGAGCAATTGGCCCATTCGAGTGCCCATGGGCGGTTCCTTACAGTCACAATAAAGTTAACACATCCGCCAAAACGGGGGAAGGTCATTGAACCTGAATTCCGAAGTCAAGAAACCTGAATTCCGAAGTGAAGCCATAGTTTTCCTTTCCTGCCAGCCCGCCCAAAGGGGAGCGCTGCTTCCGCCACATTACAACTGCTCAGTTTCTTCGACCCCTGCGAAGATTTTCGTGGCGCACGCTCATGCGTGCCGCGTCGACACTTTTTCACACTCGCCTTGCTCCGCTTCTCGATTAAACTGGTGGAGGGGGATTCGCCATCGGTGGCTACTACTTCGCCTGTTACTCAATCCGCGTCTGCCGGAACTTATGCGGGCCTCGATCCGGAACAGCTCATCCGCGCCTTCCGCCTCATGTATACCTCCCGCCGCCTTGACGATCGCGAAGTCGTCCTCAAACGCCAGAACCGCATCTACTTTCAGATCAGCGGAGCAGGCCATGAGGCCGTCCAGGTCGCGGCCGGCTTCGCTCTCCGCCCCGGCCACGACTCCTTCTACCTTTATTATCGCGATCGCGCCCTTTGCCTCTCGCTCGGCGTCACCCCGCACGAAATGCTCCAGCAGGCCGCCGGCGCTGCCGATGACCCCGCGTCCGGCGGCCGCCAGATGCCCTCCCACTGGGGCAACCGCGCGCTCCACATCGTCAGCGTCTCTTCGCCCACCGGCACTCAGTACAATCAGGCCATCGGCTGGGCGGAAGCTTCCCGCTACGGAGGCCGCGCCGGCGACGATATCACCGTCGTCACCTCCGGCGACGGCGCCACCAGCGAAGGCGAGTTCTGGGAATCCCTCAACCTCGCCTGCCTCAAGTGCCTGCCCGTGCTTTACCTCATTGAGGACAACGGCTACGCCATCAGCGTCCCGGTGGAATGCCAGACCGCCGGCGGCAACATCTCCGCTCTCGTCTCCGGTTTCCCGGGCCTGCTCCGCCTGGAGGTGGATGGCACCGACTTTTTGGCTGCGTTCCGCACTCTCCAGCAGGCGGCTGCCTGGGTCCGCGAAGGCCGCGGCCCGGCCCTCGTCCACGCCCATGTTACACGTCCCTATTCGCACTCCCTCTCCGATGACGAGCGCCTCTACAAGCCCCCCGCCGAACGCCAGGCCGAGGCCGAGCGCGACCCCATCGTCCGCTTTCCGCGGTTCCTGGTCGAGGAAGGCGTCCTCGATCGCCAGCGCCTGCAGCTCCTCACCCACGAGGTGGATGAGGAGGTCCACCACGCCACCCAGCAGGCGCTCCACGAGCTGCCGCCGGCCGCCGATACCGCCCTGCGCCATCTCTATTCCGAAACCATCGATCCCACTTCCGACGTCTTTGCCGCCGAGCCCCGCTTCCGCGGCGCCCCCATGACCATGGTCGATCTCATCAACGCCGCCATGCGCGAGGAGATGCGCCGCAACCCCAACATCCTGGTCTTTGGTGAAGACATCGCCGATTGCTCGCGCGAGCAGTATCTCGCCGAGGTCAAAGGCAAAGGCGGCGTTTTCAAAGTCACCGGCGGCTTGCAGCGCGAGTTCGGCCGCGCGCGCGCCTTCAACAGCCCCATCGCCGAAGCCTCCATCGTCGGCCGCGCCATCGGCATGGCCACCAACGGGCTCAAGCCGATCGCCGAAATCCAGTTCTTCGATTACATTTGGCCCGCCATGATGCAGATCCGCGATGAGTTGGCCACCCTGCGCTGGCGCTCCAACGGAAGTTTCTCCTGCCCGGCCGTCCTCCGCGTCCCCATCGGCGGCTACCTCAACGGCGGCGCCATCTATCACAGCCAGTGCGGCGAGTCCATCTTCACCCACATTCCCGGCCTGCGCGTGGTCTTCCCGTCGAACGCGCTGGACGCCTGCGGGCTGCTGCGCACCGCGCTCCGCGCCGATGACCCCGTGCTGTTCCTCGAGCACAAGCGTCTCTACCGCGAGCCCTACAATCGCTCCCCGCATCCCGGCGAAGATTTCACCATCCCCTTCGGCCGCGCCAAAGTCGTCAAGCCCGGCCACGGCCTCACCGTCGTCACCTACGGAGCGCTCGTGCAGAAGGCGCTGCTGGCCGCCATGCAGGTGGAAAAGCGCATGGCCCACGCCAGCATCGAAATCCTCGACCTGCGCAGCCTCGCCCCTTACGATTGGGAAGCCATCCACGCCTCCGTCTCGAAAACCAACCGGGTCGTAGTGGCGCATGAAGACTGCGTCTCCTGGGGCTACGGCGCCGAGATCGCCGCGCGCATCGCCGACGAATTGTTCGACCGTCTGGACGCCCCCGTCCGCCGCGTCGGCGCGCTCGATACCTGGGTCGGCTACCATCCCCAACTGGAATCCGCCATCCTCCCGCAGACCGAAAACCTGGTTGCCGAGATAGAGCGCCTGCTTGTCTATTAGCTCAGTGGGACAGGCCTCCTGGGGCCTCCTGGCCGTCACGTCCGGGCAGTACCCGGCTCAGACCGGCCGGGAGGCCGGTCCCACTTGGCGCCAATGGCAAACTCGACCCCGAGGAACGCAAAGCGCTGCTGGACTTCCTGTCGACGCGAATCCGCCAATAGTAACTGCGCGACAGCCATTAAGAGCTATAGATCTCAAACTGCGACAGATTTACCATACAGGCGTATAATATCCAGGCACGCTTGAACCTGTGCCGTCCGATGGAGGTTTGGCATGAAACCGAAAGCCGCGGTTTTCCTGATCTGCTGCGGCTGCCTTTCACTGGCGCTTGCCCAATCGAACGCCAAATCCGATTCCACCCAAAGACTGATCAAGCTTAGCGTCGCCGCCACCAATGAAAAAGGCGACCCGGTCGCGAACTTGACTGGCGCCGACATTCAGCTTCGAGAAGACGGTAAGCCCCGTGGCGTCGTTTTTTTCCGGTTCGCCGGCAGCCCACGGGGCATCGCTCCGGCCGCGCCGGGCGAGTTTGTCAATCGTCCGGCGCGTCAACCCATTCTCATCCTGCTCGACCGCTGGAACGAGAGAATGATGGCAATGGCCAACGCGTGGCAGAATATCAGTACCGCCCTGGCTCACATGGAGAGCGTGGAAGGCGTCTACATTTATCTCCTGACGGCGCGCGGCGACCTGCTCCCCGTGCACTCGCTGCCGGAGCCCGATGCGGACTTGCGATTGCCGAACGCACCGCCTCCTGCTCAACTTGTCGCCAGCCTTAACGACGCCATTCGAACCACGCAAGGATTCAGGGATGTGGACGCCATGGACCCCGCTATCCGCGCCAACACCACCTTTCAGACTCTCGATATGCTCTCCTCGCGCATGGCCGCGATCGCCGGTAGAAAAGACCTGATCTGGGTTTCCCATGGCTTCCCGTTTACTTACCGCTTGCTGTCAGGACAATTGGGTGATTTCTCCGTGCCGATTCGGGATCTAAGCAACACAGCCGCGCAGTCTCAAGTGGTCATCTACACAGTGCAACAGTCGGTCGAAGGAGCCGCGGACGATCCCATCAACGAAGGCAGACAGACGCTGCAAAGGTTTTCCTCGCTCACTGGCGGACGTCTAACCGCAAGCGGAACCAGCGAAGCTGCTGTCGCATCCGCCGTCGCCGACGCGCGCGGCTCCTACCGGCTTGCCTATTACTCACCGCTTCGGGAGAGTGGCGGCAAGGAGCATAAGATTCGTCTTGATTCGGTTCGCAAAGGCGTTCGTCTCCTGACACGCGAATGTCATTTTGGAGCCGAGCCAGATCCTGATCCGGACCGCATGGCGGACGATGCTTTTAGCCGTCAGAATCATTGCCCGTTCGATGCCTCCGAAATCTTGTTGCGCGTGACCGCGTCGCGAAGACCGGAACGCGCCAACCTGCATCTCGATATTCGCGTCGACCCAGCCGATATCCTCGTGGAACGCCACGGCGAAAGCTTTCAAGCCAACTTAACCATTGGTTTCTCGTTCTATCGCAACGGTGTTTTTGGCAGAGCGCAGCCATCTGTCCACAAGGACCTCAATTTCACTCAGGAACAGTGGAACGGAGTTCAGAAGGATGGCATTGTGATTCCGCAGGATGTAACCGCCGGTGACGAGCTTCAGCAAGTGAGGGTCATGGTGTTCGATCGGCGGCTTCTCGCCTTGGGATCCGTGACCGTTCCCGCCAAATAAGGTTCAGCCCCGGAACGGAGCATGAGACCGCCGCCAACAACACCCCTGCTGACCGTCTGCAACCTCCTGCTATACTAATGGCTTCAATACCATCCTTTAAGGAGCTTCATGATTTCTGCAACACAATTGCGCCCTGGAATGATCATCAAGTTCAACAACGAACTGTACTCGGTCTTCTCCATGACGCATCGCACGCCCGGCAATCTGCGCGGCTTCGTACAAGCCCGCATGCGCAGCCTGAAGTCCGGCACCATGACCGAGCACCGCTTCTCTTCCGAAGACCGCGTTGAAAAGGCGCAGCTCGATGAGCATGAAATGGAGTACCTGTATGACGATGGCGAGTACTACTATTTCATGAACACCGAGACCTTCGAGCAGATGCACCTGATGAAAGATCTGCTCGGCGACGCCGTTCAATACCTCATCCCGCAACTGAAGCTCAAGGTGGAGTTCTACGAAGGCAAACCGCTCGGCGTGGAGCTGCCCGCCACCGTCGATATGCTGGTGGTGGAAACCGAGCCCGGTCTCAAGGGCGCCACCGTATCGAATGTGACCAAGCCGGCCAAGACCGAAACCGGCCTGGTGGTGCAGGTGCCGCCGTTCATCACCGAAGGCGAGAAGATCAAGGTCAACACCGCCGAAGGCACTTACCAGGAACGCGCGTAACCCGCCAGCACGCGGGCCAGATCGTCCTGTTCTTCCTTGAGCACCGTTCGCAGATCCAGCAGGACACGTCCGCCTTCGATGCGCGCCACCACCGCGGGCGTCGCCGCGCGCAACTGCCGCTCGGCCGTCACGGCGTCGGCGCATGGAATGGCGATCAGCCATGTCGCAATGGACTGCCCCGGCGTGGCGCCACCTCCAATCACCGAGCTTCCTTGCACCACCTCCGCGCGTAGTCCCGGGACGCGTGACACCAGCGCTTCCGCCCGCGCCCGCACCGCTGCCGCGCTCTGCCGGATCATGGCCAGCGCGGGCACCTCATCCCACCGTTCCAGCACCAGGCTGCGCAGCGTGTTCTCGAGCGCCTGGCAGATCAACTTATCGAGGCGCAGCGCCCTGAACAGCGGATTGCGCCTCAGGCGCGCCACAATCTCGCCTTTGCCTGCCAGGATCCCCGCCTGGGGCCCACCCAGCAACTTATCGCCGCTGAAGGAAACTAAGTCGGCGCCGGCTTTCAGGCTGTCGGAGACCAACGGTTCGTCCACTCCGAACGGCCGCAGATCCACCACGCATCCGCTGCCCAGGTCCTCGTACACCGGGATCGAGCGCTCGCGCCCCAGCGCCACCAGCGCCCGCAACTCCACCCGCGCCGTGAAGCCCGACAGGGAAAAATTGCTCGGATGCACGCGCAGCAGCAGCCGGGTCTTCTCCCCGATGGCGGCCCGGTAGTCGTCGATGTGAGTCCGGTTGGTGGTGCCGACCTCGCACAGCGCGGCGCCGGAGCGCGCCATGATCTCGGGGATGCGGAACCCGTCGCCGATCTCGATCAACTCGCCGCGCGAGACCACCACTTCGCCTCCCGACGCCAGTTCGTTGAGCGCCAGAAAAACCGCCGCCGCATTGTTGTTCACGACGATCGCCGGGGCGTTGAGCAGCCGCTCCAGCAGGCCCGCCGTGTGCGTATCGCGCTTGCCGCGCCGCCCGCCGGCGAGATCGTATTCGAGGTTCGAGTAGCCTGCCGGCGCCGTCATCGGGCCCAGCGGCGCGCGTCCCAGGTTGGTGTGCAGCACCACGCCGGTGGCGTTGATGACGCGCCGCAGCGAGGCTCGCTCGATGCTTGCGAGCGCCTCTTCCACGCGCGTCTCCACCGCCGCGCCGCCCGGTTTGCCGCTCAAGATCGCTGCGCGCATCTCATCCAGCGCGCGCCGGATCTCCGCCACCAGCAGCCCGTGCGGATATCGCCGCAGGGCAGGGGAGAGCCGCTCCAGGACTTCATTCACGCCCGGCAGTTCGCGCAGCTTTTCGCTCTCGGTCACGAATTCGATGGTACGCGCTTGTGTTTAGGGGGTGCAAGCGGCTAAACTGAAAGTGTTCGGGGCGTGGCTCAGCCTGGCTAGAGCGCCTGGTTCGGGACCAGGAGGTCGGTGGTTCGAATCCACTCGCCCCGACCAAACTAAACGCAATAATTTCTGCAATTTACAAACGGCTTCGGGTCAGTCGCCCGAAGCCGTTTTTGCTGTGGTATGCCCAGAAGTATGCCCACCCCGAACCTTTGCCATCGCTTTCCGGACGGTTTCCTTCTGCGGATGGACGTACCGCTTCGTCATGGCGAAGTCGGAATGGCCGGCCGATGAACCTATCGAGCGCGATTTCGTATTGTCGCTTGGTCAGCGGCGACGAAACCGCGTCCAGCACCAGCGACTTCAGTTGTTGCAGCGGGTCCGGCCTCGCCGCCCGGATCACCGCGCAGTTGGTGTCAGCCATCCTTATGCTCCCCTGTCATCCCCGAGTTTCGACCAGGATTCCAGCGGGCCGGAACAGTTTGCAGAAATGCCAAGCCGCGAACTTCTCAGGTCGGCTCGACTTGCTGATCTTGCCGAGGATGGCGGCGCACTCGGCCATTCTGAGAGGCCGGCCAGCGGCCTTGATCTCTTCGGCGAACCGCTGCGCCAGCGGCGTCATCTCCTGAACCTTGGCCAGTTTGGCGGGGCCGTTGATCTCGATTGCGTACCGCTTCACCTTGGGCGCGGCATCCGAGGCTTCCTTCTTGGCCTTCTTTGGGGCCTTCTTGGCCTCGGGCGCATCGGCCTTGGCCTCTGGGACCTCCGGGACCTTGGGGAGACCTTCTGCGGCCTTCCAGAACAACTCGATGGCCTTGGTCTTGGTCGCGGGCTTCGGTGCCTTGCCATCGCCCCGGATCGCAGACGGATACATAATCCCGACCATCCCGGATGTTCTTTCAACCTACGGCATTCCGCAGATTGTCAAACGGGTCAAGGACTTCGCCTGTGAAATCGGCGAGCAGATAGAGCCGTACGGTATCGTGATTTCGAAATATCGGGCGCAACTCAAGCTACACGCCAACACCGTTCGGCGCCTCAAGAACAACAGCGACGCGCCTGTTTTCGAAACAATAATCTCGGAAAGCGGGCACATCGCCGAGGCTGCCGAGTTCACGCAGTTAAGCACACTCCGTCAGAAATATGGATATCAAGGACAGTACGACACGTACTACAAGCTGACAGAAGAGATAATGAAGGCAGTGGCATGAAGACCGAGGATCGGCTCAAGCGGGTGTTCGCTCTGCTGCTCGAAGCCGTCAAGCGGGGCCCAGAACTCGCAGGTGAGATCAAACGGGAGCTAGGCCATGCCGTCGCGCCAGCCCATTCGGTGTCCCCGCCGAGGAATCGACGGAAGCCGGCCGCCTTCGATCCATTCTTGGTGTTTGCAGAAGGCGAGACTGCGCTTCGTGCGAAGTTGCGGGAACTCGATACGGACGGCTTACAGGACATCGTTGCGGAGCACGGCATGGACCCTGGTAAACTCGTTCGAAAGTGGAAGATGCCAGACCGGCTGATCGAACACATCGTGGGAACGGTGCAGGCGCGGTCTCGGAAGGGTGACGCCTTCCGGAGTTGAGCGAGCAGGTAGGCATAAGACGGAATACCGGAGCCTGTCTGCTTTCAACGTCCGGTTGGTCAGGGCTTCAACACTTGGCGGGCGACGCTCTTGGCAATCTCCCAGAGTGTTCGCGCATCGTCGGCTGAGATGCTGACGCCGTGCGAGTACTCTTTCTGAGGATGGATGTAGTTGCGGTAGTCGCGGACAACCTCGCCGACATCCTTGGTCGTTTTCGTGATCCATGTCAGCTCGTGAGCGACGTCCAGGTAGTTCTTGAGAGTCCACTCGTTGAGCTTGAGCGGAGTGCCCGTCTTGTCCTTGGGAGCGCCGGTCGCCTTGAATACCGGACCTTTGTCCTTGAGCTGGTTCACCCGCGCCAGCAGCAGACCTTCCAGCATCCCGCCCATCATGACTACGGCGGACAGCGGGGCTCCTGCCGCGACACACTTGACGCACTCCTGCCAGCGGTTGCCCAGGATGGTTTGCATCTTGGCGTCGAGGACTAGAGGCCTGAAGTCCGGCTGGTCGTCGGTGGTCGCGTGCTCGGGGCGGGCATGATCCCCTGCCAAGGCGAGCGCCTGGTCAACCTGTACCTGGCTCAGCAACGTCCTGGCTTGTTTGATAATCACCAGGTACTTCGACCGCAGCGTCGCGCGTTCACTTGCAGCTATCAACGACCGGTATTGGTCGTCGAGGTTTTTGATATGACCGTCGCCAACCGCAGCCAGTACAACTGGACGAAGGTTGTTAAACCAAGCGTGAGCAGTCGCCTTCGCGGTCTGTATCTCGTCGTTGGACTGAACTTGCTTTGTGCTGCCCTTGCGAAGGACCTTCTTCAGACGGTCGCACTGGTCGGCGGCGGAGGCAAGAGCCTGCTGCGCGGGAGTCACAGATCAAGCCTTCTTCCCTGGTCCCTTCTTGGTGGCAGCCTTCGTTACCGATCCCCTCTCGGCTCGCTTGGCAGGGGACTTCTTCCCGCGCTTTGCAGGCGCGCCGCCGTCGCCGGGAAGGGTCATAGCGACAAGGTTCTCGCCTACGGTGTTTATGCAGAAGGTCCCGGCCTCATCGCCCTTGTCGAGAAGCCCGAGCGTGTGGGCGTTCCGCAACGTCTGGTCCGGACGCTTGAACCTCTCCCGGCCGGTCTTGCGAGTTGCCTCCTGAAGGTCGTCCTTGTCGATGCACTTCTTTCGCTCAGCTTGCGGTGCTTCGAACTGGTAGTAGTAAGCAACAGTTGCGGCGTACTGGATATCCGAACGCGGGTTCTTCGCTGTGACGAATGATCTGATGTCCTGGCCGTTCACGGCAAGCGTGCCTGGTGGAGTCGGGTGCGACGCCGCGGGCGCGGCGACAGGAGCAGCCGAAGCTGGCGCAGCATGTTGTGCAACAGCTCCGAACGGCGACTTCAGACCCAGCTTCTCAGCCGCCCACCGGAAGATGCGCTGCTGCTCATCCTCTTTGAAACCCTGCACGGCTTCGACGACCGTGCGAACTGCTTCTAAGTCGTCCACTGGCTTGGTCATGGGAAAACGCCACAACAATGATAGCCGACAATGTTTCCGTCTACAAGGGTCGTTCTGCGGAACGCTCGGTATGCCCAATAGTATGCCCGCACCTTGCTACCAGCGAATCACACGGAATCAAAGCGGACTGGGCGCAAGCCCTTGCAAGGATTACCATGTGTGATTCGGTATGACCGCTCGCAACTTATTGATATTTATGGAGTTCTAAGTTCGGGACCAGGAGGTCGGTGGTTCGAATCCACTCGCCCCGACCATTTCTCCCTTAAATAGGCTAGCGATAGTTCTTGTCGTCTACCCGGCTCAGATCTCCGTCGAATACTCCCAGCGTCACGATTGCGAAGGTGAAGACGTTCGTCCCCGGCTCCAGATGCCCGCCGAAGGCGTGATCGGGATTTGCCATCGTCAAATGCGCATGCACCCGGCCATCGATCACGTACCCGTTCATGCTTACGATGTCCGCCGGCGCGCTGGGATCCTGCACGAACGTGTTCTTCGACGGAAAGGTCCGGTTGCTCACCGAGTGCACCTGGTAGTTCCGTACCGACCCCGCTCCCGCCAGAATCACCGCGTTGCGAATCTTCTGTTCCTTCACCATCTTCTCGATTCCCGCCAGCAGGTCCGCCTGGTATTTGAATCGCAGCACCACCACGCGGTCGAACTTTCCGGTGATGGCATAGACGTCCGGGACGGCCGGGTTATTCGGCTTCGCATCCTCGGCCGCGGTCGTCGCATTGGTGATCTCTCTCCGCGTCGGCTGCGCCATGGCGATTCCGGTGCACGCCAGCGTTGCCACCATCCATCTCATTGGGGGCTCTCCTTTTCCACTTCACGTCACAGTATACTTGGCGCTCCGGCGCCGCAATCGGCAAGCAGGTGTCCCGCGGATTGAGCGGTGTGCGACCAGGTCGGTACGCTACTGCCGCTTGGGCACCGCAATGGTGAGGTTCCGGAACCGGATGCCGGCCGCGTGACTGCCTTGCAGGTTAAACGGTCCGGGAGCGTCCTCATTGCTGTCCAAGGCGCCTCCCGTGATGCCGGGAATCTCCTGGTTGTCGATGATGGTCACACCGTTGCGAACCACCGTCACCCACCGGCCCAGCAGCGTGATGTCCATGGTTTCCCACTCGCCCGGCTTTTTGGGCAGGTCCTGGGACGGGGCGACGTAACCGAAGATTGAGCCCATGCCGTGGCTCTTGTCATTCACGCCCTCGGATGCGTACTCGATCTGGACCTGATAGCGCCCGCGCAGGAAGATGCCGCTGTTGACCCCATCGGGACAGTTGAATTCCAGGTGCAGCTTGAAATCGTCGAATTTGCCCGTAGTGCGCAGGTTCGAGCCGGGCTGCTGGTTCACCAGTTCGCCGTTCTGCGCCACCCAGTGATTCTCCGCCGGATCGCCGGGCTCCCACCACGTGAGATCTTTCCCGTTGAACAGGGCCTCGGGGTTCGTCCAGTTTCTGGGCGGCTTGTTTTTCAGCTCCGGCGCGCGCTGCCCGATGATCTGTCCCTGCACTTCCTGCCCGCGCTTGACGGCGCCGGTGAGCACGCCGCCCTTAACGTTCAGTTCCCAGGTGAAGGCCGGACGATCCTCCGCGGCCGGAGAAACCGTGAGAATCAGTTGGTTGCCTTCCAGCTTGACCTCATGGGCGGGCCTTACGCTGCCGCCCCGCGGCTGGATGCGGGCTTCGGGTTTGCCGTCCTTGTCGACCACCTCGACCCACGCCGGGTATGCTGCGCTGGCTGTCTTCACGACGAGATCCCATCGGCCTGCAAAGGGATTCTTGCCGGCTGCGCCAAGCAAGAGAACGGAGGCGCCGAGCAGACCACAGAGCTGTCTCATGCCTGCATTGTGCTGCTAATAGGACCAAGATATCAAGATGAAAAAGTGGGATTTCCCTTTTGGCTCCCGGTTTTCCGGGGTCGCCGCCGGTGGCAGGACCGGCAGAGCTTAGGGCTCGATGCGCGTCCCGAGAACCTGTAAAAACTGGGCGAGCCAGGCCGAATGCGCGGGCCAAGCCGGTGCGGTGACAAGCTTGCCGCAGGTGTGTGCCTGGTCCATGGCTAGGGCTTCATACTTCCCGCCGGCAGCCGTGACCTCCGGGCCTACCGCCGGGTAGCAACTGCACGATTTGCCTTGGAGCACACCGGCCGCGGCCAGCAACTGCGCGCCGTGACAGATGGCGGCAATCGGTTTGTCGGAATCCGCGAAATGGCGCACAATTTCCAAAACACGTGGGTTGAGCCGCAGGTATTCGGGCGCCCGCCCGCCGGGAATCACGAGCGCGTCGTAATCATCCGGGCGAACCTCGTCGAAGGTCGCATTCAAAGCGAAGTTGTGACCTCGCTTTTCACTGTAGGTTTGATCACCCTCGAAATCGTGGATGGCGGTGCGCACCCAATCGCCAGCCCGCTTATTCGGACAGGCGGCACGGACCACGTGCCCGACCATGACTAGCGCCTGGAAGGGAACCATCACTTCGTAATCTTCAACATAATCGCCAACAAGCATGAGGAGTCTCTTTGTGGCCACGATGAATTCTCCTGAGGCTATGGTCGCACTTCGGCATGTTTGGAGCGCGGTCCGGCTTCTTCGAAGAACTCCCGATCGCGCCGGACTTGCACCGGATCCCGATGGCGCAGGTTGTCCGCCCCGGCTAATCCCTCGACCTTCAACCTCTGCCCTTCGACGCGTCCATCCCGGATGGTGGTCTGGGGGCCCTTGCGCTGTCTGCCTTCATGCGGACGTGCAGCTTTTTGGAGAGCTTCTCCATCTCGTCGGCCGGCGGTCTTGCCGCCGGTGTGGGACGGGCCTCCTGGCCTGTCTGGCGTCCGGCACTCGTATCGACGCCGGTAGTCTCAAGGCCAACTGGTAGCGCCGGCGGTCTTGCCGCCGGTCCGCGCGGGACGCCCGCGTTCCGCGCTAGCCCTGCACAGCCCGCTCGCCTGGCCTACCAAACGTGGCAAGCATTCTGGCTCACCATCGGCTGACCCGCCTTGCACGAAAACGCCTTCTGGAACTCGGGCATGTTCTGCACCGTCCCGTTCACGCGGAAGTGACCCGGCGAGTGCGGATCCGTCATTGCCCGCTGGCGCAATTCCTGCGGCGACATGTTCTCGCACCACACCTGCGCAAATCCCAGGAACAGCCGCTGCTCCGGCGTGAGCCCGTCGATCTTCTCCGACTTGCCCTTCAGCGCATCCCCCAGCGCCATGTACGCCACGCGCAACCCGCCGTTATCGGCCGTGTTCTCGCCCAGCGTCAGCCGCCCGTTCAGCTTCACATCGTCCACCGAAGTGAACCCGGAGTATTCGTTCGCCACGCAGCTAACCCGCTTTTCGAACTCTTCGCCGTCCTTGACAGTCCACCAGTCGCGCAGGTTCCCGTCGCCGTCGAACTTGCGGCCCTGATCGTCGAAGCCGTGCGTCATCTCGTGCCCAATCACGCTTCCCACCCCGCCGTAGTTCACCGCTATATCGCGCTTCGGGTCGAAAAACGGCGGCTGCAGAATCCCCGCCGGGAAATTAATGCTGTTGTTCTGCGGGCTGTAGAAGGCGTTCACCGTCGGCGTCGTCATGCCCCATTCCGTCTTGTCCGTGGCCTGCCCGATCTTCTCGATCCGCTGGTCGTACATCGCTTCCGACACGCGCTCCGCGTTGCCCAGGTAATCGTTTGGCGCCACCGTCACCTTGCTGTAGTCCCGCCACTTCTTCGGATACCCCACGTTGTTGGTGATCGCCTTCAGCTTTTTCTCGGCCGCGGCCTTGGTCTCGTCCGTCATCCACGACAGGCTGGCGATATCGTCGCCCATTGATCTCTCCAGGCCCTCCACCAGCTTCGTGATCTGCGCCTTGGCGTCCCCGCTGAACGCCAGTTGCACGTACTTCTGCCCCAGCAGATCGCCCAGCGCGCGGTCCGTCGCCGCCACGCAGCGGATGTTCCGCGGCCGCTGCTCCTTCACGCCCGCCAGGTACCCTTGCCAGAAATTGAAGGACTCGTTCTCAAAGCTTTCCGCCATCTCCGACGCCGTCGCGCGCAGCAAATGGTAAGAAAAGTAAGCCTTCCACGCATCGATCGGTTGCGACTGCAAATCCACCGACAACTGCTTCGCGCCATCCGGGTACGCCACGTTGAGCGAATCGAATGCCGGCGCGCCCACGCCCTTGAAATAAGCGTCCCAATCGAAGTTTGGCGCCAGCGCCGCCAGCTCCTTGCGCGTCAGCATGTGGTACGTCTTGTTGGGATCGCGCATCGATACGCGGTCCAACGCGTCCTTCGCCAGCACCATTTCGAAATCCATCACCATCGCGGCCTTCAGCAAGGCCGCCTGTTCCGTGTCGCCCGCCAGCTTGAACATATTCTGCGCGTGCTGCACGTAGTGCTGCCGGATCTCCACGCTCTTCGCGTCCTGCTTCAGATAGTAGTCGCGGTCCGGCAGCGCCAGGCCTCCCTGCCGCAGCCCGGCGATGGTTTTGTTGGAATCCTTCGCATCCGGCTGCGCGCCAAATCCGAAAACCACCGGCACGCCCATGCGGTGCAGCCGCGCCACCTCCGCCACAATCCCCGCCATGTCCGTCAGCCCCGCAATTCGCTCCAGCTCCGGCTTGATCGGCTCGATCCCCTTCTTGTTGATCGTCGCCGTGTCCATGCAGCTTGTGTAGAAATCGCCGATCTTCTGGTCGATCTCCGAACGCTTCGCCGCGCTCGCCGCCGCTCCCTGCAAGATGTCCAGCTCCACTCGCTCGTTGTGGTCCTGCAGTTCGTTGAACCGTCCGAAGCGCGCCCGGTCGGCCGGCAGCGGATGACTCGCCATCCAGTTCCCGCAGGCATATTTGTGAAAGTCGACGCACGGGTCCACGCTCGTATCCATCGACGCTTTATCGACGCCCGAGACCGTCGACGCGGCCGGACCCTGTGCCAGCGCCAGGGCGGGCAAAAGGAAAAGCAGACTCATTCGGATCATAAGACCTGATTCTAGCTCCTGTACAGCCGCAAGTTGTGGGACGGACGATCGCCTGATGTCGTCTGTCACCCGCCGCCCCGCAGTTCCAGCCGCCACGAAGCGAAGCCCCACCAGGCGAGAAAGCGCCGCCGCCCGCTATGCGGTATATTTCTCTCCATGAAAACTTTTTGGTTCCTCGCACCGGCCCTCCTCGCGCTCCCTCTCTTCGCGCAGCCCAGCGCCACCGTCCCAGTCAAACCCGGGCGCGACGCCGCCCAGCCCGTCGACGAGGAATACACCAAGAAAATCCGCGAGTACACCACCGAGCCCTTCTTCAACTCTCCCCTCACCGATTACCTGCCGGCCTCCAAAACCGTCCCCACTCCCAAGGCCGTCCTCGGTGACATTGCCGGCGCGCCCGGCATTCTGCCCTACTCGGCGGAAGTCTATCGCTACATGCGCATGCTTCAGGCCGCCAGCCCGCGCGTCAAAGTTTTCACCATCGGCAAGACCGAGGAAGGCCGCGAGATGATCGCCGTGGCCGTCGCCTCCGAAAAGTCGATCGCCCAACTCGACCAGAACCGCGATCGCCTCGCCAAGCTCGCCGATCCTCGCACCATCTCGCTCAACGACGCCGAAGCCGACAAACTCGTCGCCGCTTCCACGCCCGTTTACTACATCACCGGCACCATCCACTCCACCGAAACCGGCGCGCCCACCGCTCTCATGGAGCTGGCCTACCGTCTCGCCGTCGATGAGAGCGCCTACATCAAGTTCATCCGCGAAAACGTTATCACCCTCATCACTCCCATCGTTGAAGTGGACGGCCGCGACCGCATGGTCGACATCTACAAGTGGCACCTCTCGAACCCCGGCAAGCAATGGCCCAACCTGATTTATTGGGGTCACTACGTGGCCCACGACAACAACCGCGATTCCATGGGCCTCACCCTGCAGCTCACCCGCAACGTCCTCAACACCTTCACCGGATGGAAGGCGCAGGTGCTCCACGACCTACATGAATCCGTCCCCTACCTTTACGACAACACCGTCGGCGACGGCCCCTACAACGCCTGGATCGACCCCATGCTCGCCGACGAGTGGCAAATGATGGGCTGGAACAACGTCTCCGAGATGACCAAATTCGGCATGCCCGGCGTCTTCACCCACGGCACCTTCGACACCTGGTCGCCCAGTTACCTCATGTTCATCGCCGCCATGCACAACGGCATCAGCCGCCTCTATGAAACCTTCGGCAACGGCGGCGCCGATACCGAAGAGCGCACCCTCCGCCCCAACGAATTCGCCCGCACCTGGTTCAAACAGAATCCGCCGCTGCCCAAAGCCAAGTGGTCCCAGCGCAACAACAACAATTATGAAGAGACCGGCCTCATGACCGCCCTGGCCTTTTTCGCCGCCAACAACAAGCTCTTCCTTCACAATTTTTATCTCAAGGCCAGGCGCTCCATCGAGAAGCCTCACACCGAAGGCCCCGCCGCCTACGCTTTTCCCGCCGACGATCCGCGACCCGGCGCCCAGGCCGACCTCCTCCGCATGCTGCAGGACCAGGGCTGCGAGATCTCTCGCGCCAGCGCCCCCTTCACCGTCATGATGCCCGGCAAGAAACCGGCGCGCGCCGGCCGCGGCGGCGCCTCGACCGAACCTTCCACCGATAGCGAAACGCCCAAGCCCGAAGAGAAACCCAAGCCCGTCGCCCGTACCTTCCCCGCCGGAACCTACGTCCTGCGCATGGACCAGCCCTACAGCCGCATCGCCGACACCCTGCTCGATTATCAATACTGGGCCGCCAACGATCCGCAGAAGAGCATCTATGACGACACCGGTTGGACCTTCGGTGAGCTCGGCAACGTGCAGGTCTCGCGCGTGGCCGACCTGAAAGTGCTGGATGCCGCCATGACCCGCGTCTCGGGCGCCGTGCGCTCTCCCGGCGGAATCGAAGGCGCCGGCGACATCTACCTTGTCAATCACAACGCTGATAGCGCCCTGATGACGCTGCGTTACCGCTTCCCCGAGGCTTCTTTCGACGCCGCCGAAGAGCCCTTTGAAGCCGCCGGCCACAAGTTCAACCGCGGTTCTTTCGTCATCCGCGGCATTCCGAATGCCGGCCTTGCCGCCTCGCTCACCGAGCTCGGCGTCCAGGCCTATGCCGTCGCCGCCGCGCCCACCGTCAAGACCCACCCGTTGCGCGCCGCCCGCATCGCCATCATGCACACCTGGCTCAATACCCAGGCCGAAGGCTGGTGGCGCCTGGAGTTCGACCGCCTGCAAATTCCCTACAGCTACATCAGCACCCAGGCCATCTCCAAAATCGCCGACCTGCGCGCGAGGTATGACGTCATCGTCTTCGGCCCCGGCGCGGGCGGCAACCCGCAGACCATCGTCAACGGCCGGCCGATGTACGGCAACCCGCTGCCCTGGAAAGTCACTCCCGAAACGCCCAACCTGGCCCTCACCGACGAGACCGACGACATGCGTCCCGGCCTGGGCTGGACGGGCCTCGACCGCCTGCAGGAATTTGTCCGCCAGGGCGGTCTTCTCATCACCGCCAATGACACCACCAACTTCGCCGTCACCTTCGGCTTCACTCCCGGAGTCTCCACCTCCGCCGCCCAGCGCTTGAAAGTCACCGGCTCCGCGCTACGTTCCAAGATGGTCGATGCCTCGAGCCCCATTGCCTACGGCTACACCGACAACCTGGCTATCTTCGCCTCCAACCCCCCACTCTTCTCCGTCTCCAACCTGGCCGGAGGCGGCGGAGGCGGTGGCCGCGGCGCCCCCACCGATCGCGAACGCCCCACCGGCCGCGGCACCGCCGACGACCCCGACATCCCACAAGGCCGCCCACAAGTCGACATCCCCGACGAGCCCCACGCCGAAGTCTGGCAACCGACGCCTCTGACCGACGAGCAATTTCGCAACCCGGTCAACGTGATCCCGCCCGCCCAGCGCCCGAGAGTGATCCTGCGCTACTCGAACGCCACTGAGTTATTGGTCTCCGGCCTGTTAGACAACGGTTCCGAGTTAGCCCAGCACGCCGCCGTGATTGACTCGCCGTTGGGCCAAGGCCACGTGGTCTTGTTCTCAAACAACCCCTTCTGGCGCGCCGAAACGAAAGGCAGTTATTTCCTGGTGTTTAACGCGATTCTGAACTTCGACAATTTGGGGGCGGGGAGGAAGTTGGCGGAGAGGTGAGGTGCCATGATGCAGGAATTGAGTTTCCGATATTGGCGTCGAGGCGAACTCTTGGTTTTACCTCGAGCCGTGCAGGCCGACGCTTCACGCCAATCTGCTACGATGTTCCCAGAGACAGGTGATTTCGCGTGCTGACACGCCTAAGAGTCGTGGGATTCAAGAATCTCGTCGACGTTGACGTCCGCTTCGGCCCCTTCACCTGCATCGCGGGCGCGAATGGCGTTGGCAAGTCCAACCTGTTCGATGCGATCAAGTTTCTGAGCGCTCTTGCGGACCACCAGCTGCTCGACGCGGCGATGTCAGTTCGTGACGAAGGAAGCCGAACAGGCGACATCCGAAGCTTGTTTCATCGTGTCGGCGATCGGTACGACGAGAGAATGGACTTCGACGCCGAAATGATTGTTCCGGCCGAAGGCCACGATGATCTCGGCCAGTTGGCAAAGGCAAGCACTACCTTTCTCCGATACGAACTCTCGCTCGGTTACCGTCGTGGCGATCCAGCGTCCAGCATGGGCGGCCTCGAAATCCTGAAGGAGGAACTGTCCTACATAAAGCGGGGTGAAACTCAACGGCATCTGGTCTTTAAAAACGATCCGAAGAGCTGGCGGCGGACGGCGGTCTCCGGCGACAGGCGGTCGCCGTTCATTTCCACCGAACAGGATGCGGAGGGACCCGTAATAAAAATTCACCAGGATGGCGGTAGCAGTGGGAAGCCTCGCTCTCTATTGGCCGCGAATTTGCCCCGAACTGCACTTTCGGCAGCGAACGCTGCCGAAAGCCCAACTGCAACGCTGGCGCGCCGTGAGATGCAGTCGTGGAGACTTCTGCAACTCGAGCCCTCGGCTCTTCGCCAACCGGACCCGTTCACCGCTCCCGCCAAGCTTGCTGAAGACGGCTCGCACCTTGCGGCCACGCTCCATCATTTGGCACGCTCCGCCTTTCGGCGTGAGCAGGTAGGCTTAGATGAGCGAGAGGACATTGACAAGCCGCGCCAGGACAAGGCGGCTGAGAGGGTGTACAGCCAAGTGGCTAACCGTCTTTCCGAGTTAATCGATGACGTTCACGAAGTGGCAGTAGATCGAGACGAACGTCGCGAACTATTGACACTGATGGTAACTGGCGCAGACCATACGAAACATCCAGCGCGAGCGCTGTCTGACGGCACGCTACGCTTCCTCGCGCTCGCCGTCCTGCTGCAGGACCCCGAAGTAAGGGGAGTCATCTGCCTGGAAGAGCCTGAGAACGGCATTCACCCCGAGCGGATTCCAGCCATGCTTCGCCTCCTCCAAGATATTGTCACCGACGTTGAGGCACCTGTGGGCGACGACAACCCGCTGCGCCAAATCATCATTAATACGCACTCCCCAGCGGTCGTGGCTCAGGTGCCCGACGACAGTCTCCTGGTCGCCGAACTTCGAGAAATCGCTCGGAATGGTGAACGATTTAAAGGGCTCTCGTTTTCAAGCCTGACCGACACATGGCGATCGAGCCTCGACGGAGCGCGGACCGTCTCTCGCGGCAGGTTGTTGGCTTACTTGAATCCGAGTGGGATGGACGTCGCGGCGCGCAATGCAGGCGGCAAGATGCGTGGCAAACGTGTTGTGGACCGGTCCGATCTCCAGGACTATCTTCCTTTCGGCGAAATCGCTTGAGCGAACTCACTTACACGCTGCTATCGGACGGGAGTTCTGACTCCGCCCTCATGCCTATTCTTGATTGGCTCCTTCGGAACAATGGAGTTGGGTGTCCCATTCAGGGCCAATGGGCCGAACTGCGGTGGTTGCGTCGACCGCCTGTGGATTTCGTTCACCGTTTGAGAACCGCGGTTGATCTCTTCCCCTGTGAACTCCTATTCGTACATCGAGATGCCGAAGCTCAGCCGTTTGAATCCCGGCAGAGGGAGATCGTTACGGCGGTGACCGAAGCATTCGCGGAAGAGCTCAGACCAGCGTGGGTCTGCGTTGTTCCGGTCCGCATGCAAGAGGCCTGGTTGCTCTTTGACGAGACGGCAATACGAAGAGCAGCTGGAAACCCATCGGGAGACGCGATGTTGCGATTGCCGGCACTCGGACAGTGTGAGAACCTGCCGGACCCCAAAGAGTTATTGCACGACCTTCTGCGCGAGGCAAGTGAACTCAGTCCCCGGCGGCGGGCACGACTCCGGATCGGACCAATAGTGCGCCTAGTTACCGAATACACACAGGATTTCGCGCCATTGCGTGCGCTCCCGGCATTCAATACGTTGGAGCAGGACTTGCGGGACGCTATTGCAGGAAATCGATGGGATGAGCGGTGACCTAACGAGACAACCGAGGGCGGAACGGATTCGCCGCACCCGTTGCTTTGCCAGTCAAGCGGCGTTACTTTCCGGCGCGCTGTCTTCAAGGTTGGCGGCAGCGAATGCCAGCGCTTGCTGAACGTCGTCCGGCTCAAGCTCGGGATAATTGCGGAGGACGTCGTGGCGGTTCGGATATAGTGCCACGGCCCCCACCACTCGACGCACCCTCAGCCTCATGCCACGGATGCACGGCTGGCCGTTCATCTGGTTCGGGTTCCACGTTATGCGGTCGAAGGGCTGCATGCTTCCTATTCTGATACATTTCGTCGCGGGGGTCGATTGCCCTGGTTATCAGAGCACCGCGCATGCCGCCGTCGCAATCGCTCCCGAACTACTCGGCTCGCACTCTCCGCACGGCGCGGGTCGCGGCCCCCGAACCCCCCAGGCATTTCGATGCCGCCTCGTGCAGCGCCTGCTGTTGCGCATCTTCCTCAACGGTCATGGCGCTTTTCCTCAGCCACTCTCGAACCGCCAGATTCAGTACCACCGAAACCGACGTCTTGCGCAGACGCGCTTCCCGTTCCAGGTCCGACTTGAGTTCGGTCGAGACGCGCCAGCTAAACACTTCACTGCCCATGCACAACATTGTAGTGCGCGTCGAGCCAAATGAGCCAAATGGGGAGACCGGACGTTTCCGCCGCGGCTAACCGAGCTTCTCCCAGTCGTCTGGACTGACGTGGGCTTGGCTCAGAATGCTGCGTAATGTGCCGACGGGGATCTCATGTTTCTTTGGCACGATGGCAGTGTCGACACTGCCCGGAGTGCCGCACAAACTTGACGTGGCTGCCCTTCTGGCCGGCTTCAACGAACCCGACTGATTCGAGGCGGCGCTTGACCTCGCGGAAGCGTTCGGGCTTAAGCCGCCCCAACCTCGGCCTCGATCACGCGGACCTCGGGCGGCCGCGTTGCCTGCGGCGGTTCGAAGTGCAGCTCCAGCGCTTCCTTCAGGTTGGCTACAGCCTCTTCCTCGGTCTCGCCTTGGCTGGCGACGTCGAGCTCCAAGCACTGGGAGACGTACCATTTCCCCTCTCGCCAAACGGTCGCAGCAAATGGTCGCTTCATGACTTCATTGTTTCACAGGCAAAGGCGCGCCACGCATTCATAACCCTCTTCCTCAACTTCCGTATCTCTCCGACGCGCGCATCTTCGCTTTTGCCGCCTCTTCCTCCCGATTCTTAGGCGGCGCGTTGGTTTCGAGCGAACGCAGCAACCGCATCGACACGCCGGCTACCTCATCCACCGCCTCCAGAAACGCGCCTTCATTGCCCTTTGACGGTTTCGTGAAGCCGCTGATTTTTCTCACGAACTGGAGCGACGCCGCTCGAACTTCCTCGGGGGTCACCGGTGGATCGAAGTTGAAAAGCGTCTTGATATTCCTGCACATTTCATTAGTATGCAATAAGAGTTACATACCTTTTGCTTATGATATAGTGGGCGCGTAGAGTTCCCCATACGCTTCGGGCCCTCGTGAGGCAACCATGGATCGACGTTCTTTTGCAGGAATGATCGGAGCAGCACCCGCGCTGGCGAGTGCGGCATTCGCCCAGGGCGCCGCCGCAAAGAAATCCGGCTGCTACCTGCTGCAACATTACTATCTCCGGCTCGGAACCGAGGCCACCCGTCTGGCGGACTACCTGACTAAGACCTATCTGCCGGCGCTGGCTAAAGTACACTCGGGGCCTACACTCGTGCTGGACGCCCAACTCGCCCCGCACCTGCCGCTGGTCACCGTCGTCAGCGGCTATCAGTCGGTGGATGAGATGTGGAGCGTGCGGGCCAGGCTGAATGCGGACAGAGCATTCGAAGCCGCAACCGACGCCTGGCAGGCCGGCGCGGAACCGCCTTTCGACAGCATGACCACGGAGTTACTGGAAGCCGCCGAATTTTCTCCGGAGCTTGCCCCGCTCGATCCGCAGCCGAAAACGCCGCGGATTTTCGAGATGCGCGTCTACCAGACGCGGACGCTGAAGGAACTGAGGGGGCTTAAGGAGCGATTCGCGGAAGCGGAAGTCAGGATCCTCGCCAAAGCGGGGGCGCAGCCCATCCTGTTCGGGGCCACGGCGATCGGTCCCGACAATCCCAACCTCACCTGGGTGATCGCGTTTGAAGATATGGCGGCCCGCGAGAAATTCAATGCGGCCTTCGCCGCCGATCCCGACTGGGTCAAGCTGCGACAGCAATCGCTGGACCGCTACGGACAGATCCCCAGCATCCGGCGGATCACGCTCTATCGGGCCACGGCCTTTTCGCCGATCCGTTAACGCCCATGGTAGGCCGCCTTCAAACCATCTCAAAATAGATCAGTGGAGCCACGTGGCGTTCATTGTGCCTTCGCCCGCTATCCTTCACAATGGAAACGTGCGCATCCTGCTGGTGGAAGATGAGTCTCGCGTAGCCGGCTTCATCGCCCGTGGCTTGCGCGAACAGTCCTACGCCGTCGATATTGCGCGCGACGGCGAGCAGGCCATTTATCACGCCACCGTCAACGAATACGACCTCGTCATTCTCGACGTTATGCTTCCCATCAAAGACGGACACGCCGTCTGCCGCGAGCTGCGTAGCGCCGGCTTCTCCACTCCCATTCTCATGCTGACCGCGCGGGCCGCCGTCGACGACCGCGTCGCCGGCCTCGATTCCGGCGCTGACGACTATCTCGCCAAGCCCTTCGACTTCAAGGAGCTCCTGGCCCGCCTGCGCGCCCTCCTGCGCCGCGCCAAAGTGCTGCGGGCACAGGTCTGCCGCGTCGGCGATCTGGCGCTCAACACCGCCAGCCACGCCGTTACCCGCGCCGGCAAGCCTGTCAGCCTCACCGCCAAGGAGTACGCGCTCCTCGAATTTCTGGTGCTCAACGAAGATCGCGTGGTGGGCCGCCAGCAGATTGCGCAGCACGTCTGGGACGAAAACTTCGATCCCTTTTCCAATGTCATCGACGTCTACATCAAACGCCTGCGCGCCCGGCTCGAAAGCGGCGGCGCCAGCCGGCTGATCCGCACCCGCCGCGGGGAAGGCTACATCCTGAGTGCCAATCCGGGAGCCGCCGATGATTAACAGCTTCCGCTTTCGCCTCACGCTCTGGTACCTGCTGTTCTTCTCGCTGTTGTTCGTTCTCTTCAGCCTGTTTCTCCACGGCGTGCTCTCCCACGCGCTCGAGCGGCGCCTCGACGAAGGCCTCGCGGTGGAGGCCAACACCACCGCCGCGATGTTCCAGGATGAGTTCGACGAGATGAAGGGCGATGTCTCCGCGGCCTCGTCCGAAGCCGTTTCCGGCATGCGCCTGCACGGCAGCCTGGTCGCGGTTCTGTCCGGAAACCGCCTGCTCGCCGCCAGTACTCCGCTGCCGAAACCCCAGGTCGATTTCATTGCCGCGCGCGCCGCCCTCGATCCCACGGTCGATCTCGCCGTGGCCGTCCCCCAGGTGGCGCCCAACGGTGCGCGCGCCGCGGTGCACCGTGTCAGCGTCGGCGGTCTGGACTACCAGGTGGTCGCGCTCCAGTCTCGCGACCAACTCGTGGAGGATCTCGCCGTCCTCCGCCGCGTCATTGTCCTGGCGCTGCCACTCGTCATCGCGCTCGCGGGATTCGGCGGCTACTGGCTCGCCAGCCGCAGCCTCGCCCCTCTCGGCTGGATGGCCCAGCAGGCCCATCGCATCACCGGCAGCAATCTCAATACCCGCCTCGATATCGGCAACGCCGCCGAAGAGCTGGCGGTCCTCTCGGCTTCCTTCAATGAGCTGCTCTCGCGCCTCGACCTTTCTTTCGAAAGCATGCGCCGCTTCGTCGCCGACGCCTCCCACGAACTCCGCACTCCCCTTTCCATCATCCGCGGCGAGGCCGATGTCGCTCTCTCCCGCGACCGCGCCGCCGCCGAGTACCGCGAATCTCTCGCCATCATCCTGGACGAATCCCGCCGCCTCTCGCGCCTCGTCGATGACCTCCTCAACCTCGCCCGCGCCGACGCCGGACGCGTCAGACTGCAATCCGAAGAGTTCTATCTCAACGATCTTCTGGCCGAATGTTGCCGCTCCGCGCAATCGCTCGCCGCCGCCCGCGGTATCGCACTGGAATGCCGCCCCGCCGAGGACGCGCCATTCCGCGGCGACGAGGAACTGCTCCGCCGGCTGGTGATGAACCTGCTCGACAACGCCATCCGCTACACCCCCCCGGGCGGCCAGGTCTCGGCCGCGCTCGAAGCAGAAGATTCCCGGTTCCGCATCCGCATCGCCGACACCGGCGTGGGCATCTCCCCCGACGCAGCCCCGCACGTCTTCGAGCGCTTTTACCGCGCCGACACCGCCCGCTCGCGCCAGGATGGCGGCTTCGGTCTGGGCCTGGCCATTGTCAAGTGGATCGCCGAATCGCACCGTGGCGATGTAGTCCTCGCCACAACCCCAGGCGCGGGCAGCACTTTCACAGTAAACCTCCCTCGTTGATTCATCGTCCGTTCATGTCCCGAATTCTATACTGAAGTTCTTCCCATGAAGTATATTCTGCCGACCCTGGGCATAGGCCTCGCCCTCTGCCTGCCGGCCTTCTCCCAAACTCCTTCCGCCGGTTCCGCGCCGCTCCGGATTACGTTGCAGGATGCCATGGAGCGCGCCCGGAAGTACAGCCAGCAGACCCTCACCGCCAACCTCGCGGCCCTGCTGGCGCACGAAGATACCGTACAGGCCAAGGCCGCCCTGCTCCCTTCGGTCAACGGGATCAGCCAGTTCATCTACACTCAGCCCAACGGCACGCCCAGCGGCGCTTTCGTCTCTAATGACGGTCCGCACGTCTACAACAACCAGGCCAACCTGCATGCCGACATCTTCGCTCCCGCCAAACGCGCCGACCACCACCGCGCCATGGCCGCCGAAGCCGCGGCCCGTGCCAAGGCCGATCTCGCCGCCCGCGGCCTCATCGCCACCGTTATGCAGGATTACTATGGCATGGCCGTCGCCGCGCGAAAGCTTTCCAACGCGCGCCAGAGCGTCCAGGACGCCCGGCAGTTCCTCGACATCACCCAGAAGCAGGAAAAGGGCGGGGAAGTGGCCCACTCCGATACCGTCAAGGCCGAGCTCCAGTTGAACGACCGGCAGCGCGACGAGCAGGAAGCCCAGCTCACCCTCGATAAAGCCCGCATCGGTTTCGCCGTCCTGCTCTTCCCCGATTACCGCCAGGATTTCGATGTGGTGGACGATCTCGATACGCTCTCACCGCTTCCCGCCTACGCCGAAATCCAATCGCTCGCCGGCAAGAACAGCCCCGACATTCGCGCCGCCCAAGCCGCGGTCCAGCAGGAGGATTATGAAATCCGGTCGGCCCGCGCCGAAATGCTGCCGACGTTTTCCCTGGACTACTCATTCGGAACCAACGCCAACCAGTTCGCCCTGCACAATCCCGAGGGCCAGCTCTTGCTCGGCAACGTGGTGCAGGCCCAGTTGGTTGTCCCTTTGTGGACCTGGGGCGCCGCCCGCAGCCGCGTCAGGCAGGCCGAATTCAAGCTGCAGCAGGCCAGGAACGATCTCAGCTTCACCCAGCGACAGCTCCTTTCGTCGCTCGACGCCTTCTACCGCGAAGCCGGCCTCGCGCGCGCTCAGCTCGGCTCGCTGCGCCATTCGCTCGACCTTTCCAAACAGAGCCTGGATTTAACCCTGCTCCGCTACCAGGCCGGTGAAGTCTCCGTGCTGGAAGTGGTCGATGCCCAGTCCACGCTCCGCGACGCCCGCAACGCCGTCGACGACGGACTCGTCCGCTTCCGCGTCTCGATCGCCAATCTTCAGACACTGACGGGGGCCTTTTAGCCGATGAAGAACAAATGGTTGTTTGCCGCCCTGGCCGCCTGCCTGCTCGCCGCCTCGGGCTGTTCCAAAAAAGAAGAAAGCGAGACCGAGGCGCCCGCGCCTGTCCAGGTCACCGCCGTAACGCAGGAGCCCATCCGCCACATCGTAGCTGGCGATGGCGTGCTCTTCCCGCAGGACCAGACCGGCGTCATGCCGAACATCTCCAAGCCTGTACTCAAGTTCTATGCCAACCGCGGAGATCACGTCAAGCAGGGCCAGTTGCTCGCAGTCCTCGAAAGCCGCGACCTCGCCGCGGCTGTCGCCAACGCCAAGAGCCAGCTCAACCAGGCCGAGCTCAATCTCCACACGGTGGAACTGGCCTCCGTCCCCGAGTCCGTGGTGAAAGCCGAGACCGATGTCGAATCCGACAAGCAGCAGCTCGACGCCGCCCAAAAGCTCCTCGACAGCCAAACCGAGCTTTTCCGCCAAGGCGCGCTGGCCGGCCGCCGCGTGGATGAGGCCCGCGTCCAGTTTGTTACCGCCAAGACGCAACTGCAGGCCGCGCAGGAGCATCTTCGCGCTCTCAACTCGGTCAGCAAGGGGGATCAGATCTCCACCGCGCACGCCCAGGTGCAAACCGCTAACGCCCAGTTGCAAGCGGCCGAGGCCCAGGTCGGTTACGCTGAGATCCACAGTCCCAAGAGCGGCGTCATCGCCGATCGCCCCATCTATGAAGGCGAAATGGCCGTTCCCGGCACTCCCCTCATCACCGTCGTCGATATCTCGCGCGTGGTCGCTCGAGTCAATATTCCGCAGAACCAAGGCTCTCTGGTGAAGGTCGGCCAGGCCGCCGAACTCGTCCAGGCCGATAGCGGCCAGCGGTTCGCCGGCAAAGTCGTCGTCGTCAGCCCAGCCACCGACGCCAACAGCACTACCATCCAGGTTTGGATTCAGGCCGACAATCCCGGCGAAAAATTGAAACCGGGGGCCAGCGTCCACGCCAAGATCATCACCCAAGAGTTCAAGAACGCAACTACGGTTCCGGCGGCCGCCATCCTTCCCGGAGAAACCGGAGGCACCGCTGTCCTGGTGATCATCGACTCCGTGGCGCACCGCAGGACTGTCCAGGTCGGCGTGCGCGAAGGCGACAAAGTGCAAATCCTCAACGGCTGCCGGCCCGGCGAAGAGGTGGTCACAGTGGGCGGCCTCGGCGTCGACGACAAGGGCAAGGTCAAAGTCATCGACACCTCCGTGCAGGAGGCAGACGACGAAGATCAAAACGCGCCGCCGGCCGCGGATTCCAAGAAGGACCAGAAGAAAGACGAGGCTAAGCCGAAAGCCAAATGAGCGACATTTCGACACCTCCGCCCGTTGCCGAGGGCGCCGATGCGCCGCACTGGACCGCCCGTCACGGCAAATCCATCATCTTTGTCATCCTGACTCTCGTGGCCGTCGGCATATACCTGGCGCTGACCATCCCCGTCGCCGTCTTTCCGGATACCAACTTCCCGCGCATCGTGGTGGGCGTCGATAACGGCGTGTTCCCCATCGACCAGATGTTGGTCACTGTGACCAAGCCCCTTGAAGATGCCGTCAATCTGGTGCCCGGCCTCGATCACCTTTATTCCATCACCAGCCGCGGCACCGCCGAAATCGACCTGTTCTTCAATTGGAACGTCGACATGCACCGCACGCTCGAGCTGGTCAACGCGGCGCTGGCCCGCGTGCAGACCTCGCTGCCGCCCACGGCGAAGATCACGGCCAACCGCCTGACCTTCGCGGCGTTCCCCATCATGGGCTACAGCCTGACGTCCGACAAGATTCCCCAGACCACGCTCTGGGAGATGGCCACTTACGATATCAAGCCGCGCCTCAATCGCCAGACCGGAGTTTCGTCGGTGGTGGTGCAGGGCGGGCAGGTTCCGGAATTCCAGGTCCAGCCGGATCCCGCCAAACTGGTGCAAGCCGGCGTCACTATCCCCAACATTCTCGACGCCATCTCGCGCAGCAACATGATCGATTCGCCCGGGCTGATCGAGGCCAATCACCAGCTCGTGCTCAGCCTGGTCAGCGGGCAGACGCGCACTCCCGAAGAGATTGGCAACATCGTTGTCAGGACCACGCCCGCCGGCGCGCCCATTCGCATCGCCGATATCGCCACCGTCGGCCCCTCCGTAATGCCGGTCTACACCGTGGTCACCGCCAACGCCAAGCCTGCCGTCCTGCTCAATATCCTTCGCCAGCCCGACAGCAACACGGTGGTGGTAGCCAACGCCGTCAAGGCGGAGATCGAAGCCCTCAAGAAGGACCTGCCCAAGGGTGTGGAGCTACGCCCCTTTTATGACCAGTCCCTGATCGTGACGGAATCCATGGAGAGCGTGCGCGACGCCATCCTGGTCGGCCTGATCCTGGCCTCGCTCATCATGGTGCTCTTCTTGCGCGATTGGGGAACTTCGCTGGTGGCCGGCCTGGTGATACCCGCCACCATCGGAGTCACTTTCATCGCCCTGCGGATCATGAATCAGAGCTTCAACCTGATGACGTTGGGCGGCCTTGCCGCGGCTGTCGGCCTGGTGATCGACAACGCCATCGTGGTGGTGGAGAACATCGTGATGCACCGGGATTCCGGACAGTCGCGCGCGGAAGCCGTCCGCAGCGCGATTCGCGAGATTCGCGTTCCCCTGGTCGGTTCCACCATCACCCCGATCGTGGTTTTCCTGCCGCTGATCTCGATCACCGGGGTCACCGGCGTCTTCTTCCGCGCCCTGGCCGTCACGGTGGGAATGGCGCTGCTGACTTCGCTGGCACTGGCGCTCACCTGGACGCCCACGCTCAGCCACTACTTCCTTCGCAGCCGCTCCGGGCGCCGCCCGGAAGAGCGCCACTCCGTGCCGCCTGTCCTGATGAACGCTTACGCTCGCGTCCTCAAAATCGCGTTGGAACACAAACTGGTAATGGCGGTGTTTTCGCTCCTGCTGATCGGCGGCTCCTGGTGGTGCTACAACCACACCGGATCCGACCTGCTTCCCGCCATGGACGAAGGCGGCTTCATCGTCGACTACATCATGCCCGCGGGCTCGTCGCTCGAGGAAACCAACCGTGTGATTACGCACGTCGAGAAGATTCTCCGCGCCACACCCGAGGTGGAAAATACCTCCCGGCGCACCGGTCTCCAACTTGGCCTGGCGCAGGTCACCGAGGCCAATACCGGCGACATCTCCGTCAAGCTCAAGGCCGGCCGCAAGCGCACCGGCGATGAAGTGATCGCCGACGTGCGCGCCAAGATCAGAGAGAGAGAGCCGGTGCTCGACGTGGAATTCCCGCAACTCCTGCAAGACATGATCGGCGACCTCACCAGCGCCCCCGAGCCGGTGGTCATCAAACTGTTCGCGCAGGATCCAGTCCTGCTCGAGCAATGGGCCACCTCGGTGGGCGACACCATCAAGAAAGTTCCCGGCGTGGTGGACGTGCTCAACGGCATCGAGAATACCATCAGCGGTCCGGCAACGGTCTTCAACATGGACCAGGTCACGACGGCGCGCGCCGGCTTCTCTCCGCAGGAAGTGGAACTGGACGCCAGCGCCATCCTGCAAGGCGAACCGGCGTCCGCCCCGGTGGTGGTCAACGACCGCTCCTATACCATCCGCGTGCGTTTTCCCGAGGCGACGCGCAAGACGCTCGACACCATCCGCCAGACCATGCTCATCAGCGGAACCGGCAAGACCGCCACCATCGGCTCACTCGCCTCGATCATGGAGATCCCCGGCCAGACGGAAATCCGCCGCGACGACCTGCAGCGCAACGTGCAGGTGACCGCCCGCTTCGAAGGCATGAACCTGGGTGACGGGATGAAAAAGGTGCAGGCCGCCATCGGCGACATGAAGGTGCCTCCCGGCATCCGCGTTCAGTATGGCGGTCAGTACGAAGAGCAGCAGAAGTCGTTCAAGGACTTGCTGGTGGTTCTGGCGCTGGCCGTCGTGCTGGTGTTCGTCGTGCTGCTGTTCGAGTTCGGCGACTTTGCCACACCCATCGCCATTCTTTCCTCCGCGCTGCTCTCGACCTGCGGCGTCTTCGCGGCTCTGTTCGCCACGGGAACAACCTTCAATCTCGCGTCGTTCATGGGTCTGATCATGGTGATCGGCATCGTGGCCAAGAACGGCATTCTGCTGCTGGATGCCGACCAGAGGTTCCGCGCCGCGGGCCTGCCGGCGGAGGAAAGCATGATTCGCGCCGGCGAGCGCCGGCTGCGTCCTATTCTGATGACCGCGCTGGCCACGGTGGCCGGCATGCTGCCGCTGGCCCTCGCTTTCGGCGCGGGTTCTCAAATGCTGCGGCCATTGGCCATCGCCGTGATCGGCGGCATCCTCGCCTCGATGGTCCTGTCACTGATAGTAACCCCGGCCGTGCACTATTACATTGGAGGCCGGGATTCGCATAAAGGAGTAACTCAACAATGAAGAAGATTCTGATACTAGCCCTGGTAGCCGGCGCTGTCTGGGCCGCCGAGGGATACAAGATCATCAGTAAGATCAAGATCGGCGGCGAGGCAAGTTGGGACTACGTGGCCATGGATAGCGTCAACCGCCGGCTGTACGTTTCCCACGGCGCCAGCGTCGAAGTAGTCGACCCGGATGCCGGCAAAGTCGTCGGCGTCATCGGGCAACTGCACGGCGTGCACGGAATCGCCATCGCCGCCGACCTGAACAAAGGATTCATCACCAACCGCACATCTAAGAGCGTCACGATTTTCGATCTCAAGACTCTCGCCAAGCTTGGTGAGCCGGCGGCTGGTGAAAACCCCGATGCGGTCTGTTATGAGTCGAAAACCAAGCGCGTGTTTGCGATCAACCATAACGGCGCCGACGCCACCGCCATCGACGCCAAGACCGGCGAAGTGCTCAAGACCTTCCCCACCGGAAGTGCCGGTGAGTTCTGCCAGTCCGATGGCGCCGGCAAGCTCTACGTCAACCTGGAAGACTCATCCGAGCTGCTCGAAATCGATGCCGCCAAGATGGAAGTTAGCCGCAAGATGTCGCTCGCGCCCGTCGAACACCCCAGCGGGCTGGCAATCGACGTGAAGAACAAGAAACTCTTTTCGGTCGGCGATAACAAGATGATGGCCGTCGTCGACATCGCAAGCTTTAAGGTGATCGCGACTCCGGCGATCGGCTCGGGCCCTGATGCGGCGGGCTTCGATTCGACTCTCGGCCTCGCCTTCAGCTCCAACGGCGAGGGTAACGTGACCATCGTCAAGCTGGTCAACGGCAAGTACGATGCCGTCGATACGGTCACCACCGAGGCGCGGGCGCGGACCATGACCGTCGATGAGAAGTTGCACCGGATCTATCTGCTGACCGCCGATTATCCCCCGGCAGCGGTTGGTCAGAAAGGGCGCCCGACGGCTGCGCCCGATAGCTTTCATGTCCTGGTAGTCGGAAAATAAGGAGAAACTGATGAAACGATTCTGTTTTGTAACATTCGTAGTGATCGCGACGCTGGCGATCATCGCTCTAGCCCAACCGGCCCCGGCGACGGGACCTTACAAAGTCGTTAAGACCGCCAAAGTCGGCGGTGACGGCGGCTTTGACTATGTGTATGCCGACGTCGACGGCCGCCGGTTGTATGTTCCGCGTACCGGCGCTAACGCGCGAGTTTCGGTCTATAACCTGGACACCCAGGAGCCGGTCGGCGAAATCCCCAAGACCAATGCGCGCGGCGCCGCGGTCGACCCCAAGTCCGGCCACGGCTTCGCCAGCAGCAGCCCGGTCGCCATGTGGGATACCAAGACCCTCGCGCTCATCAAGACCATCGATGTGCAGGGCGGTCCCGACGGCATACTGTTCGATAGTTTCAACCAGCGCGTCTGGGTCTTCAGCCACCGCGCCCCCAACGCCACCATCATCGATACCAAGGATGGTTCCATCGTTGGCACCCTCGATCTCGGCGGACAGCCCGAGCAGGCCGTTACCGACGGCAAGGGCCGTATGTATGTCGATCTCGAAGACATGGATAAGATCGCCGTCGTCGACACCAAGGAACTCAAGGTCACCGGCACTTACGCCCTCGAAGGCAAAGGTGGCGGCCCCGGCGGTCTGGCCTTCGACGTCAAGAATCACGTCCTGTTCGCCTCTTGCCATACCCCTGCGACCATGGTGATTCTCAGTTCCGACACCGGCAAGATTCTCGATACTCTGCCGATCGGCACAGGGACCGATGGCGCCACCTTCAATCCCAACACCCTGGAGGCCTTCAGCTCGAATGGCGATGGCACGCTCACGGTGATCAAGGAAAACAGCCCGACCAGCTTCGTCGTCGAGCAGAACGTGCCGACCATGCGCGGCGCCAAGACGCTGACGATGGATACTAAGACCAATCACGTGCTGCTGATCGCCGCCGAATATGGCCCGCCGCCGGCTCCGCCCGCCGACGCCCCGCCGCCGGACGCGACCAAGAAGGGTGGCCGCGGCCCGCGCGCGCCCATGCTCCCCGATTCCTTCTCAATCGTGGTAGTAGGCAAGTAACCCTGAGTAATTCCGCAAACCCTGACGCGCGGCTCATTCCGAGCCGCGGCCGTCAGGGAGCGTTGCCCGTTAAGTGGGGCAGTCCCCCTGGACTGCGCCGGGTCCCTTGACCCGGCACCCGACCTTCAGGTCGAGCTGTTTGCACTTATCTCCCCTAGTTCCCCCCGCCGCCCCGCCCTCCCTGCACGATGGGCGCGGGCGGCGCGCCGGTCGTGGGGAGCGGCTTCAGCCCGCTTCCGGTAATTGACTTATTGTACGCGTCGACATCTTTATCTAACAGCGTCTTATATTGCGCCTGCACTGCCTGCAGTTGTTTCTCCAGACCCAGCACCAGGCCGTACGCGGTTTCCGTCGGCGGGTAGTCGCCGCTGCCCGCCACATCCCCCGCGCCTCCGCCAATTTCGCCTTCCAGCCAGATGAAATTCAGATAGAGCTGGTATTGCGTGACGTAATACTTGTCGTCGCTCAGCGCTTCGGCCCGCGAAATCAGCTTGTACTCCACGTCCTGCATCTTCTGATCGATGTCATTCATGGCCTTCAGCAAGGCTTCCTTGCCGCTCTGGCCTTTCAACGTCTTGTTTTCATCCTCCAGTTGGCGGCACATCCACTCCAGTTGGTTCGTCATATCGGAAACCGCGCTGATGTCGTCGCGAACTTTGAGTTGCAGGCGCGCCGACGCCTGTAAGTCGGCGTCCGTTCCGTGCGCGTCCGGCATCCGCAGGATGTCGATGGCTTGGGTATACTTCTGGCCGTTCACCGTCATCTGCAGGGTGAATTTTCCGGGCCCCACCAGCGGCCCCGGCTCGTTCTGAGAAATCCCCCAGTGCGTAATGGTGCGGGTATCCCTGTTTTGAAAACGCGTTTCCTCCCAGATGTGCGGATCTTCCGGCGGAGTTGTGCGCAGCGCCACCATCCGCGGCGGGTCGTAGTGCATGTCCCAGGATGCTCGATTCCATCCGGCCGTGCCGGTGATGTTGGGCAGCTTGCGGACCACCGCGCCGCTCGCATCCAGCACCTCGAGTTCGATCGCGTTCTTGGGAGCTTCCTTCAGCACGAAGGTCCAATCGGCGCGCCCGCCGCGGGCTTGCCGGTAAGCCGGCCGCGGCGCCAGAAACTCCACCGCGGAAGTCGCCGTGTCCGGCATCACGCCCTGCTCCAGCGGCGTCATGTCTTCCATGATGTAAAAGCCGCGGCCGTAAGTCGCGACCACCAGGTCGTGCGTCTGCTTCTGCACGACAATCCACGACACTGGAGCCGCCGGCAACCCGTCCTTCATCTGCTTCCAGTGGGCCCCATCGTCCATCGTGTAAAACAGCTCGTGGCCGGTGCCGGCGAACAGCATGCCCTTCTTATTGGGATTCTCGGCAATCACGCGCGCGTAAGAAAGCGGGTGTCCCGCGGGCAGATCGCCCGTTATGTTAGTCCACGTCTTCCCGAAATCGGTTGTCTTATAGAGCCACGGATCGCGGTTGTCCATCAGGTGGAAGTCCACCGCCACATACGCGGTGGCAGGGTCGAAATGCGAAGGCTCGATCTTTGAAATCACGCCCATCGGCCCGGGCAGGCCCTTGATATTCGCCGTGACGTCGTGCCAGCCATCGTCGCCGCCGTTGGTGGTGTACCAGACCTTGCCATCATTGGTGCCGGCCCAGATGAGACCCTTCCGGATCTCCGAGGGCGCAATCGAAAAGACCACCTCGCCGTAAAATTGGCCGAGGTTGTCGCCCACGATGCCACCCGAAGAAACAATGTACTTGGGATCGTTGTGCGACAGATCCTTGCTGATCTCCTTCCAGCTCGTTCCGCCGTTGGTGGTGCGCAGGATTACCTGGCAGCCGTAGTATACGGTGTTGTGATCGAACGGATCGATCACCAGCGGAGGCGTCCAGTGGCAGCGGTATTTGACTTTATCGGGCTCCGAATCGAGTGTATGCAGCCACGGGCTCACTGAGCGCGCAACCTTAGTCTTGTAATCGTAAGTGGTTACTTCATTGCCGTAACACGATGCCCAGATGAAATCGGTGTTCGTAAGATCGGGTACCGTGAAGCCGGATTCGCATCCGCCCAATCCGTGATCCCAGGTTCCCACGGTGATTCCTCCGCCTCCTCCAAAGCCACCACGGCCCCCGGCGGCGCCGCCGCCGCGTCCACCCCGGCCTCCGGCTTGAGGCGCCTGGCCGGGCACGTTGGCTCCCGCTTCCTGCACCGTGCTAAGCCCGCGCATGGTGCCGTCGTCCTGCATGTTTCCGTAGATGTGGTACGGGACGTCATTATCCACCGCGACGTGATACATCTGCCCGATCGGCAGGGTGACGCGCCCCGCCGGCGTAGCGCCGTGGTCGGTGGTGAAGGACATCCCGCCATCGTGCGTGACCAGGATGCGGTCGGCATTAGTGGGATCGATCCAGATGTCGTGGGTGTCGCCGCCCCAGGGCCGTGTGGTGAAATTCTTGCCGCCGTCGGTGGACACCCAGAAGCTGCTGTTGGCCACCAGCACTTCGTCCGGGTTGGATGGTGAGACGTCGATGTGGATGTAATAACCGGCGCGCCCGATCAGGGCCCGCTGCCAGCTCCCGTTGGCCCAGTTCTCACCGCCGTCGTCGGAGCGCCAGATCGAGCCCTGGTCGGCCGTTTGGATCAGCGCGTAAATGCGCTTCGGGTTGCTGGGCGCGATCGCCACATCCACTTTACCCACCGGAGGCCTCGGCATGCCATGGCCTTCGATGCGCTTCCACGTGGCGCCGCCATCGTGCGTGACATACACGCCGCTGCCCGGACCGTGCGCCGTGAATTCGCTCTCCGGCGAGCCGCTGAACATAGCGTACGTGTGCATCACCACGCGCCACGCACCGGCCACCAGCGTCTTGGGATCACTCGCGTCCATGGAGAGGCCGGAGCAGCCGGTGTCCGGGTCCACGAACAAGGAGCGGTCCCAGGTCTTCCCGCCGTCCAGCGTGCGGAACACGCCGCGCTCCTGCTGCGGGCCCGTCAGGCGCCCCGCCGCGCAGACAAAAACAATGTCGGGGTTTACCGGGTTCACGATGATGCGGCCGATGCGGCCAGTCTCGCGCAGCCCCATGTTGGTCCAGGTGGCGCCGGCGTCGGTGGATTTGTAGATGCCATCGCCCATCATGTCGCTATCGCGGATGGCCCACGCTTCCCCGGTTCCAGCCCATACGATGTCGTGATTCGATCGCGACACCGCCAGCGCCCCAATCGCCTGCACCGCCTGGCTATCGAAGACCGGGACAAAACTCTGGGCTGAGTTGGTGGACTTCCACACACCGCCGGATGCCGCGCCGACATAGTACGTGGTCGGATCGCCGGGAATGCCGGCCGCGGCCGAGATCCGATTTCCAGTGGCCGGCCCCATGAACTTGAAAGTGGGATTGGCCGGCGGCGGGGCAGCCGCGAATCCGCGGCCGCCGCGTTGCGCGGCTACCGGCGTCACACTCAGAACGACACCCGCTAAACCGGCGACCAGGGTGCGGCGCCAGCGATTCGGCAAAAACACAATAGGTTGGAGCATAGGAGATTCCCGTTGTTGAAGTTTATAGGATTGCCCTGCCTGCCTGCAAGCGATTGCACGCGATTGCCGGCCGCCCCTCAAATCGCATACACTGCAAAAGCGATATGCGGCACGCCTTCATCGCGCTGGCTGGAGTTGCCCTCCTGGCCGTCCCGTCTTCCGCGCAGGGCCCTGCCGCCGCACCTCGCCTCCTGGCGCCGCGCACCGCCTTCCGACTCCTTGAAGGCGCCACCGCCACCTTGAGCTTCGTCCTCAACGCTCCTCCCGACACCATCGAAATTGAGATTCTGGATTCGGCCGATGGCCTGGTGGCGCGCTTGCAACCCGACAACCTCCAGCCCGGCCTCAACCGCATCGATTGGAATCTGCGCTACGAGCCGCCTCGCCTGGTCGCGCTGCGCACCACGCCGCCCGAGAATCCCCATATCTGGGAGGAGCCGCGATTCCAAGGTTCGGACACCCGTCCGGTGGCGCACAAAGGCATCGAGGCCGCCGAGTTCGGACCCATCGCCGCGCCCGGCCGCTACACCGTTCGTCTGATCGTCGATGGCCAGGCCTGCATCCAGCCTCTGGAGATTGCGCTGCCGCCGGCGAGCCACGGCACCGAAGCCGACATCCAATCCTCCGTGCGCCTGCAACTCAAGGTGCGCGAAGACATCAGCGCGGTTTCCGACATGACCAACCAGATCGAGCGGCTGCGCAAACAGCTCGAAGACCAGCGCAAGTCGCACCCGGCCGTGGATGCCCTGGAGCAGTTGGATCGCAAGCTGCGGGACGTGGAGTTTCAGCTCATTTCGCATTCCGACGCCCTCAGCGACGAGAAGTACGATTCCGAAGCCGCCCGCCTCTACCTCAATTTTCTCTGGCTCAATGGCTCCCTGGGGACCGGCACCGGCAAGTATTCCGGCGGCGCCGACTACGCTCCCACGGAAACCGCCATCGGCCTGGTGCACGACCTGGAGGACCAGCTTCGCTCGGTCCAGGAGCAATATCGCAAGCTGATGGATGCCGATGTCCCGGCTTACAACCGCGCCGCGCCCGCGCAAGGCCTCCCGCCGCTCGCGCCCGGTAAGTAGACTTACTTGTGGATCGCCGGCGTTGGTAACGTCGAGTGCGCTTCGCTCGATGGTAAAGATCTCACCCGGCTCCAGCGTCGGCGCCGGCATGGGGCGGTCATGCACTTCCATTCCGACCGTATGGCCAAGGCCGGCGCGGGGCAATTGCAGTGGAGGCCTCACTCCGATATGCTTCGCGTATGCGGAATCGCTGGACCGTCATCGCCGTGGCCGGGTGCGCCCTGATCGCTTTTTCCCAGCCGACCTCGCGCAAGATCGATTACCCGGTCGCCCCCATCCCTTTCAGCAACGTCCAGATCACCGACACTTTCTGGACGCCGCGGCTCGAAAACAATCGCACCGTTTCGATTCCGGGCCTGCTCGATCGCTTCGACCGGATGGGCCGCAATCCCGATCCGCGGCTCATCGAGGCGGCCTGCTACTCGCTCGCGCAGCACCCCGATCCGGCCTTGCGCGCGCGCATCGACGGCAAGCTCGACGCCATCATCCAGCGGATTCGCACGCAGAAACACGTCTGGTCCACCAATGGCGACGGCTCCACGCTGAACGCCGGCAACTTCCTGGAAGCCTCCGTGGCTTATTTCGAAGCCACCGGCAGCCGCAAGCTGCTGGACGTCGCCATCGAGATCGCCGACGATCTGGATGCGGTTTTTGGACCCGACAAACGCCACGACATCTCCAACCACGAGGGCATCAAGCTTGGCCTGGTGCGGCTGTACCGCGCGACCGGCAACGCCAAGTACCTGAAGCTCGCCAAATTCTTCCTGGATTCGCGCGGCAATTCCGCCGGCCGGACCAAGCTCTACGGCGCCTACGCGCAGGATGCCGAGCCCGTGAAGCAGCAGGCCCGCGCCGTCGGCCACGCCGTGCGCGCCACCTATCTCTATGCGCCGCTCACCGATATCGCCGCGCTCACCAACGATTCCGATTACGTGAAGGCCACCCAGCGCATCTGGGAAGACGCCGTCTCCAAGCGCACCTACCTGACGGGCGGCGCCGGCACATATCGCCACGAAGAGAACTACGGAGACGATTACGATCTGCCGAACCTCACCTGCTGGAATGAAATCTGCGCCGCCTACGGCAACACCTTGTGGAACCACCGGCTCTTCCTGCTCACCGAGGATTCGCGCTACGCCGACATGATGGAGCGCACGCTCTACAACGGATTTCTGGCGGGCGTCTCGCTGGCCGGCGACAAGTATCTCTACCAGGCGCCCTTGATGGCGTCCGGCAGCTTCACCAGGCAGGCCGCCTTCGGTCCCGATTGCTGCCCACCCAACGTCGCGCGCCTGCTGCCGCAATTGGGCAGCCTGATTTACGCGCAGGGCGACCCCGGCCTCTACATCAACCTGTTCGTCGCCAGCAAGGCGCAAGCCAAGGTGCGCAACGCGAAAGTGGACCTGGCGCAGGAGACCGACTACCCGTGGAACGGCGCCGTGAAGCTCACCGTGAGCCCGCAGTACTCCTGGCGCTTCCCGCTCTTCATCCGCATTCCGGGATGGGTGCACGGCCAGCCCATGCCGCTGCTGCTCTACAAATACCTGGCGCCGCCGCAGCCGCCGGTGGCCATCGCCATCAACGGCCGGCCGGTCACTTACTCGACCGACCGCGGCTACGCGCGCATCGAGCGCGAATGGAACACCGGCGACGTGGTCCAGTTCAACCTGCCGATGGAGATCGAGCAGGTGGTGGCGCGCGACGAAGTGGCCGACGACCGCGGCCTGGCGGCCTTTGAGCGCGGCCCCCTGGTCTATTGCGTGGAGCGCGCCGACAACCCGGCCGGCATTTTCAATCTGGTGGCGCCGCCGGCCGCCAAAATGCAATTCGCCTATCAAAAGGACCTGCTCGACGGCGTCGGCGCTTTGACCGGCAGCGCCGTCTCGCTCAGCCGCGGCGCCGACGGAGTTTCGCTGAACCGCCAGGCGCAGCCGATGGTGGCGATCCCGTATTACGCTTTCGGCAACCGCGGCGCGTCCGAGATGTCGGTCTGGCTGGCGCGCGACGAATCCAGGGCCCGCGTGGCGCCGCGTACGTCTCCGGCTTCCACCGCCAAGGCCACTTCATCGGTGGGCAACGGCACGGCCGCTGAAAACTATCCCGGCCACAAGCCGCCCACGCCGGAGCAGCGCTGGTACACCAATTCGCAGGATGGCTCGGGCGAGATCTCGGCTATCCAGGACGGCTTCGAACCCATCAACTCCGAAGACGGCAACGCGCCGTATCTCCGTCTGCATCCGCAGAGCGGCGACAGCGCCTGGATCCAGTACGACCTGGCCAAGGCCGCGCGCGTTTCTTCCGTCGAAGTCTATTGGAAAGACGACAAGCAATACTGCGTGCCGCCGAAAGGGTGGCGCCTGTTATACAAGGACGGGAACGAGTGGAAGCCGGTGCATGCCACCGCGGCCTACGGCGTGGAGCGCGACAAGTTCAACCGGCTCTCTTTCGATGCCGTGACCACCTCCGCGTTGCGCATCGAAATCCAATTGCAGCCGCGCACCTACAAGAAGGGCGACCTCGGTCCGCCCGACGCCAACTATCTGCCACAGGACGTCACCTGGTACGAAGGCGGGGTGATCGAATGGCGGGTAAACCCATGAAGCCCTGGATCGCCCTTGTGGTTCTCATGGCGGCGCTGGCGGCGGCGCAGATTTCGAAACCCATCTACAGGCTCGAACCGGTGCCGTTGGCCGACGTCGATATCACCGACGAATTCTGGGCGCCCAAGATGCAGGTCAACCGGACGGTTTCGATTCAGCACCTGTTCCAGAAATTCGGCGACCGCAGTTACGATAACCCGCGGCTGATCCAGGCCGCCGCCTACATGCTCGCCAAGCAGGCCGATGCGGAATTGCGGCAATACGTTTCGAAACTGGTGGACCGCGAAGTGGCCGCCACCGAAACTCGCCTGCAGAATCCCACCCGCATCTCGGGCTACTTCTACGAAGCCGCGGTCGCCTGGTATCACGCGACCGGCGAGCGCAAGATGCTGGACGAGGCGGTCAAAGCCATCGACGCGCTGGACGCCGCCTACGGCCCCGGAAAGAAGACCTACATCTCCAGCCACGAGGGCATGAAGATCGGACTGCTCGACATGTACCGCGAGACGGGCGACGCCCGTTACGCGCGCCTGGCGCAGTTCTTCCTGGACGAGCGCGGCAAGGACGATTACCCGCGCAGCGGCGAATACGCGCTCGACCGCACCTACGCGCAGGACGATAAGCCGGCCGTTCAGCAGACGGCGGCCGAGGGCCACTGCGTGCGCGCCACCTATCTCTACATTCCCTTCACCGATATCGCCGCGCTTACCGGCGGCGGCGATTACCATCGCGCCATCGACAGCATCTGGCAGGATGCCTCCCGCAAGACCTATCTCACCGGGGCGATCGGGTCGGTGCGTTTCCACGAGCAGTACGGGCAGCCTTACGAGCTGCCGAATCTCAGCGCCTGGAACGAAACCTGCGCCTCCTACGGCAACGTGGTGTGGAACCAACGCATGTTCCTGCTGCACCGCGACGCGCGTTACGCCGACCTGATGGAGCGCGTGCTCTACAACGGCTTCCTCGACGGGGTTTCGCTCAAAGGCGACCGCTTCTTCTACCAGAATCCGCTGATGTCCTACGGCAACTACGACCGCTTCGACTGGATCGATACGCCCTGCTGCCCGCCGAACGTGGTGCGCCTGATGGCGTCGCTGGGCGGCTATGTCTACGCGCGCAGCGACGATGAGCTGTATGTCAACCTCTTTGCCGGCTCGACGGCGCGCATCGCCATGGGGGCGAGCCGCGTGCGCGTGCGCCAGGAGACGCGCTATCCCTGGGACGGCGACGTGAAGATCCACGTCGATCCGGATGCGCCGCGCCGCTTCGCCATCTACGTGCGCATACCCGGATGGACCGGCAGCCAGGTGATGGCGGGCGATCTGTATCGCTTCCTCGACACCAAGCTGGACAACAACCGCGCGCCCGTCGTTCTGAAAATCAACGGCCGCGGCGTCAATGCCTCGATGGCCAATGGGTACGCCAGGATCAACCGCGAGTGGAAGACCGGCGACTCCATCGAGCTTGCAATGCCCATGCCGGTGCGCCGCGTGCTGGCCGATGCGCGCGTGAAAGACGACGCCGGACTGGTGGCGCTGGAACGCGGTCCGCTGGTCTACTGCGCCGAATGGCCCGACAACGGCGGCCACGCGCTCAACCGCGTGGTCCCGGACGATGCGCCGCTGCGGAGCGAGTTCCGCCCGGATCTGTTGAACGGCGTCACCGTGATTGCAGGCCCGCGCCTGGTCGCCATTCCCTACTACGCCTGGGCCAATCGCGGCATGGGCGAAATGGCGGTCTGGCTTGCGCGCCGTCCGGAGAAGGCCGTGACGCTGCCGGTGATGCCGCCGCCCAACATCGCCAAGGTGGAATCTTCCGGCGGAATCGAAAAGAAGTGGACCGGCTACAACGATCAGAACGACGACATGGCGGCGGTCTACGATGGCGCCGAGCCGATCAGCTCGGCCGACGAATCGCACCGCTACTTCCGCATGGGCCCGCCGGCCGGCCAAGCGGCGTGGGTGGAGTACGATTTCAAAGCTCCCACCCGGGTCTCCTCCGCATCCGTTTATTTCGCCGACGACCGGCGATTCTGCAAGCTGCCGGCTTCCTGGCGGATCTTGTATCGCGACGGCGGCGATTGGAAACCGATACCGGCTGACTACACCGTCGACAAGGACCGATTCAACACCGCGGCCTTCGCTCCGGTGACGGCCACGGCCGTGCGCCTCGAAGTGGAGCCGCGGACGGTGCACTACAAGACCGGCGAGATCGGCCCGCCCGGCGCGAACTTCCTGACACGCGACACGGACTGGCGCGAGTTCGGCATCATCGAGTGGCGGGTGAAGTAGGCGGCGAAATTGGGTTCGTTTGGCGCGGATGAATTGGGTTCGTTCCGGTTCGCTTCTCAGGCGTGTTAGAGAGGCGGGCAGGAGACCGGATTTCCATAAACCGACCCGGATCGGGGCCGGTTTTCGGGTTGCTGCGATGGAAACAAGAGGGTTAGCCGATGAAATTGGACCAGGTTGGGTCCGAAATTGGGTTCGTTTGGCGCCGGGGAATTGGGTTCGTTTCGTTTCGCTTCTCAAATGTGTCAGACAGGCGGGCGGGAGACCCGATTTCCATAAGCCGACCCGGATCGGGGTCGGTTCTTGGGTGGCTTCGAGGGAAACAAGAGGGTTAGCCGGCGAAACTGGACCATGTTGGGTCCGAAATTGGGTTCGTTTGGCGTCGGGGAATTGGGTTCGTTCCGTTTCGCTGCTCAGGCGTGTCAGGCAAGCCGGAGAGTGGTCGGATCTCCACCAATCGACCGGGATCGGGGTCGAAATCCCTGGTAGGCTCGACGGAGTCCGAAAATCAGAGCGGCTGGTGCGAAGCGTTCTCATCCGTCTTTACTGTAGCAAACGCCTGAAACAAGGGATTTGCGTTAACTAAATGATTACAAAGAAAATAAAAGCTGAACTACGCTCTTCAATAGTCCCAGGTCTCATGCCGTACAGGAAGCCGATTCAGCAGGTCCCGATAGAATCGCCAGTTGGGGATGAAGAGGTCCATCAGGGCAAGGAAGCGGCTGTTGTGAGTGGGCTCCAAGAGGTGAACCATTTCATGCACGACAATGTATTCGAGGCATTCGCGCGGCTTCTTGGCTAGATCCGTGTTGAGCCGGATGTTGCCGGCGCGGGAGCTGCAACTGCCCCATTTCGTCTTCATTCTCTGCAAAAAGAAGCGTTCGACCTTAACTCGCATGAGGGGCTCCCATTTCGCGATCAATGACGGGACGGCTTCTTTGAGTTGGGAGCGATACCATTCGTCGAGGATGGCTTGTTTCTTCTCTTCGCCAGTTGTGGTACGGGTCTGGAGCAGCATCTGGCTATGCTTCAGTTCCACCCGCGGCGCTGCATCCTTCTCGATCAGCTTCAGCAGGTAGCGCTTTCCCCACACATAGTGGCTTTCGCGGTCCAGGTACTCGCGGCGTGGTTCGCGTTCCTGTTCGGTTATCTTCTTTTGCTGTTGCTTGATCCAGCCGAGTTTGGAGATCGCGAACACGCGGATGGTGTTGAAATTCATGCGAAGCGGCGCGGAGATCCGCACCTTGCCAGTGGGAGGGTGGACGCTGAGGTGGACATTCTTGATGTCCTTCTTGAATACTTCCACCGAAATGCCGCCCAAATCGATCTTGGTGACCATCAGTATTCCCGTTGCTGCTTGACGATGAGGAAGATGCGCTCCACTTCGTCTACGTCGTTCAGCACGTCGAAGATGGCCTTCTTGACGACCATCTCGCGGGGCTGGACGCCGCGCCAACTGTCGGGGCGGTTTTGCCGGACGGCGGCGTCGACCTTCAGGGCGAGATCGCGGTCCTGGTGGAGGTTGTTGTAGAGGGCGCGGCGCGCGGGAGTGTCGATCTCCGCGGGCGAGTCCCCGGCATGGCCGGCTTCGACTCGCTTTGCCAGTTCCGCGATGCGCTTGAGGTATTCCTCGTACTCGATGGCCCTGGCCCTCAGGGCCGCGATGATCTCGTCCAGCAACGCCGACATCTTGTCGTAAAAGGCCGGGTCGTTGAGGTGTTCCTTGATGATTTTGCGGCGGACGTTGTTCTCGATGGTTTCGGCAATGGCTCCCCTGTCGCTCCTGATGCCATCGGGCAAGCGGTTGATGGCGTCCGCGATGCCGGTTTTCACGATCAGTTCCAGAAGCGACATGTTGTCAAAAGGCGAAATCCTGCGTGGATCGGCGGCCTCGATATAGGTATCGAGGAGGTGGCGCATGTCGGCTTCATAGGCCTTCAAGTCGAGATTTTCTCCGCTGGCGTTGCGGATGATCTCGCGCAGCTTGACGTAGCGGTCGACCGCCAGCTTGATGCGGCTGATGTCCGACTCGCTGTAAGAGGCAGCCTGCAGTTCGCCGGCAATGTTGGCGAAAGCGCGCACCACGGCCACGGTGGCCATGTAGAGAGCGACGCGCTGGGGTTCGTGCTCCTTCAGGTCATCGGGATTTTCGGCGTTGCCGCAAAAATAGTGGATGTGTTCCAATTCGCCTTGGGGCGGCGCGACCGGCTCACAGAGCAGGGCGATGGCTTCGAGCGAGTTGTCCAGGCGCTCGCGGCCCTTCTTCAGGCGGTCGTGGAGCATGACTTCGGGATCGACGCCGCCGCTGCTGCGGTCCAACTCGGAGGTATATGCGGTGACGAGCGATTCCTCAATGTTGCTGTTGTCGTCGCGGTCGGTCCAATCGCCGAGGTAACGATAGCCGAGTTCGTCGCGGAACAGGGTCAAGATGCGGTCCTGGGTTTCGCGTTCGGATTGGCCGATGGTCATACGAGACGAATCCTCCCCGTGAGAAGGTTGTACATCGTGCCCTGCTTGATCTGGCGGGCTTTGGCGAGTTTGGTTTCCAGCGCAGCGATCTCGGTATCCATGTCGCTGAGGATGGCAGCGATGGCGGTTTGTTCTTCGGTGCAAGGAAGAGCCACTTCGTAGTTTTTCACGACGTTCCAATCGGAGCGTGGCATGTGAGTGCCATAGGCCGTGCTGGCGACCTGGATAAATCGGTCCACCGTGACGAGTTGGAACAAGAATTCTGGTGTTGCCTGACCGGGCCTTGCAACGAGTACCCAAATCTCTGTTGAGCAAACACCCGATCGGTCGGCCAACCAATACTTGCGAAGGTAAGCTCGTAGCTTGCCAAACAGCACGTCTCCACGCTGGAACACCGACTTTATTGACGATCCTTCTCTTGCATCGCCGCTGCCCGCAAGACGTCCCGATCGCTGTTCAATATGTTCGAGTTCGATGCAGAAGTCGTGAGTCCCTGTCTTCCGTGGATCAATCCGTTCCTTTCGTGGTTCAGCTAGATCGGCAAAGGACTTCACGCCCCACTTTCCGCTGAACCCAGGCAATCGCTTTGCTCCGCTGAGCAATTCGTGCTGCGCGCCTTGTTTGAGGTGGCGTTTCTTGGCGATGAGTTGCTCAAGGGACTCGATGAGGGCATCCGCATCGCTCAAGGCGTCGGCGACGGCTTCTTGTTCGCGGAAAGGCGGGGACGGCATCGGCATTTCGCGCAGCTTCGCCCCACTGATCTTGGGCATGGTTCCGGTCGATCCTGCCGCTACGACCGTGAAAAAACGTCGCCCCGCGGTGCTGTTGGCATAACGCCAGAACCAATTAGCAGCAACACGATCTTTGAATTTCAGTCGCATCATCAAATCCGGATAGATGAATGTCGCGGGAGGCCCGGTGAAGATGGCTGTAGTACCAACTAAGTCGGCGGTGTTGGAACGCTGCACCAAGATGTCGCCAGGATCTAAGAAGAGTCCTGAATCCAATGATACGTGCTCTTCGAGGTATTTAACGGTCTGTGAGTTCAAGACCAACCGACTAGACGATGTGGCGGCAAGGCTGAGCGTAGGCGTTCCGGCACCATCTTTGCTGCTGCGACCTGAGTAGCCGTTCTTCGGTCCACGAGTGACGACCTCGCGGACGCGACGGACCTCCCAATCCTCCGGAATTAGCCCGACTTCGGTCTGTTTGTATCCCTGCTTCAATTCCACGAGAACCCCATCCTCGCCAGGTGGCCGTTCACCGTCCGCTCCAACTCAGTGACCTTGCGGACCTGCTGTGGCATGGGAGTTTCGTAGCGTTCAGCCAGTTCTTTCACGCGTTGAGTGAGAGCCTGACTGATGCGATCCATCTCGCCGTGGATTGCGGCATCGAGGGCGGCGAGCCACTTGTCGTCCACCACCAGCGCCTGGATTTCGGTCTCGGTGAGCGTCGGGTATTTGGCGTAGGCCTTGGCGTCGAGTTCCGCCTCGGCGTCTCTGAGGGAGCGTCCCAGAGCAGCTTCCCGATCGCTGAGTTTCAGCCAGGCGTGGAGCGCGACAGCTTCCTCGCGGGCCTCCGGGTCGGCGCGGGCCTCCTTCAGTCGCGCGGCGACGTTCGCCCGGTTGACCCTTTCGAGTAGAGAAAAGAGCCCTTCGTCGCCGCCGTGCTCTTCCTCCAGCTCCGCCATTTCGGCGGTGACGGTCTCCAGTTCGGCTTCCAGTGCGGTGATGGCCGCCCGCTCGGCGGCGAAGTAGCGGGCGACGATGAGGGGCTTGGGGACGAGGTCGCAGGTCCAACCCTTGTCCACTTCCTTGCCCTTGTTGTTCTTCACCAGCACACGGGCGGTCTCCGCTTTCCAGCCATCGGCGGCGATCAGATAGCAATCGTCCTGCATGGTTTCGGCCCAGTAGTCCATGAGGTGCTGGTAGACATCGTATTTGTCGATGAGCGGCTTGCCGGTGTAGTGTGCGAGGAGATCCTCAGAGAGGGTATTGATGACCTCCTTGGGATGACATCCGGCTTAGCGGGCGGCGTGCCGAAGGGTTTGAAGCGGTCGTAGGGGTCGTTGGTGGTGTCGACGCCGTTGGTCCAGCGCTTGTCACTGAAGGGCGGATTGGCGATGACGAAGTCAAAGGTCTTGAGCGTATCGCCGCTCTTGAATTTGGGGCTGGCCAGGGTATTGCCTTGTTCGATGAGGGCCGTGGGCATGTTGTGAAGGATCATGTTCATGCGGGCCAGGCCGGCGGTGGCGGCGTCTTTTTCCTGGCCGTAGAGGGTGGGTTTCGGGCTGGTTTCATCGCTCACCTTCAAAAGCAGGGAGCCGGAGCCGCAGGTGGGGTCATAGACGGTGGTGCTGGTAGTGGCCGCGCCGCGGATGCCGACGATTTTGGCGATGACGCGGGAAACTTCGGCGGGGGTGTAGAACTGGCCCTTGCTCTTGCCACTTTCGGTGGCGAAGTGGCGCATGAGGTATTCATAGGCGTCGCCCAGGATGTCGTCTCCCTCGGCGCGGTTCTTGCTGAAGTCGAGGCCCTTGTTCTCGAAGATGGCGATCAGGTTGGTGAGCCTGTCCACTATCTCCTTGCCGCTCCCGAGCTTGGTGGCATCGTTGAAGTCGGGCATGTCGGACAGCTTGTTGGCGTTGGCCAGCGGCGCGATGATCTTTTTGTTGATCTGGTCGCCAATGTCGGGTTTGCCCTTGAGCGCGACCATGTCCTGGAAGCTGGAGCCCTTGGGGATGGTGATGGGCGCGTAGGGCACGCCGGCGTATTTGTCGCTGACGTACTTGATGAATAGCAGGACGAGGACGTAGTCCTTGTACTGGCTGGCATCCATGCCGCCGCGCAGTTCGTCGCAGCTTGACCAGAGGGAGCTGTATAGTTCGGATTTTTTGAGGGCCATCGCTCGGTCTTGCTTGGGGGCGCGAACGTGTTGGGCGACCGAAGAACTCTGATGTGGCAGGCCGTCCGAGACGCGTCGTACCCTGAGGATGCTATTGTCTCTCATTGCATCGGGCGGCGCAGAGGAACCAGTCCCGGCAGGGGCGAAGGGGTCATGCCGTCTTGCGCACTTATCTCCGGGGCGTTCTCTTTCGCCCCTACCGGGGCTGGGTGATTTTTGGGGCCGGGGTCCCATCGCTGACGCGATGGGCTACTGTCTGGCGGCCCTGGCGGGGCTTGGCGTCCGCGCTCCAGCGCGGCTTGAGAAGCAGGTTTACAGGGATGTTGGTTCGCGGGTAGCGACGTGTGAAGGCAGGAAAATACGGCGACCCTTTTACCCATGCGGGTCCTGGATCTGCTGGAGCATCCGCCTGCGCCGAACGCAAGACTGCTGGCAGCCGCTCGCGCATTGCCAAAGCGGTCATAATCGTGACGGCATGGCACGAAGAGGCGGTGAAAAAATCCATTAGCCACAGATGAACAGAGATGAACACCGATAGAGGTTTGTTACCGGAAGACTGGCGTTGCTAATTCAGCCCGGAGGGCAGAGAGACAAAAGTTCAACAGTTATTTGGGCAGTGGATGGAGGGACAACTCTTTCATGGGGAAGTCTTTGGTATTGTCGGTAAGCAACGGCACGCCATTGTGGAGGGCTGTGGCGGCGATCAAGACGTCGCCGAGGTTGAGGGTTTGTCCCTTCTTGCCGTGATCGCGTTTCAGCAACCCGGCCAACTCAGCCACAGGCCAGTTCAGGGGAAAGAGTTCCAAGGTGCGCAGAAAAGCCTTGGTGTTCTGCTCTTCCTGGGGCCGCAGCCCGGCATACACTTCGGTGATGTTGATTGGAGAGCAGGCTAATGTGTTGCCTTGCTCGATGAGGGCAGAAAGGAGTTGCCGGCGGCCTTTCTTGTCGTTGATGGCGTCGATGATGACGCTGGTGTCGAGAAGGTAGGTGGCCATGGGCTAGCGAGTGGTTACTTTCTTAAAGCGCCGATCGTATTCACGGCGCAGCTTGCGAACGTACTTGGCGGCGCCCTGCTTCAGTTCGGGGTGGTCCTTCTCGTTCCAGGGGACGAGTTGATTGAGGGCTTGGAGCTGGCGCCGGCGCATGAGCTCCTTCTCGGCCGCCTGGGTGATAAAAACGCTGCGCTGCCTGCTGCCCACCAGGGTATCGATGTCCTTTACCAGTTGGTCGGAGAGGACAACATGTGTTCGTCTGTTCATGGTTGTGTAGATTAGGTTAGAGTGGGCATACCTATGCCCACTGGCAGGTTAACAAATTGTGTGAGTTCTGTCAAACCAAGTTGTTGAGGGGCATCAGTTTAACCCGGAGGGGGAAGGATTCGGGGGCAAAGCGGGGACAGCTATCCAATTCCAAAGACGGGAATTGGTAGCAGTCCCCGTTTTGCGGCTGCATTGCTTATGCCGCGGCCTGAGGAGGTGGCGCACGCACTCGTGCGTGCCGTGTCGAGACTCTTCTCGACACCCTGGTGGGGGACGGACAGTCGGTCGGGACGGGGCGTCGGCATGAGTGCCGAGGCGGCACGCACGAGTGCGTGCGCCACATCGACACCGCCGAATTGCTGTGAGAAATGCGGGTTAGCAGTCCCCGTTTTGCATGGCAGCGTGTCACGAAGAGTGGCGATGCTCAAGCGCGCACAAGACACCGGCGGCAAAGACCGCCGGCGCTACCAGTTGGTTTTACGCTACTCGCGGGCCGGCTCGGCTTCCAGGCTTTGAGCGCCCATGTCCTGCGCCAGAATCAGGCGGCGGGCGTGATCGCGGATGCGCGGCAGACGCGTCCAAAAGATGGCCGCGGCGGCCAGGCAGATTCCGCCGCCGATGGTCACGGCCCGGGGGGCGCCCAGATGATCGGCCACAAAGCCGACGAACAGGGAGCCAAATGGCGCCATGCCCATCATCGTCATGGCATAGATGGACATCACGCGCCCGCGCAGACGGTCGGGGACCATGCTTTGGATGAGCGTGTTGGTTGCGCCCATCTGGATCATCATGGAGAAACCGACGGGCGCCAGCATGGCGATGGAAAGCCAAAAGGTGTGTGAAAAGGAGAAGGCGATGAGCCACAGACTGAAACTGGTGGCGGCCATGGCGGCCCAGCGGCCCAGGCCCGCGAGGCGCCGGCGGCTGGCCATGATCAGCGCCGCCGCCAGCGCGCCGACGCCGGTCGACCCCATCAGCCAGCCCAGGGCCTTGGGGCCGCCGTGCAGGATGCGGTCGGCGAAGGCGGGCATCAGCACGGTGAACGGCGTGCCGGCCAGGCTGACGACACCCAGCAGGGCCAGCAGCAAGTGCACGGGCGGATTCCGGCTCACAAAACGAAAGCCTTCAATAATGTTTTTGAGCGGCGAGCCTTGCCGCGGGGCGGGTTTGAAGGGCTTGACGCGCATCATCAGCAGGCCGGCAATCACGGCGATATAGCTGGCGCCGTTGGCGAAGAAACACCAGCCCTCGCCGATGACGGCGATCAGGAGGCCGGCGATGGCCGGACCGACGATGCGCGACGCGTTAAACATGGAAGAGTTGAGCGCGATGGCGTTCATGAGGTCGGCCTTGCCGACCATCTCCACGACGAAGGACTGGCGCGCGGGGATGTCGAAGGAGTTGACCACGCCGAGCAGCGCCGAGAGGACGAAGATGTGCCACACCTGCACGGTGTTGGTGAGGGTCAGAGCGGCGAGGACGAAGGCCAGCAGCATGGAGGTGGTTTGGGTGGCGATGACCACGCGCTGGCGGCTGTAACGATCGGCGACGATGCCGGCGATGGGGGAAAGCAGAAAGAGCGGAATCTGCCCGGTGAATCCGATGCCGCCCAGCAGCACCAGCGATCCGGTGAGGCGGTAGACCAGCCAGGCCTGCGCCAGGTTCTGCATCCAGGTGCCGCACAGCGAAATGAGCTGGCCCGCGAAAAAGAGCTGGTAGTTGCGGTATTGCAGGGCGCGCAGGGTGGCGGGGAGTTTCAGCACTTCTTCCATTTTAGTGAGAAGACCGGCCAGGAGGCCGGCGCTACCGGCGTGCCGGGAATGTAGGGCCGCGGGCCAAGGCACACAAAACACCGGCGGCAAGACCGCCGGCGCTACCAGTTGTCCTACGCGGATAACCAGGCGGCGCCGATCTCATCCAGGATGCGGGCGGCTTCAGCGGCGGGGTCGGGGGCGCGCGTGATCTGACGGCCGATCACCAGGTAGTCGGCTCCATCGCGCATGGCTTCGGCGGGGGTGGCGACACGCTTCTGATCGCCCCAGCCGGCGCCCAGGGATCGCACACCGGGCGTGACTAAGATGGGCTTAGGGCCAAGGGCCTGGCGCAGAGCGGCGGCTTCCAGCGGGGAGGCCACGATGCCGTCGAGGCCCAGCGACACGGCTTTGCGGGCGCGGCGCTCCACCAACTCGGGAATCGTCTGGCTGGCGCCCAGGTCTTCGAGATCTTCGGGGCCGAAGCTGGTGAGGACCGTGACGCCGAGCAGTTGCAGATGGGAGCCGGCGCGGCCTTCGACGGCGGCGCGCATCACCGAGCCCACGGCGTGCACGGTGAGGAATCGCACGCCGGTACGGGCCACCTGCACGACGGCGCGCCGGACGGTCTCGGGGATGTCGTAAAGCTTGAGATCGAGGAAGACCTCCTTGCCTTCGCCGATCAGCTCGCGGACGAACGCCACGCCGGCTCCGGCGTAGAGCTCCATGCCGATTTTGTAGAAGTTCACGCAGCCGCCGAGGCGGGCGACGAGGGCGCGGGCCTGATCGGCCGATTCCAGATCGAGAGCGACGATGATGGGGTTTCGAGTCATACCAGGTGGATGGCTGTGCGGCCCCGCGGCAACACGCGGCCGATGCGGTAGGCGCCGTCGAATGCGCGTTCGAGCGAGGCGGCATCGGGCTCGGGCAGCGAGATGAGCAGGCCGCCGGCGGTTTGCGGATCGTAGAGCAGGTTTTCGATTTCGGCCGGCAGCTCCCTCGCGGCTTCGACGGCACAGGAGGCGAAGTCGCGGTTGTTATGGAGGCCGCCGGAGAGCGCGCCCTGGCGGGAGTACTCGACGGCGCCGGGCAAGAAGCGGAGCTGATCGACGGCGATTTCGAGCGTGACGTTGCTGGAGAGCGCCATCTCGCGCGCGTGGCCGATGAGCCCGAAGCCGGTGACGTCGGTGCAGCCGTGGACGTCGAAGCGCAGCATGGCTTCGCAGGCGGCGCGGTTCAGCCTCAGCATGGATTGAATGGCGGCGGCGACATGCGCCTCGGCCGCGATGCCACGTTTGAGGGCCGTGGAGATCACGCCCGTGCCGATTTGCTTGGTGAAGACGAGCGCGTCGCCGGGACGCGCGCCGGCATTCGGTTTGACGCGGGCGGGGTGGATGGTGCCGGTGACGGCGTAGCCGAATTTGATTTCGTCGTCGGAGACGCTGTGGCCGCCGAGGATGGAGCATTCGGCCTCGCGCATTTTTTCGGCGCCTCCCTTGAGAATCTGCTCGAGCGAGACCAGATCGCCTTTGGCGGGCCAGGCCAGGATGGAGAGCGACGAGATGGGGCGGCCGCCCATGGCGTAGATATCGCTCAAGGCGTTGGTGGCGGCGATCGCGCCGAAGGTATACGGGTCATCGACGATCGGGGTGAAGAAGTCGACGGTCTGCACCAGGGCCAGGTCCGGCGTGAGCTGGTAGACGCCGGCGTCATCGGCGGTATCGAAGCCGATCAGCACGTTGGGATTGGGCCAGCGGGGCACCTTGGCCAACACCCGATCGAGAATTCCGGGGCTGAGCTTGGAGGCACACCCCCCGGCCTTGACGCGAGCGGTGAGTCTGTTGAGCCGGGCGGTTTCTTCCATAATGCGACTTCCCCCACGGTGGCGGCCGGTAATTACTATAATAGCGGGGATGGTGCGTACGTCTGTGTTCTCCGCTTTTCTGCTGCTGGGGCTGGCGCTGGCGCTGGTTTCCCGGGAGCCGCAAACCGACCCGCGGCTGAAGAAAGCTTCGCGCGCGGCCGAGCATGCCGGGTGGATCCAGGTCCATCTGGAAGGAACGCCGGGCGAGATCGGGTTCCAGCACGGCTACCTGCTCTCCGCCGAGATTCAGGACAACTTTCGCGCCATCTCGACGGAGATGGCGCACGACGAGAAGAAAGACTGGGCGTTCTTCCGCAAAACCGCCGAGGAGATTTTCTGGCCGCACGTGGAGCAGGAATACCGCGACGAGATGTTGGGCATCGTGGAAGGCCAGAAGGCGCGCGGGGGCAAGCTGGACATCTGGGACGTAGTGGCCATGAACGCCTGGCTGGAGCTGCCGTATTACGACAAGTGGCTGGAGAAGAGCAAGCCGGGCATCACGATTTCCGGCAACGTGGCGGACCATTGCAGCGCCTTCGTGGCGACCGGCAAGTACACGCGCGACGGGCGCTTCGTGATCGGGCACAACAACTGGACCAGCTACTCTTCGGGCGAGCGGTGGAACATCATGTTCGACATGGCGCCGGCGGCGGGCAACCGCATCCTGATGGACGGCGAGCCGGGAGTGATCCACAGCGCGGACGATTTCGGCGTGAACTCGGCCGGGATTGCGATCACGGAGACCACCATCAGCGGGTTCCGCGGATTCGATCCGCAAGCGGTTCCGGAATTCGTGCGGGCGCGCAAGGCCATGCAGTATGCCGGGTCGATCGACGACTTCGCGCGCATCATGAAGGACGGCAACAACGGCGGGTACGCCAACAACTGGCTGGTGGCGGACAGCAAGAATAACGAAGTGGCGAGCCTGGAATTGGGACTAAAGAATACCGTTCTCGAACGCACCAAGGACGGGTTTTTCGTGGGCTCGAATTTTCCCAACGACCCCAAGCTGACGAAGGAAGAAACGGATTTCGACCCGAACGACAAGAGCAAAAGCGAGAACGCGCGGCACGCCCGCTGGCTGACGCTGATGGAGCAGAACAAGGGCAAGATCGACGTGGCGGCCGGGCAGCGATTCCTGGGGGACCATTTCGACAGCTTCACCGGGAAGACCGAGCCGAGCGAGCGCACGCTGTGCGGGCATATCGACCTTTCGCCGCGCGGCATGGGCGACTGGCAGGGGCCGTTCGCGCCGGCCGGGGCCGTGCAGAACAAAGTGACGGATGCCGCCGGGGCGGAGAAGATGTCGCTGACGGCGGCGCTGGGACACGCCTGCGGGATGCACTACAAGGCCGGCGATCACCTGGCGAAGCATCCGGAGTTCGCCTGGTACAAACCCATCCTGCACGATATGAACGCGCGCGGTTGGGCGAAGTTCAAGGCGAAGTAAGTGACCTTCGAGGCCGTTCGCAAGATTGCGCTGTCGCTGGACAATGTGACCGAGGGCACTTCGTACGGCACGCCGGCATTCTTCGTGAAGCGGGCGCTGTTCGCGCGTTGGCGGCCCGATCTCGACTCGCTGGTGGCGAGAGTGGATTTCGAGCGGCGCGAAGAGATGATGGTGGAAGATCCGGAGACATATTACATTACCGATCACTACCTGAACTACGAGTGGGTTCTGGTCCGGCTGGGGCGCATGGCGCCGGACGCCATGGCGGATCTGCTGCGCATGGCATGGAAGGCGGCGGGCGCGCGCCAGGCAACCATGTCGCCCAAGCGCGCATCTACTAAGAGGAACCCCTCATGAAGCTACCGATCTGCCTCCTCCTGGCCATCTCGACCGCTACCGCCCAACAGCCGGCCGCCGCCGCACGGGCCGATGCGTTGCATGAGTTGAGCGCGCAATTGGAAGCGCTCTCGCACCGCGTCAGCCGGGCGGTGGTGCAGATCTTTGCGACCGGGTACGTGCTGAACGACGAACGCGAGTCCGGCTCGAACGCGGCCATCGTGACGCGGCAGCGGGCCACGGGATCGGGCGTAGTGGTGTCGGCGGACGGATACATCGTGACGAACGCCCACGTGGTATCGAACGCGCGCCAGGTGCGGGTGCGGATGGCGGACGAATCGGCGGGCGGCGCGAGCGCCTCGCTGCAGCCATCCGGCAAGATTCTGGAGGCGCGCATCGTGGGGGTGGACCGCGACACGGACCTGGCGGTTCTCAAGGTGGAGCGGGACGATCTGAATCCGCTGCCGCTGGGAGATTCCGATAGGCTGCACCAGGGCCAACTAGTGATGGCGTTCGGCAATCCGCTGGGCCTCGAGAATTCCGTGAGTATGGGGGTGGTCAGTTCGGTGGCGCGGCAAATCAAGCCCGACGACACCATGATTTATATCCAGACCGATGCGCCCATCAACCCCGGCAACAGCGGCGGGCCGCTGGTGGATGCGGATGGCCGCGTGATGGGGCTCAACACGTTCATTCTGACGCAATCGGGCGGCAGCGAAGGACTGGGCTTCGCCATTCCGAGCAACATCATCAAGAACGTTTACGCGCAGATCCGGCAGGAAGGGCACGTGCACCGCAGCGAGATCGGAGTGTTCGCGCAGACCATCACGCCGCCGATGGCGGCGGGGCTGGGGCTCTCGCAGGATTGGGGCGTGTTGCTTTCGGACGTGGAACCGGGCGGGCCGGGGGACGTGGCGGGGTTGCAGCCGGGCGATATCGTGGCCAGCCTGAACGGCAAGAACGTGGGAAATGCGCGGCAAATGGAAGTCGACCTGTACCGCTACGCGGTGGGCGCGAAGATCGACGTGGTGCTGGTGCGTAATGGCACGAAGCAGACCATCCAGGTGGTGACGGTGGAGCGGCACGGCGATCCGCAACGCTTCGCCGACATGGTGGACCCGACCAAGAACCTAGTGAACCGGTTGGGGATTCTGGGGATCGACGTGGACCAGAACGTGGCCGCGCTGCTACCCGATCTGCGCAAGCACTACGGCGTGGTGGTGGCGGCGCGAGGCGGCGATTCGCCATACGGCGGCGACAGTCTGCAACTGGGCGACGTGATCTACTCGGTGAATAATGTGCCGGTGACGGGCGTGGCATCGCTGCGCAAAGCGCTGGACGGCTTGAAGGAGACCGACCCGCTGGTGCTGCAGGTGGAACGGAACGGCCGGCTGATGTACGTGACGCTGGAGATCGAGTAGCTACGTCGTCAGGCGACACGATCTCGATGACGAGGTCCGGCTGCCGCAGAATGGGAGTCACCTCGTGGGGCAAGGCTTTTATGCAGAAGTGCGCAGGTATTCTTCAACGGGGACGCTGGTAAACGTCGCCATAGGATCAATATACTCACTTAACTCAGGCAGAGCCGCGAACGTAAGAGAGCGGTTTGGTGTCGGTCCGTGATTTGCCTCATCACTTCTTCGTCTACTACGCGAAGTCCGGTGCCGTGCCGGCAACCGCTCTCTGACGTTCGCGGCTCTGATTGGGAGCGGTGCCGTGCCGGCAACCGCTCTCTGACGTTCGCGGCTCTGATTGGGAGCGGTTACTCCAGCAAGTGGCCCATTTTTTCTTTTTTGGTGCGCAGGTAGGCTTCGCGGGTGTCGAGGACGTCGGCCAGGCAGGGGACGCGTTCCACCACGGAGACGCCGGCCGTCTCCACGGCTTGCACTTTCTCCGGATTGTTGGATAGCAGGCGGATGGCCTCGAGCGAGAAATAGCCGAGGATGGCGCCGGGGAGCGCGTAGCTGCGGAGGTCGGAATCGAAGCCGAGTTGCTGGTTGGCTTCCACGGTGTCGGCGCCCTGGTCCTGCAGTTGGTAGGCGCGCAGCTTGTTGAGCAGCCCGATGCCGCGGCCTTCCTGGTGCTCATAGATCAAGAGCCCGCGGCCTTCGCGGGCGATGGAGGTGAGCGCGATTTCGAGTTGCGCGCGGCAATCGCAGCGCAGGCTGTGAAAGACGTCGCCGGTGAGGCACTCGGAATGAATGCGCACCAGGGGGGCCGGGCCATCGGCCAGGTTGCCCATCTGGAGCACCACGGCCTCTTCCACGCGATCGGCGAAAACGCCTTCGAAGCCAAAGATGCGGAACAGGCCGAACTGAGTGGGAAAATCCGCTTCGGCCACTTTTCGAAGCCGCAGCGCGGAGGTATTATTCATGCGAACGATTGGGGACCTTGCTGCTTCCATTATAATGGCTTTCAGCACCGAATGTCCGATCCGCTGCAAGGTTATCTGGTATCGCTGCTGGTCAAACTGGCGGCGATGGCCGCCATCGCAAGCGTTCTGGCGCGATCCAATTCGTTCAAAGCCATGCTGATGAGGGAAAGCCGCACGCTCCACCAGCGCCTCTCTCTGGCGCTCTGGCTTTCCGTGGTGTTCGCCTCCAGCGTGGCGGTGCGGGTGGCCGGCAAGAACAACTATCAGGGCGCCGATCTGGGCCTCGAAGGCAGCCTCATCGCCGGCCTGCTGGGCGGGTATATCACCGGACTGGTATCGGGAATCCTGATCTCCCTGCCCACGTTCCTGCGCGGCGAGTTTTTGACGCTGCCGCTTTTCGCGGCGATCGGCGTGCTGGGTGGGTTGTTGCGCGACCTGGCTCCCAGCCCCGAAGAGGTCTGGCGATTCTCGCCGTTCTTCGACCTCAGCATCTACCGCTTCTTCAAGGAAAAGCGCAACCACTGGCGGACCGGCTTCCAACTGATTTTCTTCGCGGCCATCCTGTGCGCCGAAGGGTTGCGGCAAATGCTGGGCGGCCAATGGAAGTTCCAGGTTTTTCGTCTAAATCCGCCGGGTTCGGACCCATGGGCCACGGCCGCGCTCTACGGCACCACGCTGTTCGCCGTGGCCATCCCGCTCAAGATTTGGAACAACACGCGCAACGAAAAGAAACTGGAGGAACAGGCGCGGCTGCTGGTGGAAGCGCGGCTGGCCGCGCTGACCAGCCAGATCAACCCGCACTTCCTTTTCAACACACTGAATTCGGTCTCGTCGTTAATTCGCACCAACCCGAACCAGGCGCGCGTGATGGTGGTGAAGCTTTCCAAGGTGCTGCGCCGGCTGCTGCGCAAGCACGATCATTTCAGCGCGTTGCGCGACGAGCTGAGCTTCATTGAAGACTACCTGTCCATCGAGGTGATACGCTTTGGAGACAAGCTCCGTTTTGAGGCGGACGTGGCGGGCGATACCGTGGACATGCTGGTGCCCAGCATGCTGCTGCAACCGCTGGTGGAAAACTGCATCAAGCACGGACTGAGCAACAAGGTGGATGGCGGCACCATCCGGATCCGCACGCACCGCAGCGAAACCAGGCTGCACCTGCTGGTGGAGGATGACGGCATCGGGATTCCAGAGGAGAAGCTGGCCACCCTGCTCGAACGGGGCATCGGGGTCAGCAACGTGAACGAGCGGTTGAAGGTGCTGTTCGGCAACGAGTATCGGATGTGGATCGAAAGCGAGCCGGGGAACGGGACGCGCGTGCAGATTGAGATGCCGGAGCTGCGGACCGATCTGGCGGCGGTTTCATGAATCGAGTGTGGTGAGGAGACGTCTTGGACAGAATTGAAGAATCCGTGAGCGCCTGGCCGGTGAACGGCTTGCCGGCCACCCTGGCCGACAGGACGAGGCGCGTCTACGACCGCATGGCGGCGGTTTACCCGGTATCGACCATGCTGTTCCATTCGCGCGCGCACCGGTGCGCGCTGGAGGCCTCGGGAATCGCGGACGGCATGCGGGTGCTGGAAGTGGCCACCGGCAGCGGCGAAATGTTCCGCCGGCTGGTGAAGGCCAACGCCAGCGGCGCGACCATTGGGGTGGATCTTTCGCCCAACATGGCGGCGCGGACGCAGCGGGCCGCGCGGCGCAAGTTCCCGCGAGCGCGCGCGCATTGCCAGGCGGTGGACGCGCGTCACATGCCATTCCGCAGCGAAGCCTTCGACGCGGTGTTCTGCTGCTACATGCTGGAATTGCTATCCACGGAAGATATCGGGCGGGCATTGCGCGAGTTCCGGCGGGTGCTGCGGCCGCAGGGGCGGCTGACGCTGGTGCTGATCGGCCAGAACACGGCGCTATTCAACGCTGCGTACAAAGTGGGGGGCCGCGTGGCTCCGGCGTTCTGGGGCCGCCAGGTGGAGCGGCGCGTTCCGGAGCTGATCGAATCGGCGCGCTTCCAGATTCTGGACGACCGGACGGTGCAGCAGATGTTTTATCCGTCGCGCGTGCTGGTGGCACGGAGATAAGTTCAGGCGTGCGAATCACCATCTCCAAGGAAAACTACCTCAAGGCCATCGCGGAGGCCGAGTCGGAAGGCGAGACGGTCAAGGCCGTCACGTTGACGCGTTGGTTGAACGTTTCGGCGCCGGCGGTCACGATGGCGATCAAGCGGCTGAAGCGCGACGCGCTGATCCGCGTGGGCGCCGAGGGACAGATTACGCTCACGCCGGCCGGCCGGGAGATCGCCAGCCGGCTGCAGAACCGGCACCACCTGATCGAGCGCATGCTGACCGAGATTTTCGGTTTGGAATGGTACAAAGTGCACGACGAGGCCGAACAACTGGAGCATGCCGTTTCGGCCGATTTCGAGCGCAAGCTGGTGGAACGGCTGGGGAAGGGCGGCACGTGCCCGCACGGCAACATCGTGGGGATGGATTCGCCCGCCGACCGGCGCGGGCGCGGCCTCAAGCCCCTGGTTGAGGCGCGGCCGGGGGAGCGCATTACGGTAGTCAGCGTGTTCGAGCGGGACCGCAAGCTGCTCGAATACCTGGATCAGGCCGGTGTCCGTCCGGGCACGCGCCTGGAAGCCATCTCGGCGGGGGAATCACTCGAACTGCGCACCGGGCAACAGCGCATTTGCCTCGATGCGCAGGTCGGCGCGAAGATCTGGGTAAAGACGTAGGAAGCTATTCGGCCTTCGAATAGTAATATGTGTACTTGCTGTACAATTCGGAGGCGCGGGCGCCGTTGGCCACGATTCCGAGGACGTTGTTCTCGCACAGCGACTGCATGGCGCGGGTGACGTTGTCGAAGGTGGTGGAACCGATCTTGACCACCAGCACGGCGCCGTCGGCGAGGGTGGCCAGCAGGTTGGCGTCGGCCGAGAACAGCAACGGGGGCGTATCGAAAATCGCCCAATTGAAACTGCGTGGCAGTTCTTCAAACAGCGACTTCACCTGGCGCAGGTTCAGAAGTTCGAGCGGATTCTTGACCGGAGATCCGGCCGGCAACAGGTAGAGGTCCATGCCTTCGATGTGGCGCAGGGCCTGCGGGAAGGTGCAGCGGCCGGTCAGGTAATCGGACAGGCCGGGGGCGCGCTCGATTTGAAAGAGATTGTGGATGATGGGGCGGCGAAGATCGAAATCGCCCAGCAGGACCGAGCTTTCGGCCAGGTTGGATTCCGCCAGAGCCAGGTTGACCGCGGTGAAGGTCTTGCCTTCCGCGGGCGATGGGCTGGTCACGACCACTGAGTGCAAGGGCTGCAGAGTCTGCAGGTGGTTCAGGCGGGTGCGCAGCGTGCGGAATTCTTCCGCGGGCGTCTCGTGCGAGTTGTTGAGATCCAGCAAGTGGGATTCAGGCGCGGGCTGGTAGGGAACCACCACGACTTCCTGCAACATGCCGGGGTGGATGTTCAGGCGCACGCCGGGCGCGGCCCCGGCATTCGAGGGCAGGTATTCCACGGCGGACGCCGGACTGGCAGGCTCCAGTTGTTCTCCCGCAGGAGTTCCGCCCTGCTCAGCCCTCCGTAATGCATCGTGTACTCGGCTCATTTTCTCTCCACTGACACTCTCGATTTAGCTGGGGCCCGACCGTCCGGCCACATAGTAGTACGCCGCGCCACTCATCAAAATTCCTCCGATGACGACGGCGCTCGACCAGGCCAGCCAGGCCAGGCGCCGTTTGCGCCGGACCAGCAGCGCATTTTCGAGCAGCGGCACACTGCTCAGAACCGGCAAATTGGTGTAAGCCCGGACGTCCTTCAAATTCTTCAGGGACGTGTTTTTCAGTTCCTTGGCGCCGGCCATGCCGAAGCCGGCCAGCAAGCCGATGAACGTGCCGAGCCCGATGATGGCCCAGCGATTGGGTTCCGCGGCCGTCTCGGGCAAGTCGGCCGATTCCAGCAAATCCAGGGTTTCACCGGCACGGTGCTCTTCCAGGGCTTGGGCGGTCTCCGACTTGTCCCGCATCCTGCTCTCCGCGTCGTAGGCTTGCTTGGCCAGGTTGAATTCGCCCAGAAGTTCGTTGTAGCGCTGGAGCACGGCCGGGCTGGCCGCCACCTTGGCTTGCAGGTTCAGCAGTTCATTCTGCGCCAGGCCCAAGCGTCTACTTGCGCGGTCGATTTCCGACTGAACGTTGGAAATCGCGCCGGACACGAGTTTCTCGCTGGCTTGCAACTCCTGAACGCGCTGAATGGCTTGCGGATTCCGCACCACTCTGCTTTGGGGTCCCGCCTGGGCCGGTGAGGCGGGGTCGCTCTTTTCGAGCTCGGCCCGCTGGTCTTCGAGCGTCTTGATATATGCTTTTTGCGACTTGATCTCGGGATAGTCGTCCTTGTAATACGTCTGCAACCCCCGCAGGCGCTGATTCGCATCGTTAATCGTCTTATCCAAATTCAGGACCCGGTCATTCCGCAGGGAAACGTTGGGCATGATTTGGGTCTGTTCCACGTTGCCGGCTGCGTCGGCTTCAGCCAGCCTCAGGTTCTGGAGTTGGATTTCGTTCGACAACTTCTGCTCCTGGTAGCGGCCGATCGCGTCCTCGAAGTTGTGGATCTCCTGCTCCTTGCTGTTCACCAGCGTCGTGTTGGTTATGGCGTCCTGGGGCAACTCGCCCGGATGTTGAGAGGCGAACTGCGCGAGCAGCTCCTGAGCGCCGTCCTCCCGGTCCTTGGCTTTTTTCAACTCGTCGGTGAGGAAGTGGGCGGTGGTGCTGGCCTGGGTGCGCTGCAGAGAGAAGTTGTTCTCCTGAAACTTGCCGGTGATCTCGCGCACTACTGCTTGCGCCTTGAAGCGGTCGGGGTAGCGGAAGCGAATTTCGAAAGCCTGGGCCCCACGCAGGGTTGGCGCGCCGCCGGACGCTTCGTAGAGCCTGATCTTGATGTCCTTGGTACGCATGCTTTCGGCCACTTCATCCAGCGTGAGGTGGGCCCGCTCTTTCTTGTACAAATCCAAGGCCGGTTCCTGGATGATGCCCATCAGAGAGGTGCGGCCCAGGATCTCGACCTGCAACTGTTCGAGCCGCTGCTGCATCGATCTCATGCCGACGCCTTCGACCAGATCGGCGGGAACCGCTTGCGGGGTAATCCGCATGACGGCGCGGGATTCGAAAGTGTCCGGCCAGCAGAAGGCCACCACCACCGCGATCACCAGTCCGGCGAAGGTGGGGCCAATTACCCAGGAACGGTAACGCCGCAGCATATCGATGTAGTCCTCGATATCCGGCTGGCGGCGCGTAACGCTCGTATAATTCTGTGGAGATCCCATAAAGCGTCCTAATCTGCTATTTTCCCTCTTAAATCCGGCACCGAGCCCACCCTCTCATTTGACGATTACGTGATCGTTGGGCTTCAACAGGATATCTTTTTCCGGGTGCTTGCCCTTGATGAGGTCGTTGTAACTGACCGTCTCGATAATCTGGCCATCCCGCCGGATCTTGATGTGATTCTTGTCGGCGAAATCCTTGAAGCCGCCGCGCGCGGAGATGGCTTCGAACAGATGCATTGGCAACATGTAAGGCATTGCGCCGGGCGAAGAGATGCCGTCCCCGTCGAAATAGATCATCTTGCTCTTGACCGCCTCCACCTGCACGGCGGTGTGGGCCACATTGAGGAACTTGAGAGCGGCCTCGTTAATGGCGTCTTCCAGTTGGAGGGGTGTAAGACCGGCTGCCCGGATGGGGCCCAGCAGAGGAATCGAAATGGTGCCGTCGGGCAGCACATTATAATTGCCGTTGAAGCTGGCGTTTTCCCAGACTCTCACTCCCAGAACGTCCTCGGGGCCAATTATGTACGCATCGCCGACGGGAGCGCCGCTTTGCTTCTTGCCGGGGGCTTCGGCCATGGCCGCCGGGTTGGGCGCGTCCACCGGCATCACCGGCGACAGGCTGACGGGCTTCTGTTCCTGGGCCGGCTTCGGTGGCGCCTGCGCTTCAGGCTTGGGCGGAGCGGTCTTTTCCTGCGCGGGGGGAGTCGCGTCCTGTGCCTGCCTGCTCCACGCAGGCAGAACCGCCAATAGTGCGGCCAATAGTGCCGTTCTCATCGCATACCTCTGAAATCCCTGTCGAACATGGAAGCCGCATCCCATCGCGGATGGAGTCTCCGGCGCTTGCCTCAGAATTCTCTTCACCAGTGTACAGCATTTGTAGCCGAATTCGAATGGTTCCAGAACTACCAAGACGAGTACTGAGTTTACCTGGGACAATTCCCTAAGAACCAGAGCCAGGGCGGGTGCCCATTTGTGCCACATGCTGTGATGGCCGTGATACACGTCGGCATAGTGGCTTTCTCCCAAAAACCGGATTGCAAGCCCTCGCATGTTTGTAAGTGATAGATAATCCTGCTATTCTTGATACGATTTGGTGAATTTGAGACGGCATCAAACGTGCTCCGGAGTGGCGGACTATTAGTCCGCGCTGGACGATTACGGCAGCCACCATGTTCCAGGAACTCAAGTTCCAACTGTCAACCGCGGTATTGACGATTCTTACACTGGCTGCCGGTGTTGCCGCGGTCGTCAACTTTGAACAGTACGAATATTTTCGCTTACCCGACGACGGAGTAATCTGGGTAGACCGGGCGGGCCACGTGGAAGCGCTCTACGTGGTGCCGAATGGCCCGGCCGCCAACTGGATTCAGCCGGGGGACCGGTTGAAATCCATTGGCCGCGAACCGACCAACCGGCCTGAGTCCATCGGCCAACCGGAAGCCCTGGCGCCGCGGGAAGCTCCCGCGCCGGTGGAGATCCACGAGGCTCTGGACGTGCCCAAAGTGCTGGTAGCGATCAAGTCCTGGAATCGCGCCAAGTACATTCTGGAGCATGGCACGGTGCAAGTTGAGCCCACGCTGATTGTCGGCGAAGTGCCCAAGAACCCCTCCGTGATCTACCAGTACCCGGTGGGCATCACGTTCCTGCTGATCGGGCTTTTCGTTTATTTCCGGCGCGGCAGCGCGCAGAAGGCGCAGCACTTTTACGTGCTGTGCCTGGCGTCGTTCATCAGCTTCACGTTTCATTACACGGGCCACCTGGACGCTTTTGACAGCCTGATCCTGATCGGCAACGTGGCGGCCGGGCTGATTGCGCCCACGCTGTTTCTGCACTTCTGCCTGACCTTTCCCGAGCCCCGCAAGTGGCTCCAGAAACCGGCGCGGGTGGCGCTGCTGTATGTGCCGGCGGCGCTGCTGATCACGTTCTACCTGGGGGTTGCGAGCGGCGCCGTCAGGACTTCGATCCCGCCGTCGGAAATGCGCTGGCACCTGGACCGGCTCTTCCTGCTGGTCGAGGCGGCGCTTTACATCGCGGGTGGCTTCGCGCTCAGCGCCGAATACCGCAGAACCGAAGACATGATCGTGCGCCAGCAACTGAAGTGGCTGCGCAACGGCGCGTTCCTCGGCATGGGTCCGTACGCCGCGGTATACATAGCGCCCTATGCCATGGGCGCCATCCCCAACCACTATCAGGACTGGGCGGTGCTCTCCATGGTGCTGGTTCCGCTGACGCTGGCTTATGCCATTGTGCGCTACCGGCTGATGGACGTGGACATTCTGTTTCGCCGCGGCTACGCGTACACGCTGGCCACGGTCTCGGTGCTGGCGGCGTTTTACGGCATCATTTCTTTCCTGGGGAGCCTGTTCTTGAAGAGCGGCAACCAGCCGCGCATGGGGCCATCGATCCTGGTGATGCTGATAGCCGCCTTCCTGTTCCAACCCATCCGCACCTGGATGCAGGAGCGGCTGGACAAGCATTTTTATCGCGATCGCTACGATTACCGCCGCACGCTGGTGGAGTTCGCGCGGGAGTTGAGCGCGCAGATGGATCTGGAAACCATGCTGGCGTCGGTGGGCGAGCGCCTGCTGAAGACCCTCTCCATCCGGCAACTGGGCTTTTTCCTGGCCGAGGAAGGCGCGGAGGGCCCGCAATTCCGCCTGAAGACCGTGATGGGTTCGAACCCGCGCCAAGCCGGCGCGTGGGGAGACGACCTGGATCTCAGCTTTCTGGACTGGAAGCTTCCGGAATCGTACCTGTTCTTCGAGCGGACGCGGCACCAACTGGATGCGGTCTCGCGGTCGTGGCCGGCGTCGGTGAGGCGCAGCATCGCCGAGCTGGATTTCACCTACTACCTGCCGTGCAAGGTGCGCGGCCGCACCATCGCCTACATGGGGGTGAGCCGCACCACGGATGGCGAATACCTTTCGAGCGTGGACGTGGAGCTGCTGCTCACGCTGACCGGTTACGTGGCGATCGCCATCGAGAACGCTTCGCTCTACCATTCGCTGCAGCGCAAAGTGGAGGAATACGAGCGGCTGAAGGAATTCAGCGAAAACATCGTGGAATCGATCAACGTGGGAATCCTGGCGGCGGACCTGGAAGATCGGGTGGAAAGCTGGAATTCGCAGATCGAGCAACTGAGCGGAATCACGCGTGAGCATGCCTTGGGAAAGAGGCTCTCGGAGCTGTTTCCGGCGGAGCTTTCGGAACAGTTCGACCGCGTGCGCGGACAAACCGGAATCCACAATATTTATAAGTTCGTGCTGAAGCCGGCGGTCAACGGCAATGGAAACGGCAACGGGCTGCCGGCGCGTTTCCGCGAAGCCACTTTGAACGTGGCGATCGCTCCGCTGGTCTCGCGCGAGCAGGAACAGATCGGCCGGCTGATCATTTTCGACGACGTCACGGACCGCGCCGAGCTGGAGCAGCGGCTGGTGCAGGCCGACAAGCTGTCGAGCATCGGGCTGCTGGCGGCGGGGGTGGCTCACGAGGTCAACACGCCGCTGGCCGTGATCTCCACCTACGCGCAGATGCTGGCCAAGCAGGTGGCGGGAGATTCGCAGAAGACCGTGATCCTCGATAAGATCGCCAAGCAGACTTTCCGCGCCAGCGAAATCGTGAATTCGCTGCTGAACTTTTCGCGCACGTCCAGCACGTCTTTCGGCGACGTGAGCCTGAACAAGGTGATCCTGGAGACGCTTTCGCTGCTCGACCACCAGCTTCAGAAGGCCGGCATCCACGTGAAGACCGAGATGGAAGCGAACCTGCCGGCGGTGCACGGGAATACGGGCAAGCTGCAGCAGGTGTTCCTCAACCTGTTTCTGAACGCGCGCGACGCCATGACGGCGGGCGGCACGCTGGAAGTGCGCACCTGGTCGGAAGGCCTGGGGGTGAAGGCGGAGGTGGCCGATTCGGGCCCGGGGATTGCGCCGGAGCACCTGCATCGCATCTACGATCCTTTCTTTACCACCAAGGCGGCGCGCAAAGGCACGGGGCTGGGCCTCTCGGTGACGTACGGTATCATTCAAGAGCATGGCGGCTCGATAGAAGTTGCCAACCGGCCGAGCGGCGGCGCGCGCTTCCGCCTGGAACTGCCGGTGGCGCGCGTCGCGGCGAGGACCCCGGTGAATGCCGCTTGAAATGACTGTTCCCCCAGCCACCTCTCCCGATTCCAAAGGCAACATTCTGGTAGTCGACGACGAAGCCGACATTCGCGAAGGCCTGCAGGACCTGCTCACATCCGAAGGCTACGCGGTGGACCTGGCGAACAACGGCGCCGAGGGCCTCCACAAAATGGAGACCCGCGGCTACGACCTGGTGCTGCTCGATCTGATGATGCCGGACCGTTCCGGGATGGAGGTTTTGCAGGAAGTCCGCGAGCGCGACCGCGAGACTCCCATCTTCCTGATCACGGCTTATGGCTCGGTGGATGCCGCGGTGCAGGCGCTCAAGCTGGGCGCCAACGATTATTTTTCGAAGCCCTGGGACAACGACAAGCTGGTCATCGAAATCGACCGCATGATCGCGCGGCGGCGTCTCGAATACGAGAACACTTACCTCAAGCGGGCTTTTAAGCAGCGCTACAGCTTCCCCAACATCATCGGCAAGAGCGAGCGGATGGTGCGGATGCTCGACCTGGTGGCGCAGGTGGCCACCAGCCGATCCACCATCCTGATCACCGGAGAGACCGGCACGGGCAAGGAACTGGTGGCCAAAGCCATCCACGCCAACTCCGCGCGCGCGGACAAGATGTTCGTGGCGGTCAACAGCGGATCGCTGCCGCCGGAACTGCTGGAATCGACGCTGTTCGGCCACATGAAGGGCGCCTTCACCAGCGCCGTGCAAAGCAAGAAAGGCTACTTCGAAGTAGCCGACGGCGGGACCATTTTCTTCGACGAGATCGGCACCATCGGACCGGAAACCCAGATCAAGCTGCTGCGCGTGTTCGAAGACCGCGAATTCACGCCACTCGGCTCGACCGATCCGATCAAGGTGGACGTGCGCATTCTGGCGGCCACCAACGCCGACCTCCACGAACTGGTGCGAGTGGGCCGTTTCCGCGAAGATCTCTACTACCGTCTGAACGTGATCCAGATCGGGCTGCCGGCGTTGCGCGAGCGCAAAGAGGACATCCCGGCGCTGGTCGATCACTTCTTCACGCAATACTGCCGGGACAACGGGAAATTCCTGGACCCTTCCGGAAAGTCAATGCTGCATTTCGCCGCCGACGCCATGCAGGTGCTGATGGAGCACAACTGGCCGGGCAACGTGCGCGAACTCGAGAACGTGGTGGAGCGCGCCGTGGTTTTGGCCTCGGCCGCGGAAGTGCCGCTGGACGTTTTACCGGAAGCGCTGCTGGCCGCCAACGGCGTGCGGGTGCAGCGTGGCGAAGGCGCGCCGCTCGCCGTCAACGCTTCGCTTTTCGAGATTGTCAACGACTACGAACGGCGGGTCATCCTGGAGCGGCTCGAACAGTGCAACTGGAGCCAGACCGAAGCCGCCGAGAACCTGAGCGTTCCGCTCAGCACGCTGAACCAGAAGATCAAGCGGCTGGATATCAAGATCCGCAAGAAATCCGACGGGTAAGTGGGACGGACGATCGCCTTTTGTCGTTTGTCTGGTTTGCCTCCGGCGGGCCAACGGTGTATATCATTAACTAGTGTGGTGCGGACTGTGGGGCAGCCTTTCAGGCTGCGAACCCGCTTTTCAGCGGGTCCCGCCGGCGGAAAGCCGGCTGCGGGCAGGATTGCCCGCCCCACTGCACCAGTTGGAGGAGCCGTTATGGACGAAGATACCAAGCCCTGCCCGGTCTGCGGAGAAACCATTAAAGCAGTCGCGCTCAAGTGCCGTTTCTGCAATACCGACCTCTCGGCATTCGCCGCCACAAAAGAGGCCGAAACCGAAAAGGACTTGTTTGCCGGCCACCCGGCCGTGATCTACAGCATCGGCCAGTTGGTGCCTTTCCTGGTGGCGATCGCCGTGGCCCTTGCGGCTGGCTATTTCCACGCGGACATTGGCATCGACATCGGGTATGTGCTCCTCGGCTTCGTGGTCCTGTGCGGCATCATTGGCCTGCGGTTCTACGCGAAGAGCCGGAGCATCCACTTCGAAATCACCACGCAGCGGATCAAACTGGAGCGCGGCCTGCTCTCCAAGGTTCAGGAAAGCCTGGAGCTGTTCCGCATCGACCACTTCGAGCTGCGCAAGCCGCTCGGGATGCGGCTGGTGGGCCAGGCCTCGCTGCATCTTTTCTCCACGGATGCGGAACTCGAGAACTTTTACATCTACGGCGTTCCCGGCCTGGAATCGCTGGCCGACACGCTGCGCGACTGCCAGCTTCGCGAACGCACCCGGCGCGGCTTGACGACGTTTGTGAAGGCGTAGGGCTCGGCGACTGAAGGCAGTATTCTCTTTTCGTTCGAGACTGTGTTTACCGGGAGGGTGAAGGCCATCGACGGTGAGGAAGCCTTTGCCCGTCTGAAAGCGAGAACCGAAGCGCAACGCACCGCCCGGCATGAGCGGATATAAGCTTCATCCGGAACAGCCGTTATAGGACAGCGCCATGGTTTCCGGGCCGGACTTCGTCCCGGGTTGGTTCAGCGTCAACCTGGCGGATCACACGCGGTAGGCTACTTTCCCGGCCCACTCTCGGGCGCCAGCTTTGCCTCTTTCAAGCGCTCAGCGAGTTTCTCCGCGAACGGTGTAGCGAGAGTCCCGACGGACTTTTCATGTCCGTTCTTCATGAAGCCTTGCCGGATCGTGTCCGTATTCTCGAAGATCTTCTTCCCGTCTTTGTCCGTCAGCCAGTAGTGAATCTTCGCATTTTCACGTCCAGCCACCGAACCCATGGCAATGAGCATCCGTTCCGCCGTGTTGCCCTTATGCCACTCCAAGACTTCGCCGTCGAGGATATAGACGCGGGCCTGGCCGGCGGGAGCGGCGGGAATTGCGTCGAATAGTGTCCCATCTTTATCTTTGAGCATCGCGATCGCGTGGGTTTGCAATTGACTCATATCGTAGGGGAACTTCACATCGGACGCGAGCGTGAAGGCATGAACCACGATCGCCGGTTTGTCCTGCGCGCACGCCGGTAAAAGCCCCAGGGCAGCCGCGAAAATCACCGGCATCATCCGCTTGAACATGTTGCTATCTCCTTTCAGACCTCAAAACGGGTATTCAGATCTTTGAATACTTACTATACAGCAAGCGCCCCGTCGCAGAGGAGACCGACAGGATGGCACTTGACGATCTTGCCTCGCGGCACGCCGCCGGGTGAATCGACCACTCGGGTGCGAGGCTATCGTCCAAGGCCTCGGCGGTGATCGCCATGAGGATTGTTGCGGCAGAAAAGGCGGTTTCACGGCCGTTATCGGAAAGAAGGCCGTCTATCGACCCGTTACCGGAGACAACATGGCCTGCCAGCCGCGCTCGCCTCGGAACAATCGACAAGCCACGGGTGTCCAATTGGGATCCGCCGGTTTTGATCTTCACCAGGGATCTATCGGGAGGACTTGGCCCGAGGGGAGCCGGGATTCGAAGGAGCCGCGGCCCAACCAGGTCATTTGCATATGAAAATTATATCGGGCGCCATATCCTCATAGGTGAACGGCATGTCGTTGCACGCCATTGTGAACGGAATGGAGAGCACCGTCTTCATTCGTTCCGGGGACCCGGCTGTAAACCGCTGCAACCGGGCTTTGGGCGTCGCCAACCTGCAAGATGAACTGCGTGATGAGATTAAACGCGCTTGATATAGGCAGCCGAATATTTAACTGAAGAACGCCGTCCGTTAGGGTTGGCGCCGACCCGGCGTACAGGACCTCCGCTTCTACCAGGTTGGACGATATGGGAATGAGCACTTTGACCGGCGATGTAGGAGAGACCAGCGAAGCTGAGGAGACCTGCCCGGTTTTCAGATCGCCGTTCCATAAGCCTGTGCCGGTTGCAAACAGGGTGATAATCGACCCTTGCGGTGCGGGATTGTACTGCGTGTTGATCGAACCGTCCTGATTGATCGCCGCGGCGTACAGTGTGTCAACTGTGAGGATGCCCGGTTCCGAAACGGCCACTTGTAGCGGGAAAGACTGCGACGTTCCGGCAGCGCTGGTAATCTGCATCACTGTCACGTTCTTTCCCGCAATTTCATATGGCACTTGAACGTTCAATTGGTTCCTTTGAGCCATTATGACAGGCGCAAGTATACCGTCGAACGTCACTTGCACCCCCGCAAGGTCCGTCGTTATGAATCCGGAGGAGTCAAGCTTCAACGCGACCGCCTGATCCGGTCCAAGATTTGTTCCATAGAGCGAGATGATTTCACCGGGCGCAACCTGCCCATCGAGATACGGTCCAGCGATGTTCGCGAGGCCGAAAACCGTAGGCAACGTTAAATCTGCCTGCCCGAAAATCGTGAGCACGCCGGCATCGCCGAGTACCGAGGATGTTCGAGACAGGCCTGTTGCAACTGCGGTCCCGCCACTGCCATATGGAAGTAGGGTCGAGTAGATCAAGGATTTGCCGTCACCGCTCAATTGGGTGAGGTACGTGAAACCCGTAGGCATTGCGCCGGTGGTCACTGGGAAGTCCGAGGTCGGGATCGTCCCATATCCGGCCCACCCGGTAACATCGATGTTCCCACCATCGTCAATGGCGATGCCCCACACCTCCGAGGCGTTGTTGCCCGGAGCCGAGTTGCCCAGATATGTCGCATACACAAGTGCGGATCCCTGCGAGTTCAATCTGCCGATGAATCCCCCTGGCGCATGCGGCGAGGGGAACAGCGCATCGGCGGTAGTCGGGAATGAGGTCGAATACGTAAGCCCTCCCACGACGGCATCGCCAGAACTGTCCACCGCGAGACTGACGATGCGTTCGCCGCTGGCCGTTCCAAGATAAGTTGAGTAAAGCAATTGGGAGCCATCCGGACTGAGTTTTGCGATAAAGCCTTGGTCCGCCATGCCGGCTGGGTCCGCATACTTCGTCTGGAAGGCGTTCGGCGTCACGGGAAAATCCGCCGCATTCGTGACCCCGGCGACGTACACGTTCCCCGTTTGGTCTACGGCAATTCCAAATCCTTCCTCATCGTCCGTAAGTGGCGCGGGAAAGGGAACGCCGACAAGACAGGAACCGCCCGGATTGCAGGCTGGGCCGTTTCCGCCGAGAAATGTTGCGAACGCGATCTTCCCATCCGGTCCGAGCTTCAACACGAACGCATCCGGCCCGTGGCTTGCGGTCTGGAAAGCTCCAGGGGTGGCCGCAAGGTCCTTCGAACTCGCTACGCCCGTCAGATATAGGCTGCCGCTGGAGTCAGCGGCGGCTCCAGATGGATGGGCGGTACCGATTAGCGTGGAATAGACAATTGCGGAACCGTCCGGAGAGAGCTTGGTGCAGAACAACGTCCCTGTGCTCGGATTCGAGTTCACGACCGGAAAATCGAGAGAACTTGTGACTCCGACGACGTAACTGCTGCCTGCCGTGTCTACAGCGATTGCCAATGGCCTGTCGATGCCGCTTCCGCCGAACGACCTCGAATACAGTACATTTCCGTTGGAATCGACTTTGAGGACGAGCACATGGTTTTGTTCTGTGCCTGCCACGTAGAAATTCCCAGTTGCATCGCTGGCGAGACTGAGTGGCAATTCGTTTTGCATCCCCAGCGGGATGAAGGCACGGGGAGCCAGGGCTACGGCGTTGTTGGACTGGCCAATTGCCGACGCCGCCAACGCCAGAATTGCGATGCACGATTTCATTTGTGACCGTACCTTTCCGTAGTTCCGCGCCTCATCCCTGTAGCCTTATGACTCATGCAACAAGCACAACGGATCTCCACGACTGGAGATACGTTCCGTCTGCCGCATCTCAGGGCACGCGGGTTTCCACGGCAGCTTGTTCCCCGCCTCAGCACAGCTGCCGGGACATATGGCCGTCTTTTGTCCACAACCGGCCTTTGCCTCTCCTTCCTCGTGCGATACTCGGACCGGAGATGAAGTACTTCACAAAGAGCATGTGGCGAGGGTCTTAGCGAGTCGGCCCTGAAGCCGAGGACTACCGGCTTCAATGGTCGCGAGCGTTCGAGGCGTATCGAGCTAACCTGGAGGGGCTCCGCGGTCGCGTCGGCGAGCATGCGTACGATTTTTTCGCTGATACCGACATTCACGACGCAGAGCTACTTGACGTTCGCATAATCGATGGGAGCCGGCCGGCACCGCTCGGTGGACCTGCTTGGCCCTGGCAGAGCCTAACGGCATACCCGGTACGTGTCGAACTGACGATCTTGGACGCGCGCGATCAATACGTGTGGCGTGTGGTCTATTCGTCCGTCCGCTTGGTGCTGATAGATTTCCCGTCGGCCGATCCGCTGTTCAATCGGGGTGTGGGCGGTTTTGACGACTTGGGGTATCACGAACTCACGGACGCGGGCGACGGCCTTCTACGTCACGAGATACTGTTCAGCAGTGGCGCGGTCCTGGCATTCCAGTTCAAAGAGGTAGAGATCTCTTCAACGCCCGCCCGAACACAGCTCCCACAGTCGGATGTGTAGGAAGGGCGTCGAGGAAAGTCGGTACTTTCCGACAAGCGGCCGTGAAGTCTGTATATCGGCCACATCAGTGGGGGGTGTGCTGCGTATCGGTTTCGCTTCGGAGACAGCGATTTACAGCAGAAACGCCAGCAGCGCGCTGAGGCCCGCCGCTTCCCAAAACGTGATCTCTCGCCAGCCCGTGATGCGTGGCACCAGGGTATTCCAGAGTGCCCGCGCCCAAACGATAAATACTGGGGACAACACAAGCGCGAACACACCCAGAAGCAATGCTGTCTGCGGGCTGTGGTACGTGGGCTGCGCCGTCTTGCTTACGGTCTCCCCAAATACAGTGACCACCAATGTGAACACGATCAAAGGTTTGTTTAGCGGTCTAGGTTGAGCATTCATGATTGCTTCTCCGTTTCCGCTCAGAAGCCATACGCCATGGCCCCGAACTGCTATACATTTTAACCGCCAGACAAGCCGGCCTGAAATTGTGTATGGTGCCAGGGAAGCTTCCCGGAAACTAGCTGGATCCATTGCGGATTGCGGTAAGGGGCCAGCGTTCCCAGATGACTAAATCCGGCTTTCCGTCCGCGCTTCTGCTCAAATTACGCCGAGGCGCTTCGCCGCGTCGTAGAACGCCTATCCCCGCGGTTCGCGCGGGACACTCCATCCCAGGATGAACCTTGGCAGGGATTCGTCCATTTTATAGCCCTCTGGTGCGTCCGCATTTTCCGCCAAAGGGCCGCCGGGCGCAAGACGCAGGCGAACCCGAGGCTATTTCCGGCCGGTAAACTCGAACCGCCCGCACCGAGCTTCGCGACGATTTGATGGTGGGAGACCGATTTACCGATCATCGCGGGGCTTGTTTGCCAAGCCGGTTCCGATCAGTATCCCGTAACGGGTTTTCCCGGGAGTTGGCGGCAGCCCGGCGGCTCCGGGTGAATAGGCAGCCGCTCCCTTTGGTCACGGCTCAGTAACCCCCTGCGTATTGACAATCATGATCGAGCGACGCAGAATTGGTCGAGGCCGCGGAAACTGCCAAAGGTCTGGCGAAGTGGCGCATTAGGAGCATTCCTTGCCGCCTATTTTGTCTACTTTTCGTGGAGCAGCCTGAGCGTCCATCATCCAGAGGACGCGATCTTTTGCATTGCCTACTTCTATAGGAACCACGCAGGACTGCGGCTCGTATCGTCGTTACTCATGCCGTGGGGCGGTTTCTACCGGCCGATGAGCGGGCTGTTTTACCTTGCGGTTTTCTCCCTCTTCGGCCTGAACCCCGCCCCGTATCATGTGGCGACCTGGCTGGTCCTGCTGGCGAGCGCTTACTTGATGTACCGGATGGCAAGGCTTCTGGGCGGCGGTGAACTGGCCGCGGGCCTGGCTGCGCTGGTCGCCTGCTATCATGTCGGCCTGAGTAACCTAAACTACAACACCGCGTTCGTGCCCGACGTTCTCTGTTACTTCTTCTATCTCGGTTCCTTTGTGTACTACGCGCGGATTCGCAAACGCGGCCGGCTCCTCGGAACCGGGGAGACACTGGCGTTTCTCGGCCTGTATCTATGCGCTCTCGACTCAAAGGAAATGGCCGTAACACTGCCCGTTGTGTTACTGGTGTACGAATGGATCTACCACAGGCCGGAGCGGCCGGATGGGAGGGGAATTCTGGAGTGGCTGCGGGGTCCGGGAAAGGCCGCGCTGTTCGGATCGGTTCTCAATCTTTTGTACATTTATGGGCTGGCATTTGGCCCGGACCGGATGATGAGCTCCCCTGCGTACCATCCTGTTTTTGCCCTGCAACGTGTGAAGTGGTTTCAGCAGGCATATCTGGGGGACCTGTTGCTGGGGTGGAGCTCAGGGTGGGTCGGGATGCTGGCGCTCTGGGCGGCGCTGGCATACCTGGCATGGCGCAGGGATCGGCCGGTGCTTCGATTCTGTTGGATGTTTATGGTCTTGACGCCGCTGCCGATCGAGTTTCTGGAAGGCAGGAGCGGGGCCTGCCTCGCGATCCCGATGGCCGGGTGGGCCATCTTCGGCGCGGTGGTCCTCGGCGATCTCGTCGACGTACTTGCGGGCGTGCTCTCGCGCGAGCCGATCTTGCGGCGCCTGGGCCGCAAGGGTTTGGCTGCCGCGCTGGCTGGAGCGGCCGTTCTTCTGTGGGCGCGCGAGAACCGGCGCCGCTCGCCGGACTTTGTCATGGCGGCGCTAGGGCGGCCAACCTGGGAAGTGATCGAACAGTTTCGAGCCGTCAATCCAAGCGTGCGCCCAGGCAGCCGGGTGGCATTCCTGGACGACCCGCTTCAGAGCTGGGACATGTTGTTTGTAGCGGAATTGTGGTTTCGCGACCGCAGCCTGGCCATCCACGTCGCACGCGCGGGACCGCTTTCGCCCGACGAGCTCGAGAAGATGGACTGTGTCTTCACGTTCGAGGATGGCAAGCTGATCCGCCTGAGGTGATGGCGCGCTGGTGCGAGAGTCAGTCAGCACCTTGGGTTGGGAGGCGCACCATGTCCAGACGGTCCTTTCCTCTATGCGCCCATCGACGCGAGAAACCAGATCGCGGCGATGCAAGCGGCAGTGATATAGCTGATTTGGTCTTTGCAGGTGAAGAGAAATGGATCGTCGAAGTTCACCCCGCGATTGGCCAGAATCCAGAGACGGCCGAACCAGTACAGCATCACCGGACAGGCCAGCCAGAGCCAGCCCGGAGAGCGGTACGTGACTCCCACTTCGGGGCTGCTGATGTACAGGGCAAACACTACCACCGAGAGAATCCCGCTGCCCACGCCGTTGGCCGCGACAATCGGCAGGTCGGCTATTTGGTAGCTCCGGCGGGCCGACGCGCGCCGCGGCTCGGGCAACGACCGGAGCTCGCAAAAACGCTTCACCAGCGCCAGGCTGTAAAAGATGAAGAGACAGAACGCCAGGGTCCACGGCGAGATGACGATGCCGGTGGCCGCGCCCCCCGCCATCACGCGCAACACGTACAGCACTGCCAGCCCGACCACGTCGGCCAGCAGGCGGGTCTTCAAATGCAGCGAATAGAACAGCGCCCCGGCGAGATAGGCGCAGACCCACAACCGCGCGGCGGCAGGTAGAAGCGGCGACAACCCCAGAGCGGCGCAACTCAACCCGGCCATGAGCGCGAGCCCCGTGGGAATCGACAGGTCGCCGGCGGCAAAAGGCCGCGTGCGTTTCCGGGGATCCTGGCGGTCCGCCTCCAGGTCCAGGAGATCGTTCATGATGTAACCGATCGAAGTGGTAGCGCAGAAAACCGCCAGCACCAGCAGGCCTGACAGCCAGGCGTGGAGATCGGTGGTCCGGTGGCCGAAAAAGACGGGTAGGAATACCAGCAGGTTCTTGGCCCACTGAGGGACGCGAATCGCGCGGACGATGGCGCCGGGAACCGAGGCCCTGTTCGGAAAGCGGCCGTAGACGGTCACACCGCATTCCCGCAGCGTCCGCAGCACGGTTCGATTGTTCCCGGCGACAATGGCGCCTTGCGACGCCTTCCAGACCGGCAGGTCGGCAATCGAATCGCCGGCGTAAAGGAAGCGGGGCATGGCCGTTCCGATCGCCTCCAGCTTGTCGCTCCCCTTCCGGTTGACCTCGCCATCACTGGCGATCACGCGGTCGAAAATTCCGAGATGCCGGGCCACACCTCGGGCCACCGTTTCGTCCGCCGCGGTAGCCAGAATCAGGGGCCGCCCGGAGCGGGCTTCCGCCGTCAGGAATTGCAGAAAATCGCCGCGGTATGGCAAGGCGGCGGGGTCGGCTGCCGCCAGCGACGCAATTCTCCGCTTGAACTGCGCCCGGCCCTGCTTCAGGGCCAGACAAGCCCCCAGGAAAGCGCGCGGATGCTCTCGGGCGGCGGACCACAAGCCGTCCCAAAGCGTGTCCGACTGGATCAGCGCGCCGTCCAGATCCACGCACAAAGGGATCGTCCGGTCCTCTGGCAGGAGTGCAGGGGTGCGCTCACTTTGCTCCATCCATTCAACGGTACTCGATTGGCGCCCAGGATGGAAAGCCGGAAGGGCCGCCCACAACCTCTTACAGTGGTTCCATGAACCTGGGCCGGAATTGATCCGATGGTCGGCATCGCCCGCCTCAATGAGGAAGTCGCATCTCCGAAATGTGGGACAACTTCTGAGTGAAGTCGGGCACTTTCGGAGTTGTCCCGGCAAGGTGGGTTCCTCGGAAACTATCCCAAAGCTGCAACCTGGGCGAGAAAAACGGGCTTCGTCACGCCTTACATCACCGGCCCAATGCGCCAGGGCACGAATTCCTGGTGGCCCATCTGTTCGGCGCAGGTGCGGCGGCCCGAAGCTGCCTCCAGCAGCAGGTCGAAGATCTCGCGGCCCACGGTTTGCACGGTGGCTTCGCCATCGGCGATGCGTCCCGCGTTGACATCCATGTTGTCGCGCATGCGGCGGAAGGTGTCGCTGTTGGTGGCAATCTTGACGACCGGAATAGTGGGGAAGCCGATGGCGCTGCCGCGCCCGGTGGTGAACGCGATCAGGTTGCAGCCGCCGGCGGCGAGGCCGGCCAGCGATACCGGGTCGTACCCCGGCGTATTCATGAAAACGAAACCCGGCGCGGTCACCGCTTCGGCGTATTGGTAGACTTCGATCAACGGCGAGGTGCCGCCCTTGGCCACCGCGCCCAGCGATTTTTCCAGGATGTTGCTCAAGCCGCCGGCCTTGTTTCCAGGCGTGGGATTGTCGTCGAAACTGCCCTCAAAGCGGCTCAAGTATCGCTTGTAGTCACGGATCGTATCTAACAGTTTCTGAGCCACTTCCCGGTTTCTGGCGCGCTTCACCAGCAAATGCTCGGCACCGAAAATCTCAGGCGTCTCGGCCAACACCGCCGTGCCGCCGATCTCCACCAGCAGGTCCGAGCAACAGCCCAGCGCGGGATTGGCCGTGATGCCGGAGAAAGAGTCCGAGCCGCCGCAGTTCAACCCCAGGACCATCTTGGAGGCCGGGGCTTCGGTGCGGCGTTCCCCGGCCGCGCGTTCCAGGAAGCGCCCGATTTCGCGCCGCGCGGCTTCGATGGCGCCGCGCGTGCCGCCGCTCGATTGCAGGGTCAGGCCGGCCAGCCGCCCGGTTGCGGGCGCCTGCGATCCCAGATAGTGGTCGATCTGGTTGACCTCGCATCCGAGGCCCAGCACCACCGCGGCTGAGACGTTGGGATGCGCCAGCACGCCGCTCAAGGTGCGGCGGAGCTGATCGACGTCCGGCCCGAACGCGTGGCCGCATCCTTCGCCGTGCGGGAAGGCCACCACGCCGTCCACGTTGGGCGGCAGTGTTTCCGCGTGATAGCTTTGCGCGATCAGCTCGGCGGTGTGGGCCGCGCAGTTGCTCGCCGCCACCACCGCGACATAATTGCGCGTCCCCACGCGGCCGTCTTCCCGGACGTATCCGAGAAAGGACGGAGCGGTCCTGCGGACGGGCGGCGTGGTTTCGCCCGCCGGAAACTCGTAGGCCGGCTGCAACTCCTCGAATGCCAGGTTGTGCGTATGGACGTGCCGGCCGGGTTCGATGGCGGTGCGCGCCCGGCCGATGCCCTGCCCGTAGCGCTCCACCATCTCTCCAGGCGCGATGCTGCGCAAGGCTACTTTGTGGCCCGCGGGGATCGCGTCGACGGTCACGAGGCGCACGCCATCCACCAGCAATTCGGTTCCCGGCGCGATGGCCATGCGCGCAATCGCGACATTATCGGAGGGGTGCAGATGGATGGCCGAATTTTCGGCCGTCGGTAGTTTCCCAATATCAAACAGCATCACATCCACCATGTCATCAGATCGCAGTCCCGGGAAGCAAACCGGGGAACGTAGCATCCACGCCCCTATAATAGGAGAAATGGCCAGGAAAATTCCGCGCGCGCTGTGGCTGCTGCTGCCCCTGGCATACTTCCTCTTTTTTTTTGACATGGCGAGAGTGGGGCTGATCGGGCCCGACGAGCCGCGTTACGCCTCCATCGCGCGGTCGATGGCAGCTTCCGGGGACTGGGTGACGCCCCGGCTCAACGGCCAGCCGTGGTTCGAAAAACCGGCCCTGCTCTATTGGATGGAAGGCGCCGCGTTTCGCGCCGGGCTGGGTCCGGAAGTGGCCCCGCGGCTTCCGGTGGGGCTGCTCGGCTGCGCATTCCTGGCGTTCTACTGGTGGATACTGAATCGCGAGTTCGGATGCGCGCCGGCCAGTTTTGCCACGGTGATTCTGGGCACGTCGGCTGGGTGGATCGTCTGCTCGCAAGTAGGCGTTCCGGATCTGCCGCTCACCGCGACCTATTCGGCCGCCATGCTGCTGGCATTGCCTTGGGTGACACGGCGCGACCCCAAGCTGCTGCCCGCGGCCGCCGTGTGTCTGGCGTTGGCGGTGCTGGCCAAAGGCCTGGTCCCGCTGGTGCTGGTCACGCCACTGCTGTACCCGTGGGGCCGTCCCGTGCGGACAGCCTGGCGCGACAATCTCATCTGGCTGCAGCCGCGCATTGTCTTGCCTTTCCTGGTGGTGGTCCTGCCCTGGTACGTGCTGTGCACACTGCGCAACGGCCCGGCGTTCCTGAAAGATTTCCTCTGGAAGCATCACGTCGAGCGCTTTGTCTCCGCCGCGGCTCTGCAGCATGGACAGCCCTTCTGGTTCTACCTGCCGATCGTGCTGGCGGCGCTGCTGCCGTGGACTCCGCTCGCGGGGCTGGCTCTGCGCCGCGCCTTCCTCCGCGATCCGCGCCGCTGGTTCCTGCTTTGCTGGCTCTTGCTGGTGCTGGTCTTCTTTTCCGCGTCCGTCAACAAACTGCCGGCGTATATTCTTCCACTGCTGCCGGCCGCCGCCGCTCTGCTGGGACTGGGCCTGGCCGAAGCCGGCGGCGCCGCGCCTTATCTGGCGGGTTGCAGCGTCCTGCTGGTAGCGTTCGCCATCGCCGCTCCCATACTTCCTTCGGCCGTTCCCTCGGGTATTTCGCATGCCATGCCGCCGCCCTTTCGCTGGTTCTGGCTGCTTCCCCTGGCGCTGGCCGCTGGAGTGTGGATGCTGGAACGCCGCGGCCGCCGCCTGGCCGCCGTGCTCTCGATCGCCGCCGGCGCCGCGGCCGGAACCGTCTACCTGAAACAGGCGGCGGGGCCCGACCTGGATCGCACGGCGTCGGCCCGAGGGCTGTGGCGGGACATCGCTCCGCGCGCGGCCGACATCTGCATCGACTGGCTTCCGCGCGGCACACAATACTCGCTCGACTACTATTCGGCCGTCCCGCTGCCCGATTGTGCCCACCACCCCAAGCCGATTGAGCTGCTGCAGGTGCAAGGCCAGCCGCCGCTCCTGATGCCACCAGCCCACCGTGCGGCCCAGGTGGGTAAATGATCCAGGGTTGACCAGCATGCCCGCGGCATTGTACCCTCACGTTTCCAGGGTGAAATCATGATTCTGCCTCACGATACAACCACTTTGACGTATTTAATGATCCTCAGCCTGGTCTGTTTGGGCTCCTGGGCCAACTTCTACAAACTGGCCGGCAAGTGGCGCTTCGAACTTTTCTGTTTCGATTTCGCCCTTGGCTTGGCGGCAGTGGCCCTGATTCTAGCCCTTACGGCAGGCAACCTGGGCTTCGACGGCTTCAATTTCCGCGACGACCTGATGAGCGCGGGCAAGCGAGAATGGCTGTTCGGGTTCCTGGGAGCGGTGCTTTTCAATTTCGCCAACATGCTGATGATTGCGGCCGTGTCGGTGGCCGGGATCTCCCTGACTTTCCCGGTTGGTTTCGGCTTCGCCTTCATCGTCGGGTCCGCCATCAGCTACGCGACGGGGCCCGGCGTCAACCCGGCATTCCTCTTCGGCGGTTGCGCGCTGCTGGCCCTGGCGGTCATCCTGAACTGCTCGGCTTTTTCGCGGCTGGGCGTTTTGAAGCACGAGAACCAGGCGCGCGCCGGAACCGCCAAGAGCACGCGGCGGCCCTCTTCGATGCAGGGAATCATTCTGGCGATGCTCGGCGGCGGCCTGATGGGAACTTTTCCGCCGCTGTTGGCAAAAGCGCAGATCGTGGAGATCGGCCTCGGACCCTACTCGCTCATGGCGATCTTCGGAGTGGGGGTGTTGTTCTCGACCTTCGTATTCAACCTGTTCTTCATGAATCTGCCGATCGAAGGCGACCCGCTGGAATTCACCGCCTACCTGAAAGGCTCCATGCGGCAGCACGCGATGGGCGCAATCGGCGGCGGGCTGTGGGCCCTCGGAGCCACGGCCGCTCTGGTGACGACCACGCCCAAAGGCGATACCCATCTGCCGCAGGCGACTCTCGACCTGCTGTCTCAATCGGCTCCGCTGCTGGCCGCGCTCTTCGGCCTGCTGGTCTGGAGAGAATACAAGGGCGGCGATCTGCGGGTGAAGCTCTCCGCGGTTCTGATGCTGCTGCTTTTTGCGGGGGGCGTGGCCGCCATCTCGCTGGCGTCGTTCTACACACGCACGTAATCAGGCCGGCGCTTGCATCCCCAGCTTGGCGTACCAGGGCGTGGCCGGGCGAATCGCCTCGTTCACCGCGTTGATGTTGCGCACGCCTTCGCGCTGCAGCCACTCTTCGAGTCCCTTGGCGCCCTGTTTGGCGTACACCGGAATGCCTTCCTTCCAGGTGGCGCGCCCGCACAGCACGCCCGAATAATCCGTGCCGGCCTCCGCGGCCATTCTCAGCGATTCGGTGAATTGGGCGTTGCCCACGCCGGCGCTCAGATAAATGAACGGCCGCGAGGCCAGGGCCGCCGCCTCGCGGAAATGGCCGAGCGCTTCCTCGCGGGTGTAGGCCTTCTGTCCTCCGTAGACGCTGGAGCCTTCGACGAACTCGGCGTTCACCGGCACTTCCACCTTCAACACGTCCACGCGGTACCGCGGCTTGGAGAACTCCTGCATGCTTTTCTTAACCACCGAGGGCTTGGCTTTGGCATACTCCAGCCCTTTCTCGTCACCGCCTTTCGGATCGTAGCCCACGAATTCCAGGAAGAAAGGGATTTCCCAAGTTTCGCATTCCGCGCCGATGCGTTCCACAAAAGCATGCTTGATATCGTTGATGGCGGCCTCTTCATAGGGCGTGTAGTAGATGAGAATCTTGACCGCGTCGGCGCCCCAATCGGCGATGCGTTTGGCGGAAACGTGCGGCAGCAGATCGGGGAGCCGGCCGGGCCGCGTGTTGTCGTAGCCGCTCAACTCATACGCCAGAAGGAGCCCGGCGTTGGAACTGCGCGCGTGGCTGGCCTCCAGGCCGAATTCCGGGTCGAGCAGAATGGCGCTGGCGTGCGGGGTCAGAACTTTCGTCACCACCGTCTTGAATTCGCCCATCATGGCGGGAGTGATCTCTTTGACACTCACGCCGCGCGCCGCGGCCAGGGATTTCTGCAAGCTGCCGCGTTGATCCATGGCGGCCGCGGCAATGACGCCGCGTTGGTTGGCCAGCGCTTTCATGCGCTTCAATTTGCCTTCAGAAAGTTTCATGGCAACATTATGGCATGAGACAATGAGGGCCATGCGGTTCGCTCGACACCCCGGCCGTGGTTTTCTGGTTCCGCCTCATGCCGCCGATTCTACCGCTTCATTTGTGTTGACAACTGACAAGTGTTACTTTACGGTGTATCCTGATGATTAGGAGCTTCAAGCATCGTGGCCTCAAACGGCTCTATGAACGCGGTGACCGCAGCGGGATACGTCCCGACCTGTTGGAGACGGTTGAACGAATCCTTACGGTTCTCGACACGGCCATCACACCGCAAGCTCTGGATATTCCCCGCTATCGCCTGCATCCACTCAAAGGCGACTTGAAGGGGCTGTGGTCCGTGACGGTGCGGGCCAACTGGCGCATCATTTTCCGTTTTGAAGGAGCGGACGCGTTTGACGTTGAACTGATCGACTACCACTAGAGAAGGGGAAAACCGCCATGCCCATGAAAAACCCCGTACATCCGGGTCGCATCGTCCGGCATGATTGCCTTGAGCCGTTGGGCCTGTCTGTAACCGCGGGCGCAAAGGTCCTCGGCGTCACCCGGCAAGCACTTAACAATGTCGTCAACGGAAAGTCTGGTATCAGCCCGGAGATGGCTATCCGGCTAACGAAGGCATTCGGTAGCACGGAGGAAACGTGGTTGCGGATGCAAGTTGCCTATGATCTCGCGGCAGCCCGCAAGAACGAAGGCAAAATCAAGGTCCGCCGCCAACCCGTGCCGCAAGAATTGCACGTGCAGTAAGAACTCTGCGGTGGGACCGTTGAGCGGGCTTGACAGCCTGTTCCGGGCAAGCTAAACGCATGCCACGGGAACCCACTCCCTCACGGTCGTGGCTCGCATCGGGACCCTACCGGAAATTGTCCACAATCACCAGGTTGGTCTGGCTCTGGTCCACGCGGGGATAGAGGACGGTTTTGCCGTCGGGCGAAACCGAGAATGTCGACGATCCAGTGTGGTCCGAATTCTTGATGTGAAATACCACTTCGCTACGCCTGGCGGCGAAATCGAAAAACGAAACCGCCATGCCGCGGGCGGCGCGATCGAGTTCCAGGTAATAAACGCCGTCATGGACGGGCTGAATGGTGGTGGACCATGTGAGGTCGTGTTCTGGGATGATGGCTTCTTCCTCTTCACCGCCGGCTACGGGGACGCGCCAGAAGGTGCGGCGATCGCGAAAGTAGATATACTTGCCGTCGGCCGACTCCACCGGCTGCGCTGCGCCAAACCGCTTCGAGAGCTGTACCGGGCTGCCGCCATTGAGCGAGGCCTTCCAGATCTGGCCGCGCGTCGACTGGAAGTAAATGGTCTTGCCGTCGTGTGAAAAGGAGCCGTTGATGGCGTCCATCTGCACGTTCGTGGGTTTGCTCGCGGCCACGGCCGGCAGCGTGTAGAGTTCGATGCCGCGATCGCCGGAGGCGTCGAAGATCAGCAGGTTGCCGTCAGGCGACCAGCGCACGCGCGCGAGGTCCGGCCCATTGAGATGGGTCATCTGGACGCGGTTGTTGCCATCGGCGTCGCAGAGCCAGATTTCGTCGTGGCCGGTCTGGTCGGAGATGTCGGCAATCTTTTTGCCGTCGGGCGAATAGCGGGGGCAGGATTCACGGCCGGTGGAGCGGATGACGGGGTGGTCCTCGCCGGCGGCGTCGCGCTTGCCCAACGCGCCGCACCAGATGGAGGAGACGGTGGGGCTCACGGTATACACCAGGCGGTTGCCGGCGGGCGCGGCCGTGACGTAAGAAGCGTCGCGGCCCGCCAGGATGAGGTCGCGAGGGCTGCCGCCATAAGCCGGCACGCGCCAGACTTTCCAACCGCCGGCGCGGTCGCCGGTGTACATGAGGTCCTGGCCGTCGCGCGTCCAGGTGATGCCGCGAATGGCGTGGTCGTCGAAAGTGAGGCGGCGCGGATTGGCGCCGGTGAGGTCGCAGAGAAAAATATCGGCGCCGCCGGAGACGGTGCCGCGGACGAAAGCGATGGTGTTGCCGTCGGGCGATACCACGGGCGTGGAATCGCCGTCGGTGCCGGCGGGCGGATGGGTAATGGGGCGGATGGCGCCGGTATCGAGAGTCAGGATGGCGAGCGAGGCGGGCTGCTTGTCGGCGGTTTCGACCACCACCAGCGAGCGGCCGTCGTGCATCCAGGAAACCGCCGGGAAGGGCTGCGTTTCGTCGCCGGGAGCGGCGCATCCCGGGAATTTGCGTTCATCGGCGGGCGATGCGGTGGAGATCACCACGCAAGCCGCGCCCTGGTCTTCCACGCGCACGAAGGCGATACGGGCGCCGTCGGGCGACCAGGCAGGGCTGACGTCGTTACCCGCCGAGCGAGTCAACTGCAACGGCTCGCCCTTGGGCACGCCGCGCATCATCACATGAAACACGTCGTCCTTCGAGGACGTGCCCCGGGCGCTGTAGGCCAGCCGCGCGCCGTCCGGCGAGAAGACCGGATAGGCCTTGGCGCCGGGCTCGTTCGAGATCTCAACGGACTTGGGCACGGCCGAAGGTCCGGTGGCCAGGCGCCCCAACAGCGTAACCACCGCGCCCACCGAGCAGAGGCACAGCGCCAGAAGAACCGCCGGTCGGCGGAAGAAAGTGCCGGATGGCATAAGCTGTATTATCTCAACACCGGGACGCACAAACCGGGCGAAATGTTCCGGCACGATTTGCGCGGCCGATTTGCGTCACCCCGGCCCCATCTGCGACACTGACCTTTTCATGACATCGAAGCCGCTCTGGGCGCTCCTGGTCTGTCTGTCTCCGGCACTGGCACAGAATAACGGCCTTCCCGACAAGGAAACGCTCTACTACAACGTCGAATGGCGGCTGATTACGGCCGGAAAAGCCAAGATTCAATGGCTCTCGGTTCCCAATAGCGGGTGGCAGGTGAACCTGCACCTGGAATCCACCGGGTTGGTTTCCAAACTCTATAAGGTAGACGACGATTACAGCGCCAATCTCACCCAGGGCATTTGCGCCCAACTGGCGCAGATGAGCACGCACGAAGGCAGCCGCGACCGCGAAACCAAGATCACCTTCGACTACGCCGGCCACAAGGCCGACTACCTGGAGCGGGACCGCGCCAAGAATGCCGTGTTTCTGGCCCGCGAGACCGAGATACCGGCTTGCACCCACGAGATCGCGGGCGGCCTGTATTTCCTGCGGACGTTGTCTCTGGAGCCCGGCCAGAGTACGCAAATTCCGGTGACCGATGGCAAAAAGAGTGTGCTGGCGAAAGTGGAAGCCCAGCAACGCGAAGACATCAAGACGCCCGAAGGCGTTTTCAAAACGATACGATATGAGGCTTACCTGTTCGACAACGTCCTGTATCGCCGCTCCGCGCGCCTTTACATCTGGCTGACCGACGATCGCCGCAAGCTGCCCGTGCAGATCCGCGTGCGGCTGCAATTCGCCATCGGCTCCATCACGTTACAACTGGAAAAACACGAGTAGGCCAGGCTTTAATCTGCAACATATCGTCTCCAGTTTTCGTAATGGGTAGAGACCGGGGTACCCCATGACTCTATGGAACGACGTCCGCTACGGTGCGCGCATGTTATGGAAGTCGCCGGGCTTCTCGCTCACCGCCATCGTCACGCTGGCTCTGGGAATCGGCGCGACCACCGCGGTTTATAGCTCCGCCGATGCGCTGCTGTGGAAGCCCATACCGCTGCCGCATCTGGAAACCATGGTGATCCTGGGGCAGCGCGTGGACAATCCTAACGAATTCGACTTCGCCGCACCGGCCGATATCGAGGACGTCCGGCGGCAGAGCGGGACCCTCGAGAGCATGGCGAGTTGGGAATACGGGCTGGCCAACATCGTCAGCACGGGAGGCGAACCGGAGCGCGCGGAGCAGGCCCTGGTCAACGCGAATTTTTTCGACGTGATGCAGGTGCAGCCGGCGCTGGGGCGCGCGTTTCAAGCGGGCGAAGACCAGCCGGGCCGCGAGCGCGAAGTGATCTTCAGCGACGCCCTGTGGGGCAACCGTTTCGCGGGCGATCCCCACATTCTCGGCAAGACCATCCGGCTGGACGATCAGAATTGCACGGTGATCGGGGTAATGCCTCCCAAGTTTGCTTTCCCGCTGGGCACGGACCTGTGGACGCCCATGGCGCCAACGCCCGCACAGCGCACTTCGCGGAGCTCACAGTCGATCGTAACCGTAGCGCGGCTCAAGCCGGGCCGCACGGTGGAGCAGGCGCAAGCGGAACTGGAAGGCATTGCCAATCGGTTGAAGCAAGCCTACCCGGACACCAACAAGAATCGCCATTTCGCGGTGTGGCCGGCGCACCGGTTTATCGTGGATCGGGAAACCAACGAGTATCTGATCATGATGCTGGCCTCGGTCTGCTTCGTGCTGCTGATCGCGTGCGTCAACGTGGCGAACCTGCAGTTCGCGCGCGCCACCGGACGGTTGCGCGAGGTGGCCGTGCGAACCGCATTGGGGGCGGGACGCGGGCGCATCGTGACGCAACTGGTGACGGAGAGCGTTCTGCTGGCGCTGGCGGGAGCGGCCCTGGGACTGCTAGTGGCGAACTGGGGAATCGGCCTGATTCGCGCCGGGATGCCGCCGGAGATCGAACGCTACATTGTGGGATGGAAGGACATTCGTCTGGATGGGCGGGCGCTGGGTTTCACGCTGGCGGCGGCGGTGGCCAGCGGCATTCTGGCCGGCCTGGCGCCGGCGTGGCAGAATTCGCGGCCCAACCTGACCGATGCGCTGAAGGAAGGCGGCCGCGGCGGGTCTGGTACGCGCGCGCATCACCGCTTGCGCAGCGTTCTGGTGGCGGCAGAGATGGCGCTGGCGGTGGTGCTGCTGGTGGGCGCCGGCCTGATGATGCGCGGCTTCCATACCCTGATGATCTCCGGCGAAAACCTGGAGCCAAACAGCCTGTTGACCATGCGATTGGGACTGACCGATACGAAATACCACGAACCCTATCAAATGGCCGGTTTCTACCATGAGGTACTTCGCCGGGTGGAGGCGATCCCCGGAGTGCGCTCGGCGGTAGCCGTGACATCGCTGCCGTATTCCAATCATTCCACCAACCGTCTCTTCACCATCGAAGGCCGCGCGGAGGAACCGGGGAATGCGCCGGTCGGGATGTACCAACTGACCAGCGCGAAGTACTTCGACACGTTTCACGCCGTCTTGCGCGCGGGACGGCTGTTGACCGAGGCCGACGGGCCGGATGCGCCGCGCGTGGCGGTGATCAACCAGAGCCTGGCAGACCGCTGGTGGAAGAACGAATCTCCCGTCGGCCATCGCGTGAAGATGGGCAAGGCGGATTCCAAAGAAGGGTGGATGACGAGTGCAGGTGTGGTGGCAGATGTCGTGCATAACGCCTACGACCGGGAACCGCGGCGCATGATATTTCTTCCCTACCAGCAGGCGCCGGGACTGTGGATGGACGTCGGAGTGCGGACGGCGGGCGACCCGCTGCAACTGGCCCCGGCGGTGACGGCGGCCATCCGCTCGATCGACCCGGAGCTACCCATCAGCAACATGCAGACGCTCGAGAAATCGCTGCACGACCAGGCCATCGGGCTGAACTACGTGGAAGTCTTCATGGGAATTTTCGGCATGCTGGCCCTGGTATTGGCGTCGGTGGGGGTCTATGGCGTGATGTCGTACATGGTGTCGGAGCAGACTCGCGACATCGGAATCCGCATGGCGCTGGGAGCGCCGCGTGGCGGAGTGCTGCGGATGTTATTCCTGCGCGGCATGACGACCGCCGCAACGGGCCTGGCGGTGGGGATTCCCCTGGCGTATTTGCTCGCCCGCTATGCGCAAGACCTGATCTACGGCATCACGGCGAGCGACCCGGCTACGTTTGTCGGAATCCCGCTGGCGTTGCTCGGCGCGATGGCGCTCGCGATCTATCTCCCGGCGCGGCGGGCGATGCGCATCGACCCGATTGTAGCTTTGCGGTACGAATAACTTGTAGGACGGGCCTCCTGGCCTGTCAGACTTGATTTGCGGCACCGGCGGTCTCTGCCGCCGGTTCGCGTGTCCCGAAGAATGGCGAAGGTCAAGCACGCCCAAAACACCGGCGGCAAGACCGCCGGCGCTACCAGGGATCGCCGAGTGCGCCTTCGGCGCGCCGACCGGCCGGGAGGCCGGTCCCACTGCGGCTGCTACTTGTCGGTGCCTTTTTTCTCGCCAGGCCGGTACAACGTGGGCGCCTTCTTTTGTTTTTGCTCGTCTGCGGCGCGTTTCTCCTCGGCCTTCTGGTCCGCGGCCTGCTTGGCTTCCCGTTCCACTGGGCTCATGGATTCCATGCGTTCCTGCTTTTCCTTTTCCACCCGCGACTTCACCTCTTCGGTGCGCTTGCCGAGGTCTTCCTGGGCGGCGTCGAGGCTGTCGGTAGTGGTTTCGATGGCCTGTTGCAGGACGAAATCGTAACGATCCAGATCTTTCGGCTGGCTGTCTTGAAATTTCTGGAGGAGCGGCAGCATATCCTTTTCGATGCCCGCCACGGCGCCGAGGCCGGCCTGCACGTCGACGTGTCTGGCGATGGCGTCGTCGGCCACGGTATCAATGGCGTCCAGGATCTTGCAGTATTCTTCCAGCACGTCGTGGATCATGACGGAACGGCCGGGCTTGTCTTTGCCGAGGAGGTTCTTGACCAGATCGATGCGGACCTTGGAGAAATCGGCGTAGAGCTTGAGGCGCAGGTTGGGTTCCTGGGCGTTGCGGATCTGTTCCACTTCGCCGCTGTTGAGGAAGTCGCGCTGCGGCGCGGCCGGCGCCGCCAGCATCAGGCACAGCATCAGGAGCTTCATTTTTTCTTCTTCCGGCCTTCCATCACGCCCATCAGAAGATCGTCATGCACTTTCTGGACGTCGGCCTTGACCGCGTCGAGCATGGAGCGGTCGCTGTAACTCATCTGTTCCTGGAACGATTCGAGCCGGCGCGAGAGATCGCGCGTGGCGATTTCGGCTTTCTTGAACCAGGAACTGTTGCGCGGATTCTTGCCGCTCCGGACCAGGGAATCGTAAGCCAGGTCGACGGACTCCTGGATTTCGGCGGCGTCTTTGGCGGTGAGATCGGAATCGTTCTTGTCGTACGCCTCGCGGGCCGCCTTGAGCGCCGCGGCGGCGTTCTCCAGGGCCAGGCCGGAACGCTTTTCCAGGTTGGGCTCGGCCATGGCGCGCTTGAGGTCCGCGCGCACAACGCCAACTGGAACCAGGAGCAACGCCAGGGCGGCCGGCAGGAAACCAATTCGCATCAATTCTTCTCCAGCTCTCTCTGTAATAATCGTACTCGCTGGCGGGCCTGGAATTCCTGGTCGGGGCTCTTCCCGTTGCTCAGCGCGAGAAAGCGCTGGTAGGCTTCGAGCGCGGGCTTCAACTGTTTCGAATTGTCGAGCATGAGGGCGCGCAGGAACCAAGTCCCGGGAGTATCGTCGCCCAACTGGTGGGCGCGGTCGAAGGCTTCCAGGGAGTGCCCGAAGTCGTGGGCCAGATAGAGCATTCCGCCGAGTTCGGTCCAGGTCTTGGCTTCATCCGGTTTGAGCCGGGCGGCCAGGTTGAACTGGGCCGCGGCGGCGGCGTACTGCTTCCGGTCGCGCAGGGCCCGCGCGTACATCATGTGCACGTCGTAATTGGAGGGCTCTTCTGCGGCGGCTTTTTCGAGCAGCGGCAGCGCCTTGTCGAATTGTTCGGTGTACAGGTAAGCCACCGCCAGAACCACCCGATTCTCGACGGTGGGGCTTTTTTGGTATTGCCGCTCGAGCTGCGGTATGGCGTCGGCGTACTGCTGATTGGCCACCAGCAACTCGCCCAGGTGTTTCTCGACGTTGGCGTTATCCGGAAACTCGCGGAAGATGGCGATGGCGGCCGAGGGCTGGTGGCCTTCTTCGTAAAGCTGCGCCAATTCGAGCAGCGAATCGTGATAGCGGGGATCGAGCTGAACGGCCTGGCGGAAATGCGTGGCGGCATCAGCCAGGTTCCCCTGCTGCGCCAGCGCATGCGCCCATCCCAATTCTGCGGCGGCGGATTTCGGATCCGTCGCCAGGGCCGCGCGGTAGTTTTCGGCGGCCTTGTCGAGCGCGCCGGTTTGGAGCTGGGCTTCGGCCAGGTAATAGCGCGGGCGGAATTCGGCCGGCTTCTGGGAAACGGCGTCTTCGAACAGCGGGAGGGCTTCGGCCGGGTTCTTCCGGCGCATCAGCAGAATGCCGGCGTTGAGCTCGGCTTCATAAAGCGCCGGCTTGAGTTCGAGGGTCTTGCGGTATTCGGCCAGGCCTTCGGCATCGCGGTGCAGCATGCTGTAGGCTATGCCGAGATTGAAATGGGCGAAGTAATCGGCCGGATCGGCTGCGATGGCTTTGGTGAAGGCATCGGCGGCGGCTTGGTACTTGCCGCCTTCCAGGGCCTTCAGGCCCTCGGCGCTGAAATCGGGGGTTTGCAGGAGCAACAGACAGGCCGCGGCAACCAGCATACTACTTCGATTCTAGTTCTTATGCCCGGCGGCTGCTCAGGCCGGAATGAGAATTCTCACTTCCTTCCGGGTGAAGTCAGAGGCGAAGTGGTGTCCTGCTTGGACGGGACGGGCATGGGCGCTTCGGGCGACTCGGCATTGAAATTGAGCGGAATATCGATCAACGCCGCGTGGTCGCCGGTCTCATCCAGGACGCGCAGTTTGTAATGGCGGGGCGCGACGTCGAAGACGATGTGGCCATCGAGGGACTCGGCCGGCTTGGCCTCGCGGAGGTAGCCGATCCACTGGGACACGCCTTCACCGTTGGGAAGCTCATCGTACGAGTTACCCTGATCGTCTTGGATGGTCATGTTGGGAATGGCCATCTGCTCGCTGCCGCCGTTGACCGCGCTCAAGCGGACCAGGAAGAAGCGGTGCTCGGGGATCCGCACGTCGGCGCCGCTGCCCAGTTGGGTGAGCCATTGGGTCTCGAAGACGGTGTAAACCAAGTGTCCGACGCTCACGCGGTTTCCCATTTCGTAGGTCACGATCTTGGGTGCGCTCGGCGTGCAGCCGGTAAGCAGGCAGATGACAGCCGCAAGGGCAAGAGTGTAATGGAAATGACGCGACATGGCAGCTCTATTTTCCTCGCGGAAGGCGGCTGTGTCAACCCATCGGTAGCCAGGTAGCCGGCTGGCGGGCCAGGCGCCGGGATCGGTGGCCCGGAGGGGCTAACGCTTTTGCTCCTGCAGCAGGCGTATGAATTTCTGGCGCTGTTCAGGGGTGAGGACCTGCTCGATACGGCCGCGGCCTTCGCTGAGCACCGTACGGTAATACTGCCAGAAATCGTTGAGAATGGATTTGACCTGATCGGATTGGGCGGGGGTGAGGTCGAGTTCTTTTTGGAGGCGGTCAAAGTAGAGAGTTTGGCCCTGGGCGGTCTCGAAACTGGGCGGGCGGAGCCGGTTATGGACGCCGAAATCCATGACCAGGGCGCCGGCCAGGGCGCCACAAAGAAAGACCAGCGCGAGGCTGATGCCGGCGATGAGCCGGGGGTTCCACGCGCGTCCGAAGGTCGCCCGTTCGAGAATGCCAGGGCTACTGCTCATAGGCCGTCAAGGTGACCAGCATGTTGTCTTCGGCGCGCGCCGTTTCAAACGCCGGCGCGTTTTGCTGCGCCAGAATGGCTTCCGGGGAAGGACCAACCTGAAGGCCGGCCTCGTGCGTCACCAGGTAACTGCCCATCACCGCCATCAAAAGCAGCGATGCGAACACCAGGCGGCGGCCGAAGGCCATGTCCAAACCCAACAGTCCCGCAAACCAGGGCGCCGGCTTGCTCCGGCCCACCTGCTCGACGACTCGGGTGTAGAAGCCCGGAGTGGGCTCGACAACTTCGTCCGCCCGCAGAGAAACGAACATCCCGGATAGATCCTGCATGGCGCGGACTTCTTCCCGGCACGAGGGACAGGCTGCCAGGTGCGCCTCGGTTTCCCGAAGAGTGCCCGGATCGAGCGAACCGGAGAGGTACTCCTCAAGACTTTCTATAATTACCGCGTGCATAAGCTTCTTCCCTTACGAACATGTACCACCACACCAGAAACCTGCCCCGTTGCGGGTCTGCCGCCCGCTTGGGGAACCCAAATTCATCCAGCCACCAAACCGGGAGCGCGATCCAGCCGCTGGGCCGCTTTCACCAGCCGTTGCCGCGCACGAAACAACTTTACCTTGATGGTGTTCTCGTTCATCCCCGTCTTTTCCGCCAGTTCCTCCACAGAAAATCCTTCGACTTCTTTCAGTATCAATAACATACGGTCCTCTTCCGAGACCCGGCTGAGGAGCTTCTGAACGTAATCGCGGCGCGCCAGATCGGTATCCGCGGAAACCTGGCGGTTGACGCTCGGCTCGGTGTTTTCGACCCGCCGGACCTCATCTTCACTGAGGTCGCTTTCATAAACCAGCTTGCGCACTTTCCGCTTGCGGAGGTAATCGAAGCACTCGTTGACCGTGATTTTATAGATCCAGGTGATCAGGGAGCTACGGAAATCAAAGCTCCGCAGAGACAGGTAAACCTTGGCAAACACTTGCTGTGCAATATCTTCCACGTCGTTGCGTTGGCGGACGATGCCGTGGATAATGGCAAATACCTTGGACTGATAATGGTCCACGATTTCGCCGAATGCGGTTTCGTCGCCCGCCTGGGCTCTGCCGACCAAGGCGCCTTCCGAGGTGTTCTGGTAGTCCACTCTGTATTTCGCCGCAATTTCGCTACCGAACCCCGGAAGTGTGAGAGCGCCAGTCAGTGTTCCCATACACCGATTCGGACGTTCCCCGTCGAGTCCGGGTTTCAGCTACCTGCTGTTTCGCTTACCATTCTGCCAGAAGGCGGCCCGAAAGGCATCCCCGCCGTTCAAGCCGGCTTTTTCGCGACCGGCAGGCCGGGATGAGCATCCAACTGATTGGCTGTGGACTTATCCGGTCCTATTTGTATAATGGGATCGAGCACAGACTTGGTTTTGAGGAGTTTAAGACGCATGGTGCAAATAACGGAAAAAGCGGTCAGCAAGGTCAAGGAGATCATGTCATCGCAGGAACCGGCCCCGGCAGGACTGCGCATCGCGGTCGTGGGCGGCGGCTGTTCCGGATTCAGCTATTCGATGGCCTTCGAAAACACGCCGAATATGCTGGATAAGACGTACAACTTCGGTGACTTAAAGGTCTTCATCGACCAGGCCAGCCTGCTTTACCTGGACGGCGCGGAAGTTGACTTCGTGGAAACCCTGGAGGGTTCCGGCTTCAAGTTCAACAACCCCCAGGTGAAGTCCACGTGCGGCTGCGGCAGTTCCTTCCAGGTCTAAGCCAACCGCGAACCGGTGAGTTTCGGGGCGTTTCCTCGGCGCAAGGGGAAGCGCCCTTTTTCGTTGGTGTACCGATCTTGTACGACACCGGGACCTGGGCAGGAAAGAGAGTCCCCGATGTCGGCGCTTTACTGGCCTTCCAGATGGTCGAGCCGCTGCTCGTGGGCTTCGGCGATGTGGGCGAGCCGGTTAATGAATTTGTCGGTCTGGCTCATCAGGGCGGCGAGTTTTGCGATGTCGGCGGTCACCTGTTGAAGTCGTTCGTCGTTCTTGAGTTGCGCAGCGGCGATGAGTTCGACGGTTTGTGTGAGCGCTTCGTGCCGTTCGGTGAGCCGATCCAGTCGTTGGTCGATGTTGGGTGGGTTGGCGTCGTTCATGAAGCCGTGGCGTGCTCCTCTCTCCATGTTACTTCACCACCAACTTGTTCGGCGGAGCGGCCCTGCCTCTTGGGGCTAGCCGCCGGATTTCTTTCGTGACCTCCTTCCTGCTTCTTCGTCCTGCTATAATCCGGGAAAAATGCCTGAAAGGTCTCTTATGTTTCGTAACGCGCGATTTAGATCTATAGGTTTGATTGCCGGGCTGCTGTTGGCGGCCGTGGCATATTCGCAATCCTTGCCGCAGGGCGTTCAACTGGTCACCAAGGTGGAAGGGATCACCGAGTACACTCTGCCCAACGGCTTGCACTTCCTCTTGTTCCCGGATGCCTCGCAGCCCAAGGTGACGGTCAATATCACCTACCTGGTGGGGTCGCGGTTCGAAGGGTATGGCGAGACCGGCATGGCGCACCTTCTGGAGCACATGAATTTCATCCAGACCAAAACGCGCACCAACATCAAGAAAGAAATCACGGACCACGGCGCGCAATTTAACGGCACCACCGATTACGACCGCACCAACTACTTCGAGACGGTCAACTCGACCGACGAGAATTTGAAGTGGGCGCTGGAACTGGAAGCCGACCGGATGATCGACACGCGCATCGAGAAAGCGCTGCTGGACAAGGAAATGACGGTGGTGCGCAACGAATTCGAGGCGGGCGAGAACGACCCGGGCAACATCCTGTCCGAGCGGGTGATGGAAAGCGCTTATCTCTGGCACGCCTACGGGCACCCGGTGATCGGCAACAAGTCCGACATCGAAAAGGTGCCGATCGAGAATCTGGCGGCCTTTTACAAGAAATACTACCAGCCGGACAATGCACTGCTGCTGGTGGCGGGGAAGTTCGACGAAGCCAAGGCGCTGGCGTGGATCGTTGAGGATTTCGCGAAAATCCCGCGGCCGGAACGCAAGCTGGAAGCCACCTACACAGTGGAACCGACGCAGGACGGCGAGCGTTCCGTAACCCTGCGGCGCGTGGGCGATACGCAGTACCTCATGGCGTTGTACCATACGCCGGCGGCGACGCACCCGGATGACGCGGCTGTGCAGGTGCTGGCCGGCGTGCTGGGCGACACTCCCTCGGGACGGCTCTATAAGGCCCTGGTGGATAACAAGAAGGCCGTCGAAGCCAATATGGGCTCGGAGGAACGGCACGACCCCGGCTTCATCATGGCTACCGCGCAATTGCAGCCCGGCCAATCCATCGACGAGGCGCGCAAAATCCTGCTCGACACCGTCGAAGGGTTCGTGAAAGAACCGCCTTCCAAGGAAGAAGTGGACCGCGTGAAAACGCGGTTGCTCAAGAACATCGAACTGGCCATGGCGAATTCGCAATATGTGGCGATGATGCTGACGGAATACGCGGCGCAGGGCGATTGGCGCATGCTGTTCCTGGAGCGCGACCGCATCAAGCAGGTGACGCCCGATGATGTCTTGCGCGTGGCCAAAGCCTACCTGAAAGAATCCAACCGCACGCTGGGAGAATTCATTCCCACCAAGGCGCCCGACCGCGCCGAGATTCCGGTTACGCCCGAACTGGCGGCCACGTTCAAGGATTTTAAAGGCGGCGAGGCGGTGGCGGCGGGCGAAGTTTTCGACCCTTCCAACGCCAATATCGATAGCCGGGTGACACGCGGCAAAATGGCCAACGGCCTGAAGGTGACGCTGCTGCCCAAGAAGAACCGGGGCGGCACGGTGCTGGCCACCCTGGTGGTGCGGTTCGGCGATGAGAAGACGCTGTTCGGCAAGCCGGCGGTGGCGCAACTGGTCGGCGCGGTGCTGATGCGCGGCACGAAGAACAAATCGCGGCAACAGATCCAGGATGAGATGGACAAGCTGAAAGCGCAGATCAACGTGTCGGGCGGAGTGAACAGCGCTTCGGCGAACATTCAGACGGTGGAAGCCAACCTGCCGGGCGCGCTGAAACTGGCGGCTGAGATCCTGCGCGAGCCGTCGTTCCCGGAAAGCGAGTTCGAGCAGGTGCGGCAACAGTTGATCGCCAATATCGAGGAAGGCCGCAGCGAGCCGCAAGTGCTGGCGGTGCAGGGATTCGAGCGGCGCATCAACAGCATCTACCCGCGCGGCGACGTGCGCTATGTGGGAACCGTGGACGAACAGATCGAAGACCTGAAGAAAGTGACTCTCGACGAGGCGAAGAGGTTTTACCAGCAGTTCTATGGCGCTTCCGAGGGCGAGTTCACCGTGGTGGGGCAGTTCGACAAGGCCGAAATTCAGAAACTCGGCGAGGATCTCATCGGGAATTGGAAAGGCGCGGCTCCGTATGCCCGCATCCTTTCGCCCTACCGGTTGATCTCGCCGGAGAACGTCAAGATCGAAACTCCCGACAAGCAGAATGCGCTGTCGGTAAGCGGCCAGATGTTCAAGATGTCGGATGAAGACCCGGATTATCCGGCGATGATCATGGCCAATTACATCCTGGGCGGGACGTTCTCTGCCCGCCTGGTGACGCGCATCCGCCACAAGGAAGGGCTGAGCTACGGAGTGGGGTCGCAGATCAACGTGCCCACCAAGGACGATGGAGCCACCTTCGTTGCCTTTGCCATCAGCAACCCGGAGAATGCGCCCAAGGTGGAGGCGAGCTTGATGGACGAAGTGGCGCTCACCATCAAGGGAGGCTTCACGTCGGAAGAACTGGCGGCGGCCAAAAAGGCGTGGGCCGAGGAACGCCTGGTGGGCCGTTCGCAGGATGGTTCGCTGGTCGGGCTGCTGACGGCGCGGGCGCGCTGGGGGCGGACCATGCAGTTCGACCAGGACCTGGAAAGCAAAGTCGCCGCGCTGACGCTCGACCAGGTGTCGGCGGCGCTCGGAAAAGCCATCAGCGCGGCCAGACTCATCTACGTCAAGGCCGGCGATTTCAAAAAGGCCGGCGTGTATCAGTAGCCGACGTCTCCAAACCGGGCCGCGACTTGTCGCAGCACCGTGAGGGAGCGGAGGTCCGGCGGCGCGAACCTGTGGTTCAACGTCTTAGAGGACCGGTTTCTTGCCGCTGGAAGGCGGAGGAAGCCGCCTTCGCTCCGCCGATTCAGTTGGGCACCGAGGGGCATTGGCAGGTTGTGAAGCCGACGGCCGAGTGGCAGAACCTGCATTATGAAATCGAGAGTTTCGAGAGACGTCTCGGGAACAAAGTTCCGCTGCGCGCTGGCCATGGTCGCAATCCACTCCGCGCTGGCGCAGTCTCCGATACCGCCGGACGAAGCCGCGGCCGCGCGCGCGGCGCTGATTCCGCACACCGGCGAGCGCACGCTGCGCTGTCGAGTGGAGCCGATTGTCCCCTCCCCGCTGTATACCGTTCCGGAAATCGCGGCCGGCTTCACCTATTCCCTGCCGCTGGCGCAATATGGAAACAGCCGGCCCGAGCATGGCTGGTCGGTGGTCGCCGGTTTCAGCCCCGACGGGGGCGCGGAGAACTATTTCAGCGGACACATCGACATGCCCGCCCCCGGTCCGGATACGGCCTCAGGGAACTGGGCTTACTGGGTTGGGCTCGGGACTTACTCCGTAAGATTGGCCGTCTCCGACGATCTGGGCGGCGTATGCCGCAAGGAATGGACCATCACCGTTCGCAAGTGGCCCGAGTCTGCCCGCACTTGGGCCGGCGTTTTTATTCCGGCAAACCCACCCCCGGATTTTGACATCCGCACCCAGATCTTCTTATCGCGTCCGAAATTTCACCCGGGCACAGCGGGCGGAGTAGTGCGAGTGCCAGCCCGCAAGGACGAGCCCACTGCCGGGCCGCCCGCGCAACGCATCACGATTCTGATGGACGTCCCTGCCGACCCACGGGGGCAGCTCGAAGTGCTCGACGCGTTCGAGGCTCTCCTGGCGCGAATGCCCGCGCAGTCCGTTCGGCTTGTGGTATTCAGTCTCGCGGAGGGCCATGAGATTCTGCGGCAGGACAATTTCCAGCCGGCTTCGCTGGGACAGGTGAAGGCAGCGGTGGTCGCATCCACCGGATACCGGGCCGTGGATGTCGCGGAATTGCAAGCGCACCCGGTCCTCGGTCCCGCGGAGCTGCTCGATACCTTAGTCCAGCGGGAAACTCGCGAAGCGCAGCGGTCCGACGCCGTCCTCTTCCTCGGAATGGGTCTTGGCACGACAGTCGGCCCGGCCTTCCGGCTGTCCGCGGAACTGCCGCGTTCGGCGCCGCCGTTTTCCTATATACAGCTGATCAGAGCCCCGGACCCAGATGCTGTTAACGTTATCGTGAGAGCAGCGATTCCCCACCCCGGAGCGCCCGCGTCCTCCCCGAGTGAACGCGCTCCCCAACGGAGAAACATCTCGTTTGAAGAGCAGATAGCCAGGAATGTCCAACTCCGGCGCAATCCCATCCCCTGGGTGGTGAAGAAGCTGAACGGAAAGAGCATCGCCGTCGATGTCGACAAGGAGTTCGACCAGGCGGTGGAAAAGGTCTGGAAGACTCTTCCGGCCAGCCGGCAATGACCCTGGCCCATATAGGCAACAAGGATCATCGCGGCTTTCAGACCTTAGTACGTCACTTCAGAAGTTCGCTAACGCATCAAAGACCGCTTCCTAACGCGCGCGGCTCCGATCCGAGCCGCGACCGTGAGGGAGGGATCTTCGCAGAATACGAGAGTGTATTTATGAAACGGTGTACTTAGTAATCGAAGACCAGGCTGGAGCAGGTGACTCCAGCCTCGGCCTTCATCAGCTCAGAGACGTCGAGAAGCCGGACTTTTCTCCCCAGGCGCGCGAGAATTTCCGCGGTCCGCGGGAAGCACTGCGGCGCAATCACGGAATCGCCGATCGCGAGCACGTTGGCGGCGCGCGGCTCATCCGGAGCGATGTCCACGATGCGGAATTCCCGCAGCGGTCGAGTGTCGAGCCAGTCGCGGTTGGTCAGGACGACGCCGTCGCCCACATAGCAACAGGCGGTTTTCAAGTGCAAGGCGCCGCGCACTTCCACCGGAACCACGGTGTATCCGAAGGGCGCGAGCTCGGCGGCGAGTTGCCCGATGCCGGCGCGATTGGAACGATGCGAAGCTCCCACGAAAAGCGTGCGGCCGATGCGCATGACGTCGCCGCCTTCAAGAGTAGCCGGCTCGCGCAAGTGGCGCAGGGGGCGGTAGCGCTGGAGCGCGCGCGCGAGCGATTCGGATTCGCCGCGGCGCGAAGCCGCGCCCATGCGGGTCATCACGGCGACCTCATCCACCACCACGGCCGGATCTTCCACGAAGACTGAATCCGGGTAATCCGGTTCGGCCTCGAGTGAGACAACAGTCGCGCCAAACTCGGCGAGGCAGGCTTCATAGAGGCGATGCTGTTCGGTGGCCTTGGCGAGCGAGATTTCCTGGCGCTCGATGAATCCCAGTTCGCAGCGGTTGATGGCCGGGCTGACGGCGCGGGTGATGGCGATGAGCATATTGGAATTTCAGGCTGATGTATTCTAGTCCCGATGCGGTTAATCAGATGGGCTCTGCTGCAAGATCAATCGCCTGCTGCACAAGCTCGTCTGAAGCCCGAAAATCGAGGTCTTCTCGCAATTTACGTACGAGGCCAGGTAATGCTGGTGCACGCCCTTCCAGGTTGAGGCGTGCCAGCAAGCGTAACGTACCAATGGCTGTCCTGCCCATCTTCGCCGCGATCATGCGAGCGCGCCTTTCATCGCCAATGAAGTATGTCGCTTCTCTTTCCTGCGCCTGTATCAGAGCCTCTGCTTCTCCTTTGTGCAACTCGGCTTGGAGCAGTTGCACATTAATGGCATCGGCGGTCCTGCATCTCGTGAAGAATCCCGTGTTATACAGCCTGTTCAGGCGATAGCGAAATCGTCCCTTTCTGTTGAGTTCTTCTTGGACAGCGCGGGGAACGTAGACTCTATCAAAGAAGAGCGCGAGGTGGCGAGCGAGGTCTAGGTGGGTCAAGTTAATAAGGGGAGAAGTATCAACTACGGCGGTCCGCAACATTATTGCTTGTTCAGAGAAAAGAGCACGATGAGACCGAGGCCAAGGGCGGCTAGGGCGCCAATGGCCTGTTGCTTGTCTTTGGTCAACTGCTGTTCTTTGAGAAATTCTACGATCTGAGACTCGACGGCCCCTGGATTATCCCAGGGAGAGAAGGTAAAGACTCGTGGAAACCGGGCCAGGAGGGGATGGCCCGCGAGATCCGTTCGCACAATGGGAATGACGAGCTTTCGGTGCGCCAGAGCGTAGCTCAGTTCCTCCTGGACCATTTGGCTTGCGGCGGTCGTTAGAATCGCCAGCACGCAATCGGCGCGATCAATGGCGCGCTGCACAGTCACGGCGCCCGGCGGCGCCGTGCCGACACCATGCTGGGGTACGTACATCTCGATGCCATGCGCGGCTGAGAGAGTCTGTAGCCGCCATGCCAGCGCCATCTCAGCCGGATCAAGACTGTAGCTTAGGAACACGCGAAAGGCCATCGCGCCTACAATTGTAGCGAACAATCGACTCCAGAGGATCCGCGTAAACCCAATTGGACACAAACCCCCGCTGTGTGGAAGCGCGAGCACGAGTCCCCAAGGGAGCATTGATTCCGGTCCCATTCTAATCCCCCGCCGCTGAAATAGTATCCTGTTATCTATGCCTGAAAAACCCGTTCCCGCCCACGAGATGGGCTTTGCTACCCGGTGCCTGCACGCCGGCCACACTCCCGATAAGGCCAGCCTGGCGCGCGCCGTCCCTATTTACCAGAGCACCTCGTTCGTGTTCGAAAACTCCGCGCACGCCGCGGCTCTCTTCGGCCTCCAGCAGTTCGGGAACATTTACAGCCGCATCATGAATCCCACCACCGATGTTTTCGAGCAGCGCGTGGCTTCGCTCGAAGGCGGCATCGCGGGTCTCGCCACATCCAGCGGACAGGCGGCGCAGTTCCTGGCGCTCAGCAGCCTGGCGGGGCAAGGCGAAGAAATCGTCGCGGCCAGCACGCTCTACGGCGGCACCTACACGCAGTTCGACGTGAGCTTCCGGCGCATCGGCATCAACGTGAAATTCGTGGAGCCGGACGACCCCGAGAATTTCCGCAAGGCCATTACGCCGAAGACGCGCGCCGTTTATGGCGAGACCATCGCCAATCCGCGCATGAACGTGCTGGATATCGAAGAGGTGGCGGCCATCGCGCATGCAGCCGGGGTGCCGCTGGTGATCGACAATACCATGGCGTCGCCCTACCTCTGCCGGCCGATCGAGCACGGCGCCGATATCGTGGTGCACTCGGCCACCAAGTTCCTGGGCGGCCACGGCACGTCGATTGGCGGCATCATCATCGATTCCGGCAAGTTCAAATGGAACGAAAAGTTTCCGGCCATCACCCAGCCCAGCCCGGGATATCACGGCAGGGTTTTCAGCGAGGCGTTCGGGAACCTGGCGTATATCATCAAAGTGCGCGTGGAAGGGCTGCGCGATTTCGGGCCGTGCATCAGCCCGTTCAATTCGTTCCTCTTCATCCAGGGCGTGGAGACGCTGAAATACCGCATGGAGCAGCACAGCCGCAACGCGCTGGCGGTGGCGGAATGGCTCGGCAAGCAACCGGCGATCACATGGGTGAAATATCCTGGGTTGAAGTCGAGTCCGTATTACGCGCTCTCGCAGAAGTATCTGCCGCTGGGCCAAGGCTCGATCGTGACTTTTGGCATCAAGGGCGGGATCGAGGCCGGACGTAAGCTGATCGATTCGGTGCAGCTCTTCTCGCACCTCGCAAACCTGGGCGATGCCAAGAGCCTGATCATTCATCCCGCGTCCACCACGCACCAGCAGTTGACCGATGAGCAGCAGGTGGAAGCCGGCGTGACCAAAGATCTGGTGCGAATTTCGGTAGGCATTGAGGACGTGGAAGACCTCATCTGGGATCTGGGACAGGCGATCGAAGCGTCGCAGAAGTAGCCGCGCATGTAGAATAGGCAATAACGTGCTTCGGCTGCCTCATCTTGTTGCGACCTGCCTGCTTTTCGGCTCATGCCTGCAAGCCGCGTCGCTTCACGGCGTAGTGAAAGATCCCAGCGGGGCTGTGGTTTCCGGCGCGGCGGTCGCGGCGCAACTCCTGCCGCGCGGAACGGCGCTCCAGGCCACTACGGATGCCCAAGGCTGCTTCCGCTTCGACGATGCCGCGCCGGGTTCCTACACGGTCAGCGTGGCGCGCTCCGGCTTCGAACCATGGGAACGCCAAGTTACCCTGGCCGCCAAGCCGCTCGAAATGGCCATCTCCCTCAAGCTGAAATCCGTCATCACTTCGGTTCAGGTTTCGGGGGGACGCTCCAAGCTGGCGAATTCCGATCCCAATTACCAGGCGCTGCGCGGCGGCAAGCTCACCAAGGTATACCGCGTCCAGAACCTGACGCTCACGCGCGACGTCGGCTCTTTCACGTTCCGTTCGGGATCCTTCAGTTTTCTGCCGCCGGTACTGGGCCGCGTCACCACCGGTGTCTTCGTGGGCGATGGCCACTTCCAGCTCACGCCGGCCTTCGACATCGCCAGCAAGCACCTTCACCGCATCGCCGGCGCCGATTCCGTGGATGAGGATTTCACCGCGATGGTGGCCTTCTTCAGCGACGCCACCTTTGACGAAATCAAGCAGCACTCCGAACTCGCCGACGACTCTCTGCAGCGCCACCGGGACGCCCTCAAGCGGGTCAAGGACATCATCGATTATCGCCGCGAGCCCCCTTCGACCCTCTTGCGCGGAGGCCACCAGCTCACTTTGCTCGAACGCCTGCTGAATTACGAAGACATCCCAAACGAAGACGCCGAAGTCCTCGCGGAGTTATACAACCCCGCTCAGGGCGCATCCTTCCGCGCGTTTTTTCGCGGCGCCAAACACCCCGACCTGCGTTTTCTCCTCAACCCGCGCGGGGCCCTACCTGCGCTCCCGGCGCCGGAAGAAGTGGCCCTCCTCGACTTCGATCCATTCGGCGAGAGCGACGGCATCTGGTATCTCTCGCACACGGTCGCCGAGCTGCACGCCGGCCATGCCAGCTCCAGCGAAGACAAACGCCTGATCGCGCCGGAGCATTACAAGATCGAAACCATCATCCGCAAAGATAACGTGTTCGGCAAGGATTCCGGCATCGCCGTGACCTGCGATCTGCGCTTTCACTCGCTTGACGACGGCACCCGCATGGTCAAGTTCGATCTCGTCCCCGATCTGCAGGTGACCCGCGTGGCCTGGAACGGCAAGGAGATTCCTTTCATCCAGGAAAGCCGCAAACAGGATGGATCGTTCTATCTCCAGATGCCGGAGCCGCTCGTCAAAAACCGCGCGTACCAGGTCATTTTCGAGTACTCCGGCGGAGAAATCGTGCGCAGCGATTTCGGCCCGGTATCGCCGCGGCGCGCATGGTATCCCAAGCCGTCGGGCGGAATCAGCCGCGCCACCTACGATCTGCGCTTCCGCGTGCCGCGCGGCATGACCATTGTCAGCAGCGGCCAGTTTGTCAAACAGGAACGCGACGGCGCGTTCGACGTCAGCGGCTGGTCGGTTCCCGCGCCGATCGCATTCGCCGCCTTCAAGTATCTGGGCGATTTCTCCGGCAAGTTCCAGACCGAAGAGACCACCGGGATCGAGGTGGGCGCCTACATTGACGCCGCCGGCCGCATCGACGTGCCTGCGACGTCGAGCGACGTGCTCATCGATACCGGCAATTCGCTGCGCGTCTTCACTCATTGGTTCGGCCTTCCGTCCTACCGCAGCCTGTCGGTGGTGATTGGTTCCACTACCGATTCCGTGCCCGGCATAGTCTACGCCTCGCCGATTTTCATCTCCGGATACAGCGGGCTGTATCAGCTCGTTATGGCCCGCGGCGGCGCCCGTGCGCCGCCGCCTCCACCCACCTTGCGGACGTACCTCGACGAAGCCTTTCCGCGCGAAGTGGCGCGCCAGTGGTGGGGCAACACCGTGGGTGTGGCGAGCTTCCATGACAACTGGCTGGCGGCCGGGTTCGCCAGTTTCTCCGCCACGCTGTACGACCTGGCAGCCTACATCAAGCCCGACCAGTTCCGCGACCACTGGGTGCAGGCGCGCCAGGCCATTCTGAATCCCAATCGCTTCGGCGTGCGCCCGAATGACGTCGGCCCCGTCTGGATGGGCATCGTCAACGATACCTACAAGACCGCCGGCGCGGGCAATACTCTCACCACGTCGAAAGGCGGCTTCATTCTGCACATGCTGCGCCGCCTGATGTTCGACCACCAGTCCGGCGATCGCGATTTCCAGGCCATGATGCAGGATTACGTCAAGACCTTCGCCGGCCAATCCGCTTCCACCGAAGATTTCAAATGGCTGGTTGAAAAGCACATGAAGCCCGCCATGGACCTCGATGGCAACCATCGCATGGACTGGTTCTTCGCCGAGTGGGTCTATGGCACCGACGTTCCCAGCTACCGCCTGGAATACTCGATCGCCGCGGAGAAGGGAAGCCTGCCCGTGGTCACCGGCAGGCTGACACAGAGCGGCGTTTCGTCCACCTTCAAAATGCGTGTTCCCATCTATGCCGAATTCGAAAGCAAGAAGATACCCATCGGCGCCATGGCCATCAGCGGCGACTCGACCGGCGAATTCAAGGTCACGGTTCCCGAGATGCCCAAGCACATCCTGCTGAACGTCAACCACGACATTCTCTCTGACAAGGTAGAAGTGAAGCAGGTGAAGCAACCACGAGGTTGACAGACGAAAGCGCCCACTTTGGTGCGCGGGGGCCTGCGTTTTCGTGGGGCAGGCGCCTTCGCCCGCCAATACTACCAGCTCACCTTCACCAGCGAGATCCCCTGCCGCGGCAGATCGAAGCGCAACTCCAGCTTGCCGCCCTTGGCACCCATCCACTCGGGCGACCCCAGCATTTGCAATTGGCCGGCGGCTTCCAGCCTGGCGTACTGCTCCGCCGTGGGCTGCTGCGGCGAGCCCATCTGCTGCCAGACGGTGTAGGCGTTGCTGTGATCGGCGTCGATGCGGTAGTGTTCCACCAACACGCGCGCCGCTCCCGCCGGCAAGCCCGCCAGCCTCAACTGGACCGGCGCGGCGGGCGCGGCCAGATCGTCGTCGTGATAGTTCCACACCATCACCGCCATTTCGCGATCGCCGCGAGTGGCCATGCCGTCGATATCGGGCGCGGCCTCGACGCCCGATTGCAGAATCCCGTCCAGCCCCACCGCGCCGCTGCTGGTCAACTGCACGCGGTCGCCGCTCATCAGTCCGGCCATGCGAAAGAGGTTCAGGATCGGCTTGTCGATTCCGTTGGTCGCGAGCGTGCGCAATCCCTCGAAGTACTGCTTGTTCTCGAACTCGAAGGCCCACGTCAGCATGCCCTCGATGTTCGATTTGTACCGGTCGGCCAATTTGAAAATGTTGCTCAGCATCACCGCTGTGTAGCTGGGGTAAAGCGTGGTGTTGCGGTAGCCCACTTCGGGATGGCCGGCCAGCGGACAGGCCGCACAGCCCTCCGGATCGGACTCGCTCAGCACGATGGGCAGCGACGTGAACTGTGGAAACTGGTTGATGATCTCGAAACCTCTCTGCACGTTGACCAGGTTGGCGCGCACTCCCATCCGCACGTGGCCCTCGATCACCCGTGGCGCGCCCTTGGCATGGTAGCTGATGAAGTCGAGCGGCGCGCCTGGCTTGCCCGTCACCGCGTTGACGCCGTGCGCGCAGTGCTCCAGGAACTGACGGAGATACTCGGAAGACCGGGTGGAACCGGGTCCGGTGGTGGCCGGCCCGCCCACTTTCGCGTTGGGCAACGCGCGCTTGATCGCGTCGGCGGTGTAGTCGTACAGCTTGTCGAACTCTTCCGGCGTGCCGCGCCAGTAGAAAATGTCGGGCTCGTTCCACAATTCCCATTGCCACGTTTCCACTTCCGCCTTCCCATACCGCGCCACCGCGTGCAGCACCCACTGGCGAATGAGTTCGGCCCACTTGTCGTAGTCTTTGGGCGGCTGCGCCCAGCCGCGGCCTTCGGGCGTGTTGGGCCAGTTGCGCGGATACGGTTCGGGCTTCGACGACAGCGCCTCCGGCATGAACCCGATCTCGACGAAGGGCCGCACATGGTTCTGCATGTATGTGTCGAAGATGCGGTCGACAATCGTCCAGCCGTAGACCGCCTTACCCGCGGCATCTTCGGTGTAGGCGTTGGTCGAGCCCCACTTCATGGCCGGAGCGCCGTCGCCGGTGATGAGCAGATGATGCGTGCGAATCGCCGCTCGCACCGGGCTCAACTCGGTCAGCTCGCCGATGAGCTTCTTGCCGTTGGCGCTGTAAGTGTAATTCGGCTCGTCGTAACCGAAGTAAGAGTAGATTGGCCGGAACGCGCCTTGTTTCACGCCCGCGTCGACGCGGATCTCCACCGCCTGTCCGAATAGCGGCGCCGCCGCCAGCACAACCAGAGCCCATCTCGACGTCATAGCCTGCATCATACCGCGCAGCGGCCTCGGGCGCTCCTCTGATACCGCTTACACTAGCTTCTGGAAGTGTCATAATGAACAGGCAAACGATGGCCAAGATGCGCAACGAATCCTTCCCGTCCCGGCGGCGGATGGTCCAAAGCCTGGGCGCCGCCGGCGCCGCTCTCGTCATCGGCGGGGCGCCGAAGGCCGCCGAAACCGGTCTCCGCGTCGCGGGCAAGGAGGTCGAAATCGCACTCACCTCCGTCAGCGCTCACACCTTCCGTTTGACGGTCGCGCCCCTCGTGGATGGAAAGCCGGCCGAGATTCCCGATGACGGCACGCTGCTCCAGACGGCATTCGGCGCGCCGGCCGCGAAGTGGGGGTCCCCTGGGCATGGCGCGGCGCGCGCCCAGACCGTGAAGCTCGGCGATGTGCGAGTCCAGTTTACGCCGGACCCGCTGGCATTCGCCATTGAAACGTCCAAGGGCGAGCAAATCCAGCACCTCCGCATCGACCCGCAAACCGCCGTGGTTTCTTTTTCGAGCGGCAACTCGCCCATCCTGGGGCTGGGCGAAGGCGGTCCGCAGTTCGATCGCCGCGGCAATCCCGACCGAATGGCCAGCGGCTCGGGCGGTTATAACCTGCGCACCTTCGGCAGCCGCGTGCCGGTTCCCTGGCTCATCGGGACCGCCGGCTGGGCCATGTACATCCACCAGCCCTTCGGTCGATTTGATTTCACCGGCGATGAGAGCAAGTTTCAGCCCGCGCCCGCTTTTCTTCCCGGTGGTGGCCGGGGCGCTCCGCCGCCGCAACCGCCCGCCGATATCTCGACGTTCTCCCTGCCGATCGATCTCTTCTTCGTGGCTTCCCGCGAGCCCGCCGTCATCATGGCCGAGTGGGCATGGCTTGCCGGCCGGCCCGAGCTTCCCGCGCTGTGGACCTTCGGCTATCAGCAGTCGCACCGCACCCTCGCCAGCCGCGACGAGATTCTACAGGAGGCCAAGACTTTCCGCGAAAAGAAACTGCCCTGCGATGCCTTGATCTATCTGGGCACCGGCTTCTGCCCCTCCGGCTGGAATACCAACAACGGCGAGTTCGGTTTCAACCAGAAAGTCTTCCCCGATCCCCAAGCCATCTTCGACCAGTTCCACCAGGACCACTTCAAGGTGGTCCTGCACGTCGCCTATCCCACCGGCATCCGCGAAATGCACGGCGCGGCCAAGGACGTCTGCGATCCCCGGCAGCGCGCCGAGCTGCAGCCCAGTTGCTATTGGGATATGCACCGGCCGGTGCTCGCGACCGGCGTCGATGGGTGGTGGCCGGATGAGGGCGACGCTCTGAACCTGCCCTCGCGCCTGGTCCGCAACCGCATGTACTGGGAAGCGCCGCAGATCGATCGTCCCAATGAGCGCCCCTACGCGCTCCATCGCAATGGCGCGGCCGGCATGCAGCGCTACGCGTCGTTCCTGTGGTCGGGCGACGTCAGCTCGCTCTGGGAAACGCTGCGCAACCAGGTGCCCATCGGCGTCAACACCGGCCTCACGGCCATTCCGTATTGGGGCACCGACATCGGCGGCTTCGTCCCCACCGCGCAGTTCAGCGGCGAGTTGTACGTCCGCTGGTTCCAGTTCGGCGCTTTCTGCACGCTGTTCCGCAGCCACGGCCGCGTCTGGACGCTACGCCTTCCCTGGGGTTGGAATCAGGGCGCGCCCTCGGGCGACGTGGCCAACGAGACGCGTTTCACCATCCCCGACGCCGAATATCACAACGCCGCCGTCGAACCCATCTGCAAGCAATATCTGGAACTGCGCTACCGCATGATGCCGTATCTCTACAGCGCCGTGCGCGAAACCACGCAAACCGGCTTGCCCGTCATGCGCTCGCTCTGGCTGCACTATCCGGACGACCCCGCCGCGGTCGCGCGCGGCGACCAATATTTATGGGGCCGCGACATCCTGGTGGCTCCGGTGGTGGAAAAGGGCGCGACGTCGCGCACGCTTTATCTGCCGCGCGGCGCCTGGTACGACTTCTGGACTAACCAGCGCCAGGAAGGCGGCAGGGAAATCACCCGTCCCGTCGATCTTGCGACCATCCCGCTCTATGTGCGCGCCGGCGCCATCATTCCCATGGGCCCGGTGAAGCAGTATACCGCCGAGAAGGTGGATGCCCCGCTCGACATTTCCGTTTATCCCGGCGCCGACGGCAGCTTCCTGCTCTATGAAGACGACGGAGCTTCCTTCAATTACCGCAAAGGCGAGTGGATGGGCATTCAACTGGCCTGGCACGACGCGCGTAAGTCACTTACTCTGCGCCTCGCCGCCGGCTCTAAGATGCTCGCTCCCGCGCGCCGCGACATCCGCGTGAAAGTGCACGACGCCACCAAATCCGCGGTCTTCGATGGCCACCCACTGGAGGTTCGCTTCTAATGCTAAGTTACGTGGATTCGGAAGTTCGTTCATGTATTGCCAGGTCGCTTGCTGACGCGCGCGGCTCTGATCAGAGCCGCGACCGTAAGGGAGCGATTGCCGGAGAGTACAAAAGTGTATTTGCGAAAGGGTGTACTTAGTAATTTTGCACCTGGACCTGAAGTAACAAGAGAGATACTGTATGAAGAACCTTTGCATCTTACCGGCCGGGCTGCTGGCGCTGGCCTGCGCGGCGGTTGCGGCTGACCCGTCCTATACCGACTTACTCAAGGCCTTCACTTATCGCAACCTTGGCCCATACCGTACCGGCGCATGGGTCGCGGCGCTGGCGGTTCCGGAGACGCCCGCCAAGGCACATCAGCGCGTGATGTTCGCGGGCGCGCGCACCGGCGGCGTGTGGCGCACCACCAATAGCGGAACCACCTGGGAGCCAGTCACGGATAGCGTCGGCATCGCTTCGGTCGGCGCCGTTGCGGTGGCTCCCTCGGACTCGAACGTGGTGTGGGCCGGCACCGGCGATAACTCACTTACCCGCAGCGCTTACTACGGCGACGGCGTGTATAAGTCGACCGATGGGGGCGCCACCTGGAAGAATATGGGCCTGGCGGATTCGCAGCACGTGGCGCGCATCGTGATCCACCCGTCAAACCCGGATATCGTGTGGGTGGCCGCGCTCGGCCACGAATACTCGCCCAACCCGGAACGCGGCGTGTTCCAATCGGTGGATGGTGGCCGCACCTGGGTGCGGCAGTTGTTCGTGAGCCCGACCACCGGCGCGGTCGACCTGGTGATCGACCGCCGCGACCCCCAGGTGCTCTATGCGGCCATGTACGACGCCATGCGCTACCCCTGGAAGATCCAGGATGGAGGCCCCGGCAGCGGAATCTACAAGACCACCGACGGCGGCAAGAACTGGGAAAAGCTGGAAAACGGCATTCCCAAGGGAACCCTGGGACGCATCGGGATTGACATCTGCCGCACGCATCCCGAGGTGCTTTATGCCGTGGTCGACAACTTCAATCCATACACTGGACCGCCACGCGGCCGTGGCGGCGCAGGGGGCGAAGAGAAGATCGGCGGCGAAGTCTATCGCACCGGCGACGCCGGCCGCACCTGGCAGAAGGTCAGCGCGCAGGCGGATGACGTCAGCCGCAAGGCCGGCTACTCCTTCAACCAGCTTCGCGTCGATCCCAACAACCCCGACCATGTCTTCATTACCGGCTCCAGCATGATCGAGTCCAGCGACGGCGGCAAGACCTGGGCCGGGCTCGGCGGCGGTGGCGGCGGAGGCCGCGGCCGGCTGCCATTCCAGAGCACTTTCGGAGATTTCCGCAGCCTCTGGATCGACGCGGAAGATTCCGACCACATGGTCGCCACTTCCGATGGCGGCGTTTCGGTTTCATACGACGGCGGCAGCACCAGCGACCACTTCGCCAACCTCAAGCTCGGCGAAGTCTATGCCATCGGCGTCGATATGGACCAGCCCTACAACATCTATGAAGGCTTGCAGGATCACGAGAATTGGAAGGGCCCGGTGGACGGTTGGTCCGGCTCCGTGAACATCGACGATTGGGTCACGACGGGCGTCGGCGACGGCATGTACAACCAGCCCGATCCCACCGGGCGCTGGCTGTACAACAACCAGGAACTCGGCACGTTGGGCCGCGTGGACATGCAACTGCGCACCCGCACCATCATCGATCCCACCAAGCCCAACGCGCCGCATCCTTTCACCAACGTGGGCCGGCTGGGCGGCCGTGGCGCTAACGGGCCTAATGACATCCTCTACCGTTTCAACTGGACGTCGCCGGTGCGCATCTCGCCCGAGGACCACAACACCATCTATTACGGCTCCCAGTTTCTGCTGCGCTCGAAAAACCGCGGCGACAATTGGGAAGTAATCAGCCCGGATCTGACCACCAATAACCCCGAGAAGATCAACACGCGCGACACTTCCATCCAGCACTGCACCATCGTCACCATCGACGAATCGCCGGCGCAGGCTGGCGTGATCTGGGCGGGCACGGATGACGGCAAGGTGCAGATGACGCGCGATGCCGGCGCGCATTGGACCGATGTCACCGCCAAAGTCGCGGCCGCCGGTGCTCCCGAAGATGCCTGGGTGACGCGCGTCTATGCCTCGCGTTTCGCGGCGGCCACGGCCTACATCACCAAATCGCGCCGCCGCCAGGACGATTTCAAACCGTATGTCCTCCGCACCACCGATTTCGGCGCTACGTGGGCCAAAATCACCAACGGCCTGCCGGATATCGCCGAAGCAGCCGCCATCGTGGAGGATACGGTCAATCCGGACCTGCTGTTCCTGGGCGCCAGTTCCGGTGTGTACGTTTCGTTCGACCGCGGCGCGAACTGGGTCTCCTTCAAGTCCAACATGGCGCCCGCGCCGGTCACCGACCTGCTGGTCCATCCGCGCGAAGGCGATCTCGTCGTGGGCACCTACGGCCGGGGCGTGTGGGTGACGAACATCGTGCCGCTGCGTGGAATGGGCGGCAGTTTCCTTTCGAGCGAGGCCGCGCTGCTGCCGATTCGTTCCTTTGCGCAGCGCCAGGACGGAGCATGGGGCAACTACCGCTTGCTGGGCGACCGCTACCCTTCAACGCCCAACGAGCCGAACGGGATGGTGATCGCGTATTACCTGAAGACCGCGCCACCCGCGGCTGCCAATGCGAACGCCGCGCCGCAGGGCGGGCGTGGCGGAGGTCGCGGCGGATTCGGAGGTGCGCAATGCGTCGCGGACGCAGGCGATGGCGTAAGGCCCTCCCTCACCATCGCGGACGCCGGCGGGAAGGCCATCTGCATTCTGATGCCGCCGGCCCGCGCCGGAATGAACGAAGTGGTGTGGCCGCTGAACGGTCAGGCCGGCCCCGCCGAGCCCGGCGAGTACACCTTCACTCTGAAAGTGGGCGGCCAGAGCTATACCCAGAAGGCGCGCTTGGTGTCGCGAGCGCCGGTAGACCCGTCGCGCGCGGGCCGCGGCGGCGATCAGTAGCGTGGGAGTCGGGCTTTTCCGGCAGCGAGCCCGGGTTACTGGCCTTCGAGGTGGTCGAGTCGCTGCTCGTGGGCTTCGGCAATGTGGGCCAGTTGGTTGATGAACTGGCCGAGGTCGGCGAACCTGGCGGCAGTGTCGGCGAACCTGGCGGCGGTTTCGGCGGCGCGGGCGTCGGCCCTTTGTTCAAGGACGCGGTGCAGGGTGGTGAGCAGTTCCAGCGATTGCGCGAGTGCTTGGAGCCGTTCATCGATTGCAGGTTTTTTTGCCTTGCCGTTTTCCATGGGAGCGGGCATCCCCTTTCTTGAGTCTATCTCACTGGCCTACATTTTCGGTGGAAAGGCCTGCCCGTAGTAGGCCTTCGGCCCGTGCTTGCGAAAGTGGTGCTTGTCGCGCTGCGCCTGTGAGATCGGCTGCGCGTCGGGATTGATGGTCACCGTCATCCACGCCATCGCCGCCAGTTCTTCCAGGATCACGGCGATCTGCGCCGCGTCCATCACGGTCTTGCCCCAGGCGAACGGCGCATGGCCGTGCACCAGCACGCCGGGGCAGCCCAGCGGGTCGAGCCCTTGCAGCCGGTCGATGATGGCGACACCGGTGTTGGCTTCGTAGTCGCCCTCGATTTCCTCCGCGCTGAGCGGCCGCGTCAGCGGCACCGGGCCGTGGAAGTAGTCCGCGTGCGTGGTTCCGAAGCAGGGGATTTCGCGGCTGGCCTGCGCCCACGCGGTTGCGTGGCGCGAATGCGTATGCACCACGCCGCCGATCGAGGGAAACGCGCGGTAGAGCGCCACGTGCGTCGCCAGGTCGGAAGAGGGGCGCAGCTTGCCTTCCACGACGGTGCCCTCGAGATCCGTGATCACCATGTCGGCCGCTGTCATCTTGTCGTACGGCACGCCGCTCGGCTTGATGGCCACCAGGCCATGCTCGCGCGAAACACCGCTGGCGTTTCCGAACGTGTAAATCACCAGGCCACGCCGCACCAGTTCCAGGTTGGCTTCCAGGACCTCAGCTCGCAGCTTTTCCAGCACTCTTCCCTCCGCGCGCCTGAGCCGCGATTCTGCGCAACTCTGGCAAGATCTCGCCGATCGCTACCGCGGGCGACTGGCGCTGGCCCAGCGAAAAATAAAGTTTGCGGTAAAGCGGATACAGTTCCCCATACACCGCGGCCTCGGCCGGCTGCGGCTCGACCGTCACATGCTTGGGGCACAGCGCCGCCTGGGCCTCTGCGATGGTCTTGAAAGTTCCGGCCGCCAGGAAAGCGAAGATCGCCGAGCCCAGGCTGGTGACGTCGCCGGCCGGCACCAGGATGGGCTTCGCCATCACGTTGGCGTACACCTGGTTGAGCACGTGGTTCTTTTGCGGGATGCCGCCGCCGTTGATGATGCGGCGGACCGGGACGCCGTTCTCTTCCATCCGTTCCAGAATCACGCGCGTGTGGAAGGCCGTGCCTTCGATGGCGGCGAACAGCTCGTCCTGCGCGGTGTGGGTCAGTCGCCAGCCCAGCGTGACGCCGCTCAATTCGGGATTCACCAGCACCGTGCGGTCGCCGTTGTCCCAGGTGAGACGCAGCAGGCCGGTTTCGCCGGCGGCGTAGTCTTCCAGGCCGCGCGAGAGTTCCGTGACGGTGCTTCCGGCGCGGCGCGCCACGGCTTCGAAAATATCGCCCGTGGCGGAGAGGCCGGCTTCAATGCCGGCGCGGCCCGGGTCAATCGAACCCTCTACCACGCCGCACACTCCGGGAATCAGGCTGGGCTCTTCACCCAGCGCCATGATGCAGGTGGAAGTGCCCACCACGTTGACCACGTCGCCCAAGCCGACGCCCGCGCCGATCGCGTCCCAGTGCGCGTCAAACGCGCCCACCGGAATCGGGATGCCGGCGCGCAGCCCCAGCTTTTCGGCCCATTCGGGAGAAAGGTGGCCGGCGATCTTGTCGGAGGTTTCATAACGGCCGGCCAGCTTGGCGCGTACGCCCGCGAGCAGCGGGTCGAGCGCCGTGAGAAAGTCTTCGGGCGGCAGTCCGCCCAGCGCCGTGTTCCACATCCACTTGTGCCCCATGGCGCAGGCGCTGCGCGGGACGGCCGCGGGGTCCCGGATGCCGCACAGCGTCGCCGCCACCATGTCGCAATGCTCCAGCGCGGTGGTGAACCGGGCGCGCTTTCCGGGGTTGTGGCGCAGCCAGTGCAGCAGCTTGGCCCAACCCCACTCGGAAGAATAAACGCCGCCGCACCAGTCGATCGCTTCCAGGTGGCGCGCGTGCGCCAGCGCCGTAATTTCGGCGGCTTCCTTCCACGCGCGATGGTCGCACCACAGGTAGTAGTCGTCGATCGGTTCGAGGCGCGCGTCCACCGGGATGACGCTCGAACCGGTGGTATCAAGAGCGATCGCTTCAATCGACTTTCCGTCGATTCCGGCGGCCTGGACCGAGCTGCGCATGGCCGCCGCCAGCGCCGTCATATGATCGGCGTGGCTTTGCGTGGCGTAATCCGGATCCTCTTTCTTGCGATGCAGGGGATACTCGCCGCCGCCCGCGCCCAACTTCCCCTTGGCGCTGTCGAAAATGGACACCCGTACACTGAGGGTTCCGAAATCAACACCAGCTACGATACTCATAGATCTTCCTTGGAGTCAGAATTCAGAAGTCAGGATTCAGCAGCCCGGGATTCTGACTCCTGACTCCTGACTCCCTTCTTCCTAGCGGTGGCTGTGAATATCCCAACCCAGATACCGCGTAGTCGCTTCCCGCACCGACGACGCTACCGACGACAGGTTGGCGGCCACGTGATGCTCGAAGCCCCGCTCGCAAATGTATCGCAGCAGGCCCTGCAGGTTCTGGATGCGCACCACGCCGGCGCCGCCGAAGGTGTTCAGCGGATCGTCGGTGAACTCGCCCTCGCCCACATAACCGCGGATGGCGCCGTGGCTATCGTCGGTGGAGAATCGCGCGAAACTCATGGGACCCGGTTTCACCAGGCCCACGCATGTCCCGTAAGTGTTGTCGCGGCCTACCGTGCCGGCGATAATCTGCTGGAAGTCCATCTTCGCCGAGCGGAAGAAGTGCTTGGGCAGGTTGCTGCAATGGAAGCAGACGGCCTTGTCGGGATCGTCGCCGTAATTGTTGTTCCAATCCAGCAGCGCGCTGGGCGTTTCCGAAGCCAGTTGCAGCGCGTGCATGCCGACCACGCCGCAAATATCCACTTCGCAGGCGCTCGACATCAGGTTCTCGCTCATCATGCTCATCACCGTGCAGGGCACCACGCCGAAGAATTCCTCCAGCGAAGTCCAGCATTGCACCGCGCTGATGGCCACTTCCGTCTGCGCCATCCACTGGTCGATCACGGCTCCCAGCTTGGCCATCTTCATCAGGGCCTCGGCCGGTACGGCGTCGGTGGAGACGTACTTCCTGATCGATTCCAGCTTGGCCTGCGCCGCGGCGTCCTGGTCCCCCATCTTGGCGATGCGCCCGAGAATCTCGGACAGATCGATGGGCTCGATCGAGATGCCGTTGTTCTCCAGGATCTTTTCGCTGTAACGGACCGTGTTGAAGGCCGCCGGCCGCGCGCCGATGGCGCCGATGCGCAGACGCCGCAGGCCCTTCACCACGCGGCAGACGGCGGCGAACCATGCCAGGTCTTTGGCGAACAGATCGGAACCCGGCGCTTCCGTATGGAGCGTGGTCAGCGAGTACGGAATGCGGTACTGCGTCAGGTTGTTGCACGCCGACATCTTGCCGCAGAAGCTGTCGCGCCGGTCCTTGATGGTCATCAGGCCGGGCGTGTCGGGCGTGGCCTGCACCAGCACCGGAACCGTCAGGTTGGCGGCGCGCAGCGTGTTGGCAATCGCGCGCTCGTCGCCGAAATTCGGCAGTGTAATAACGATGCCGTCGATCTTATCGCTGTGTTTGCGGAATAACTCCGCCAGGCGGGAAGCCTCGGCGAGGCTCTCGACCGCTCCGTGCCCGGTTTCCTCCGGCCCAACGGCAACCACGTCGTGGCCGGCCTTCTCGATGGCTGCGATCATCTCGGTGCGCCCGCTCTGGGCCAGATGACCGGGAAAAAAACCGCGATTTCCGACGATCAGGCCGAACGTCATCTTGCGCGGCTTGCTGTGGGGCATTTAGTTATTCCTCCCTGGCCGAAACCTCACCGAATAGAAAAGCCCCATGGCGATCAGCAGACCGCCCCACCAGATTCCGGCGTGCAGTTCGGCCAGCCGCAGCGGGTGTTCCGGCGGAGACAGGAGTTCGTGAATGCCCGCGCCCAGGATCAGAATTCCGTAAGCCAGCAGCAGAATGCCGATAAAAAACCATATGGAGAGCATTCCAGGTCGATGCATAATTCATCCTTACCAGAAAATAATTTGCAAAATTACAAACACGCCCGATACCACGCCGGCCCAGAAAATCGGCCGCTGGTAGATTTTGAGATGGCCTTCCGACGGAATCTCGGTGCAGCCATAAACCAGGCCCGCCAATTCCTTTTCGGGCGTCGGCCTGGTCATCAGACTGACGATCACGGTGACAACCGCGCAAATGATGCACGACCACAGCGCGCGGAACATGTTCTCGGCCATATCCTTCGCGAACGGCGACAAGGCGATGTACCGAATCGCCGTGGGGTCCAGCTTCACCCAGGCCCACATGCTGATCGAGGAACCCGTCCCCGCCAGCAGGCCCCAGAATCCGCCGGCCGGCGTGGCCCGCTTCCACAACATGCCCAACAGAACCGTGGCGAACAGCGGCGCGATGAAGAAGCTGAAGAGGGCCTGCACGTAATCCATGATGCTCTTGAACGACATCACCAGGTACGCCGTGCCGATCGAGACCAGCACGCCCAGAATCGTGCACCAGCGGCCCACGCTCACATAGTGCTGATCGGTGGCTTCCTTGCGGAACACCGCTCGGTAGATATCGTAAGTCCACACCGTGGCAAACGCGCTGACATTGCCCGCCATGCCGGACATGAAGCCCGCGATCAGGGCCGTGACTCCCAGCCCCAGCAGACCCGGTCCCAGGTAGCGCTGCATCATCAGGGGCAACACCTCGTTGTAGCTATGCAGACCCGTGGCCGCCGCCTGGCCTTCCGGCACCAGCATGTGAATTCCCGGCTTATCCAGCAACGCCAGGCCCAGCAACCCCGGCAGGATTACGATGAAGGGCACCGCCATCTTGAAAGCCGCGCCGATGATGGGCGCGAGTTTGGCCGAGCGCAGGTCCTTGGCGGAAATCACGCGCTGCACCACCAGAAAATCCGTGGTCCAGTAACCCATCGAGATCACCGCGCCCAACCCGAACACGATGCCCACCCAGTGGATGCCCATGGGGTTGTCGGTGAACGAACCCAGCGTGCTCCACATGTGCGTGTAGTTCTGCGTGGGGAAGTTGCTGTGAATGCGCGCCACCATGCCGTTCCAGCCGCCCGCCTCGATCAGCCCGATGATGGAAACCAGCAGCGCGCCCAGCCAGATGAGCACGAACTGCAGCACTTCGTTAAAGATGGCGGAGAGCAACCCGCCCAGGCCCACGTACAGCGCCACGGTGATCGAAGAAACCCAGATGCTGAAATAAATGTCCCAGCCCAGAAACACCTTCAAAACCAGGGCCATCGAGTACATATTGATGCCGCTCATCAGCACCGTCATGAAGCCGAAGGAAACCGCCGAGAGCAGCCGCGATGGTTCACCGAAGCGCAGCTTGAGATAGCCCGGCACCGAGTGAGTTTTTGAAATGTAATAGAACGGGATCATCACGATCGCCAGGAACAGCATGGCCGGGACCGCGCCGATCCAATACCAGTGCGCTGCCAGGATGCCATATTGATAGGTGGCGCCCGCCCAGCCCATCAGTTCCAGCGAACCAAGGTTGGCCGCCAGAAAACTCAGGCCGGCGACCCACGCGGTCATTTCGCGGCCGGCCAGGAAGAAATCTTCGCCCGTCTTCGTGTACTTCTTCAGGTAGAAGCCGATGCCGAGCACCGAGAAAAAATACAAAACAATGATGGCGAGATCGACTCCCGAAAGTGTCAGCAGATGCGACGGAGCGGCCTGCAAGAGGAGAGCTGGCGCAAAGGAACTAGCTGTAATCGCTTGCACCTGCTTATCGTAAGAACATGCTCGGTCAATGTCAAGCACGGCGCGGCGCGCATGAAACGACGTGAGAAACGCCATTCCGTGAGAGAGTATTACAGCAGCTCAGTTTCTTCGACCGCTGCGAACATTTCGTCGCCCTGTGGCGCACGCACATGCGTGCCGCGTCGAAACTCGTGTCGACGTCTCGCGGCATCTCACATTGGTTGCGGCTATGCTGCTCTGTGGGGCAGTCCCCCTGGACTGCGCCGGCCCCCCTGCGCCGGCTCTTCATAATCCGTCGCCGCCCTACTTTCCCTGCGGCGCCGGCCCCGTCGAATCCCTCAGCACGAATTCCGGATCGATCACGATCTCCGCTTCGGCCACGGCCGATTTCCCGGCCTTCGACATCAGCGATTCGCAGATGATGTGCCCGATCTGCTCGCGCGGGATGTGCACCGTGGTCAGCGCCGGATAGCAGAATTCCGACAGCTTCACGTTGTCGAAGCCGGTCACCGACACGTCCTGCGGCACGCGCAGTCCACGCTCGCGCAATTCGCGCAGCACGCCCACCGCGGTGATGTCGTTGACGCAGATGATGGCGGTAGGCTCATAACCGTTGGAGAGCAATTGGCGGGCCGCCTGGCGGCCGCCTTCCAACGTGTCGGCATCGGCGGCCGTGCGCACTTCGAGCGAAGGGATGCGCGCCACCGCGTCCATCACCGCCTTCATGCGCTCGTTGATGGGGCCGAGAATGGCATGGTGCCCAATGAAACCGAGGCGGCGGTGGCCCAGACTGTAAAGGTAGTCCACCACCTTTTCGATGCCCCGCCGGTAATTCACGCGGATGTTGGTCACGTTGCCGCGTGGCGTGCCGACGTCATAGAAGACCACCGGGATTCGGGCGTCGTTGAGCTCGTCCATCAACTCCGGCGCCATTTCCGAAACGATCGCCGCCAGACCGGCCACCCGCCGCCCGATCATCAGACGCACACTGGTGACCAGTTGCTCGGGCCGGTAGTCCGTGTTGGCCATCATCACTTCATACCCGCGGGTGTGGGCGTCGCTCTCGATGGTCTTGTAAATGTCGAAAAAAAACGGGTTTTCCATGTTGGAGGCGATCACACCAATCGTGCGGCTTTTGCCCCCCGCCAGGCTGCGGGCATGGAGATTCGGATGGTATTTCAGTTCCTCGATAGCTTTTACGACCCTGGCACGGGTCGTGCCTTTGACTACGCTTGCATTATTAAGCACCCGAGAGACCGTGGCGGTGGAAACCTTGGCCCGCCGTGCCACCTGTTCAAGATTCATGGCTATTGCCTCTATTGTACGCGGGTTAAATCCCTTTTGTGACCAACGAAGTTACAATTGACCCACAAATTAGCTCTTGACAGATTCGGTGACAGCGCTTACACTAACCCCAAACCCCCGTGTAGGGAAGTTCGTCCGCCGATTGCGGCGACGCTGGTTGCGTTTAGGGATCGTGGGAGTTTCTCATTTCGAATGTTTAAGTTAAGGGGTGCATAAATAATGAGGTTCACCAAATCGAAAGGTTTTGCCGCAGCCATGTTGCTGTTGGCTGCGCTCGCGCTATTCAATCCACGTGCGATTGCACAATCAACCACCACCGGGTCTGTGACCGTCACCGTCGTGGATCCCAGCGGATCGGCCGTTCCAAACGCCCAATTGGAAATCAAGGATACCAGCACCAACATCGTGCAGAAGGCCCCCACCGGAGCGTCCGGCACGTACACGTTTCCCAGCCTGTCGTTCGGCATCTATCAATTGACCGTCACCGCCCAGGGTTTCCAGACCCAGGTATTCTCGTCGGTGCAGGTGGTGACCTCTCTCAACACCACCATTCAGGTCCCGCTCAAGCTGGGCGCAACTTCCGAATCCGTCACCGTGTCCACCAATGAAGTGCCGCTGGTCGAAGCCGAGTCCAGCGTGCTGGCCGACACCATCGACACCAAGCAGGTGACCAGCCTCCCCCTGCAAAATCGCAGCATGTTTGCCCTGGCATTCCTGATTCCCGGCTGGAGTTCCACCGGCCCCGGACTCACCGGCGGCACGTGGAACAATATGCCGGGAGGCGCCATTGTGAGCGCCGATTTCGATGGCACCCAGGCCATCAGCAACCGCTTCCGCAGCGGTGGCTTCACCTACGGTACCTCGGTGGTGAATCCGCGCATTGAAGATGTCGCGGAAATGACCATCCAGACCGCCCAGTTGGATCTGACCGGCAACGGCACCGCCGCCATGAAGATCAGCATCGTGACGCGCCGCGGCAGCAACGCGTTCCACGGCCGCCTCTACGAGGACTTCCAGAACACCGACTTGAACGCCAACTCCTGGCTCAATAACGCCCGCGGCCTGCCCCGAAACATCGTCAAGCTGAACGATTTCGGCGGCAGCATAGGCGGCCCCATCTGGAAGAACAAGCTGTTCTTCTTTGGCACCTATGCCGAATCCAAACAGCCATCCAGCATCACGGCCAGCTCTACTGCCGTGTTGGGCCCCCTCGCGCAGCAGGGCATTTTCCAGTACAAGGCGACCAACGGTTCCACTCAGTCCGTGAACCTGATGAACCTTGGGGTTGCTGCTGGAGGGACCAACGTCATCAATTCCGCTGTCGCCTCCGAGTTCTCAGCCATCAATGGTGTTCTGGGCCAGGGAATTTTGACGGCGGGGTCCGATCCCAACCTCTCCACTTTGAGTTGGCAGTATGCCGCCATCAGGACCGTCTATTACCCGGCGATGCGGTTCGACTTCAATGCCACCGAGAGGCTGCGGTTCAGCTTGTCCTATACCCAAACCAAGACGGTCTACCCCGGTGCGAATGCCGCGAATTGGCCCGGCGGAATCGATACGGTGGATCTGACCTCAAGCAATAGCAACGATAAAATCGCGGGCTTCGGAGTGGACTACACCTTCCGCCCCACGTTATTTAATTCGTTCCACGCCGGGTACATGTATCAGTACAGCATTTTCGACCCGGAGAACCTGGGCCTCGACCTCACCAAAGTCCAGGAGATTTACTTCGGTTACGGAAACGGCCTGTACGACCGGAATTATCCCCGCCAAGCCATTTCCTCGTACTACCCCATGGTGAGCTGGAACGATAACTTGACTTGGCAGCGCGGCAGCCACACGATTGTTGCCGGCGGAGGTTATTACCATGAGCAGGACCACTACTGGAACGGTCCCGGCGGGTATCCCCAGATCTACCTCGGTTATAACGGAAACGAACCGACGTATAGTCCCTTGATCGCCGCACTGTCCTCCGCTGGTCTGAACACCACGCAGCAGGGCAGCGCTTCGGCCCTGTATGCCACGCTGATCGGACAGGTTGATTACGTAGACATCGGCGGGGGCGGGCGGCCGCTCGATACTAAGACCGGCCAGTACAAGCCGTTCGGCGCCTACAATCTGGATGAAGTCCAGCAATCGGGCAACATTTTCATTCAGGACCGCTGGCGCCTGAAGCCCAACCTCACACTGAATTTTGGGCTTCGCAACGACATGGTGGGTGACGACCACGATCTGAACGGGGCCTACGCCAACGCGTCTCCCGCCAATCTCTGGGGCCCCACTACGGTTGGCGCCATCTTCCAGCCTGGCGCCCTCGGCGGCATCGCGAATCCTACCTTCAACTCGCATGTGCATGCCTATGCCACCCAGTGGGTCAATCTGCAACCGGCGGCCGCGCTCGCCTGGAGCCCCAAGTTCGGCGGGTTCCTCGGCAACATTCTGCCGGATGGCAAAACCGTGATCCGCACCGGATGGTCGAAGAGGATGTACCAGGAAGGCGCGCAGAATTTCTGGGCCTATGCGTCCAATCAAGGTTCATTCTTCTTCCAGTCGGGCTCGGCGGTTCCCGATACCACCGGGGCGCTGGGAACCTTCCAGCCCGGCACGGTGCACCTGGGGCAGACGCTCCCGCAGTACGCGCTCTTCCCGACCACCTGGGCGCCCACCCTCCCGGAATCGACTCTGTCCTTTAACTCTTCGTTTTGGGCCATGAATCCAAATATCCGCCAGCCCTACGTGGAACAGTGGAATTTCGGCATCGAGCGGCAAATCGGCGCCGGCACGGCCCTGGAAGTCCGCTACGTCGGCAATGAAGGCCACCACGCTTGGTTTAACACTAACCTGAACGAAGTGAATATCCTCTCGAACGGGTTCCTCACCGAATTCCAAAACGCCCAGAGCAATCTGGCCATCAGCCAGGCCGCGGGCAAGGGCAACTCGTTCGCCAACCAGGGCCTGGCCGGACAGGTCCCGCTTCCCATCTTTGCCGCGGCATTCGGCACCACGACCGGCTCGCTCTACACCCAATTCACCACCCAACTGAAATCCGCCGCCACCGGCGGGACCGGCGCGGTAGGGACCGTGGCCAACACGCTGGCCAGCACGCAGAGTTATATCTGCAACATGTTCGGAGCCAAGTTCTCGCCCTGTGCGACTTTGGGCCTGGGCGGCGCGGGCACCAGTTATCCCATCAACTTCTGGGAGGTCAATCCTTTCGCTACGGGGAACTCCGTCAATTATCTGGACGCCGTGGGCCAATCCAATTACCACTCGCTGCAGGTCGAGCTTCGCCAGAGGTACTGGCACGGTATGCAGTTCAACCTGAATTACACCCTGTCGCACTCGCTGGTGCTGGGACCGGTGAACGGTTACCAGGCCAACGCCGGCGGTTCCTACCTCACCGATCGCAATTTCCGGCTCAGTTACCGGCCGAGCAGCTACGATATCCGCAACATCTTCCATGCCAGCGGCGGCTACGACCTTCCCTTCGGCAAGGGCAAGGCGTTCCTGAGCGGCAGCAAGCTGGGCAACGAAGTCCTCGGCGGTTGGAATCTCTCGACCATCATCATCATGCAAAGCGGACCGCCCATTCAGTTCAGCGGCGGTTATGCCACTTTGAACGCGTCCGCCAACAGCGGCGTGGTATTCGCGCCCGGCGTCACCGGGCGGCAGATACAGAACGCCCTGACCGTTACCCGCATCGGAAGTCCCTGGGTACAGACCTTCCCGAGTCTGGTTGCCGCCAACGGAGGGGTCTCGCCCAATTACTACACTCCCAATGTGACCGCTGGCCAATTGGCCAACTTCAATTACATTTACGGACTGCATTGGTTCAACGCCGATCTCGCGGTCAACAAGAGCATTCCCATCCGCGAATCGGTCCGAATGACCATCCAAGGCCAATTCCTGAATGTCTTCAATCACCCGGCATTCAGCGCAGGCGGCATCGGCGCGACCAGCCTGACCTTCGGGCAAAGCACCAGCCTGATCACCACGGCTCGCCGTATCGAACTGAGAGCCAATATCGAGTTCTAACAGCCACCTGACTCGACCAACTCGAGGGCGCGGCACAGCAATGTGCTGCGCCTTTTGAGTTAGTAAGACCAACTGGTAGCGCCGGCGGTCTTGCCGCCGGTGTTTGACAGACCTCCCGGCCTGGCCCCACAGTGCCCTACGTCACCTGCCAGTACACCGAGTATCTCTTGTCTGTGATGCTATGGAGCGGCTCCAGCGTGACGTCCTTCTGCTGGCCGGTGGTGCGGAACGTCAACGGTTGATCCGCCGGCTTGATCCATGAAGCCGGGTCGTCGCCCGCCGCCTTGAAGACCGGCGCCTGCATCTGCATTCGGAACGTATTCGGCCCTTCCTGCCCGTTCACCATGCGCTCCGTGAGTCCCTCGTTTCCCAGATCGCCCGCCAGCACCAGCGGCCCGTAGAGCACCGCCTGCATCTTAGGATCGTCGGGCATCGATTCCACCGAGAGATGCATCGGCATCGCCATCTCGATACGGTCGCCTGTCTTCCACGCGCGCGAAATCTCGAGGTAGCTGCCCGGCGCGGCCGTGGCATCGAGCGTCCTGCCGTTCACTTTCACCGTGGGCCCCTGTTGCAGCCAGCCCGGGATGCGCAACCGCAGCGCCAGTTGCACCGGCTTCTCCGCCGTCACCACCAGGGCGGTCGCCGGCTCCATCGGGAACTTGGTCTCCTGCCGCAAGCGGAAGCCCTTTTCGTTCCAGTTCAGCTCCGAAGGAATAAACAGGTTGACGAACAGCCCCGCGTCGTCGTGCCAGTAGATGCTGTCGTTGAGCTTGGAATATTCCTCCACGCCCGACCCCGTGCAGCACCAGAACGATTGATCTTCGCTCGACCACGTGCGCCACGCGCCCGGTGTGAGCGACAGGTAATACTGCGTGTGCCCGGTCTTTGGCTGAATCGTGCCCATCCGATGATTCAGCAGCGTGCGCTCGTAGTAATCGAAGTAGCGCGGGTCGGCGTCCCAGGAATACAGGTGGCGCGCCACTTTGAGCATGTTGTAAGAGCAGCAGCACTCGGCGGTCGCCCCGCTCTGCCTCAATTCGTGAGCCAGGAAGCGCGGCTGCGTGAGCCAGCCTTCCGCGTTGCTGGTGCCGCCCGTCACATAGGTGCGGCCAGTCGAAACCGTGTAATAGAAATAGTCGGCCACGTTATAGAAGCGCCGGTCGCCGGAAATTTCGTAGCGGCGCGCCGCGGCGATCACCTGCGGGATGTGCGTGTTGGTGTGCAGGCCGCGCAGTTCGTCGCGCCCCATGGCCAGCGGATTCACGAAGACCTTCTTGGTGAACCGGTCGCCGGCCTTCGCCCACCGGTCGTTGTTGGTGGCCGCCGCCAGGTTGTACAACACCTCCGCCATGCCGCCGTACTCGGTGTTCAGAATCTCCTGCATGTGCTCTTCGGATTTCGAGGCCGTCCACGTGTCCGCCCAGTCCGCCATGCCTTCGAGCACTTTGAGCGCCTGCTGGTTGCCGCCGACGTTGTACATATCGAACATGCCGGCCATGATCTTGTGGATGGTGTAGAACGGCGCCCACGGAATCGTCTGGCTCACGTCCGGCGCCACCCGCGGAGCGTTCGGATCGCGCGGCGGGCGCGGCTTGCCGGCCAGGCGGTCCAGCCGTTCCCAGAACGAAGCAGGGAAAGCGCTCAGATATCCGCCGCCCAGTTTTTCCTGGCACTTGGCCAGTTCCGCCACCATCAGATCGGCTTTGGCTTTCGCGTCTTTGTCGCCGGTCGCGGCCCACAGTTGCGCGCTGGCGGAGAGAAAGTGTCCCGTGAAATGGCCGCGCAATTCGGTGGCGCGCTGCCCGTCCGCCGGCCGCTCCCAGTTCCCGCTGCCGCCGCCCGCGAATCCTTGCGACTGGCCCGTGGGCAGCCCCGCATTCACACGAAAATTGTACAGCAGCCGGTCCGCGTCGAGCCGCGACATGTAGCCCTGGTTCCAATCCTGCGCATCGTGGAAAATGCCCGGCAGCAGCCGGACCTGCGTCATAGGGAACGGCCGCGCCTTCAGCGCCACGTCTTTCCGCGTAAATTCGATCGACCCCTGGAACGGCGGGATCACCGCGATAGTGCCGCCGCGCATCGCCGGCGTCACGCTGGTATTGGGGTCGGGAATGCCGACCGGGGGCGTTTGCTGGGGTGCGGCCGGCGGTTGTGCCAGCGCCGGCACCGCGGCCACCATAGCTCCAAAACCACGACGAGTAATCATGTCTTTATCCTTCCACATTGGAATCGCTTACATTATGTCAAATACACCAGTCAGCGTGGGGCAGGCGCTTTCGCCTGCCAACCCCATGGTGGGGCGGGCGCCCTCGCCCGCGCCGGACCCCCTGGTCCGGCTCCTGCTACGCCACGTCACCTTCCTGCTCTTACCCCCATTACTCCACGTGCCACTTATTCACGCCCGCCGACCAGTTAGCTTGAATTACTAACTCCAGCCGCACCGCGTTGGTAGTTACCGGCTTGAAAGTAACTTCGTTATACGCCCCCTTTTCCACGTTATAAGGCCCCAGATTTTCCACCGGTTTCCATTGGTCGCCGTCCTGGTACAGCAGCCTCCACGACGCCGGCACGCCGCAGCCGCCCCCGGTCGTGCTGTCGTCGAACCAGAACACGTCGCTGTGCGACAGTTTGTGCGGCTGGTCAAATGTGTACTGCACCCAGACGGTGGTGTTCCGCGTGGGCCACCAGTCGAAATGCGTGCCGTTTTCGCCGCCCGCGGGCTCCTCGCCGTCCTGCAGCGTGCCGGTCGAGGCCATGCCGCCTTGGGGTGGCCGCGACACCGTGATCTTCGCCGTATCCGTGATCGTCGGCAGTGCGGCCGGCTTCGCACTGGCTTCTGAAGTGGGCAGCCACACCGTCATCTCGCCGCGTCCGCGATTGGCCCACGCGTAGTAAGGAATCGCCGTGAAGGCCTGCTCGGTCTTCACCGTCTGGCCCTGCGCGTCTTTGTTCAGCGCCATTGCCTTCCCCTTGATCACTTCCACGCCTTTCAACAGGTCGGGCCTGAACTCCGCCGTCAGCGTCGCGCCATCCGGCAGCATCAGGTTGCGCACCTTGCCGTTGGGGTTGTCCACCCACTCGGCCGCGTAGACAATCGGACCGCGCTGCAAAGCCACGCGCCCTCGGTCGGCCATCACCTGGTCGTTCGCCGCCACCCGCCGCACCGGCATCGGCAGGCTCAGCTCTATGGCGTCGCCTTTCGCCCAGGTGCGCGTCAGCGCCACGTATCCTTTATCGATCTTGACCGGAACCGTCTTGCCGTTCACCTTCAAAACCGCCGCTAGCGTGCTCTTATCCGTGAAGCGGTAAAGGTCGCTGGGGATCGGCTCATTGCGCGCCCAACCCGGAATGCGTACGTTCACTGTCAGGGCCGCGCTCTGGTCCGGATTCACCGTCATCTTCACGTTGCCGTCCCATGGGTAGCGCGTTTCCTGAGTTACGTTCACCGTGCGCCCGTTGTCCATCTTGATCTCGGCCGTCGAGCCCATATAAAGGTTCACCCACAGGGCGTCGCCGCGCTGCGCGTAAACGTAACCCGGCACCGACGCCATGAAGCGCGTGATGTTACCGGGGCAGCAGGCCACTCCGAACCACTCGCTGCGCTGGTCCTTGTTGGCCTTGCCCGTGGCTTCCAGCGGATTCTGGTAGAAAAACGTCTTCCCATCCAGCGCCACGCCGGAAATCAGCCCGTTGTAGAGCGTCCGCTCCATCACGTCGATATACTTGCCGTCGGCGTGCAGCAGGAACAGCCGCTGGTTCCAGTAGTCGTTGCCCACCGCCGCGCAGGTTTCGTTATACGCGCTCATGTTGGGCAACTCGTAGTCGTTGCCGAACGCCTCCCCGGCGCCCCGCGCGCCCACCCCACCCGTGACGTGGATTTTCCTGCCCGCCACGTTGTCCCAAATCTTGTCGATGGCATTCACGTAGGCGGTATCGCCCGTCAGCGCCGCCACATCCGCCATGCCCGAATACAGGTACTCCGCGCGCACCGCGTGGCCCACCGCTTCGGTCTGGTCCACCACCTTCTTATACGACTGGTTGTATTGCGGCTCGCGCGCATTCCTCACCTGAGGCTGCGTATCCGGCCCGCGCGCATCCAGCATGAACTTCGCCAGGTTCAGATATCGCTCGTCGCCCGTTACGCGGTACAGTTTTGCGAGGCCCATCTCCGTGATCTCGTGGCCCGGCCAGATGACGCGCTTGCCTGGACCGAATGTATCCACCAGCAGGTTCGCCGTCCGGATGGCCACGTCCAGCAGGTTGCGCTTGCCCGTCGCCAGGTAGTGCGCCGCCGCCGCTTCGTAGAGATGGCCCAGGTCGTAGAGCTCGTGGCTGTCCACTTCTTCCAGCGTCCACCGCTGCGGGCTCGACCACGGATGCGGATGCAGCGGATCGATGGTGCGCGCCGTATAGAGATAGCCGTCCGCCTCCTGCGCCGCCGCGATCTTGGCGATCAGTCCGTCGAGATAGGCGTCGAGCTTCGGATCCGGGTGTACGCTCAGCGTGTACGACGCCCCTTCGATCACCTTATACACGTCCGAATCGTCAAACGGATACCCCGGCGGTTTGTGATTCTCGAACGGAATGCCCTTCAGCGCCTCGGCCGCGCGAATAAAGTTGTCCACGCGCCCGGTTTCCTCCTCTTTCTGAAAAGCGAACGGGATGGTCACCGTGCGGTTCGTCTCGATGCGCGGCGCCCAGAAATTGTCGTTGACGTGAACCGCCGTGAAGGGAACCGGCTTCACCGGGTAATCCCGCGGCGCTGTCTGGGCCTCCCCACACGGGAGCCATGCCAGAAAAACAGCCAGTCCTGCAATCGCTTTCATGAGGCCCATTGTAATCCGTCCCGGGCCCATTCGCACCTCGCTTGTTCTTTTTTGGACCACCTACCCGCTATTGTTTCGTTATACAATGGCGGTCTCCTGGAGGTATTGCAGAAATGTTAGCGCTATCATCAGTCGCCGTCGTCCTGCTCGTCGCCGGCGCCACCACCATCTACGCCGCCACCAAGATCTCGAAGGCCGATTTCGGCAAGACCAAGGATGGCGCTGCCGTCCAGATCTTCACCCTTACCAACGCCTCTGGCATGGAGCTGAAAATCTCCACCTACGGCGGCGCCATCGTCTCGTTGAAGACGCCCGGCCGCACCGGCGCCATGGGCGATGTCGTCCTCGGCTTCGACTCGCTCGATGGCTATCTCAATCCCAAAGAGCCTTACTTCGGCGCCCTCGTCGGCCGCTATGGCAATCGTATTGGCCACGCCAGATTCACCCTCGACGGCAAGACTTACACCCTCCCCGTCAACAACGGCGAGAACTCCCTGCACGGCGGCGACCGGGGCTTCGACAAATACGTCTGGACCCCCAAGGAGCTTTCCGACGGCGGCCTCCAACTCACCATCCTCAGCCCAGACGGCGATCAAGGCTATCCCGGCAATCTCCACGTCACCGTGGCCTATCACCTCACCGCCGCCAACGAAGTCAAAATCGACTACTCCGCCACCACCGATAAGGACACCGTCGTCAATCTCACCAACCACGCCTATTACAACCTCAAGGGCGCGGGCAACGGCGACATCCTCGGCCACGTGATGATGCTGAACGCCTCGAAGTTCACCCCGGTCGACGCCGGCTTGATCCCCACCGGCGAGCTCAAGCCCGTCGCCGGCACGCCCTTCGATTTCACCAAGCCCACCGCCATCGGCGCGCGCATCAACCAGGACGACGAACAGCTCAAGCTCGGCAAAGGCTACGACCACAATTGGGTGATCGATCGCAAAGGCGCTTCGCTCAGCCTGGCGGCCCGCGTCGAAGAGCCCACCACCGGCCGCGTCATGGAAGTGCTCACCACCGAGCCCGGCATTCAGTTCTACACCGGCAATTTCCTGGATGGCACGCTCACCGGCAAGGGCGGCAAAGTCTACCCCATGCGAGCGGCCTTCTGTCTCGAGACCCAGCATTATCCCGACTCGCCGAATCAACCCGGTTTCCCGTCCACCGAACTGAAGCCCGGCCAGACTTACAAGACCACCACGGTCTACCGCTTCTCCACCAAGAAGTAGGAAGGATGTAACCCATGGACCGCCGCGAGTTCCTGCAAAGCATCGCACTGACAACCGCCGTGGCGCAGGCGCTGCCCGCCGAGGCAGCCGAAGCAGCCGAAGCCCCCGAACAATCCACGCCCCCCGATACCGCCGGCCACACGCTACAGTGCGAATTCCAATACAACAACATCGCCTGGAAAGTCTACGAAGACCTCGGCAAGCGCGATGGCTCCATCACCTTTGTGCCCGCGCGCGGCGCGGCCCGCGTGATGGGCAAGCGGCCAGAGGCCGTCTTCTCGCAAGCCGCCGCGCCGTTCCTCGGCTTGTCGCAGCAGGATATCGGCAACTCGCTCGCCGACCTGCTGGCGGACAAACTGCTGGCCAACGGCGATCCCGATGAGATCCAGGTTCGCGATGCCGCGCCGCTGATCGGCAGTCCCGTGGCGCCCAACCCCAACGCCGGGCCGGGCGGCGGGAATGCCGCGGGCGGCGGCGGCACCAGCTCCTGGAACACATTTGTCGGCACCAAAGAATGCTTCGACACCGCGCCGGTCTATGCCACCGGCAACACGCGCACGTACCACCCCAACCAATATTTTTCCGAGTTGCAAGGATTCACCGGCGCGCCCGGCGCCGCGCCCCCCGGCGACCATGCCAACATGCGCGAGCGCTGGGAGGGCCTGCTCGGCGGATGGATGCCGGCCGTCCACAAAGTTTTCCCCATCAACGGCCAGTCGTATATCGACCTGCTGATCTTCGGCGACGTCAAGGCCACCGACAAGTTCATTGTGCAGACCTGGCACCGCACGGCGCGCATCGATATGGAAAACGCCAGCGGCAAGATGAGCAAAGTCGTGTACGGCCATTCGTACCCCGCCTATCCTCCGTTCAAAGTCGATCCGAAGGCCGAAGAGTTCTACCGCGCGCTGCTGATCTTCGCCGAGTATTGGGACAAGCAGCTTGCCGATTTCGCGCCCACCACCTTGCCCGACCGGACCTGGGTGGACATGTCGAAGCACGCCGTAGCCAAGGAAATCATGGTGCGGCCGGGCGGCGTCTACCCCAAGTACGGCGCGGTGGACCGCGACTACTACGGCTCCGAGTACGACGGCTTCCAGGATATCTTCACGGCCTCCGTCTATACCAACCTGGAATTGGGCCGCTTCGAGCCGTGCAAGCAGATCCTCGACAACTATCTTTCCGAGTACACCGATGCCCGCGGCATGATCAACATGCGCGGTCCGGAAACCGCGCAGTACGGCCTCACGCTTTCGTTAATCGCGCGGTATCTCAACTACACCAAGGACACCGCGCTCGTTCAGCAGCATCGCGCCAAGATCGAAGCCACCGCGGCCGGCCTGCTGGCGATGCACGATACCAGTCTGAAGCTGCCGCCGGACGATCGGGGCTATGGCCTGATCGCCGGCTGGAGCGAATCGGACGCCTGTCTGGCCCCGCGGCCCGAAATCTGGTGGAAGCCGTACTACGCCAACAGTGCCTTCGCCGCGCGCGGCTTGCGCGATCTCAGCCGCGTGTGGGGCGGCTTCAGCGCCTCGCTCGCGCGCGACTGGAAGAAGCACTCGGACACTCTGCTCGACGCCACTTTGAAGAGCATCGACAAGTGGACCATGAACGACAAGACTCCGCCCTACGTTCCGCTGCTGCCTGGTTCCAAGCTGACCTTTAAGGAGGCGATGCGGACGGAACGGCCCAGCGAACAACAGTGGCCGCACCGTCCCTACGCCGAATTGCTCATGTCCGGCGTGCTGCCGCCCGCCGTGGCCAACAAAGTGGTCGACACCATGCGCGCGTATGGCTCGACCACCATGGGCGTGCTGGCGAACGTGGGCGGCGGCGGGAACCGCGCCATCCTGGGCTTCATCGCATACGGCTTCGCCGAGGCGCTCATCCGTCTCGACCGCATCGAAGAGTACCTGCTGTTCTGTTACGGCCACCGCTATCACGACCATTCGCCGGGAAGTTGGACCGCGGGCGAAGTGGCGGGCCTCGGTCCCGGCAAGCCGACCTTCTGCATCCCCGCCCAGCAGACCATCCCCTGCGTGGTCCGCTGGATGCTGGCCATCGAAGATCACGACGAAGACCGCCTCTATCTTGCCAAGGGCCTGCCGCGCGCCTGGGTGGCCTCTGGCCTTCCCATCCGCATCGATCAGGCGCCCACGCGTTGGGGCCGCGTCAATCTCAACCTCCAGAACAAACCGGGATCGAAGAGTGTCGTCTCGACCGTCGAACTCGCCCGCGCCGGCGCTCCCCAAGAGCTTCACGTGAAGCTCCGCATGCCGCTTTCGAACGCGGTGAAAACGGCCACCGTGAACGGCCGCCCCGCTGCCATCGGCGGCGAGCACAACGACACCGTCATCATCCGGACCGGGACTGAAAAGCACTTTGAAATAGTGGGCCAGTACAGTTAGCCGAGCCAAGACGCACCGAGCCGCGACTTGTCGCAGGACCGCTAGGGAGCGGAGGTTTGAGCACAACATGAATCGCCGATCTTTTCTAACAGCATCCACTGCCGGTCTCGCCGCTCTCGCCCGCGCGCAACAACCCTCCGCGCCCGTGCCCGACGCCATCCGCGCGCTCAAACCCATGACCGCCGGTGTCGAACCCATCACCTTGGACGAGCGCCGCGCCCGTATCGAAAAGGCCCGCCGCCTCATGCACGACCAGAAGATCGACGCCGTCTTCATGGAGCGCGGTTCTTCTCTCTTCTACTTCACCGGCACGCGCGCCGCCCAGATCACCGGGCTCGTCATCCCCGCCAAGGGCGAACTCTCGTGGATCGTCCCCGCCTCGCAGCCCCTCCCTGACGACATCCGGATCGGCGGCTCCGTCGCCGCCTATCCCGACGCCGGCACTCCCTGCGTTGCCGTCCGCCAGGCGCTCAAAGATCGCGGCATCACCGCCGGCCGCATCGCTCTGGAAGAGCAGGTACGCTTCTCCATCTTCGACGGCCTCCGCCAGGAGGTCCCCGCGGCCGAGTTCTCGCTCGCCACCCCGGTCACCGCCGGCTGCCGCATGGTCAAGTCCAAAGCCGAGCTTGCGCTCATGCAGCGCGCGGCCGACGTGACGATCGAAGCCTACCGCGCCGGCCTCACCACGCTACGCGAGGGCATGACCCCGGCCGAGCTCCGCAACCACATCGCCGCCGCCTATCGCGCCCTCGGCTTCCAGGGTGGCGTCTCCGTCAGCTTCGGCAAGAACACCGCCTTCCCCCACGGCAGCACCGTGCCGCAGACCCTCCACGAAGGCGACATGATCCTGCTCGACGATGGCTGCTCCGTGGAGGGCTATCAATCCGACATCACCCGCGCCGTGGTCTTCGGCAAACCCTCCGCGCGCCAGAAAGAAATCTGGGCCCTGGAGCGCAAGGCGCAGGACGCCGCCCTGGCCGCCGCCAAACCCGGCGCCACGTGCGAATCCGTCGACGCCGCCGCGCGCAAGGTCATTACCGATGCCGGCTTCGGCCCCGGTTACAAACTGCCCGGCCTGCCCCACCGCACCGGCCACGGCATCGGCCTCGATATTCACGAATGGACCTATCTCGTCAAGGGAAACAAGACCCGTCTCGAACCCGGCATGTGTTTCAGTGACGAGCCCATGATTGTCACCGGCGAATTTGGCGTTCGTCTGGAAGATTGCATGTACATCACCGATCGCGGCGTTCGCACCTTCAGCAAGCAGAGCCCCGCCATCGATCAACCGTTTGGTTAAGCAGGATATTCCAAGCAGCACGCGTTTAATCGCTTCACTTACGCTTGACTCCGCGATTCGCTTCTGGCACTCTGTAACCGATGTCAACTGAAACCGTGCGCGCAAGCAAGCGGGCGCCGGTGGCGGAAGTGGGTGGTATCCCCGCGTTTACAATTGCGTTTGGGTGACCGGTCCTATGGCTACCATGAAAGACGTTGCGGAGAAGGCGGGCGTCTCTGCCGCCACCGTATCTTACGTGCTCAACGATTCGCGCAAAGTGCGGCCGGCTACCGAGCAGCGCGTGCTCTGGGCGGCGAAGGAACTGGGCTACACGCCGAATGGGGCGGCCCGCAGTCTGGTGGTCGGGCGAAGCTCGATTGTGGGCCTGGTCGTCCCCGATATCGGCAATCCGTTCTTCCCCGAGATCATGAAAGCGTTCCAGGAAGAGTCCAACCTCTCCGGCATGGAGACCATCGTCATGGACACCAACCACGATCCGCAGCGCACGCGCCACGTGGTGGAACGGCTGCTGGCTCTTCAAGTGCCGGGAACTGCGTTCCTCACCACGCAGGTGGATGAGCCGGTGAAGGAATTCGTGACGAAGAAAGGGATGTCGGCGGTGTACCTCGGCTTCGGGGCTGCGGGTGCCCACATCTCCAATGTCGCCATCGAGTTGCGTCAGGGAATCTTGGAAGCGGTAAACCACCTGGCGCAGTTGGGCCATTGCAGGGTCGGTTTCATCGGCGGTCCCGCGGATGGCGTCTTCGCTCAGCGGCGCAAAGCCGTATTTCTGGAAGGAGCCCTGGCCAACGGCTTGGATACGCGCGTGGTGGATTCCGATTTCACGGTGCAGGGCGGCTATTTCAGTTGCTCGAAGCTGCTGGCGGGGTTCGACGCCACGGCGGTGATGGCGGCCAACGACCTGATGGCGATCGGAGCATTGCACTATGCTTATGATCGGCAGATAGCAACTTGATCCACGATTCGAGCCGTGGCGCCAATTACGAGGTGAAGACGAATCTGGTGGTGCGGCAGACTACCGCTCCGCCGCGGTAGTCGCTCGGCGGCCGATGAGGCCGGAAGGAAGCGACCCCTGGCGGCAGCAGGCGACCAGGAACCCGCGGACTGAACCGGGATCGTGGCCCTGGCGGATCTTGAACGCGCTTGAGATCCACGGCGACCCAGCGTCAGGGTCTATACTTTTGGGTTAAGCAGGAGGCAGTATGAAATCGCAGGCCGCAGCTATTCGCGCTGGCATATTCGGCGCACACCAGTCGCGATTATCTCATGATCGTGATTCGAGTCGTGGC
>JBEKDA010000002.1:0-204874 GCA_050014595.1 Bryobacteraceae bacterium
GACGTTCATTGGGTTCTCCTGTTTGAAGTTTCTGAGCCGGCTGTTCAGAGCCGGTCTCGGCATTGTACCCTTCAGGAGAACCCTTCGCCATTTCAGCCCTTATACATTCAAACAGACCATCGGTTTCCGTGGTCTGTCATGGCTCTCTAAACCGCGGCGGGTTGACAGACGACAAAACCCGATCATCTGTCTCAGCTATCCGACCATGGTAATATGACCATAGTATGACCAATCAAATTGCCGCCGGCGAGTTCAAGGCAAAGTGCCTCCAGCTCCTCGATGAGGTCCAGCGCTCCCGCAAGGAAATTCTCATCACCAAACGCGGCCGCCCGGTCGCTCGACTGCTTCCGGTCGATCAGCGTGCCCCGGCGATTCTGGGCCGCATGAAAGGCTCCGTTCAGATCCTCGGCGATATAATCGCTCCCATCGACGAGAAATGGAACGCCGATGAGTAGCGCCGCCGACCCTCCTCTCTTGCTCGATACCCACTACTGGATCTGGCTGCAAACCGGCGCGAAAGAGCACTTCACCGCTCCCGTCCTGAAAGCCATCGAGCGCGCCGCCGGACAGGGAAATCTGCTGCTCTCCGTGATCTCAGTTTGGGAATTGGGGATGCTTGAAGCCAAGGGGCGCATCCGGCTTACATCCACTTGCGAACAATGGGTCAAGGAAGCTCTGGCGATGCCCGGCCTGAGCTTGGCGCCTCTCACGCCGGAGATCGCTCTCGACAGCAGCCGCCTACCCGCGCCATTTCACGGCGACCCCGCCGACCGCATTATCGTAGCCACGGCGAGAAGTGCGGCTGCCCGCCTTCTAACCCGCGACGCCAAACTCCTCGCCTACGGCCGCCGGCGCCATGTCGCAGTCTTCTGACTAATTCCCCACCGGAACTCTCTCCGCATGGTCGACGACCATCACGTCGAGGGGGCCTTTGCGGTGCTCCAGCTTCAGGCCGAGTTGCGATTCTACGGCTGAGAAGATGGTCGGGCCGATTGCTGCATCGACCGGCGCTACTGGCTGACTGTCGGGTGGGCGGCGCGATTCGGGCGGTTCGGGCGTCCACTCCAGATTCACGGCGTACCACGCCCCGAGGCCGGTCATGTCTACCACGGTCTCGCCTAGGAACCGCGAGAAGAGAGTGACCAGGGTCGCCATGGTGATCCGGTTCGAGATGATCTTTCCGGGGATGAAACTGTTGTGGGTGGCATCCGAGTCTTCCACGCCTTCCACAATCTTGGGGCCGTTCTTTCCCACCACCAGCGCCACAAAGGGCATGCTCTTTTGGCTGGTGTGATACTCCAGCTTGAAGCGCTCCGTCAGCAGCGTCTGCAGCATCTCGCGAAGCCGCGGCAGGGGCGTATCGGCGGGGGCCTTGGCTTCGATATCGAAACGCACATCCTTGAACTTGATCCAGTCCGGCCCGGTGATCTGCTCGTCGTTGGTAATGCTGTAGGCGTAGCGGAGGCAGTCCGCGAGACAGGCGTTGGACAAGGTGAGCATGCCGTGCCTGGCGGTGCCCAGATTGATGTAGATCTTGTCGCCTGCCGCGGGCGGACTCGGTTTGAGCGACGCGACATCGAAGGCCGGGCGCGATTGCGCGCCGGCCGTCGCGGCCGCCAGTACCGCCGCGCCGAGCGCGAGTGCGATGCGGTGTCGCATACTAGCGAATTAGTATATACAATTCCGGCCTGGTTCGGGCGGTGCTGCTTACAGAGTTAGCGCTGCGCGACGCGCGGCGTCCTGCGCCCGGCGGCGCTCTTCCCGGCGCAGCAGGATGACGGTGAGCGCGGCGCCGGCGAGGAGCATGGCCAGCACGTTCCCACTCGCTAACGTGCCCCATCCGGGCGGCGGGCCGCCTTCGGGCGGAAGCGCGCGGCGCGCCCGCCACCAGGCGATGGCGATGGCGGCCAGCGGCGCATCGAGGAACGCGAATATGGAGACTACCGCGGCCGAGGTGGCGCGCTCGGTGGGCTCTTCGATGGCGCGGCGCAGCATCAGATAGGCGGCGTAGACCAGCCCGCAGACCAGCGCGGCCGTAAGCCGCGTGTCCCACGCCCACCAGACGCCCGCGGCGGTGCGGCTCCAGAGCACGCCGGCCGCCAGGGCCGCGGCCAGCAAGGCGAAGCCGGTTTTAGTGGCGGCCAGCGCCAGCGCGTCGTAGAGGAAGTTGCGGGTGCGCAGGAAGGCGACGCTCCCGACCAGCGCCACCACCGCGGCAGCCAGGGCGACCGGTGCGCCGGAGCCGAAAAAGGAGATGAGTGCGTCGCGCATCAGCCCACCAGCACAGTGTCTACCAGCACCAGCGAGACGGCCGTGAAGACAATGTCGAAGCCGATCAGCATTTTCAGCGAATCGATGTTGTCGGCGCCGATGGCCGTGCCGCTCACCAGCGCCGTGGTCAACTGCATCGCTGACATCAGCGCCGGGATGAGAATGGGGTAGGTGAGCATGGGGAGCATCACTTCCCGCAGCTTGATGTTGACGGTGAGGGCGCTGAAGATGGTGCCGATGACGGTAAGCGCCCAGGTGCCCAGCAGGAGCACCAGCAGCAGCTCGGGGAATTGCTTCGTCCAACGCACGTTATAGAAGATGCCGAAGACCGGCAGCGAGACCAACTCCACGGCCAGCACCAGCGCGTAGTTGGCGAAGCACTTGCCCAGAAATAGCGCGGAGGCGGGAAGGGGCGCGGCGATCAAGGCGTCCAGGCAATCGTTGGGCAGCTCGCGGGCGAAGCTGCGGTTGAGCATCAAGGTGCCGGCGAAGGCGAAGACGATCCACAGCAGGCCGCCGGAGATCTCGCGCATGGTGTCTTCGGAGGGATCGAAGGCGAAGCTGAACAGCAGCAGGATGACGATGGAGAAGGCCAGGGAAGCGTTGATGGCTTCTTTGGTGCGGAGCTCGGCCCGCAGATCCTTGAAGGCGACGACGGCAATCTGGCGGAAGAAGCGCATCAAGCCTCGCCGTACTGCGCGTAGATGTAGCCGGGGTCGGCGACCATTTCCGGCGTGCACTGGCCGTGAAAAGCCAGTTGGCCGCGGCTGAGCAGCGCGACGTGGGTGGCAAGCTCGAGGGCTTCCCGCAACTGGTGGGTGGACATGACGATGGTTTTGCCGGCGGCGAGCGCTTCGCGCAGGAGGCGCTGGAGAACGGCGATGGCGCGGTCATCGAGCGCGGTAAAGGGCTCGTCGAGCAGCAGCACGCTGGGCTCATGCAGGAAAGCGCGGGCCACGGCGAGGCGCTGGCGCATGCCGCGGGAAAACTCGCGCACCAGGCCGTTGCGGACGCGTTCGAGGCCGGTGCGTTCCAGCCATTCCAGGGCCGATTTACGCGGGTCGGCGAGCGAGTAGAGCTTGCCAAAGAGCGTGAGGTTTTCGAGGGCGGAGAGCTCATCGTAGACGGCGATGCCGTGGCCGAGGAAGCCGAGCTGGCGGCGCGTTTCAGTCGAGCGCGGGTCGTTGCCGTGGATCTTGATCTTGCCGCGCTGGGCTTTGGAGAAGCCGGCGACGATGCGCAGCAGGGTGGTCTTACCGGCGCCGTTGCGGCCGATCAGGGCGAGGCAGGAGCCGGGCGGGGCTTCCAGGCGGATGTCGCGCAGGGCAGGGTAGTCGCCGTAAAACTTCCAGACGCCCTCAACCGCGACCGCGCTCATTGGTCTCCTGGCCGGCGGCGATTTTCGCGCGGTACAGCAAGGCAAAGCCGACGGCGAGCACGCCGAGGGCCAGCAGGATGATGGGCACGGCCTTGCCGTAGAGGCGCGGCATGATCTGTTCGATCTGGGGGCCGTTGTCCGCTTGATCAGCCGCGCCGCTATCGGCGGTGGTGGCCGCAACGGGTGTGCCGGTGAGCTTGATCTTGTACGAGGTGGCGGCTAGGCCGTAAATATGGGCTTGGGAGCGTGGCTCCTCGCCGAGATCGTTGAGGCCCGCGCCATCCAGCGTCACGCCGCTGGGCGCGATCAGATAGGTGTTCTCGTCCTTGGTGACGACCTTGCCTTCGTAGTCGGCGCCCTCGGTGTAGGGGACGGTGTAAACGATGTCGAAACGGGTCTCGCCGGGCTTGACGGGAAAATCCACTTTGAAGACGTTGGCGGTTGCCGTAGGGGCGACCGCGGCGCCGATGGGCATGCCCTCGGGCGCGGTGCCCTGCACGGTAGCTTTGCCGCCGGCCGAAGCTGGCATGAAGAAGTGGAGCGTGCCGTTCGAGGCGTCGTACCAGGCGGTCTTGCCGTCGTTATTGAAAAGGAAAGTTTCGTTGACCACCAGTTGACCGCCGGAGGGTTCAAACAGCAGCATGTGCTTGGAGATCCTGGCGTCGCCAGGCTGCCTGGTGACATTGAAGACCTCGATGGTGAGATCGGTGGTCGGCGAGCCGGGCGGCAGCATGTGGTTGTAGGTGACGCCGTCGAAGGCGGTGCGCAGGAGACATGGGCCCTGGGGAGCCTGGTTGATGGAAAACTTGCCCTGGGCGTCGGACTTGGCCTGGTCGACGAGCTCGATGCCGTTCTGGCCGAGGCGGTTGAAGCCAACGGTGGCGCCGGGTTGGGGAAGGCCGGTGGTGCGGTTGATGACGGTGCCGGTGACGGCGGAGAAGGCGGGGAGGGAAATAAGGAAGAGCAACGTTAAGACTTGAACGCCGCCTGAAAGGCGGCGGCAGCCAGAATTGGCTGCCCCACAAGCGGCTGCACCGGTTGTCAACCGGTGAGCAGGATTCCATCCTGCCCCACCAGGCGTCGACACGAGTGTCGACGCGGCACGCATGAGTGCGTGCGCCACAGTCAGGGCGGGTTTCATATCGATACCTGCATGGGCTTGCCGCATTCGCCGCAGAATTTCAGGGGCTTGTCGAATTTGGCGGAGCAGTGCGGACAGGTGAGGCCGTCGGGTTTGGGAGCGGGCGCCGGCGGCGGCGCGGGCAATGCGCCGTTCTTTATTTTGTCGACTTCGGCCAGGACTTTGGCGAGCTCCTTCTGGAGATCTTTCTTGGTGGCCTGGTAATCGTCGTCGGAGAGCTTGCCGACGCGGTACTCAAACTGCAGGTCGCGGAGGTTCTCATAGATCGAGGCTTTGCGCTCGTCGAGGTGCAGGAACGGCGAGACCGGCTCGGGAGGTGGAATGTCCTTGGGTCTGACGCCCAGGACGAACACGATGACGATGATCGCAACGGCGCACGTGATGGGGATGATCATTCGAAGTTGGCGAGGTCCTTTTCGATCTGGTCCTTGTACTTTGCGAGTTCCGGGTCGTCGAGCTCCAGGAGCCCGATTTCGGCTAGAGGTTTGGGCTTGCGGTATTTCTTCATGAACAGCCAGATCACGACCAGGCCGAAGCCGACCGAAGCATAGGGCACGATCCAGCCGAAGGCGCTGGGCGGCGAAAGGTAGATGCCGGGTCCGTATTCGCGGACGAAGTCGTCGATAATCTGCTGGTCGGTCATGCCGATGGCCAGCATGCGGGCGATTTTCTCTTTGGCGGGCTTGGAGAAGCCGCACTCGAGCATGCTGCAGGTGGCGACGGAGTCCTTGCAGCCGCACTGGCACTGCAGGCGCATGCCCACGCGGCGGACGTCGAGCGACGGCTTTTCGGAGGCCGTCTGGGCCAGCGCCGCCACGGCGAGAATGACCAGCAGGAGACTATTTTTGAAGCGTCGCATGAGAGGTAACCATGCCCACCACTTCGGTGCGGGCGTACTGCATTTTGATTTTGCTGGGAACCAGGCAGACGAAAGTGCCGCCGATGAGCACCAGACCGCCGATCCAGATCCACGATACCAGCGGGAAGACATAGGCCTGAATGACGGCGCGCTGGTTGTCGTCGGACATGCCGCCGAAGTTGAGGTAGAGGTCTTCGTTGGGGCGCACGCGGACGCCGACTTCGGAAGTGCCCTGCTTGCTGGCCAGGTAGAAGCGCTTTTCCGGTTCGAGCTGGCCAAGCGGGTTGCCGTTCTTATAGACATCCATGGTGGCGCGGTGCCACTGGTAGACGGGGGTATCGCCCTGCTTGAGGTCGGCCATCTTCAATGTGTACGCGCCCACCTGCATGCTGTCGCCGATATTCAATTCCTTGGTTTCGGCCTGGTTGAAGGCGTGGCCGGTGAAGCCGATGAACATGAGGACGATGCCCATGTGGACCAGGTATCCGCCATAGCGGCGTGTGTTGCGGTGGGTGAGCTCGACGGTGGCGTGCAGCAGGTTCATCGAGTTCTTGACGGCGATGGAGTGCGCGCCTTTGTAAAACTCGATGAAGATGGTGAGGGCCACGAAGAGGCAGAAGCCGAAAGAAATGAGAGCGTAGAAGTGGCGCACGCCGGCGGCGAAAAGCGCGATCACCAGCACCAGCGAGGCGATGCCGGGCCACTGGAAGTTGCGGCGGAGGCTGTCGGCGGAAGTTTTGCGCCAGGCGAAGAGCGGGCCGACGCCGGTGAGGAAAAGCAGGAAGAGTCCGATGGGCACCATCAGGCGGTTGTACCAATCGGGGTCGAGCGAGATCTTGTCGCCGCTGACGGCTTCGGAGATGACGGGGAAAAGCGTGCCCCAGAGAACCGCGAAACAGCTTGCCAGCAGGATGAGGTTGTTGAACAGGAAGCTGGACTCGCGTGAGATGACGCTTTCGAGCTGCGATTCGCTCTTGAGGTATTCCAGCCGGTCGAGGATGAGATAAACGGTGGCGGCGATGCCGACGGCCATGAAGGTGACGAAGTACTTTCCGATTTCGGAGCGCGCAAAGGCGTGCACGGACTGCACCACGCCGGAACGGGTGAGGAAGGTGCCGAGGATGCAAAGGAAGAAGGTGGTGGAGACCAGAACGATGTTCCAGACCTTCATCATGCCTTTCTTTTCCTGCATCATGACGGAGTGTAGGAAGGCCGTGCCGGAGAGCCAGGGGAGCAGGGAAGCGTTTTCCACCGGATCCCAGCCCCAGTAGCCGCCCCAACCGAGGACGTGATAGGCCCAGGCGGCGCCGAGCATGACGCCGGTGGATTGGAAGAGCCAGGTGACGAGGGTCCAGCGGCGGGTGGTGTGAATCCAGGAATCGCCGGGTTGGCGGGTGATGAGAGAGCCGATGGCGAAGGCGAAAGGCACCGCGAATCCGACGTAGCCCAGGTAGAGCATGGGCGGGTGGATGGCCATGGCGGGATATTGCAGGAGGGGGCTGAGGCCATTGCCATCGGGGACGGCGGTGATCAGCTTATCGACCGCCAGCATGCGGAAGGGATTGGCGATGAAGTTGTTGAGGATGAGGAAGAATGCCTGGATGGTGGTAAGCACGGCGATCACCCAGGGCATCATGTCGCGGTGCTTGCGGCGATTGGTGAAGACCACCACGGCGGCATAGCTGGACAGCAGGAAGCTCCAGAACAGGAGCGAGCCTTCCTGGCCGCCCCACCATGCCGCGAACTTATAAAGGATGGGCATGGTGCGGTTGCTGTGCTCGGCGACGTAGGAGAAACGGAAATCGCCGGTGAGGAGAGAATAGACCAGGATGCCCGAGGCGAGGGTGACCAGCACCCAGATGGCGTAGACCGCGCGTTGGCCGCTAACGATCAGAAACGGCTTGCGTTTGAGGCGCCCGACGACGCACGCAAGGGTGGCATACAAAGCCACACAGAAGGCCAGCAGAATGGCCAGCGAACCCAGGTTTTCCATATCCCCTCTCTAGTTAGCTCTTGCCGGTGTTGATGTTGGGAGCGGGCTGACCGGGAGCCAGTCCCGGTTTGGACTCATACTTGGAAGCGCACTTGGCCTGGACCCTGGAAGCGCGGAAGACCTGATCCTGGTATAGCTTGCCATCGGCGAGGGCGTCGGCACCGGGCTTGAAGGTATCGGGCAGGGGTTCCGTGCCGGTGTAGATGACTTTGAGCTTCTGGTTGTCGTAAACCAGCACGAATTGGGTAGCACTGCCGACTCGCTGGATGGAGCCATCTTCGACGTTGCCGCCGACGCGGATGCGCTTGCCAAGGACCTGGTCGCGGCCCTGGCAGACTTCGGCGACAGTCTTATAGTAAGTCTGGGATTCCTTGCCGCCGGTGACGGCCAGCCAGACCAAAGTTCCCACAACCACCACGATGAGTGCTGCGAACTTGCCGTATTTCTTCATATCGCTGCCTGTAAACCACAGTATAACTCGAAAGGGTTGAGGCATATTCAGACATTTTTGACTCTTTTGTGGGAATCCTCCACATGCCCGCAAGTGGGGGGATTAGGGGCGCTTCCGCCTGCCAACCCATATCTTCAAATTCTTCTCCCGCTGCGAAGATCTCGGCCAGTGGGGCAGTCCCCCTGGACTGCGCGCGACCCCCTGGTCGCGCTCCCGCTGGCCATCACGCAGCCCTCATTAGTTTCGTTGCGGCTATGCTGCTCCGTGGGGCGGCCAATTCTGGCCGCAGCCGGCTTCAGCCGGCTGCGCCCGCTTGAGAGCGGGTCCAGAGACTGCATAGGCTGCCCCACCGCATGTTCAGGTCCCTACTGGTACACACCCGCTTTCTTGAAGTCGCCGCCCTTGACGATGGAGATGGCGGCCGGGTCGACGTGGCGCTTGAAGGCTTCGTTCACCTGCTGCGGCGTCAGCGCGGCCACGGCAGCCTCCAGTTTGGCGTCCCATTCCAGGGTGCGGCCCCACCGCTCACGGGTCATTAGCAGGCTGGCGATGGAGGCTTCCTCGGCGCGCGCCACGGTGCGCTCGTCCAGCCAGGTCTTTTTGGCCTTCACCACTTCGTCGGCGGTAAAGCCGTCTTTGAGCGCTTTGGCCAGCTCATCGTTGAAGTCGGCCTCCACTTTGGGCATGTTTTGCGGCGCCGCGATGGCCGACGCGGAGAATTCGCCTCCGTCGTTCCTGGTGCGGATTGAGAAGCTGGCGTTAGCGCCATAGCTCAGCCCATCCTTGACGCGAATGCGTTGGAAGAGACGGGAGTTGGGGGAACCGCCGAAGATCAGGCCCGCAATGGTGAGGGCCGCGTAATCGGGATCGTCGTCGGTCATTTTCATGTTCATCCCAGCCAGGAAAAGGGCGTTCTGCTTGTCGGGCGTCTCAATCTTGTGGTTGATCGGGTCCGCTTTGGCGTAGTCGAAGTTGAGGCGTTCGTAGTGACTGGCGCTCTTCCAATCGCCGAACAGTTCCGCGACCAGCTTCTGCGCCTGCGCCGGGTCAAACTGGCCGCCGATCGAGATCTCGCCCTCGCCGGCGCCGTAGAACTGGGTGTAGAAGGTGCGCACTTCGTCGAGCGTCACCTTCTTCAAGTCCTCAATCTGTTCATCGATGGTGGAGGTGTAATGCACGTCTCCGCGCGAGTAGCGGGCGTTCAAGTGCCGGCTCAAGTCCAGCGAGGCCAAGCTGTTGGGTTCGGTCCTGGAGCTCTCGGCAGCGGCGATGCGTTGCTGGCGGATCTGCTCGAACTCGGCTTCGGGGAACGAGGGCTCGCGCAGCAGTTCGCGGGCGAAACGCAGGGAATCGGCCAGGTTCGCCTCCAGTGTCCGAATGTTCGCCGAAGCCACATTGATGCCTCCGGACACGGTGATCTGCGCCTTCAGCCGGTCGGTTTCATCCTGGATCTGCTGGCGGTTCTTATTCTTGGTGCCGCGCATCAGCAGCGTTCCGGCCATGGTTGCCGCGGTGGATTTGCCGAACAGCAGTTTTTCGTCTCCGAAGCGGACGTTCATCACAGCCACCACGGTGCCGCCGCGCGTCTTCTTGGGGAACATCACCAGCTTCAACCCGTTTGGTAGTTTGGCGCGGATCACGCGAGCTTCGATGTTCTGTGGGGTGGGGTCAAAGGCCTCGCCCGCCTGAATGGTGGCGCCGCCTTTGTAATCCTTGAACCGCGCGGCCGAATCCGGCGTGGCTGGAATCACGGCGCGGTCGGGCGCGGTGGTCGGAACGAACTCGCCCAGCGTGCGGTTGGAGGATTTCAGGTAGGTCTTGGCCACGCGCGCCACGTCGGCGGGCGTGACTTTGTTCACCTCGTCGCGCGTGAGGAAGAAGGAGCGCCAGTCGCCATCGCCGACGTAGCCGCCGAGCATCATTCCAATGGATTGGGAATTCGTCATGGCGAGCTCGATGTTTTTCAGGATGCGGGTTTTGGCGCGGTCGACCTCCTCTTGGGAGGGTGGCTCGCTCGACAGACCTTCCACGGTTTTCACGAGGATCTGCTGGGCCTCGTCGATGGATTGATCCGGATTGAGCTGCGCGAATACGAAAGCGAAGCCCGGGTCGTGCATTCCCCCGGCGCTCATGCCGGCGGACACGGCCTTTTTGTTATCGACCAGCGCCTTGTACAGCCGGCCCGTCTGGGGAGCGCCCAGCACCTGGGCCATCACTTCCAGAGCCGCGAGATCGGGGTGCAGAGCAGCCGGAATGTGATAGACCGCCATGATCCCCTGAATGCTTCCGACGCGGCGAAGCATGACGGAGCGCTCGCCTTCCTGGGTGGGCTCCGAGGTATACGGCTGCGTCAGCACCCGCTGCGGCTTGGGGATGGCGCCGATGGTTTCCGCGACCATGCCGAGGGCTTTGGATTCGTCGAATTGGCCCGCGATGATGAGCTCGGCGTTATCGGGCTGGTAGTATTTCTGGTAGAACACAGCCAGGTTGGCGATGGGCACTCTTTCGACGTCGGTGCGGTTGCCGATGACCGTCTTGCCATAGTTATGGAAGTTGTAGGCAGCCGCCAGGACGCGTTCACGGAGGACATTGAGCGGGCTGTTCTCGCCGGATTCCATTTCGTTGCGGACCACGGTCATTTCGGTGTCCAGGTCCTTTTTCAGCATGGTCATATTGACCATGCGGTCGGCTTCCAGTCCCAGGGCCCAACGCAAGTTCTCGTCGCTCGAGTTGAAGGTCTCGAAATACATGGTCTGGTCGTAGTTCGTGGTGCCGTTGAAGTTGCCGCCGGTGCGGTCGGTCAGCTCCTTGAAGAGCTCGCGGCCCGACTTGGTGCTTTTGAACACCATATGCTCCAGCAGGTGGGCCATGCCGGTCTCGCCATAGCCTTCATTGCGCGAGCCGACCAGGTAAACCACATTGACCGTGGTTTTTGGTTTGGAGTTGTCCGGAAACAACAACACATGCAGGCCGTTCGGAAAAGCATACTCCGTGACCCCTTCAACGGAGGTCACCTTTTGAACGCCTTGCGGCAGAGTTTGGGCCAGAGCGGCGGCAGTCAGGAGGATTGTCGCGGCAGAAATCGCGATGAGTCTCTTCAAGCGCATGTCTATCACCCCTTTTCGGTGTTCCGGGTTTGATTATACCCGGAGGCGCGGCGGAGTCAAACCCCCTGCGGGGCGGGCAATCATGCCCGCAGCCGGCTTTCAGCCGGCTCTGGAGTTTCTATATTTTCCAAGCTCCGTTAAGACCAACTGGTAGCGCCGGCGGTCTTGCCGCCGGTGTTCGACCGGCCGGAGGCCGGTCGTAAGCGGGCGAAGCCCGCTCTTGGAGTTTCCACATTTCGGCACGGATTTCCTGATGGTCCCACTGCGCCTCAACCAGGCCGAGGCTCATGCCTTGTATCAGGGCCCGGAAGGGCATTGCGAGCAGGCGGTTCGGCATGGCTGAAGCCATGCCCTGATACAAACCAGATCATAACCTCATACAGCCGGAAATGTAGAAACTCCGCGGCCGGCTTTCAGCCGGCTCTTTCGGGCGGGAGCAGAGGTATCGTGAGGGGCTACAACTGGGCGCCGGTCGGACGTTTCGGAGAGCGGGACGCAAGTTTCTTTCGCAGCTCCCTGCTACGTTCTCTGCGGGCAAGCTTGCCTTTTCGTTCGCGGTGGAAGCGCGCTTTATCTCCATTGAGGGCTGACATAGTGGTGCCTAAGAGTAGCAGAGTTCGCAGACCAACGTAGGGCGCGGGCCTTGCCCACGCCCTTTCGCGTGCCAAGTGGGACAGGCCGAGCGCCTTTTGTGGCCTGTCCTGCCTCGTCAAAGCGCGGCAGCCCGGCAGCCGACAAAGACCGATCGTCCCACTTCGACGGCTATTTGCCGGCATCCAGGTGGTCCCAGTTTACGATAGCGTTGAAGGCCAGGGAATAGGTGCCCTGGGTTTGCCAGCGCCAGAAGGGACGGATCGCGAACATCACGATATGGCCCTTGCCAAGCGGGGCGTCGATGGCGGCGGCGCGGCTCTGCAGAGCGTCGCCGCCGGCTAGCGTGCCGGAGAGCAATAGGTTGTCGGCATTGGAGGCGAACTGCAGCACGACGCGGGCGCGATCTGCATTGGGTGCGCCGCCGCCCGCGGCGCCTGCTGCGCCGCCACGGCCACCGCGGCCACCGCCACCGCCACGGCCACCGCGGCCGCCGCCAGGGGCAGCGCCCGCTGCGGTTGTGGCATCGGCGGGTGTGCTGAGATCGAGCGGCGAAGTGTGAATGGGGGTGGCGTTGGGTGTGATGTTCTGGCCGATCACCTCACCGGAGGCGTCGACACGGCCGGAGCCGCCGCGTCCGCCGCGTCCGCCGCCTGTGCCGGCGGCGTTGAAGACGGGGTCCTGGCTGAAGTAGACCGGGAGGTCGCCGCCATCGTAGCCGTAGGCGATGGGGCTCTTCAGATCGGTGAAGTTAGCGCGGAGGATGGTGCCGCGGGCGAATAAGTTAGCGGGATGTTCCACGGTGACGCCGGCGCCCAGATCGTATTCGGCCATCATGGAAGCGGTGGAGGCTTCAGTGATCAAAGCGCCGCCTTCCTGGACGAACCTGGAAAGTTCGAGCAGGCCTTCAAAGCCCATGCCGCCGCGAATGTCGTCCGTGGAATCGAGCGCGCCTAAGTGCGGCGTGAGGTCGGTCTTTTTATAAGGGATTGGGGCGTTACCGCCCACGCCGGCCAGGATGGACTGGGGGTTGCCGCCGACGTGGGGGAAGATAATGACGTCGTACTTACTGCGTAAATTGCCGTCTTTCAGGTTCTTATCGGCGAAGTAAGTGTAGGGAATGCCGTAGTAATCGAGAGCCGCGCGGACCCAGCCTTCATCTTGTGTGCGCGACCAGGAGTGGACATAGCCGATGCGGGGGATGGTGAGTGGGTGCGTCTTGACGGAGGGCGCGGCGGCTACGGCCCAGGCGGAAAGGCCGAGGTTCTTGAGCTGCGGTTCAAGGCGGGCTCGGTCGGCGTTGGGGACGATGAAGGAACCGGCGCGGAACTTGTGGCCCGCGAGTTCGAAATCCTCCTCGGCGGCGAGCATGCGGACATCCTTATTCTTGAAGCGGAACGCGGTGAGGTTGTTATCGCCGGTATGTTCGACGATCAGAGTAGATCCGGAGCCATCCACGCCGCCGCTGGCTTTGGCGTCGGAGGTGAGCATGGACATCGGCTGGGAGAGGACCGAGGCGTCGGTGAGCGGGACCAGCTTGACGTCGCGCATGTACTGCATGGTCCAGCCGGTATCGTCGTAGGGATTGGGGTTGCCCACGGGATAATTCTGAATGGCGAAGTACATGTCGGCGAGGGTGCGGTAGGGCTGGTCGCCGCGGATGACGTAATCGCCGGCGGCGACCTCCACGGAGCCGGCTTTGAAAGCGGCGGAGGCGCGGTGGACTTCGACGCCCTGGGTCCGAAGGTCGTTCACCATGTCGGCGGCATCGGCCTTGCGGCGCTGGCCGGCGGGAATCAACCAGCCATAAGTCGGGCCGTTAGTGCCCTTTTCGATGGCCCGCTTGTTCTTCATGTAATAGTTTTCGAGATAGAGTTCCTTATTCTTAGCCACTTGGTTCATGGCGAAGAGAATGGCGGATTCCTGGATGTTGGTGTTGTTACGCGGGCCCCACTTGATGGAGGGCAGCGGCGGATTGGGGCGGTACCATTCGCGGCTGGTGGTGGTGGCGCCGAGGGTGAGATTGGCATTGAGATCGGGGCCGTAACTCTGGACCTCATAGAAGCGGCCGAAGGAATTGTGAGTGAGAGCGATCCAGAAGAGATAATTGGGCACCCAGCCGTCGTAGAAGCCGTAGGTCCAGACGCCGGGGACGCCGCGCTTGGCCATTTCCATGATTTCGGTTTCGCCGAGCAGCCACCATTCGTCGATGGCGATGGGATCGAGCGAGGGGTTATAGGGGCCTGTGCCGGTGGAGACGTAGAGGTAAGACTGGGCTTCGTGCAGATCGTGAACGATGGTGGGGTGCCAATCGAGCATGGCGCGGGTGAAGTTCTGGGTGCACTTGAGGTACTGGCCCATACCGTCGCGGTTGTTATCGTGCTGGACGTACTTGCCCCAGTACATCATGAGCGAATTGCGGGGGACGCCGGTTTTCTTGGAAGCGTAGTAGGCGTCGACGACTTTCTCGCGGCCATCCACCTCGATGACGGGAGTGATCATGACGATGGAGTTGTTGCGGATGGTCTGGATGAAGGGAGTTTCCTCAACGATCAGGCGATAGGCGAGCTCGATCAGCATTTCGGGGCCGCCGGTTTCGGGCGAGTGAATGCCGCTGTTGGCGTAGTAGATGGGCTTGGCGGTGTGGAAGAGTTCTTTGGCCTGGTCGGGTGTGATCTTGCGCGGATCGCCGAGCTTGGCGAGCATGTCCTTGTACTGGTCGAGATGGGCGATGGTGGCTTCGTCGGAGATGGCGATGATGACCTGGTCGCGGCCTTCCTCGGAGGTGCCGATCTTCCAGAACTTGGCGCGAGGGGAGGCTTTGGCGAGGGCTTCGTAATAGCGCTCGATATCGGCGGCGTAGGTGAGCTCGCCGGGGGCGCCGGGGATGCGGCCGAAGAATTTGAGCGGGGAGGGAACGGTATCGGAGGCAGGCATGTGATCGACGAGCTCGGTGGAGACGCGGGGATCCTGCAAGTACTCCTTGATGAGCTTGGTGTACTCTTCGTCGATTTTCTGGGGCGCGGCGGCAGCAGCGGCCGGCGCGGGCTTGGCGCCTTTCTTGGCTTGAGCCAAAGCTGGAGCGGTGGCAAACGCCAGGGCGAACAGCGCACTAGCGGCGATAGTAAAGCCGAGCTTCATAGACTGAGTCCTTTCGAGGATCTCATGAGTGATATCGCTTTCTTGGGTCTGGTGTCAACTGCGGGGAGGCTCCGGGTTCACCGCGGAGACGCGGAGACGCGGAGAAAACACGAGAGAAGCGAGAATCCATGAGGACTTCGCCGTCACCGCGGTGAAAGCGGGCTTATTCTGTTGTAGTGGACAACCTTTTTCGTCTGGACGGACGCAAGGCCCTGGTCACGGGCGGAGCGAGCGGCATCGGGGAAGCAACCGCGCGCGTGTTGACGGGCGCGGGTGCGGCGGTCACCATCATGGATATCGATGGCGGCCGCGCCGAACGGCTGGCTGGTGAGCTGGCGGGCTCATCGGTGCTGCGGTGCGACATCGCCGATGAAGCGGCGGTGAATGCCGCGGTGGCGTCGCTCGCGGGCCTCGATATTCTGGTGAACAACGCGGGGATCGGGCTGGTGGGCGGCATCGAAGAAACCGCGCACCAGGACTTCCAGCGGCTCTTTCGCGTGAATGTCGAAGGCCTGTACCTGGTGACCAAAGCGGCTCTGCCTCTGCTGCTCGCGGCCAAGGGCACAATTGTGAACATCGGGTCGGTGGCGGGACTCATTGGCGTCAAGCGGCGCTTTGCCTATTGCGCCACAAAGGGCGCGGTGGTTGCGATGTCGCGGCAACTGGCGGTGGATTACGCGGGGCGCGTGCGCGTCAACTGCATCTGTCCGGGCACCGTGGCGACGCCGTTTGTGGACGCGTATATCGAGAAGAACTTCGCCGATGAGAAGGAAAAGGCCTGGGCCGAACTGCACGCCCGGCAGCCTATCGGGCGAGTAGGCTACCCGATGGAGATCGCTCACATGGCGCTGTATCTTTGCTCGCGGGAAGCGGAGTTTGTGACGGGGTCGGTGATGACCATTGATGGGGGATGGACGGCGGCGTAGGGTTGTGGGACAGACCGAGCGCCTTCGTGGTCATGCCGCGCTCAAGGCCGGGCTGAGGCTAAAGAGTAATGGCGGTCAATCGCGGGCTGGGTGACAGACGACGAAAGGCGATCGTCCCACCAGGGTTGAGGTTTGATAGACTCGCGGACGGGCAGGGAGGTTGATATGGCGCGCAGACTTTTTCTATTTCTACTGGTGGCGGTGGCTTCGGCGTGGGCGGCGGACGACGCCTGGAGCAAAGTGAAAGCTCTCAAGACCGGCACGGAATTGCGGGTGTACAAGAAAGGATCGATGCAGCCGATCCTGGCGCAGATGGACGAGCTGACGGACAACAACCTGGTGGTGATCGTCAAAAAGACCCAGACGGCCATCGCGCGGGACGAGATCGACCGGATTGATGCGCGGCCCCAAGCGGGCCGCCGGGTGACGACCGAGACCACCACGAAGGAGACCGTGCCGGACGCCAAATCGGCATCGGAGCAGCCGTCGCCGGGACGTGGGCCGGACGTGCCGGGGACGTCCACTTCGACGAACGTGAGCCTGGGGTCGAAGCCGGATTTCGAACTGGTGTATCGCAGGGCGCAGGGGGCGCCTAAGAAATGATGCGCCGGGCGGCCGCGCTGGCTGTGATGGCCCTGGCGGCGGGCGCGGGCGCGCTGATTTTCGCGCAGGCCGTGGGCGGCGTGAAGAAAGGCGCCGTGGAGCGCGTGAAGGTCCACGGGAAGTCTCTCGAAGGAAACCTGGAAGGCGATTCACCGGACCGCGAGGTGCTGGTGTATCTTCCGGCGAGTTACAAGACGAGCGGGAGCCGGCGCTACCCGGTGGTCTACATGCTGCATGGCTTCACGGACGACCCGGACCATTGGTGGGGATTCATCCAGCACTTTGTGAATCTGCCGGAAGTGCTGGACCGGGCATTCGCCAATGGATCGACGCGTGAAGTGATTGTGGCGATGCCGAACGCTTTCACGGCGTATCAGGGTGCGATGTACTCGAACTCGGCGACCACGGGGAATTGGGAAGACTTCGTGACGGCTGAGCTGGTGGCGTATATCGACGGGCACTACCGGACGATTGCGTCGGCGGCGAGCCGCGGGCTGGCGGGGCACTCGATGGGCGGGTATGGGGCGCTCAAGATCGGGATGAAGCATCCGGAGATTTATTCAAGCCTGTATGTGATGAGCCCGTGCTGCCTTTCGGCGCCGACGGCGCAGAGCGCGGGGCGCGGCGGCGCGCGGGCGGAAGCGATACACAGCCAGGCGGAAGCGGCCAAGGCCGATTTCGGCACCAAGGCGGTGCTGGCGGAGGCGGCGGCATTTTCGCCGAATCCGAAGAACCCACCGCTGTATTTCGATCTGCCGACGAAGGATGGCGAGTTCCGGCCGGAGATCGCGGCGAAATGGGCGGCCAACGCGCCGCTGGCCATGATCGATCAGTACATCGGGTACCTGCGCCGCATGAAAGCGCTGGCGATGGACGTAGGGCTACAGGACGGACTTTTGCGCGATGTGAAAGTACTGGACGGGATTCTGAACGATTACCAAGTGCCGCACACGTACGAAACCTACGAGGGCGACCACATCAATCATGTAGCGGAGCGGATTGAGAAGAACGTGATGCCGTTCTTTTCCAAGAACCTGGTGTTCGAGCAGGCGCGCCGCTGAAGGAGCAAGCCGATGGGATGGAAACGGATTCTGGCGGTGTGCCTGGTGATGGCGGCCGGCGCGGTGGTGGCGACGGCGCAACGGGGCGGCGGGCGCGGGCCGTCGACCACCTATGTGCTGAAACCGGCGCGGATCTTCGATGGCGATGCCATGCACGAAGGTTGGGCGGTGCGCGTGCGCGGCGACCGCATCGAGGCTGCCGGTCCCGTTGCCGGTATCGATCCTGCCGGCGCGCAGGTTGTCGATTTGCCCCAAACCACGCTGATGCCCGGTATGGTGGAGGGCCATTCGCACATCCTGCTGCACTCCTATAGCGAGACGTCCTGGAACGACCAGGTGGAACACGAAGGCCTGGCGCTGCGCGTCGCTCGCGCGGTGAATCACCTGCGCGCCGAACTGATGGCAGGGTTCACCACCATCCGCGACCTGGGCACGGAGGGCGCCGGCTACGCCGACGTCGAGTTGAAGCAGGCGGTGAATCAGGGTATCGTTCCCGGACCGCGGATGTTGTGCTCGACGCGCGCGATTGTGGCTACCGGCGCGTATGGGCCGAAGGGCTTTGCCCAGGAGTGGACCGTGCCGCAGGGCGCCGAAGAGGCCAGCGGGATGGACATTATTCGCGTGGTGCGGGACCAGATTGGCCACGGCGCCGACTGGGTGAAACTCTACGCCGATTACCGCTTCGGGCCGCTGCCCGGTTCACATCCCACGTTCACGCAGGAAGAGATGAAATTTGCGGTGGATGCCGCGCACAGCGCGGGAGTACCGGTTGCGGTGCATTCCAGCACGGCCGAGGGAATGCGGCGCGCGATTTTGGCGGGCGTCGATACCATCGAGCACGGGAATGAAGGAACACCCGAAGTTTTTAAATTAATGGCGGAGCACAATGTGGCGCTCTGCCCCACGCTGGCGGCGGGCGGTATGAGCGATCGCAAGCGCGCCAGCTTCCAGGCCGCTCTGGCCGCCGGCGTCACCATCCTCAGCGGCAGCGACGTGGGCACGTTCCCGCACGGCGATAACGGGCACGAACTCGAACTGATGGTGGATTGCGGCATGCCGGCCGTCGATGCGCTGAAAGCGGCCACCTCGGTTGCAGGACGAGTCCTGAAGATGGAAATTGGGCAGGTGAAGCCGGGCATGTACGCAGATTTGATCGCGCTGGATGGCGACCCGACCAAAGAGATCGCGGCAGTGCGGCGCGTGAAATTCGTGATGAAGGCCGGGACGGTGTATAAGTCGCCGGGTGGGCAGCCGGCGAATTGAGGCTAACCAACTGGTAACGCCGGCGGTCTTGCCGCCGGTGTCCGGTGCGCACTTTATCTTCGCCAGTCTTCGGGCACGCGAACCGGCGGCAAGACCGCCGGCGCTACAAATGGGTTGCGGATCGGGGGATCCGCCCTCCAGTTACAGCAATCGGAAATTGACTTCGATTTGGGCTTGCACCGGGACCGGGAGGCCGTTCTGCGCGCCGGGTTGGAATTGCCACTGCATGATGGCGTCGAGGGCCTTTTCATCGAGGCCGAAGCCGATGCTGCGCACCAGGGTGATGTCGGCGGCATGGCCATCGACCCCGATCACGACCGTCAACACCACGGTGCCCTGAATCTTGGCGACGCGGGCCTCTTCGGAATATTCGGGCTCGATCTTCGAGACGAGAAGCGGGGCGGTGACGCCGTTGCCGACGCGTGAGGGCGTGGTGGCCATGTTGCGCCGGGGCGCCAGTTCGGCGATGTGATTCTTGCGGATGGTGGCGGCGGAATCCGCCATGGCATCGGCTTCGCCGAGGCGGGACTGCTTGCGCATGAGCTGGGCGTAGGTCTCCATGACGAAGGCGGAGTCGGTCGAGTCGGGTTTGACGGCGCCGAGGGCCTGCAGGTAATAGGATTCGGCCATGCCCGAGAGGTCCTGAGCGAGCGCGATGTTGCCCTTGAGCAGAAGCGCGCGGGCGGCGAAGGATCCGGTGGGAGAGAGCGTCAAAGCGCGTTGCGCCAGGGCTTCGGCGCGCTGGAAGTCTTTGACGCCGAGCGCGCGGTTGCCGAGAAGGAGCAGCGCGGGCACGGCTTCCGCAGTATCGCCCAACGCAACCGCGCGGGAATAGTAGTCTCCGGCCGGGCCGGTCTGGCCGCGTTTGACGGCAAGATCTCCGAGTTTCAGCAGGCCGGCGGCATAGGAAGCGCTTTGCTGGCCGGCGAGCTCTTCGCGAATGGCGAGGGCGCTTTCGAGAAGCTTCTGGGCGGCCTCATACTGGCGGAGCTTTTCCAGATTCTGCGCGGCCTGATCGAGGGCGCCGTAATTCTTTTGAGCGACGGCGGCGCGGATGGTGGCCTCAACGTCGGGAGCTTTCGGATCGGTGGGATCCTGCGCGCGGAGTGCGGCCAGGGGAGCAGCCAGAGCGACGGCCACGAGGGCGGCGGCAAAAGCCGAGGCGCGGCCGGGGTGGGTGCGGTCGACGGCGGAATCGAGGATGGCGAGAAGACGGCCTTCCAGATCGGAGCGGCGCGCCATGGCGACCGCGGCGGAGGCGGCGGGCGCGAATTGCAGGGAGCGGGCGACTTCCAGGAGATGGCCGGCGTAATCGGCGGCGGGCTCGCCGGCGCTGAGGACCAGGTCGTCGGCGGCGCGCTCGCGCTCCTTGAGGAACTGGCGCCAGGCCGACCAGGCCAGAGGATTCCACCAGAACAGAGAAAGCGCGATGCGGGCCAACAGGTGGGTGGCGCCATCGGCGCGGCGGACGTGAGCCAGCTCGTGCAGCAGCACCATGCGGCGGCGCTCTTCGGTCCAGGCCTGGGCGTCGGCGGGCATAAGGATGGTGGAGCGGCGGAGGCCGAAAGCCATGGGCATGGCGCCGGCGGAAGTTTCGAGGACTTCGACGGGGCGGCCAATACCGAGTGCGCGGGCGAGCGGGCGCGCCGCTTCCGGCGACGGATAAGGCCGCGCGGCGCGGCGGATGCGGCAGAGCCTGGCGTAGGCAAGCAGCATCTGGGCGAGCGCGGCCGCGGTGCCGGCGGTCCAGAGAAGCATCAGGCAAAAGGCAAGATCGAGGCGCCACGGGGAGGAGGGAGCGGGCGCGGCGGGGCGGCCGGCGGACGACGCGGCGCGAGCGATTGGGCCAACGGTCGACGCATTGGCGTCGGCGTGGAAGGTGATGCTGGGCGCATTGGCGAGCAGTCCGCCGGTGGGGACACGCAGAGCGGGCAGGGAAATGGAAAGCAGGGGCAGCGCTACCAGCGCGGCGGCCGCCGCGGTCCACACCAGGTGGCGCGAGGCGGCCGAGCGTTTGCGGAGAGCCAGCGCCATCAACCAGGCAGCGCAGAGGACCGCCATGCTTTTCAAGGCCGCGCCCAGGAACATCGCGGACCACGCCGATTCGCTAATGACGAACATTTACTTACCCTCTTTTCTTGCTTTGTCGATCATTTCGGACATGCGGTCCAGCTCTTCGCTGGTGAGCCGCCTAGAGGAGACATCCAGCAGGGCCGCCACTACCTGATGGGGCGCGTCGGCGAAAAAGGTGTCGAGCAGATGCTTGACGGCGGAGCGTTTGGCCTTGTCGCGCGCGACGGTGGGGACGTAGACGTACTTGAGGCCTTCGGCCTGGTGTTTGACGTGGCCTTTCTCCTCAAGGACGCGCATCATGGCGCGGACGGCGGAATAGCCGGGCGCATCGGCCATGGCTTCGCGGACCTCGGTGACCGAGGCCTTGCCGCGCTGATAGAGGATCTCGACGATCTGGCGTTCGCGCCGGCTGAGACCGGCATGGGCGCTCACGGGCGGGACTCCTGGCTAAGATTCAGCATGTGCTAAAAAAATAGCACTAACGGAGGGAGATGTCAATAGGGGATTGCGCAAGATGAGCTAAAACTGGGTGGGATCGAGGACCTTTCCCAGACCGTTCATTTTCAGGGGACGGGTGCAGACGTTCCAAAACTCGCTCACATTCTGAGGTGTGACGCAAAGCTCATGTGCTTCCTCATAAAGATGCCGCAGGGAATCGCGGGCGATCCGCATGAAAGGATGCGCACGCTCCACAGAGCGCACAAGCACGTTCGTGTCTACGAGGATTCGCATCTACCAGCGGTCTGGGTTGAGGTTTTCCCGGCTCAGCGCTTCGTCCGGAATGGGGGGGGGCATCAGGGAAACTATCGGCCCACTCTTCGAACTGATGAGACCATTCATCCGAGCTCAAACGCGGCCTTGTGGCGCTACCGCCCTTCTCCTCGACGACCTGCTGTAGGAAAGCTTCCAGCGATAGGCCGTTGGCGCTAGCCAGACTCAGGAGACGCTCCTCGATGTCGGGTCTTAGATTCAGACTCATGGTGACCTTCCCTAATCTCCAGAATACTCTATTCGTAAACGGCCCCGAGTTTCAATTCGCAACGGCAATCAGTCCTTGCCCGCCGGTCGTCCCCGCAATCTGCAAAGTGACCTGAAAGGTGTCAAGCACTGGCAAAGCGTCAGGCAACCGAAAGTTGATCTGCATCACGCCAGCCACGATGCCCGGAGCATCGCCGGCATACAGCACCTCGAGTGACGTGAGTCCGAGGAGCACCGAGACCGGGAGATTCGTCCCAACCGGTGCATTGATTGGCACGACCGTTCCGTCGCGCCACGCATAGGTTTCGCCACCGGTCGCGAAGATGGTCACAATCGAGCCTGGTTTCGCCGGGTTCTGCAGAGAATTGATGCTGCCGTCCTGGTTCAGAGCGGCTGCGAGGCCAGTGGCGTTGTTCTGAAAGATATCCGGCACCGCCGGGAGCAATGCGAGAGTGGGCCCGTCGATGGTTCCCGTGGGAGTCACGATTTGAACGTGGGTGAAGTCGTGCAGGTAGACTACGCTGGGAATGATGGTGTTGATCTGGGTAGGCCCCACATACAGCAGCGGCGCCGGCGTGCCGTCAAACAGCACCTGGTAACCGCCCAGAGACGACGTGTACACACCGTTTTGTACCTGGCCCGGCAATGGGTTCTGCGGTCCGATTCCAATGCCGTAGAGGGAGACCAGTTCGACAGGCGAGACCACCCCCGAGACCGGTCCGCTGGCCGCATTCGCTACTCCCAAAAGAGAGGGACCGCTGGTGGTTGTCTGGATCCAAAGCGAACCCGGCTGCCCCAGGGAGACAAAACTGCCAGTGGACGTCAGCACTAGGCCGGATCCAGCCGCGTTTGCCGGCCCGACGTAGAGATCCTGAAGGGTGCTTGCGTCCGCGGAGAGCCGGGCGACGTAACTGGTACCTAGCAGGGGGATCCCGGAAAACGGGGGCAATAAACTGGGGTCCGAGGAACCGGTGATGACAATCCGCCCCTGCGCATCCACAGCCAGAGCGCCGACGCCACCAGTGGCGCCGGCGCCACCGCCGCCAAAATACGTGCACCAGAGCAGGCTTGTGCCCGTGCTGCTCACCTTCGCCAGGAAGGCCCCATATCCGCTGCCCAGGGAATCTGGTTGAATCGTGCCGGCTGTTGTGGACAGCCCCTGCGCGGCGCTGCCGCCTACCACCAGGTTGCCCGCCGCATCAAAAGCGAGGGACCCGATGCCGATCGAAGGCGTGCCGGGGATTCCCAGCGATCCTCCCGTCACATTCAAAAAGGTGGACCAGACCAGCGCCTGGGTTGCACCGGGAGAAAACACAGCGAGGAATCCGGACTGGAAGAGATTGGAACAGTTGCAGGTGGGCCCGAAGACCCCAGGGGTGGTGGGCAAATCGGACGCGGTTGTGACGCCTGCCATCGCCACCGTGCCTGACGGCCCAACAGCCAGTCCCAAGGGCTCCGTGATGGAGAACACGTTGACACACCTGCTGCCACCCAGGCAAGTCACATAGTCGCCGCCAAAGTATGTCGAATACAGGAGGTGGTCTCCGTTGGGAGAGATTTCCGTGAGAAAGCCCAACGCAGATGAGTAAGGCCAGCCGCAGCAGGCCGTGACGGGTGGTTTTGTCCGGTAGGCGCCTGGGGTGAGCGGGAAATTAGGATCGGTGGTGTTGCCGGCCAGAAAGATATTGCCGGCCGCATCCAGAGCGACGGCCGATGCAGCGGCCTGGTTGCTGAGCAACGTCGAAAAGAGGATGGCATGAAGCTGCGAATCCAACTTCATGACAAATGCCCCGCCGCTCCCGTTGGGAGAAAACAGAGGAGCGACCGAAGGAAAATCAGCCGAGACGGCCGTTCCCACCACCACCAGGTTGCCTTGTGCATCGGTTGCCGCGGCTTCCGGTCGATCGAATCCGCTGCCGCCGAAATCGATGCTCGCAAGCGGATTGCCTTTGGCATCCATCTTGATCGCGCGCATCTGCGGGCGTCCCGACGGGTCGGTAATCGTGGAAACGGTAAAGAGGTTGCCGGCCTTGTCGGCGGTGAGTAGCCGCGCGGAGCCCTGGTACCCGATATCCAGATACCGCAGCAGCACTTGATTTGTGGCTGCAGCGGACGTGGGCAAGAGAAGCGGCAGCAGCGCTACAAAGTGCCGAACTGTCATAGATCACGCCCTCGTAAGATGTGCCTGCAAACCTCGCTACCGCAAGGCCCGAAGAGGCGGGCAGATCCCGGAAACGCAGTTTTAAAAGTATTAAGACCTGTAAATATTATAGTGCCTTGCGGCACTAATCCACCGCCGCCACGGTTTGGAACGGGCTTGCCAGGTTGTTCGTTCCATCAAATTCGAAGTCAATGGTGCCTTCGATTTCGATTTCCGGTTTCCGCTCGATCGCTGCCCGCAGATTTTCGCTCACAGCCAAGCGTCCCAGTTCCATGGTGTTGCGGATCCAGCAGTACGTCACTTCTCCCAGATCCACCTTGCCCACGGTCGGCGCGATCCGCTCCAGGCATTCGCGGTCGGTAGGGAAGTGGATGGGCGTGCGGATGGCGGCGGGCGTATTGGCCGTCAGCGAGTTGATCCAGGTCGGCTCCCAGTCGATGCGATCCACAAGCCGGTTGGTTACCACGTCGGCCAGGCCCAGCCCCACGCCGCTGTTGTAGGTGAGCTCGCTCAGGTCGCGAACGAATAAGCGCTCGAAGCGCGGCGTGTCCGGCCAGGGATTGTACTGTCCGATGACGCTGCGGTTCACCACCTTGGTGTCCATGCCGGCGCCGCTGATGTTTTTGCCGATTTCGTCCAGGATCAGGATGTCGGCGTCCACCGGAACCCGGGCCATCCAGGATTTCACCAGCGCCAGGTTGGCCTCCTCGCGCTGCTCCATGGCTTCCACCGGCACGGCTTCGAGCTTGGCGGTGTTGTGCCAGGCGTCTTCCAGAATCGCCAGCCCGCCCAGAATCCTGCCGGAACCGAGCACTTGCCGTCCCACCGTGCGGATCACGTGCTCCAGCCCCAGCCGGTAGGCGTAGGAATGGTAGCGTTGCGCGCCGGCGAATTTGCCGAGCCCGATGGCCATCATTTTAAAGAGGCCGCTCTCGATCTTTCCGGCGAAATCCGTGTGCCACTTCACGCGACCCACCAGCATGACGCCATCGGATTCGTAGGCCTTGCGGTCCATGAAGGCTTCGATGCCGTCGGCGGTCTTGCCGAGCGAGACCACTTCCAGTTGGCTCACCAGCGGGCAGCCCATGGTCGCTTCGGTGATGCCGTAGTGGGCCAACACGCCGGCTTGTCCCTGCGCCGAAGCCGCGCCATGGCTGCCCATGGCGGGAAACAGGAACGGCTGCATGCCCTGTTCCTGCCAGTACCGCACCACGCCGCGCACAATCGCAGCGATGTTGTGGATGCCCCGGCTACCCACGCCGATGGCGATGCGCGCTCCCGGTTTGACTCGCGCGGCAAAGCCGCTGGCTGCTAACTGTTGGCGCACTTCGGCGGGGACATCGGGAATCCGGCGGTCGGGAAACTTCTGCCGTACCACCAGCAGGCGTGGAAATTTCATGATGCTTCTATTTTAGCCCGCTGCTTAATGCTCTTTTCATCAATACCCTCTCCTATTGGCGAAGACCGCTCCCTCACGGTCGTGCGACAAGTCGCGGCTCGGATTATTCGGTTTCCCACTCCGATTCCAGCAGCCGCGAGTATTCCCCGGAGGCAAACAGATCGAACCGGAAATTCCGCGCGGCCACCGTCAGGTGCGGCTCCAGTTGCATGAAACAGCGGTACATCGCGTCGGCGTAGCGGTGATAGTTGCGCAGGAACTCTTCCGACAGCGCATCAAACGCCGGCGGGGCCGTGAACAGGGTGTTGAGGCCGATGGCCCGCGAGAAAATCGAGCTGTAATCGGCCACGCCCCAGCTCTCGAGCTTCTCTTTCACCACGGCCGGCGTGCCTCCCGTCAGCAGGCCCGCGAAACTCTGGGCGCGCACTTCCATCCCCGCCAGTTCGGGCGCCCGTGCCGCCCAATCCAGGCATTGGTCTATCCAGCGGAAAACGTCCTTCCCCAGGAAGAAGAGCATGCGGATCTCCGCATACCTCCCGCCCAGCATCCGCTTTTGCAAGGCTTCCGGGTCTGTTCCGTCGCTTGGGATCAGACCGGATAACATCAACGCCGCCTTAGAGTTATCCAACAACGTGGAGGGCGGGATGCGCTCGTTGAAGGGATGCAGAATCAGCGGTGGCAGGTCAAATTGCAGGTCGCCAAGTGTCGCACAGGGCTGTGACATTCTTCCCCCCTTTCCTTATCGGCGGAACTCGGCCAAAACTTGAGCGCTGCATTCCAAAGCACCAACTCCGGTTCGGCGGGAACCTCAGATACGCAGCGCAATTCGGGTCATTGAGCGGGGAAAAGTTTCCCTCAACCGTTAAGGGTGAGGGCCTGCTGCTCGCCGGCGTTCTTGACCAGGTCAAGCACGATGGAATAGCGGTCGCCGCGGACGGTCGACTGCACGAATTCGAAGGGCCGCTCATTGTGCGTGAGGGTCACGCGTTCCACCCCAAAGACCGGGGAGCCGGCCGCAATTTCCAGCAGCGCTGCCGTGGAGGCGTCCGCCAGCGCGGCAACATAGGTCTCTCGGGCTCGCGCGGGATACAAGTGGTAGCGAGTCTGCAAGACTTCGTAGAGCGACATGCCATCGGCCAACTGTAGGCCCGGCACTAAGGCAGCGGGGATATGGGCGATCTGGACTCCCAGGGGCTCCTCGCCGGCCAGCCGCAACCGCTTCAAAATCAACACCGGGGACTTGGCGGGAAGCCGCAACGCGTCGGCCACGCGCGCATCCGCCTCGGCTTCGAATTGGGCCAGCACCCGGGACGTGGCCACCAGATTATGGCGCCGCATCTCTTCCGTAAAACTGGTTAATTCGCGGGGGCCCTCGTCAAACTTGCGCCGGGCGACGAACGTGCCACGCCCCTGCTCGCGCCGGATATAGCCGAGTTGAGCCAGTTCCTGAAGCGCCTGCCGGACCGTGATCTTGCTGACGTGAAAGCGCCCGGCGACTTCCTGTTCACTGGGCAGGCGCTCATCGGGCCGCCACCGCCCGGACTCAATCTCAGCCTTTAGGACGTTTTGAAGTTGGTGGTAGAGGGGTACCGCCAAATCCTTGTCGAGAAGACCAATTGACATCCTATTGTTAGGATGACATAATCACCTTGATACGTGCAAGGGTGTTCTTTAGCTATATAAAATTTGTTTTGGGGGAAAAATGAAGAAGCTTCTTTGGATTTGCTTACTGGCAATGGCGGTGGCGGCGTGCCTGGCCGCGCAAGATATTTCCGCAACCATTGGCGGCACGGTTCTGGATGCCAGCGGCGGCGGCGTGGCGAACGCCAAGGTGACCATCACGAATACCGACCGCAACCAGGTGGTGCGTGAACTCACAACCGAGACAGCGGGCACCTACTCGGCTCCGCTGCTGCCGATTGGAAACTACTCGATTAAAGTCGAAGCCAAAGGGTTCAAGACGGAAACCCGGACCGGCATCGTACTGAACGCAAAGGACAGCTTGAAGATCAATATCGAGCTGCAGGTTGGTGCGATCACCGAGACGGTGGAAGTGAAGACGCAGGCAACGGCGGTGGAACTCGGCACCACGGCCAATGCCAGCACCATCGAAGGCACGCAGGTGCGCGAACTGTCTCTCTCCACGCGCAACTACGAGCAACTGGTCGCGCTGATGCCGGGCGTCACGGCCAACACCACCGATCAACTGTATATCGGCAACTCGTCGCCTGCCGGCACGGCCGCCACCTTGCCCTTTTCGGTGAACGGCAACCGCAATTCCGCGAATAACTGGACGGTGGACGGCGCCGACAACGTGGACCGCGGCAGCAACCTGACGCTGATGACCTTCCCGAGCGTGGACTCGATCGCGGAATTCAAGGTGGAGCGCAGCCTCTATACGGCCGATACCGGCCGGGCCGGCGGTGCGCAGATTAATGTAGTGACCAAGAGCGGCACAAACCAATACCATGGCGATCTCTACGAGTTCGTCCGCAACAACGCCTTCGAGGCCAACAACTGGATCAATAACGCGCAGAACGTGCTGGTGAACGGTTCGGTGCAGCCTCCGCCATTGCGCTGGAATGATTTTGGCGGGACCGTCGGCGGACCGGTGCCGTTGGGCCGCAAGGACAACCACAAGACCTTCTTCTTCTTCTCGGAAGAGGCGCGGCGCATCCACACCTATACGACGTTCAATCCGACCCTGCCGACGCAGGCGATGATCCAGGGCACAATGCCGGTAGCGGTGTGCACCTCGTATTCAATCGCCACGGCAACCTGCCTGGCGACGGGGACCCAGATCACGTCGATCAATCCGATTGCTGCCGAGTATATCAAGGACATCTTCGGCAAGATTCCACTTCCCGCCACGAACTCCATCACGGCAACCACTTCCGAGTTCTTCCCGGAGCAAAACATCTACAACAGCAGGCAGGAGATTGTGCGCGTCGACCACACCTTCAACGAGAAGTTCTCGCTGTGGGGCAAATTCGAAAACGACAGCATTCCCACTACCGAACCGGGTGGCCTGTTCACGGGCGCGAACATTCCGGGCCTGGCCACCACCAGCACTAACTCGCCGGGAAGAGCATACGTGGCGCACGCCATTTACAGCATCCGGCCCACCCTGATCAACGACGCCAGCTTCAACTTTACGCAGAGCGCCATTCATTCGACGCCGGAGGGGATCGCGGCCAAGGCAAACAGCCCGGACATCAACCCTCCGGAGCCATTTACCAACACGCAAGGCGTGATTCCGACGGTAAGCGAAGGCGGATCGAGCATCGTGGGCTACGGTCCATACAACGAATTCAATAAGAATTACAACGTCTACGACGCAGTTACCTGGATCCACGGACGCCACACGATGAAGTTTGGCTTCAGCGCGAACCGTTATAACAAGACTGAGAACGCGGCCAGCGATCAAGGAACGTTCACCTTTGCAAACACTGGCAATCCATCGGGTTCGTCGGCCTCCTTCGTGCAGTCGTTCGCCAATTTCCTGCTGGGCAACGTCTCCAGTTTCACCCAGCCTTCGGCAGACATCACCCCCAATCTCTGGACGTGGCAGGATGAGGCCTGGGCCCAGGACGACTTCAAAGTGGCCCCGCGGCTGACTCTGTATTTTGGCGTTCGCTGGTCGTACTTCGGGCAGCCCACGGACAAGAACGGGGAGTTGTCGAGCTTCGATCCGGCGCTGTACAATCCGGCTCTGGCGCCCAAGATCGATCCGACCTCCGGCAACATTATTGTCGGCAGCGTGACCATGCCGTACACCAACGGCATTATTATCGGCGGCAAGAATTCGCCGTGGGGTTCCAAGATTGCGCCCGACCAGTACAAGAGCTTCGCTCCGCGGGTGGGCCTGGCCTGGGATCCGACGGGCAGCGGCAAGACATCGGTGCGCGCCGGCTACGGCGTGTACTACGACTCGAGCCTGTTCGGCACCTACGAGCAGGCGATCTTTCAGAACCCGCCGTTTGTTTCGAGTGTCACGCTGAGCAACGCGCCGTTCTCCAACGTTTCGTCGGGCACGCCCCCGGGAACGGTTTCGACCGAGTATATCCGCTCGATGCAGCTTCCCAACCTGGTCCCGTACGTGCAGCAGTGGAGCGCCGACGTGCAGCGCCAGTTGCCCATGGACATGGTGCTCGACGTGGCCTACTCCGGTTCCAAGGGAACGCACCTGATCGGCATCGTGGATCTGGACCAGGCTCCTCCGGGCGTGGCGCTGGCGGCCGGCCTGCATGCGGCTAACACCAATACGATCTTCACGACGGCCGACGATCCGCACATCAACGCGGTGCGGCCCTACCTGGGATACAACGCCATCAACGCCATCGAATCGGCCTTCGATTCCAACTACCACGCGCTGCTGGTGAGCTTCAAGAAGCGGTTTTCGACGGCGGGGTTGATCGGGGTCTCCTACACATATTCAAAGAATCTCACCGACAACGCTTCCGACCGTTCCAACGCTCCGCAGAGCAGCTACAACTATCACGAGGGCGAATACGGCCCGGCGACGCTCGACCGGCAACAGGTGCTCAACATCAACTATGTGTACGAAATTCCTATCTTCAAGAACAACCACGGCCCGGCGGGCCTCGTGCTCGGGGGCTGGGAATTGTCGGGAATTCTGACCATGTACACGGGATCGCCCTTCACGGTGACCACTTCGAGCGTTGACCCGGCCGGTCTGGGCCTGCTGGGCAACAGCGCTTCCAGCTCGCGGCCCGACATGTTGTGCGATCCCAACGCCAATGCGCCGCACCTGGCCCCCGGCTTCACGGGTACGGGAAAGCCGACCTGGTTCAACACCGCCTGCTTCGCGCCGGTCCCGCAGGGCGCCATCCGCCCGGGCAACGCCGGCCGCGGCACGGTGCGCGGACCGGGCTACGGAAACCTGGACGGATCTCTGATCAAGAACTTCCACTTCACGGAACGTGCCAGTTTGCAACTGCGGGGCGAATTCTTCAACCTTACCAACCACGCCAACCCGAACGGCTATGCCAGCACCAACATCACCAGCAGTTCGTTCGGCGAGATCAGTTCCTACCGCCAGGCGCGGCAGGTTCAGATCGGGGCGAAATTCACGTTCTGACCGCAGGTTAATCGTTGCAACAGGGCCGGCTTTCCCGCAAGGGGTCGCCGGCCCTTTTTATTCGTGGCGCGCGCACTCGTGCGTGCCGCGTCCCCACTCTTGGGGACGCGGGCTTCGCGGCGGGCAAGAACGTGTCCGCATGAGTGCGGACACGGCACGTTGAGAACGTGCGCCACAACATGGCCTGGTCATTCGGGCTCGAACCGGTAGCCGATGTCGCGGATGGTCTGGATGTACTTCGGGCTGTGCGGGTCTGGCTCGATCTTGGCGCGCAGCGTGGTGACACAGCGGTCGATGCTGCGCGGGGTCACGAAGACCGAATTGCCCCAAACGGCGTCCAGGATGTCGTTGCGCGCCAGGGCGCGGCCGGGGCGCGCCGCCAGATAGGCCAGCAGTTGGAACTCCTTGGCGGTCAATTCCACTTCGGCGCCGCCGCGAAACAGCTTGTGCGCGGCCAGATTCAACTCGAACTCGCCGAAGCGGCAGCCAGCATCGCGCGCCGACTGGCGGCGCCGCAAGAAGGCGTTCACACGCGCCACCAGCTCGCGGATTTTGAAGGGCTTGGTGACGTAATCGTCGGCGCCCAGGTTCAGCCCCAGCACGATGTCTTCTTCCTGGCCGCGCGCGGTCAACATGATGATGGGTACGTCCATCGAGTGCTCGCGGATGGCGCGGCAAATCTCGTAGCCGTTCACCTTGGGGAGCATGATGTCGAGCAGGATCAAGTCGGGCTGCGCGGAAAGCGCCAGTTCCAGGCCTCGCTCGCCATCGGCCGCCGAAAGCACCTGGCAGCCCTTGGCGGCGAACGTGTCGGTGAGGCCGCGCAACAGCGCCGGCTCATCTTCCACAATCAGGATGCGGCTTCCGTTCATGCGGCCTCCGGAATGGCCACGGAAAACGTGCTGCCCCGGCCTGGCTGGCTCTTCACCGCGACGGACCCGCCGTGCGCGCGCACAATGAATTCCACGATGCTCAGGCCGAGGCCGCAGCCGTCGGCGTCGCGCGCCAGGCGGCGATCCACCTGGTAGAAGCGGCGGAAGATTTTCTTCTGCTCGCGCGGGGCGATGCCGATCCCGTTGTCCTCCACAGCAAAGACCACGCGGCTGTTTTCGCGGTAGGCCCGGACGGCGATGTGTTTCTCTCCGGGTGAATATTTCCAGGCGTTATCGAGCAGGTTGAGCAGCACGGTGACCAGCGCGCTTTCGTCGGCGCGCACCGGCGGCAAACCGGGGCTGACCTCCACCTCCAGGCGGCAATCGGGCGCATGGAGACGCTCGTGGGCGGCTTCGATGGCCGATTGGACCACCGCGTCCGGCTTCGTCATGCTGAATTCGAACTTCTGGCGGTTGCGCTCCAGTCGCGAAAAGGTCAGGAAGTTTTCGATCACGCCGCTCAGCCGCAGGTTCTCGTGCGCGATCAACTCCAAGTAGTCGTGGGTGCGTTGCGCGTCGGGCTTTTCGTCTTCGAGCAGCGAATCCACCAGCAGGCGCACGGAAGACAGGGGAGTTTTCAGCTCATGCGAGACGGCGGCGACCAGGTCGGTCTTCATCCGCGCCAGCCGCCATTGGCGGCGCAGGGCCTGGCCGGCGATCAACGCGGTGACGGTCACCACCGAAATCGCCAGGAAGCCGACCCACAGGTAGGAGACCATCTGGCGGTGGGAGATCTGGGCGGAGGTTGCCGAATCGGGGCGGGGAATTGTGATCTGCCAATCGGGCGCCTGGCCGGCCGGTGTTTGCGGAGGCAGCGCGGCTTCGACCGGCGAGCCTTCGGCGAGCTTGTGCGTGGCCGCCAACACCGTCGAGGTTCGAAACAAGGCGATGACCTGCCCGTTGACGGAAGTGATGCGCCACACGCCGGGCACGCGAGTGGCGCGCAATCCGGCTTCGCTGCGGCTGGCATCGTCGCTTTCCAGGTATTGTTCGGCCAGCGTTTCGGCGTCGTAGGTGGGCAACGTTTGCGGCCCGATGGCGCGCAGTTCGTTCATGAGAAACAGGCGCTGCGACGATGGCAGGCCGTTGTTGTAGTCGGTGACGAAACGGTGCAGCAGGGTTGCGGCCACGCGGTCGTTGGGCGCGAGATGTAGAGCCAGTAACTCCTCGTCGGCGGTGATGGAGCGGCCTTGCAAGTCGGTCGCGCCCATCAACCGGCCGCCGCGAAAATTCTGCGCGATGAGGCGCAGGGCTTCGGACTTGTCGCCTTTGCGCACCAGGCAGCGGATTTGGGCTTGCAGGGCGCGCGCGACGATGCCGGGGTCCTGCTCGTCGGCGGCCAGACGGCCGTACGCGGCGGCGGCTTCGGCCAGCGTGCCGGTGCTATTCTCCAAGCGGCGCGCCTCCACCCATTCCTTACGGTGCTCCACCGGGTCGGCGGCGGGCGCGGGAGATGGCGAGGGATAGGCGAGAGCGCCATCGCGCGTCAGAACAATGACGGAATCGGCCTCGCCGGAGTGCACGGCCAGCTCGAACGCGGCGGCGGCGGGATGGTCGCTAGCCTGCCGATCGATGGCCGCCACGCGCTCTTTCCAATAGGTACTGGACCGTTCCGTGAAGAGCTTGCGTTGCGCGCTGAGCGAGTCCACGTACGCCTGGTCAAGCTCGCGCCGGGTCAGCTCCTTCTGGCTGTTGAGAGCGCCGTTCATGAACCAGAGAACCGCGGCAGTGGGCGCCAGCACGCCCAGCAACAGGCACAGCAGAACCAGCCACCGACCGGAGTCCGTGCCGCCGAGTTGGGTTCGCAACCGCACGGCAGGCCTCAGGGAATCTTGGCGGTGGCGAGGATGGGCTCGAAGAGGAAACGGAAGACGGCGATGCCGCCGTTGGAGCCGTCGAACTGGAACTCAATGGCCGTGCTTTCCGTGCGGATCCAGGCGTAGTACTCGTGGTGGTTGGACGTGACCGGCATCCCGTTGCTCATCGAGTGGGAGTTGTAGTCGATCAGGCAGATCAAGGCCTGCTGTCCACCGATCAGCCGGGCCTGGACGCTGTCCGGCCGTATCCGCCAGTCTGTCACATTGCTCCGCCGCGCTACTTCCGCCTCCTTGTCGGCCATGGTCTGGCGAAGCGCCTGGGCTATCTCGCCCGGCGGCGTGTATGTCTTCTGCAAATGCACGTCGACCGCTATGTGGTCCCAGGAAATAGCCTTAGTCTGCATGAAGGTGGCTGAGACACTGGCCCCCTGGCCGGGATTGATTTGGATATTTCCCAGGGACCATCCGGCCGCTTTCAGGAACGCCACGGCGGAATCCAACACGGACGGTCCCCACATTTTCACCAATTCGGCTTCGGCCTTGCCGAACTGAATCTTCACCAGCGGCCGGGCGCCATCGACGCCGATCCAGAAGGTCTGTCCAAGCGCGCCAAAGGAGACTTTGTAGCAATTGAATTTTCCAGCCACCACCTGCACCGTCTCGGTGCCCGTCACGGTCAACTCCACCTGGCCCGGAGCGCCCTGAACGAGGAGGAACGGATGGGTGGCTAAAGTGGTCTTGTATCCCACGGCCAGCGGCAGGCGGCGCATGCGAAAGATCAGCGGCTCGAGATCGATGGCCGGCCCGGCGAAGGGGACGGCCGTGGTATCGCCCAGGTCGTCGTCCGATGACAAGAGGGGACCGTCGAGAGCCTGCATGGTCTCGCGTTCCACCGCTACCCAGAGGCTGCGGGTGCTGCGTTTGGTGACTAACTTCCAGTCCATCTCCACCTGATCCGGGGTGGTCATATTCCCGATCGAACCGAGCCTTATAGGGTAGGGATTGGGGCCTGTGGAATAGAACAGGTACTCGCCGGTGAAGGCGCCATCGCGCTTGATGTTCAACTGGAAGGCTTCGCCATCGGGCCACGGCGCCGGCAGCATGGACGCTCCGGCTGGGACCAGCTTGCGGGCCTTGGCGATGAAGTCGGTTTGGTCGGGGTAATTTCTCGCCAGCGCGTCGAACTCGTGGGCGGCCGCGGCGCGGTCGCCTTTCTGCACCATGCATAGCACGAGCTGGTATTGCGCCTGCGCCGCAATCTGCTTGTTGGCGGGGTAAGAAGTGAGCACCTGGCGATACTGCTGGATGGCGCCGTCGAGGTCGCCCAGGGTTTCTTGCGCGTAAATTCCTTTTTGCAGTAGGTCCGCCGCGGATTGGGCGCTGGCCGGAATTCCCCAGAGCAGCGTTGCCACGAGCGCGGTTGCAAGGTATCTGATGGGCATGACCGTAGACTACAAGGCCAATGTTACCGAATTGTTACCCCGGTGTCCTTTATTCCGTGGGGCGGGCTATCTTGCCCGCAGCCGGCTTTAGCCGGCTTTAGCCGGCTCCTTCGCGCGAGTCGCGAAGGCCAGCCTACGCCAGAATCCCCATCTTCTTCCCCACCTTCCAGAACACCTCCAGCGCCTGATCCAGCTCCGCCCTCGTGTGTGTCGCCGTCACGATGGTCCGCACGCGCGCTTTGCCCTTCGCCACCGTCGGGAAGCCGATGCCCGTCGCCAGCACGCCTTCGGCAAAAAGCTCGCGCGACAGTTCATGCGCCGCTTTAGCTTCGCCCACAATTACCGGCGTGATGGGCGTCTCGCTGATCCCGGTGTTGAACCCCGCGGACGTCAAGCCTTGCTTGAAATATTTGGTGTTTTTCCAGAGATTCTCCATACGTTCCGGCTCCTGTTCCAGCACATCAAAGGCGGCCAGACAGGCGGCGGCCACGGCCGGCGGATGCGAGGTGGAAAACAGGAACGGGCGGGCGCGATGGTAGAGAAAATCGATCAAGTCGCGGCTGCCGCAGACGTAGCCGCCCAGCACGCCGATGGCTTTGGAGAGCGTGCCGACCTGCACCTGGACGCGGCCGTGGAGGCCGAAGTGGTCGATGGTGCCGCGGCCCTGGCGGCCCAGCACACCGGAGGAATGGGCGTCATCCACCATCATGATGGCGCCGTGCTTTTCGGCGGCTTCCACCAGGCCGGGGAGCGCGCCGATATCGCCGTCCATGGAGAAGACGCCGTCGGTGATCAGCAGCTTGTGGCCCGGCGTATTGTCGAGTTCGGCGAGGATCTTTTCTGCGGCGGCCACGTCCTTGTGCGGGAAGACGTGGATCTTGGCGCGCGAAAGGCGGCAGCCATCGATGATGCTGGCGTGGTTGAGCTCGTCTGAGATGATGTGGTCGTCCGGCCCGAGGATGGCGGAGACGGTGCCGGCGTTGGCGGCGAAGCCGGATTGGAAAACCACGCAAGCCTCTACATTCTTGAAGGCGGCGATGCGCTCTTCGAGTTGCATGTGGATGCGCATGGTGCCGGAGATGGTGCGGACGGCGCCGGAGCCGACACCGAAATCCCTCACCGCCCGGATGGCGGCTTCCCGCAGCTTGGGATGGGTGGTCAGCCCCAGGTAATTATTGGAGGCGAGGTTGATGACCTGTTTGCCGTCGAAACGCGATTCCGCCGCGCTCTCCGATTCCAGGATGCGCAGGCGCTGATAGGAACCTTCGGCGCGCCACTGTTCGAGCTGATCGTGAAGGTACGAGAGAGGATGGCCCATACGACCTACAGTCTAACAGCGGGCGTGCAAGCCAGCGGCGCAGGGCGCGCCTATGGGGAAACAGCCCGAGCGCGGAGTTCGCTGCGCCATATCACCTGCTCGATTCGTCCGATGAGAAAAACCCAGGAAGCCGTGCCCGCCAACGCCACGGCTGTCAGGATGACGAACGCCCAGTAAAACTGCCCCGTGCGGTCCAGGACCAACCCGGTGACCGCCGGGGCCACAACACCCGCGAGATTACCAACCAGGTTCTGGAAACCTGTCCAGCGTCCCGCGGCTTGGGGTCCAGCGAGCGTCTGTGTGATTGCCCACAAGTTGGAAGCAGCCACGCCGAAAAATACTACGCCCAATATGAGCGCGGCGACGCAATAGCGTGGCCCGCTGACGACAGCGAGGCCAGTGAATATCCCGGAGAATGCGAGCCCTCCACCCGTAAAAGTCTTGCGGACACGCGTGGGAGACGCACCCGACATGATCCAGCGATCGGAAAGCCAACCGGACAGCGTGGAGAAACAGGCCCCTAGCAGGTAAGCGGCGCCTCCGATCCTGGCCATGTTGTCCATGGAGAAGTGCCGTTCGCGCACCAGATAAAAAGGAAGCCAGGTGATGAGGAAATAGTTGACATAATTGCTGCAGAATAGTCCGATGCTGGTTCCCCAAGCCGACCGCAACCGCAGAAACTCGAGAAGACCTGGCGCGCGGCTCGTGACGGTGTGAATGGCGGCTGGCCTTTCCGGCATCCGCTTCGGCATCCATTTGAACCATGGGACGAGCCAAAGCAGGCTGGCTAGGCCGAGCACGATGAAGAACGGGCGCCAGCCGAATCTCGCCATCAGCAGGCCACCGAACAACATGCCGAATCCAGGTCCCAGCACGTATCCGGCGGAGACCACCGAATTGGCAAGCCCGCGGTGCTCTTCCGCGAAGTTCAGCGCAATGATCTTTGAGTAGGAGGGAAAGGCGACCGATTCGCCGATACCGAGGAGCAGCCGCAATACCAACAGCAGCGCGAACGTGTGCACGATTCCCGTGGTGGCTGTCGCGGCGGACCAGAGAAAGAATCCGCCGGCGAATACCCAGTTGACGTTCCAACGGTCCACCAGCCAGCCGGCGAAGGGTTGCAAGCACGCGTAGGTCCAGAAAAACGCGGAGAGCAGAACGCCCAGTTGCGATGCGGAAATGCCCAGCTCGTCTTTCAGCATGGGAGCGGCGATGGAGAGATTCCCGCGATCCACGTAGTTGATAAAGACAGAAAGCGCGAGCAGGATGAGAACCCGCAGGAGAGGGCCCGGAATGGCCATACGCTGCGCTGCCGTGGAGGTTGGCATGTAGAGGTCGCATCATCTTAGCGGGCGGGCGAGACGATTGCAACTGTGTTCGTGGGGATGGGATGTCAGGTGGGGATGTTCACGTAGGGAGAGAAATGGCGGGCGAGTTATAGAAATGCGTCTGACCCCTTTTCACCCGGGCATAACCACGGTATCAAACCGTTAGCTTGACATCTTGACCATTAACCCGCAAATGGAGGACACCGATTCTTCCTTCGGTTTGGCATCGCTGTTCAAGGTCCGTGATATCATGTTGCATGGTCGGCTGAACCCAAGCTCGGATGGTGTGGTCCGGTGGTACATGGAGATGTTCAAGCCCTTCTTTTTCGGGGCAGAAGACTTTCTCGAGTTTTAACTGCATGGAGGCTGGCCCATACTTTATCTGAATGCCCATAGGAGCATGTTCCCACCCCATATGGCGCACTTCTAGGCAAGTGCCACTATCATTTCTGATCTCCACCCATACCTTGGGCTTGAACTGGGCGGTATCTTCAGGGTGTGCTCGGCGCCGTATTATTTTGAGAGCTGCGGAACCGCTTAGATCAGGTTGTTGAGCAGTCGCGTCAAAATCGCCTATCGTCATCCATTCATCTTTGTGATCGATATTGACGGGACAGCCCGCTGTCTTTAGCCGGCCGACAAGCTTCTTGCGAGTCGGGACGGTATTCGTCAAACGCACAACATGTCGCCCCACGATATCGCTGAACTGCCGCGTATAGCCGAGTGAAACAATTACCGTGCGGTCGGGATACCTTCCGAAGGCCATTCCTAATTCGAACAGCACGTTCGGCCTGGGCTGGGGCATTAGCTGCTTCTCTTCCGGAGGATCATTCGGCGATTGATAGCGGGTCCCCAAACGTGCCAAATCATCGCCTGTGAGGAAGACGAGTGCAGCCTGTGAGTATTGGAATGCCTTGTCGAGAACATCACCCACGTACGGGCTGCCTTCGCCAGTCAGAGCGACCTAAGGGATACGGTACAACGAGGCTAGGAGAGCATCCCTTAACCTTCCTGAAGATTGTTGCTATCTCGATGAACAGTGGAATCGGTACGACGGGCGGCTGCTTGTGAACATTCCGTAGGAGAAACTGGTTATGCCGGTCGAGGTCTGATTGGAGTGACCGCAAGTTAGCCAGTTCCTGCCTGGCCAGCTCGGCCTGTTTCGAATCAGCCATTGTTCTCGATAGTATACAACACCCATGCGTTATAAAGACTGCCGACCAAAGACGGTGCCGAAAAAGTAATGTTTCCAGGTTACGACAGTAGACTCGGTGTCGTTTCTGTGCTATGCGCGGGGACGACAAAAACCAGCGCCCGATGTTCAGTGTCCCCGGAGGACCGTGTACACACTTCCCACCAAACCCCTCGCTTGGATCATCAGCTTCAGCTTCAACCGAATGGGGACAGACGCATTTTCGCCACTTCCGAGAGAAATCGGGGATAGCCTGAGCGCTGGTGATGTCCGTTTCTTGAGCTCAGCCCGCCTTCTTTCTTGACCCCACTCGGCTCGCTCCTTCTTCGTCGAGCGCCTTCCCGAGTAGCGTCCTGATCACCGCCTGGCGGCTGATGTTGAGGCGGGCCGCCCGGCCATCCAGTTTCCGCAGCATCCCTTCAGTCAAGTCGACGTTGACGCGACGGACCGGTCTGACCACCGTGAACTGGTTTGTGAAGTAAGCGGAAACATCTTCCCCCCGCGAAGCCCTCTCCGCGATTTCGTCGGCAGTAGGCGCCTTCCTAAGCGTTCTCGGCATAGCTTTGTTCTTCCTGAGTCGGGGCTGGCCGGCCGTCACCGCCGCACCGTACACGTAGCCGTAGTCACTTGCCCCGGGTCGCTCTCCGATTGCGCTCTCAACGTGACGGTACTGGGCGCGCCGGTCACATAAACGGGAATGACCTGCGTCCGCCCGGCTTTCACCGCGGCGAGCGCGTTCGCGAGTTGCGCCGTCGCCCCGGCGGGACCTTGCGCACTGGCTGACAGCCGATAGATGTCGGTGGAATCGGGCGCGCCCCCTGGAAGTCCCCAAGAGCATCAAAGTGACAGCAACCGAAGGTCCTGGACGTGTTCGTAGTCGCGCCGGTTGTTCGTTGCGAGTGGGGCGTCGACCGCCAACGCTGTCGCCGCGATCCAGGTGTCCTGCGGACTTATTGGCCGGCCCGCTGCCCGCGCACTCGCGCGAATCCTCGCCCACATCGTGCATAGGTCGTTGTCGGCGTAAAACAGTTCGAAACCTTGGATGAATCGCTCGAGGTTAAGGCGTCGGTGGCTACCCCAACCTGCCGATATCGCACCCATGCGCAATTCGGCAACTGACATGAAGGACAGAATCAGTTCGGACCCGCGCAAGGCGTCGGCGTAATGCTGCGCCAGTGAGTGCCAATTGAAGATATAGGAGGCGACGTCGGTATCGACGACAATCTGGCTCATTTAGGCGGGCAATCTTCGGCTGCCTGGCGGCGATCCGCGTAAATGGCCGCTACAAAGCGTTCCGTCTCCTCATCTGGGGCAGGGTCGACGCTTTGCAAAATCTCCTCGAACGAAAAAGGCTGCGGGCCGACAAGCACAGGCTTGTACCCGGCATTTGGAAAATTCTGCAGCTCGTCGTTCATTTCGCCGCTCCTGAAGCCAGTATAACGCGCCACACCCGCCCATGTGCGGCTGCCTGGTTGCCGGCTGCCTTCTTACCGCCGCACCGTGCACGTCGCCGTAGTCGCCTGCCCCGGGTCGCTCTCCGATTGCGCTCTCAACGTGACGGTACTGGGCGCGCCGGTCACATAAACGGGAATGACCTGCGTCCGCCCGGCTTTCACCGCGGCGAGCGCGTTCGCGATTTGCGCCGTCGCCCCGGCGGGACCTTGCGCACTGGCTGACAGGCGATAGATGTCGGTGGAATCGGGCGCGCCGGTGTTCGCCAGGGTGAATGTGCAGTTGGCGGCTGGGGTGAGCGAAACGCCGCGGCTCTGCGGGCCGGCGCCATCGAGCGACCGCACTCCGACCGTGTAAGAGAGCACGCCGGCGGAATCCTTGTGTAAGTCGACGATGTAGAAGTGCAGGCGGTTGGGCGTATCTTCCCATTCGAACTGGCTGCCGGAATTCAGGCCGGCGTGGAACAGGGCGTCGTTCAACTGGCGGTAGTCGGCCACGGTGCGCATGACGGGCTCGCCGTGAGGGCGCTTGAAATCGACCATGTTGATGTCTTCGGGATGCGCGTCGATCACATAAGTGAAGGGATGGAAGGCGCGGCTGCGCTGTTCCTGGTCGAGATTCTTCGAGATGAGCACGCCGTTATCGGGCGTGAAGGAATCGTATCCGATGCGCTCGACCACTTCGATGGAATAGAAATTGTAGAGCGTGTCTCCGGAAGAAACCGGGTTGGTGGCATAGTTCTGGGGCGGAGTATGGTCGCCGGGAGCCGGGCCATCCAGGTGGATGGTGATGCCGGAAAGCTGGCCGGGCGGAGGATCGGCGGCGCGGGCGACGACCGTGCCGACGGCCAAGCCGGAGGCGGCGAGGCCGCTGCGGGTGAGCGCGAGAACCGCGTCATCGCGGAGGAATTTGAAGCGGATCTTGCTGCGGAGCATGAGGCCGGCAGGCATGGAAGCGCCTTCGGCGGCAGGGACCACCCAGCGGCGATGCGGGCCGCCGGGACCGTTGAAAGAACCGCGGTCCATAATGTCCCAGGGACCGGAGCCGGCGCGCGGGTAGGGCGGTTCGTAGGGGTTATTGTTGTTGTCGCCGACCGAAAAAGCGAAGTGCACGATCTCGTGGGTGATGGTGCCGGAGCTTTCCCCCTGGCGCACGGAAGACAGGCCCCACTGCTGCGCGCCGGCTCTCCAACTGGTCCAGGGCTCATAGCGGGTGACCACCCAGCGGGGGCCGGCGGGATCGGGGCTGCCCCATTCGGCCGGGATGTCCTCTTTGGTTTGAAACTTCATTTCGCCGAATTCCTGCCAGACGCTGGTTTCGTCGTAGCCGGCGTAGATGCGGATGACGATGTCGTACTTCTTCTTGATATCGGCGCCGGCATCGGCGGCCCATAGCGCGTCGGCGTCGGGCTCGATGCGGCCGTTGGCCGGAAAGCCGGCGGGCGCGGCGCTCTGCTGGTTGTATTCGTTGAGGCCGTATTGGTAGAGGTTCTTAGGCATGCGATAGGGGCCGAAGGCGTCGAGCTTGGCGATGCCGATCTGGCCGCGCGACTGCTCCATCCAATAACCATTGATGGTGTGTCCGTGGTTCACGGCGGAGGGCGTGTTATAGAAGTCGGCGTAGAACTGCGGGACCTTTTCGCGCGCCACGGGGTCGATTTGCGGGTTGCCGAAGAGGTCGGAGTGTTTCGGCAGGGTGATGACGAAGGGCTGGTCGGGGAAGTCGACGGCGACCAGCGCGACCTTGAACTGCTTGCGGGCGGGGACCAGCTTGGGGTCGGCCCAATCGACGCCCGGGATGGGGTGATAGTCGGCCCAGGTCATGGTGTCCTGGTCCTGGACTTTTTGGGGATCGATGGGCGGCGGCGGGGCGGTTTGAGCCAGGGCGGCGCCGGCCGAGAGAGTCAGAAGAACGATGAAGGTTCGCATAATACAACGCCATGATAGCGGATGGTGCGGGGTGCCGCCAGTAAGCGCTTACAAGCGGGTTTGGGCGGAGCGATATCGTGCATACTGGATAGAACATGAAGCGGGCCGGATGGCTGGCGCTCGGGCTGGCCTTGGCGCTGTGGGCGCAGGAGACGGTGTTCCGGACGGGAGTGTCGCTGGTGCGCGTGGACGCCCAGGTGACGGACGGAACCAAGGGCATCGACCACCTCGAAAAAGAGGATTTCCTGGTGAAGGACAACGGGGTGGAGCAGCCGATTCTGTACTGCTCGCAGGAAGACCAGGCGATGGACATCCTGCTGCTGTTCGACAGCAGCGGTAGCATGGCGCCGGCCATTCGGCGGGTGGCGGCGTCGGCGCACACGGCGCTCATGGAGCTGCACCAGGGCGACCGCGTCGCGGTGGCGAACTTCAATACGGATGGGTGGCTGATCGGCGGGTTCGACAAGGACCTGAGGGAAGTCGAGACCACCGTGGGGCGCGTGGTGGATCTGCGGTATGGCGGCGGGACGCACATTCTCTCGTCGGTGTACGATGCGGCGACTTACTTTGTGAAGAGCGCCGACCCGCGCCACCGGCACGCCATGCTGATCTTCACGGACGACGACGGGCAGCCTTCGATGAGCGAGCGCCGCGTGGTGAACCACCTGTGGGAGAGCGACATCATGCTGTGCGGCCTGGTCATCGAGACGCCGGATTCGCGGCGGCACCGGCTGGCGGGATCGCCCATGGGAACCGAGGCCATGCTGGGAGTGGCGGCGAAAACCGGCGGCGAGACGGTGAATGCGGACGACCCGGGCCACGCTTTCCGCGAGATGCTGCATCGCATGCGCATGCGGTACAGCATTTACTACCAGATGCCGGCGGGGAGGGCGGGATCGTCGCGCGAAGTGCTGCTGCAGTTGAGCGCGCGGGCGAAGGCCAGGTACCCGGCCGGGCAGGTGCTGGCGCGCAAGGGGTATCTGATTCCGAAAGTGCCGGTGGTTTCGCGATAAGTCTCCGATGCGAGCCGTTCCTCTGCGCTCTCAGGTTTTGACCTTGCTTCTGTTTTTCTCCGCGTCTCCGCGTTGAATAAGACAGTTTGTGCCAGGAAACTGATGCCCCCATGCCACAATAAGTGTGGATGACGAATTTCGATGTGGTGGGCGTCGGGCTGAATGCTACCGACACCGTCTTGATTGTGCCGCACTTCCCGGCTTATGCCGGAAAAGCGCCGTACGAACGCGAGTTTGTGAGCACGGGAGGGCAGGTAGCCAGCGCCATGGTGGCGTGCGCGCGGCTGGGGCTGCGGACGCGGTACATCGGAGTCATTGGGGACGATGAGCGCGGGCGTATCCAGTGGGATAGCTTGCAGGGCACGGGCGTCGATCTGGAGTTTGTGGAGCTGCGCCAAGGCTGCCCGAATCAATCGGCGTACATCATTATCGACCGGTCGACCGGGGAACGGACAATTCTGTGGAAGCACGATGAGTGCTTGCGGATCGATCCGGCGCGCATCGATGAGAAGCGGATTGACGGCGCGCGGCTGCTGCTGATCGACGGGCACGACACGGATGCGGTGGCGCGGGCGGCGGAGATTGCGAGAGCGCGCGGGATTCCGGTGGTGGTGGACGTGGACACGGTCTACCACGGATTCGAGCGAGTACTGCCGAACATGGACTACCTGGTGGCGAGCGCGGAATTTCCGAAGGGCTGGACGGGACTGGCGGACCCCTTCGACGCGTTGGAGGCGCTGCAGAAGGAATATGGAATGAGGGTGGCAGCCATGACGCTGGGAGCGCACGGCTCACTGGCGCGGGCGGATGGGCGGTTTTATTATGCGCCGGCCTACGTGGTGAATTGCGTGGACACCACCGGCGCGGGGGACGTGTTTCACGGGGCGTTTTGCTATGCTGTTTTAAAGGGTATGCCGATGCTGGAAATACTGGAGTTTTCCAACGCCATGGCGGCGCTCAACTGCACGGCCTACGGCGCCCGCGGGGGAATCAGCGGACTGGAAGCCATCCGCGGGCTGATGGAACGCGCCGAACGGCGGCGCCACCCCGATATCGCGCCGCGCGCCGCCGGATACGCCGTCACGTAAATGTTCCCCATTCCCATCAAAGTCACGCAGCCGAGCTACTCGCGGCCGGTGGTCACGGTGTTGCTGATTGTGGCCAACATCCTGGTTTTTCTGCACGAATTCTGGCTGCAGATTTCGGAGCCGTATTCGTTCCACTACTTCATGGCGCTGTACAGCCTGCGGCCCGCGTACTTCCATTGGGAGAACGTGTTTACCTCGATGTTTCTGCACGCGGGGTGGATCCACGTGCTGGGGAACATGCTGTTCCTGTGGGTATTCGGCGATAACGTGGAAGACATTCTGGGGCACGGCAAATTCCTGCTGTTCTACCTGCTGTGCGGGACGGTGGCGGCGATGACGCAGTTCATGATCGACCCATCGTCAACGGTGCCGATTGTGGGGGCGAGCGGAGCGATCGCCGGCGTGATGGGCGCGTACCTGGTGAAGTTTCCCCATTCCAACGTGAAGATGGTGGCGTGGCTCCTGTTGATTTTCACCTTCGACCTGCCGGCGTGGTTATTGCTGATCTACTGGTTTGGGATTCAGCTATTGGGAGGGCTGGGGAGCGCGCCGGAAGCGTCGACGGGCGGCACGGCATTCTTCGCGCACGTGGGCGGTTTTATCGCCGGGATCGTGCTGGTGCGGACCATGGGCACGCGCGAGCGCTACTGGCGGCGGCGCGATCTTTCCTGGTAAATGAAGCCACTGGTCACCTTGTATACGCGTGCCGGCTGCCACCTGTGCGAAGAGGCCAAGCGGGTGATTGAGGCGGCGCGCGGGCGCGCGGATTTCGACTACCAGGAAGTGGACATCGATGGCGATGATGGCGATCGAGAGCTGCGGCGCCGGTACAACGAGGAAGTGCCGGTGATCGCCATCAACGGCGTGAAGGCCTTCAAGTACCGTGTGGAGGCCAAAGAGTTGCTGAAGAAACTGGAGGCGCGAGATCGATAGCCATGATGACGAGCGTGGACGTGTTGGCGATGGCGGCGCATCCCGATGACGTGGAGCAGACCTGCGGCGGAACGCTGATCCGCGCGGCGGAAGCGGGATACCGCACGGGAGTGCTGGACCTGACGGCGGGCGATATGGGGACGCGCGGGACGCCCGAGCTGCGCATCGAGGAATCGGAGACGGCGGCCCGGCACATGCTGCTGGCATGGCGCGGCAACGTGCGTTTTCCGGACGCGCGGCTCGAAAACACGCTGACCGCGCGCATGACGCTGGCGGTGAAGATTCGCGAGCTGAAACCGCGGGTGGTGATTCTGCCCTACTGGATGGGGCGGCATCCGGACCACTATCGCTGCGCGGAGATGGGATACGAAGCCTGCTTCCTGGCGGGGCTGAAAAAGCTGGACGAGTATTCCGAGCCGCATCGGCCGCAGAAGATTCTGTATGCCAGCCTGTATGCCGATGTGAAGCCGTCGTTCATCGTGGACATCAGCGCGCAGTTCGAGCGGCGCATGACGGCGCTGCTGAGCTACGTGTCGCAGTACGGAAACACGGCCGAGGGAGGCGACCTTTTCCCGCAGGAAGGGGAAATCCGTGAGCGGCTGGCGGCCATCGCGCGGTTTTACGGCAACCAGATCGGCGTCAAGTATGGCGAGCCGTTCGTGGTAAAAGAGGCCATCGAAATTGAGGATGTGGTGGCCATGAAGGGGCGGTCGATCTAGGGAGGCTCCGTGCGGGCGCTTAAGTCTCTGATCACCGGGTCGTGTCGATACCGGCTGATCCCGTTGGTCTGGTAAGCCGGCGCTCCGGGCTGCCCCTTTGGTATACTGCCGCCATGGCAAACATCGATCGCTACTCGCCGGGATCTTTTTGCTGGTTCGAGCTGGGCACCACGGACCAGAACGCGGCCAAGAGTTTCTACCAATCCCTGTTCGGCTGGGGCGCGGATGACATGCCGATGGGGCCGGAAGGCGTCTACAGCATGTTCACGCTGGAAGGGCGCAATACGGGCGCCGCATACACGTTGATGGCGGAAATGCGGGCGCACGGAGTTCCGCCGCATTGGGCCATCTACATCGCGGTGGACAGCGCCGACGATGCAGCCGCCAAGGCAGTGAAGGCCGGCGGCACGCTGCTCAAGGGGCCCTTCGACGTGTTTGACGTGGGGCGCCTGGCGGTGGTGAAGGACCCGGCCGGAGCGGTCTTTAACGCCTGGCAGGAGAAACGGCCCCACAGCAATGGCATTTCGGGAGTGCCGGGCACTTTCTGCTGGGCCGACCTGTGCACGCGCGATGTGGAAGCGGCCGCCAGGTTCTATAGCGAAGTATTTGGCTGGCAGATCACCAAAGGCGAGAACGACAATTCCGGATACCTGCACATCAAGAACGGCGAGGCATTCATCGGCGGCATCCCTCCGGCGCAGTTTCTGCCTCCCAATGTGCCACCACACTGGATGCTCTATTTCTACGTCACCGACGTGGACGCTTCGACGAAGCAGTTGCAGGAACTCGGCGGCACGGTGCACATGGGACCGATGACGATGGAGAAGGTGGGACGGATGTCGGTGGTGGCCGATGGGCAGGGCGCCAGCTTCGCGCTGTTCACGCCCGAGCCGCATTAAGGAGCCGACGGACAAACCGACCCAGATCTGGGTCGGTTTTGGACGCAAACAAAAGAGTTAGCCGCTAAACCGACCCACATATGGGTCACTAATGGCCAACTTCGGCTATGCGCTGATCGCGGCGCACAATCCAGTAAAGGATTGCGCCGATGATGTGCGCGAAGACGATGATGATGATCCAGACCACCTTGTTGTTGCCGGTTTCGGGCTCGTTGCTAGCGCAGTCGACCAGCATCCAGACCCAGAAGCCGAAGCAGGCGATCATCAGGGGAAGCAGGATAGCGAGGAAGGTCATGGGTTCTCAGATTCCGGTATAGACGATTTCATGGCGCGAAGCAATGGGGCTATGCGGACCGCCGCAGCCGGCGCCATCCAAAACGCGCGGCCAGGAGAAGGCCGGCCCAGAGCAAGAAGCTGGGGCCATAGGAAACCATGAAAAGGGCGACATTCACGACACCTGCGGCCATGGTTCGGTAGCCTCCCACGGCAGCGTTGCGAAAACGCGCCAACGTGGAATCCGGCACGATTTGAAGCTCTGCTTTGTAGTCTTCCGACACGGTCAGGGTGAGCGTACCGAAGCTTACCTGGTTCAGCAGAGTTTTTTTCTCCGCCTCCATGCCTTCGATTTCACCGCGGACGCGGCCGATCTCCACCTCCACGGCCAGGACATCCGACAGCTTGCCGGTTCGATCGCGGAGAAGCTCGGTCAAGCGCTGCTCGGTATTACGGGCGTTCGAGAGGCGCGCCTCCAGGTCGATGTATTGGTGGGTCACTTCCTCGCCGCTTTGCGACTCCGCTTCCACGCGGCCGAGTTTCTTGAGTTCAGCCATGGCGGCATCCAGATGATCGGCCGGCACGCGCAAAGTTGCGGTCAAAGTGCGGCTGCCAGCGGTGGGTGAGTTGACGTTCAACTCGCCGGCATAGCCGCCGTGGCGCCTCAGGATGTCTTCGAGAGCAGCGCGCACCTGGTCGAAGTCGCGGGCGACGAGCGTGAGCTGCGCGGTGCGTACGATCATGGGGCCGTTGGGAAGCGGCGTGGAGCTTTCGGCTTGTGGGGGCGCCGGCGACGCGGCAGGCTCTTTGCCGCGAATTCTATCAACAGCAATGCCGAGAGAGGAGTCTTCCGCCCGCATGAGGCGCGTCGGCTTGTTTGCAATCGGCACTACCAACACCACCGCCAGGACGGCGGCTGCCAGGCCCAGAGCCCAAGGTGTCCAACGGCGATTCCAGGGGAGATGCAGCCTCTTCGGCCAGCTCGCGGGAGCGGGTGGTTCGACGGCGGCGGACGGCGCCTTGAGTCCTTCCGGCGGCTGCACTTCCCAGGCCATCAGTTTGTGGGAGACGGACTGAAGATCGGCGGCGAGGCGCTGGCACTCGCGGCAGCGCTCGAGATGATCGGCGGCGGCGGCGGCGCGATCGGGCAACAGCTCGCCATCCACGTAGGCCATCAGCTCTTCCGGTTCGATGGGATGGTTCGTCATTTCAGGCCTCCTCCGGCGGACGGTTTTCATTCGCCGCCACCGGCTGCAGGTAGTTCTTGAGCGCCAGGCGCGAGCGAAACAGCCGGGAGCGAACCGTGTTCACCGGAAGGCGCTGCAGATCCGCAATCTCGGCGTAGCTGAGCTGCTCGAACTCGCGCAGCATCAGAATCTCGCGCTCCAACGGTTCGAGTTTTTGGAGGGCTTGCCGTACCCATAGCGACTGGTCGCCATGATCGGGCGCGCTGGGTTCCGACTGCACGGGAAGGGCCTCGCGAGTCTGTTTCCGGCGTTCGACGGCCACTAGTTTGAGGGCGATGGCGTACAGGTAGGTCCGGACGAGCGATCTTGGCTCGTAGCGGGCGGTCGAGCGGATCACGGCAAGGAAGGTTTCCTGAGTGAGATCCTCGGCGCGGGAGTTGCTCCCCAGGCGCCGCCGGAAAAAGCCATAGAGCGGTTCCCGATAACGCGCAAACAGCTCCTCGAAAGCCTCGCGCGAGCCGCGCTGGAATTCGAGCATCAAGGCCTCATCGCTGGTCATGGCGGCCTACCCAACCCTCTCACTACCTGTAATGCGGGAAGCAGGCAAAAAGTTCCCTGCGGCGCACAGTTATGATGAAAAGGAATGGCGCAAATTCTGGATGGAAATCGCGTTCGCGATGAGATCAAGAGCGAATTGAAGCCGCGGGTGGAGGCGTTGGCGGCGGCCGGCCGGCCGCCGGGCCTGGCGGTGGTGCTGGCGGGAAATAACCCGGCATCGGAGATTTACGTTCGCAATAAAATTAAAGCCTGCCGCGACTTGGGAATCTATTCGGAAAGCATCACGCCGGCCGGTACGGTGTCGACCGAGGAAATGCTGGAGGTGGTGGGCAGGCTGAACGGGCGCGCGGATATCGACGGCATCCTGGTGCAGCTTCCGCTGCCGCGGCAGGTGGATACCAAGCGAATTCTGCTGGCGGTAGAACCGGCCAAAGACGTGGATGGGTTTCATCCCTGCAACGTGGGGAGGCTGGTGGCGGGGTTGCCGGGGCCGCGGGCGTGCACGCCGGCGGGGATTCTGGAGCTGCTCAAGCGGTACGGGATCGAAATTGCGGGGAAACGGGCGGTGGTGGTGGGGCGCAGCGATATTGTGGGGAAGCCGGTGGCGTTCATGCTGCTGCACGAGCACGCCACGGTGACGATATGCCATTCGAAGACGGCGGACCTGGCGGCGGTGTGCCGGGAAGGCGATATTCTGGTGGCGGCGATGGGCCGGGCGGCCTGGATTACGAGGGAATATATCAAGCCCGGAGCGACCGTGATCGATGTAGGGACCAACCGCATCGAAAACCGCGACGAAGCATCGCGAATTTTCCGCCATTCCGCCGATAGAATGGGCATGTTCGACAAACGCGGCAGTGTGCTGGTGGGCGACGTCGATCCGCTGGACGTGGCCGAGATAGCGGCAGCGTACACGCCGGTTCCGGGCGGGGTGGGGCCGCTGACGATCGCCATGCTGATGGCGAACACGGTGGCTGCGGCGGAGCGGCGGCCGGGTATATGTTGAAAGTGGGCCTCACGGGGGGACTGGCCTGTGGCAAGACCTTCGTGGGCGAGACGCTGGCGGGGTACGGCTGCCTGCTGATCCAGGCGGATGAGCTGGGACACGCGGCGCTGGAGCCGGGCGGAGAGGCATACGCGGAGGTGGTGCGGGAATTTGGGCCCGAGATCCTGGACGGAGAGGGGAGAATCGAGCGGCGCGCGCTGGCGGCGCTGGTGTTCGGAGCGCCGGAGCGGCTGGAGCGGCTGAACCGCCTGGTTCATCCGGCGGTGGTTCGCCGGGAAGACGAGTTGATGGCGGAGTTCCGGGCGCGCGAGCCGCGGGGAATCGCGGTGGTGGAGGCGGCCATCCTGATCGAGACGGGGAGCTACAAGCGTTATGATCGAATCATACTGGTGGCTTGCCGGGAAGATCAGCAGGTGGAGCGGGCGCTGCGGCGGGAAGGCGCCCGTGAGGCCGATGTGAGGGCCCGGCTGAGCCGGCAGATGCCGCTCGACGAGAAACGAAAGTATGCCGATTTCGTCATAGATACGTCGGGGGAAAAAGAGGATACCGTGCGGCAGACCCGGGCCGCGTATGAAGCTTTACGGAGAATGGAATGATGAGAATTCTGCGACCTATTGTCTGGGCCACCGTGATGGTGGCGGCATTCGTGTACCTCACTTCGGTGACGCACTGGGATTTTGCGGGCGTGCGTTCGGCGGGGCGCTTGTGGAGCGAGCCGGCGTCGGCGGCTTCCGGGTATGCGCCGGATGAGCAGAACAACATCGACATCTACAAGAATTGCCGCGACGCCACAGTGAACATCACCTCGCGCGTGTATCGGGAAGACTGGTTTTTCCAGGTTTACCCGCAAGAAGGCACGGGCTCGGGCTTCATCATCAACCCGGAGGGGGAGATCCTGACGAACAACCACGTGGTGCAGGGGGCCAGTCAATTGACGGTGAAGCTCTCGGACCACAAGGAATACAAGGCCAAGGTGCTGGGGCGGGATACGCGGAGCGACCTGGCGCTGATCAAGATCGACGCGGGGAAAAAACTGCCGGCGTTGCGGCTGGGAGATTCGGACAGCGTGGTGGTGGGGCAGAAAGTGCTGGCCATCGGAAACCCGTTCGGGTACGAAGGAACGCTGACGACGGGGATCGTGAGCTCGCTCGACCGGAGCATCCAGACGGAGGACAGCCGGGTGCCGCTCGAAGGGATGATCCAGACGGATGCGGCCATCAATCCGGGCAATAGCGGCGGGCCGCTGCTGGATTCGCACGGGAGCGTGATCGGGATCAACACGGCGATCGTGGGGCAGGGGAACGTGGGAATCGGGTTTGCGATGCCGATCAGCCGGGCGAAGGCGATGCTGGACGAATTCCAGAAGAACGGACACATTTCGCGTCCGACGCTGGGAATCCGGACGGCGTATATCGCCGGAGATCTGGCGGAGGAATTGCATCTGCCGGCGACGGGCGGGCTGCTGATTCAAAGCGTGGAAGACGGATCACCGGCGCGCGATGCGGGCTTGCGCGGACCGCAGAGCATGGTGATTGCGGGGAATTACCGGCTGGGCGTGGGCGGCGATTTCATTACGGCGGTGGAAGGCCAGAAAGTGGAGGGCTTCGAGACGCTGCAGCGGGTGATGAACCGCAAGCGCGGCGGCGACATGCTGGAGCTGACGGTATATCGCAACGGCAAACTTGAAACCGTGAAGGTGCACTTGGGAGAAGCGCCGACCGTGCTCTAGGAGGTTGGTGAAAAAGGCTCAGCCGCCGCCTAATCCTGGGCAGCAATTGCCCGGGCGATTTCTTGCTTGTCCCTAAAGCTTTGCGGGATTGCGTCGATAAGCCCATTAGCAATGACGCTATGTCGGCTGAAGCGGCGATTTCCGATTGTGCTCGGCGGTATCGTCGGCGCGGTGGCGCTGGCTGCCGTGCCCGCTTACGGGCTGAGCGAGACTCGGTCAGGCTCCCGATTGCCGGGGTATGCCGCATCGGTGCTGGCGTTGCTGGCGTTGGTAGCGTTGGTCTGGCAAATATTCCGCGCGCGCGCGGAGCGGCGCGCCGCCATCCAAGCCAGTTCGGTTAGAAGTGAGTTTCTGGCCAACGTGAGCCACGAAATCCGCACCCCCCTGAATGGCGTTTTGGGGATGGCCGAGCTCCTCGCCGGCACGCGCCTCGATCCGACTCAGCGCGAGATGATCAACGTCATCCGCAGCAGCTCCGAATGCCTGCTGGCGATCGTCAACGACATCCTGGACTATTCGCGCATCGAGGCGGCGGAGATGAGGATTGAGGAAGTGGCCTTCGATCTGGGCGCCGCCATCCGGAACGTGCGCGCCCTCTTTGAGCCGCGGGCAGCCGCCAAGGGCCTGGAACTACAAGTAAAGATGGCGCCCGAAGTGCCCCGCATGGTCCGCGGCGATCCCTCGCGCCTGGGGCAAATCCTCATCAATCTGGTGGGAAATGGCCTCAAGTTCACCGAAACCGGATCGGTGTGCCTGGAGGTGAATCTGGCGGGAGAGCACACCGATGGCGTCACCATTCTCTGCCGGGTGATCGATACCGGAATCGGAATCGACACCTCCACCGCGGCGAGACTTTTTGCGCCGTTCACGCAAGCCGATTCGTCCACCAGCCGCCGCTACGGGGGGACCGGTCTGGGGCTGGCGATTACACATCGGCTGCTGAGCTTGCTGGGCGGATCGATCGGAGTGGCCAGCCAGCCGGGAAGAGGTTCCACGTTCTGGTTCCTGCTGCCTTTGAAAGTGGTGGCGAATGAGACGGCGCAGGCTGTGGAGGAGGATGCCCAGGAGGCTGTGGCGGGTGCCGCATCCCAACACCTGGTCGCTGGTCCGTTGCTGCCCTCGGTGCCGGCATGCGGGCGCCGTGTGTTGATCGTCGAAGATAACCCCATCAACCAGATCGTGGCGCTGCGCGCGGTTACCAGGCTGGGCTACCAGGCCGAGATGGCGCCGGGAGGAGAAGAGGCCCTGGCGGCGTTTGCCCGCAACCGCTTCGACGCCATTCTGATGGATTGCCAGATGCCGGGTATGGACGGGTACCAGGTGGCGGCTGAAATGCGCCGGATGGAGGCGCTGGCAACCGCTGCGAAGCCCACGCCGATCATCGCCATGACCGCCAATGTCATCGAAGGCGACCAACAAAAGTGCGTGGCGGCCGGAATGAACGACTATCTCTCCAAGCCCATGCGGCTGGCCCCGCTGGCGCGGGCGCTGGAACGCTGGACGGCCACGGCCGCCCATTCTCTTACGGCGCCCGGCGCCCGGGCGTAAGACCGGCCACGGGCTCACAGCCTCGCTGGTATCCTGAAGTTTGGCTCAGATCGATCCTTTCCAACCCTTCCGATACTCCGAAAAAGCCGGCTTGCCGGAGAACCTGGTTACGCAGCCTTATGACAAGATCTCTCCGGCCATGCGCTCGCGTTACCTGGCGGGCAGCCCCTACAACCTGGTGCGGGTGATCCTGGGCGAGCGCGGCCCCGCGGATTCCGATCGCGACAACGTCTACACGCGCGCGGCGGCTCACTTGAACCGGTGGATCGCCTCCGGCATCCTGCTGCGCGATCGCGAGCCCGGCGTGTTCCCCTACTTCCAGGAATTCACCGTGCCGGATACCGGCGAGCGGCTGCTGCGCAAGGGCTTCATCGCGCTGGGGAAGGTGGAGGATTATTCCGCAGGCGTGGTCTGCCGGCATGAGCAGACGCTATCCGGTCCGAAGAAGGACCGGCTGGAATTGCTGCGCCACACGCACGCCCACTTCGGCCAGCTCTTCATGCTCTACCCGGATCCGGCGGGAGCTGTCGATCGCCTGCTGGAGGAAGCCGCCAGGCAGGCGCCGCTCCTGGAGGTGGTGGATGAGTACGGCGCGGTGCATCGCGTTTGGAAAATTGGCGATGCCCGCCGCATTCAGGAACTGATGGCCGATAAGAAGCTGCTGATCGCCGACGGGCATCATCGTTATGAAACGGCGTTGGCGTTCCGGAATGAAAACCCCTCGCTCGCCGGCGCGGACCGCGTGATGATGACCTTCGTCAATATGCACTCGCCGGGGTTGAAAATCCTGGCGACGCACCGGCTGGTGAGCGGCCTCGAGGTGGCGGCCCTGCCGGAGCTTCCCGATTTCGACGTCACGGAAATCGATTCCGTCGAACGGCTGAAACGGGCATGGGAGGAATCCGGTGACCGCACCATCATCGGCGCGGCCATCGGCAGCCGGCTCTTTGTGCTGGAGGATCGCGCGGCGCGGGGCTCGCTCGACGTGAAGGTTTTGCACGAGCGTCTGCTGGGGAAAGCCTTGGGGATCGGCGAAGAGGCGGTCCGCGACGAAAAACACCTGCGTTACATCCGCGGCCTGGATCGGGCAGTGGAAGAGGCGCGCGCGGGCTCCGCGCAGATCGCATTTCTGCTGAAGCCGGCCTCGATCGAACAGGTCGCCGCCATGTCGTTCGCGGGCGGTGTGATGCCGCAGAAGTCGACGGACTTTTACCCCAAGCTGCTTTCGGGGCTCACCATCTACAAGTTGGACTAGCTGGCGTTTTGAATGGATTCGACCGATTGGTGTTCCAGGGACTCTGCGACGGATCGCCTATCCGTTCGGGTTGCAGGCATATCCGTGGGGCAACCAGGTTCTGCTTAAGGAATTTTCAGGACGGCGGCGGGGCCGGGATGGTCAGGCGACGGCAACACCTTTAGTGGAGGCGTCTGCGGAGGTTGGTTTGTTCTTGCTCCCGGGAGGTCTGCCGCGCCGTTTGGGTGAGGTTTCGGACATCCACGCGGGAGGCCTGCCACGGCGTGGCCCGCGGCCGGCTGCCAGGCGCTCGAGAGTAAGAATGGCCTGTTCGAGTTGTTCCTTTTCCTCTCTTAACTCAGCCAGGATTTTAGCGACATCGATCAAGAGACCCTCCTCGGGCCGGCCGGATACAGGCGACAGGGCGGCCGACATCCTATGGAATCCACATTAAACATTAAATATGTTTCCAGTATACAACTATATTTTCCTCCCGAGCGAATAAGATTTCAAGACCGGCGATGTGAAATCATGCGCGTGAGACCAGTGAATTGTACTGGCTGTAACATCTAGTACTTGTGAAGCTTCGAGTCATTTGAGCGGCGTTTCTTCCAATAGAAATAAAATGGCACGCCCAGTAGAATAAGGCCGATTCCCATCAGGGATTCGCGCGGGGAATCGAGCAGTGTGGAGACGATTAGGGTAAAGGCCACCAGTACAAAAACGATGGGCACCCAGGGATAACCGAGGGTGCGATAGGGCCGTGGGAGGCCGGGCTGCTTTCTGCGGAGCACCAGGACCGCTGCGGCGGTCATGGCGTAGAGAATCCAGCTCGAAAAAATGACATAAGTAAATAATTGTTCGAAGCGGCCGGACAGAACCAGCAGAGCGGCCCATATACTGAGTGCCCAGATAGAAACACCGGGGGTGCGGTATTTCGCGTTGACGCGGGCGATGGGGGCGAAGAAATATCCCTGGCGCGCGGCGGCGTAAGGGACGCGGGCGCCGGTGAGGATGGAGCCGTTAAGGGCGGCGAAAATGCTGATCATGGCGGCGAGGGAAACGGCGCCAGCGCCGGGCGAGCCCATGACGCGGCGCATCATTTCGGCGGCCACGCGGGTGCTGGAGCCGACTTCGGTGGCGGACAGCACGTGGAAATAGGCGGCATTGGTCAATAAATAGATCGCAATTACGGCGGTGGTACCGCCAATGAGGGCCAGGGGCAGGTTGCGCTGGGGGTCGCGCACTTCGGAAGAAACCATGCTGACGTTGTTCCAGCCGTCGTAAGCCCATAGGGCGGCCACCAGTGCGGCGAAAAAGCCGGCGATAGTGAGCGGGGCGGCGGGTTGGGTGGCGGGCGCGTGGGCGGCGCCGAAGACCAGCCCGGCGAAAATGACAAGGGCGATAAGCGCGACTTTGGTAATGGTGACGGCCACTTGCACGTTGCCGCCGAGTTTGACGCCGTAATAATTAAGCCAGGCCAGCGCGAGAATCAGGGTCATGGCAAATAATTGGCCGGAGCGAATTTCCAGCGGGCCGCCGTGCGGGCCGATGGGGAGCGGAATGGAATAGATGACGCGGTCGAGCGAGGGGAAGAAAGTGCTGAGGTAATAGAAAAAGCCGGTGGCTAATGTGGCGATGGAGCCGCTTTTGGCGACCCACATCTGGGTCCAGCTATAAAGAAAGCCCCACAGGGGGCCATAGGCTTCGCGCAGGTAGGCGTACTCGCCGCCGGCCTCGGGGATGGCGGCGGCCAGCTCGGCATAACTGAGGGCGCCGGCGAGCGAGAGAAGGCCGCCGAAGATCCAGATGAACAAGACCATCGAGGGCGTGCCGACGCGCAGGATCATGGCGCGGGGGACCAGGAAGATGCCGCTCCCGATGACGGTGCCCACCACAATCGACATGGCGGGCCAGGCGCCCAGGTCGCGCTTGAGTTCGATCGGTTTCATGCGGATGGGTTCACCTTCCCGCGCGGCTCGAATAAAGAGGCCAGCAGGGCTGCGGCGAATGTTACCACGGTTCCGATGAGAACGTACCAGGTAAATGCGATGGGAGTGCGGAGCACGACGTAGAGGATGGCGGAGACGCCGGCGACGACTCCGATCATGGCGGAATACTCGCCGGGCTTGCGGGTGAGCACGCCCAGCAGAAAGACGCCCAGGAGGGCGCCGGCGGGGATGGATCCGATGGTGAGGCCGGCTTCCAGAACGGAATGGGAATGGCGCGCGCCGATGGCGATGGCGAGCAGGATCAAGCCCCAGACGATGGTCGAGAAGCGGGCCAGGCGAAGCGAGCCGGCTTCGGGGGTGCCGGGGCGGCGGGCGTGAAAGAAATCCACCACGGTGGTGGAGGCGAGCGAATTGAGCGCGGCGCTCAGGTTGGCCATGGCGGCGGCCAGGATGGCGGCGATGAGCAGACCGGCGAGGCCGGCCGGGAGAGAGTTCCAGATGAAGGCGGGATAAATGCGATCGGGCTGAACCGGCGGGGGGATGTGAAGATCGCCGTAATAGACGTAGAGGAGCACGCCGATCAGCAGGAACAGGGTGAACTGGACGCAGATGACGGCCCAACTGGCCAGCAGGGCGGCGCGGCTCTGGCGCTCATTGCGGGCGCTGAGGAGGCGCTGCACCATGAGCTGGTCGGTGCCGTGGCTGGCGGTGGTCAGGAAACAGCCGCCGGCCAGGCCGGCCCAGAAAGTGTACGTGCGGGAGAAGAACTCGATGGTGGGAGAGAAGCGGAAATCGAAGATGGCGAATTTGTGGGCGGGCGAGGCGACGGCCACGACGTGAGCCCATCCGCCGGGGATTTTTCCGAGAATGACGACGAAGCTGAGAACGGCGCCGACTACGTAGAGGGACATCTGCACGACGTCCGTCCAGATGACGGCGGTCATGCCGCCTTCGAAGGTGTAGAAGAGGGTGAGGACCACGATCACCACAATGGAAGCGATCTCGCCGGTGCCGAGCACGATGGAGATGACGATGGAGATGGCGAAGACGCGGACGCCTTCGGCGAGAGCGCGGGTGACCAGGAAAATCGAGGCGGTGAGCTTGCGGATGCGTTCGCCGAAGCGGCGGCGCATGAGCTCGTAGGCGGTGAACATTTCGCCGCGGAAATACTGAGGAAGGAACAGGAGGGAGATCACGATGCGGGCCAGCAGGTAGCCGAGGACCACCTGGAGGAAGCCGAGGTTGCCGTTGAAGGCGAGGGCCGGGGTGCCGACAATGGTGAGGGTACTGGTTTCGGCGGAGACAATGGATAGGCTAATGGCCCACCACGGGGCGGTGCGCCCGCCGAGGAAATAGTCGCGGAGGCTCTTCTGGCCGGAGCGAAAACGGGCGCCGAACCAGGTGATGGCGGCCAGGTAGGCGATAATGACGGCCAGGTCGAGGCGGTGCATGCGAAAAGAAGCCTCCAGGATAGCGTGATCTGCTATGATTTGTGATTCAGGTGTGCTGGGCCGGCGCCGGCGCGGCAGGTCTGTCCCACTGGCGAAGGAATTTTTCGAGCCGTGGCACCAGCGAGACCGAAACGGAGTCTAATGAGTTGCGCCAGGATGGCGGTTCGGCTATACTCCGCAAGTGTCCACCGGGCGCAAGTGTGCTTGGGGAACGGCAGGAATTCGGGCAAACAGATTAGCTACCCCTTGTTTTTGGGGATTCAATAGGGAAATAGGTAGGAGGCTCACGTGCAGAGATACTTGAGGACCTGGAGCAGGATGGCGGCGTTTGCGGCGCTGGGCGCGGCGGTCATGCTGGTGAACGGGCATTACGCTGTTGCAGCGCGCCAGGACGCGCCGGCGAAACAGGACGCGCCGGCGAAAAAGCAGAAACAGGTCAAGGATAACGGCGAATACGATATCTATAACGATGTCATCAAGGACGCCGATGTCACAGCTCCGAAGTATGCCAAGCTGCTGACAGATCTGGACACCTGGACGCAGAAATACCCGAATACGGATTATAAAGACGAGCGCAATGCTTACTACGTCCAGGGCTACGCCGGGGCCGGTCAACCGGGGAAGGCTGTGGATGCCGTCAAGGGCTTGATTGAAGGCGACGTGCCCGGCATCAAAGCGAAGCTGACCAGCGGTTCGCTGATCCTGCCGACGCTGGTGTTGGCGGTGGTCAGCGCGACGCAGATTACCAGCACGGGAAGCCCGACGCCGGACCAACTCGATACCGGTGCGAAGGCGGCGCGCGTCCTGCTGGATTACGCCAAGGAGTGGTTCGCACCGGACAATAAATCGGTGACGATGACGGACGCACAGCGGGCCCAGGGACTCAAACAGATGCAGGATACGGCCAATGGTGCGCTGCTGCAGATTGCGCTCTACCCGGGACTTTCGATCCTCAAGCCAAACCCCAGGGACGCGGCGACGTGCGCCAAGGCGGAAGTGGCGTTTATCAAGGCGTTGCAGGACCGTCCGGATAGCGGGCAGATCGCGCTGCAATTAGCCAATGCATTCTTCTGCCAGCGGGCGGTTTCTTCCGACAAGCTGCAGCAAGCGGTTTACGAATATGCGCGCGCGGTAGTAGCGCCGCAGGGGCCTCCCTTCGGACTGGATGCCACCAACCAGAAGACTTTTGACGACTTCTTGAAGCGGACGTATACGAGCTTGCACGGCAGCGACGAGGGTCTGGCGGAGTTAAAGGATATGGCGAAGAACTCGCCGCTGCCTCCGGCGGGCTTCAAGATCAAGACGGCCACGGAAATCGCGATGGAGGATCAGGCGAAATTCCAGAAGGATAATCCGCAACTGGCGATGTGGATGGGGATCGAAGCCCAACTGTCGGGCGATGGCGGCCCAGCTTACTTCGAGGGCACGCTGAAGGACGCGGACGTGCATGGGGAGAACGGAGCGAAGGCGCTGAGGGGCAAGGTAGTGGGCATGCTCTTGAAGCCGCCTGACAAGCCAGCCAAGCCGGCAACCTGCAACCCGAACGAATTGCTGGTTGCCATAAACAAGCCGGACCAGACCGGGGACGTCGCGAAGGTCAAGTTGCACTTCTATGACTTTGCGCTCAAAGGTAAAGTGGACAACGGAACCGACGTTCAGTGGGATGGCGTTCCTTCGGGATTCACGAAGGATCCGTTTCTGCTGACGATGGATATTGCCGACAAGACCAAGCTGGAGGTGGCGACTACGCCGTGTCCGCCGCCGCCCGCCAAGAAAAGCGCGGCACCTGCCGCGAAGAAGAAGGGCGGGGAGTAAGGGCCAGGGTACCAGGGCAAGCGGCACCGCCTGCCCCACCTTGGGCGCTGTGCTGTTACCGCTGGGTGGGAGTGGTTTTGGAGTTGGCCAGCATCAGGCTGAACATCAAGCGCTCAACCGGATTGGCGGTGGCATTGGCGTCCTTGAGAGCGCGAAAGCACTGCTCGAAGTTCTGGGCGGAAGAGACCAACCTGCCACAGACCGGAATACCATGCACTGCCGTGAGCGTCAGGCCCACCGCCAGGATTCCGATTGTGCAGGCTTTCCGTATCATCCTACTGAAAAGACGATGGATGGAAGGGGAAGGTTAGCAGCCTGCCGGAATTTGTTTTTTCGCCCCGCCGCTTCAATCACTTACAGGGATGGCGGACCGCCATCTGATACAATCAAAAAAGGGAGGGCGAAACCTCCCGGTGTGATATGCCGCTTTACGAATACAATTGCAAAGGCTGCGGGAAGAAGTTCGAGGTCCGGCAGAAGTTTGCCGATAAGCTCTTGACGGTACACGAAAGCTGCGGCGGCGAAGTGGAACGCCTGATTTCGGCGCCGACGCTTCACTTCAAGGGCACGGGCTTTTACGTGACGGACTATGGCAAGAACGGGCACTTGCCTTCGAACAGCAACTCGAACGGGCATTCGGAACCGAAGAACGGAAGCAAAGCCGATTCGAAATCCGAGACGAAAACCGAGAGCAAGTCCGAGAGCAAGTCCGAAGCCAAGACCGAGACCAGGAGCGAAAGCAAACCGGCGCCCGCGAATCCGTAAAGCGTTTACAGGTGGGGCGTCGCCTTGGTGGTCTGTCAGGCCTCGCCAGAGCACCGCTGCTTGACGACAAAAATCGATCGCCTGTCCTACTTACCTTACAGCAGGTCGTGGCGGTTGGCTTTTTCCAGGGCTTTGACGATATCGCCGACTTCCTGGGCGCGGTCCCGGCGCGCTACCAGCAGGGCATCGGCAGTATCCACCACGATCAGGTCGTCGACTCCCAGCAGCGCGATGGCTTTGCCGCGGGCATCCACGAAATTGTTGTGCGCGTCGAGCACGAATGAATCGCGCGGCAGGACGTTGCCGCTCGCGTCGCGGCCGAGCAGCTCGTAGACGGCGTTCCAGCTTCCCACATCGTTCCAACCGAAATCGCCGGCGGCAATCCCGCGGACGATGGAGGCTCTTTCCAGCACCGCGTAATCGATCGAGATGTTGTCGCAGCGGGGGAATGAGTGGGCCAGTTGCGAAGCAAACCGGGTTGACGCGACCGGCGGCAACGAGGCCAGGATGGTGGCGGTTTTGGGAAGGTAGAGGCGAAGCTGATCGAGCAGGACGCCGGCGCGCCAGAAAAACATGCCGGAATTCCAATAGTAATTACCGGCGGCCAAGTAGCGGCGGGCCTTGGCCAGCACGGGCTTTTCGTGGAAGCGCTTCACGACCAGCGGCGTCGCGACGCCCGGCGCCGTTCCGCGCGGAAACTCGATGTATCCGTAGCCGGTCTCAGGCCAGCGGGGCTGAATTCCGACGACCATCAGGTGGCCGGCGGCGGCGCCCTTCAATCCGGCGCGCAGCACGGCGCGGTAAACGGAGGGTTTGGAGATCACATGATCGGCGGGGAAGACGCCCATCACGGCTTCCGGGTCGGCCGCATGGAGGATGTGGGCGGCCAGGCCGATGGCGGGCGCGGTATTGCGCTGGGCCGGTTCGGCGAGCACCTGGCTGGGCGGGATTTCGGGAAGCTGGCGGACGATTTCGTCGCGCAGGTGGTGGTTGGTGAGGATCCAGAGGTGCTCGGGCGGGATGACGGGCGCGAGACGTTCGACAGTGGCCTGGATCAGCGAGCGTTCCCCGACGACGTTGAGGACCTGCTTGGCGGAGCGCTTGCGGCTGCGTGGCCAGAAGCGCGTGCCGCGGCCCCCGGCGAGAATCAGACCGTAGTGATGTCGATTCATTTATTTGAGCGCATACGGGTGAATCAACTGCAGGGTCCGGCGCCAGCGCGTCTTGGTGGGGAAGTGCTCCAGGAGGTCGAGAACATGCCTGGGGCTGATCGACGAGTTGGTGAGATCTTCCGTGGAGGCGTCGTAGGACCAATAGATGACGAGCGGCTTGCCGATGATGTTGGCGCGCGGCACGAAGCCCCAATAGCGGCTGTCGAGCGAGGAATCGCGGTTATCGCCCATGGCGAAGTAGTAGTCGGGCGGCACGACGACCTCACCATTCTCGACGTGGTGCTCCATCATGTCGCGGGCGTCGCTGTAAGAGTGGATGTCGGGCAGGGGAAAATCGTCGCGGTAGGGATCGAAATAGTCGGTCTTGTGGTAGACGTACGGTTCGGGGACGAACCTGCCGTTCAGCCAGAGCTGCTTGTTGATGAGGCGGATGTGGTCCCCGGGAAGGCCGATGCAGCGCTTCACGAAAGTCTGGCGGATGTCGACGGGGAAGCGGAAGACGATGATATCGCCGCGATGCAGGCCGGTGTAGGGCAGCAGGCGACTGGAAACGGAGCCGCCGGGAGGAGCGTAGGCCAGCTTGTCGACCAGCAGGTGGTCGCCCACCAGCAGGGTGTCCTCCATGGAGCCGGTGGGGATGACGTAGGCCTGAATCAGGGAAGTGGTGCCGAACAGCAGGAGGATGATGGTCACGGTCCACTCGGCGATGAAGCCGCGTTGGGGGTGATGGTGATGTTCGGGAACTTCCGGCTGGGCGATGGGTTGGGGTTGCTGATCGGGATCGCCCTCGGTCACAATAACGTTGTCTTGATCCACAGATCCTCATTTTATCGTGAATCCCTGGTATTCTGTTTTGAGGCTGGCGAGCGAAGCCAGCTTAGACGGACTTCAGGGTGCCTGTGACAGGTTCGAAATCCAACATTTCACCAGACCTAGCGGCGGCGCGGCGCAAAGCGGCGGTCATTGTGGCGGCGTGCACGGTGTTCGGCGCGGCGGCGCAGATTCTGATCAAAATCGGCATGAGCCCGGGCCACTTCGTGCCCAGCCTGATGGGCCTGGCGACGGACGTGCCGCTGATCGCGGGATACGCGCTGTACGGCGTCTTCACGCTGGCGATGGTGCTGGCGCTGCGCGAGGGCGAGTTATCGATGCTGTATCCGATCATCGCGCTGACTTACGTGTGGGTGACGCTGGCATCCTACTGGCTGCTGCACGATACTCCGAACCTTTACAAGAACCTGGGGATTGCCACGATTGTGGCGGGCGTAGCGGTGCTGGGCGGCGGAGGACGCAAGAAGTGAACCCGGTGCTGGTGAAATCGATCCTGCTGGTGTTTCTGGCCGGAGTGGTGGGCTCGTTCGGCGCGGTGTTTCTGAAGATGGGCGCGGGACGGCTCGACGGCGGCCTGCTCAGTTTCCTGAACGGGCGGCTGGTGTTGGGGGTGGCGCTGTATCTGGGCTCGTCGGTGATTTATGCGGCGGGGCTGCGCGGCGGACAGCTTACGGTGCTGTACCCGATGGTCTCGCTGGGATACATCTGGACGGTCCTATGGGCGCGCCTGTTCTTCCGCGAAGCCTTCACCGGACGCAAGATGACGGGGCTGGGGCTGATTCTGCTGGGTGTGGCGCTGGTGGGGCTGGGGGAAGCGGCCAAGGCGGCAAAGTAGCATTTTCAATCTCCGCTACCAGTCAAGTCAATCTTCGCTCTTGACTGATCGGCGCTTTGGCGGTACGCTCTTTCCTAGATATCTAGGGGGAAGAGATGAGCAAAGGCAAACCGGACGTTCTGCAGGGCACGCTGGACCTGCTGATTCTCAAAACGCTTTCCCGCGGGCGGCAGCACGGGTATGGCATCGCGGTTCATATCCAGACGGTGTCTAACGATGCGCTGCGCGTGGAGGAGGGTTCGCTCTATCCGGCGCTGCACCGCATGGAGCAGGATGGATGGATTCGCGCCGAATGGGGCGCCTCCGGAAAGAACCGCAAAGCCAAATTCTATGAAATGACTGCCGCGGGCCGCCGCCAGCTCTCTGCCGAAGAAAAGAAGTGGCAGAACGTGACCGCGGCGGTTGGCACGGTCCTCAATTTCGCTTAGGAGGCGCCATGTCTCTGATCCGCAGAATTCGCGATACCTTCCGCCCGCATCGGCTGGATAGCCAGCTCGATGACGAGTTTCAATTTCATCTGGAACAGCGCATCGAGGATCTGACCGCGCAGGGTGCGGCGCCGGAAGAAGCCCGGCGCGAGGCTGCGCGCATGTTCGGCAACCGCGCCCACCTGCGCGAATCCACGCGCGACCGCGATATGCTGGTGTGGCTTCAATCCATCCTGCAGGACCTGCGCTTCGCCGCGCGCAATCTGCGGCGCAGCCCCGCGTTCACGGCCGTCGCCATCCTTTCGCTGGCGTTTGGGATTGGCGTGAATGCCGCGATCTTTACGATGGTTCACGGCGTGCTGCTCGAGAAGTTGCCGGCGCCCGACCCTCAGCGGATCGTCCAGGTGCACGGCCACTACAAGGATTTCGACAACGATTCGTTTCACTTTCCGGTTTTTCGAGAGCTGCGGCGGCAGCGCGCGATTTTCTCGGACCTCATTGGCTTCCGCAACACGCCCGTGCTGATGGATATCGGCGGCAGCGTGCAACACGTGGCTCTCGAATTGGTCACCGGCGGGTACTTCCGCTTCTTCAATGCCCGGCCCGCGCTGGGCCGCCTGCTGGACGAAGAGGACGACCGTACGGAAGGCGCTCATCCGGTCTGCGTGCTGAGCTACGACGCCTGGCAAAATCTGTTCGGCGGGGACCCGGCGGTTCTGCGGCGTACCGTCGGCATCCGGGGAATCGCGCTGCGGATTGTGGGTGTCGCTCCGCCGGGTTTCATAGGCGCCGAACTGCAGAGCCGATACGACCTGTTTGTGCCGAGTTCGGAGAGTCACGATCTGGCCGGCATCCCGCGAGAGTCGGCAAACTACATCTGGCTTCGCCTGTTGGGCCGGCTTCAGCCGTCCCCCGCGCGGGCGGAAGCGTCGGCTCGCCTGGAGGCCGCCAGCCGCACGATTGAGGATGCGCTCCCCAAAGGCCGGGCCAACCAGGGCGGGGTCTATCGGCTTCTCGATGCCAGCAAGGGATACGATAGCTGGCGCACGGCATTGCACGATCCGTTGCTGATCCTGATGGGCGCGGTATCGCTGGTGCTGCTGGTAGCCTGCGCCAATCTCGCCAATCTTCTGCTGGCGCGGGCGGCCGAACGGCGCCAGGAGTACGCGATCAAGCTCGCGATCGGCATCAGCCGCGGGCGCCTGGTGCGGCAGTTGCTGGTGGAAACGGCGTTGCTGGCGATTGCCGGCGGAGCGCTGGCCTTCCTGCTTTCGGCCGCGCTCACTCGCTTTCTGCTTGCCATGTTCAATGCGGGCAGCGACTGGGCGGTCTTAAATGTATCGCCCAACTCCTCGGTGCTGTGGTTCACTCTTGGCGCATGCCTCATCACCATTCTGCTAGCCGGCGTTTATCCGGCCTGGCACGCTTCCCGCACGGACGCGGGGCCCGGCCTGAAGGCCTCCGCGCTGGGTGGGCGCCGCAACTTGGTCCGCCGCTCATTGATCCTGGTGCAGGTTACGCTGGCGGTGGTGCTGCTTTTCGGCGCCAACCTCTTCGCGCACAGCCTGCGGAATCTTAAAACGATCGACCTGGGCTATCGGATCGAGCACATTCTGAGCGTCCAGGTGGGTGTCAGCGGGACGCTAAACCATGCGAGAGGTTCCGTTTCGCCGCCCGAGATGAGAGAGGTTCTGGATCGTGCCCGGCATCTCCCCGGCGTCGAATCGGCAGCGCTCAGCGTGCCCGGCATCCTGTCGGGGAACATGTTCGGGGGCAGCATCACGCTCACGGACGCGGGGAGCGACCGGAGGCAAATTGGGGATCTGGGCTTGGTGATGGCCAGCCCAGGTTTCTTCTCCACGTTGCGAATGACAATGCTGCACGGCCGCGATTTCTCGCCTGGCGATGGTCCGGGCGCTCCGCCGGTGGCTATCGTCAACCAGCGCCTGGCTTCGCTCGCCTGGCCGGGCGAGGACCCCATCGGCAGGCATCTCGACGGCTGGAATTCCAAGAACGTCGAAGTCATCGGAGTCATTGCAAACACGCGTGATCGGCAGGTTCGCGACGCGTCAGCCCCGACCGTTTACCTGGCCTTCGATCAGCAACAAACACTGGGCGGTGCGCTCGAACTCCGATCGAGCACTGGGTTGCCGGCCCTCGAGTTGGCGGTGCGTCAAATCGTCAAATCCGCCGCGCCCGGCTACCAGGTTTCCGCGGCTTCCAGCCTTGAGCTTCTTCGCGATAACCAGATTCACCAGGAACGCCTGCTGGCGTTCCTCTCCTCGTTGTTTGGGGCACTGGGCGCCACCCTGGCGCTGGTGGGGATCTATGGCCTGATCGCTTACTCGGTGAGGCGCCGCACGCGCGAAATCGGCATCCGCATCAGCCTCGGCGCACAAAAGAGGGACGTGCTCTGGCTCTTCTCGCGCGAGGCCGCGTGGCTGATCGGCGGCGGCATCCTGCTCGGTATTCCAGCGGCCCTGCTGCTGGCGCGCTTTGTCGGGAAGCTGCTGTATCAGGTTCCCACCTTCGATCCGGCGGGCATTGCCGCGACGGTCGCGCTGCTGGCGCTCGGCGGGTTGACCGCATCGGTTCTTCCGGCGCGGGGAGCCACGCGGGTAAGCCCGATCGAGGCGCTGCGGGAAGATTGAGGAGCCCGAGCTTCCAGAGTTGCTCCCGGAGAAGTGCGGTAAAAAGTCGAACAATAAGGCCAGCGCTTTACCCGAGCAGGATGCTGCCGCGCGCGCGTTCTGCAAGGGCACGGTCGAAAGTCACAAGCTGTCCGCCGGTGCTACGGGCGAAGGCCAACAGGTATGCGTCGGCCCACAATTTAGGAGAAGCGTGATCGGAGGATGCGCCCTTCCGGAAGGCGGCCTCCACATCCGATGGCTCCGGTACAAACGCGACTCGCTGGTCGGCATACAGCCGGTCATAGGCAGCCCATGCCTTCTTCATGCTCAAGGGCTTGCCGTTCATTGCGCCGGTGGTGGTCAGCAACCTGAGGACTGCCATTTGCGTCAGGCGGCAAAAGCCGATCACTTCCGAATCGTCCGTTGCCCACCAGCGCTTGGCGGCGTCCCGGTGGATGTGATCGGCCATGAGCAGGGCCAGCCAAACATTGACGTCAGGGAAGGTCAATGAGCTCATAAAGCCGACTGCTGGTCAGGTTAAACGGTTTTCCGGTGGAAGGCACGATCGGGCGATCGAGAGAGAGACGGCGTTTGGGCCGCCGCGGTCCCGCCTCAGCGACTGCCGTTTGGATGCCGCGCAGAATCAGTTGGCGCGCGGAACAACCCTGGCGGGCGGCGGCTTCGCGCAGGTCGCGATGCAGCCGGCGCGGGATATCGACGCTGGTGCGGATGTACTGGGAGCTGCTCACGATGCTAGTATGGCGCTTGCGACTTAAATAAGTCAAACCAGTGCTCTGACCGATGCGAGCCGCGACCGTGAGGGAGCGGTTGCCCGCAAAAGGCCAACTTCATGCGGTCATGGTACCAGGGCAGCGTGTGTCCGTAGCCGTTTCGGAGCCGGGGACCGCCTCTGCCCCTACTCCAGCCGCGTCGGTGCGCCTGCGTAGCGCAGATTGGGCAGCAGATGCTCGTGCTTCATGATCACGCTGTGCGGGGCGACGTGCGTGCCTGCGCCGATATCGGCGCCGTACAGCGGGACGGTGTTGGTGCCGAGCGTGGCGCGGCGGCGGATGACCACGCGGTCGATTTTGAGCACGCGGTCCTCGAAGGTGTGGGACTGGAGGGTGCTGCTGACGGTGGCGTCGTCTTCGATGGTGAGCATATCGGGATCGACCACCTGGGAGAAACCGGCGCCCAGCACGACGCGCTTGCCGAGTCTGACGCCCATGGCGCGGAGATACCAGGAAAGCAGCAGGGTACCTTCCAGCGCGGCCAGGGCGCCGCGGGAATAGAGGGCCCAGGCGACGTAGAGGAAATCCCAGCGGCTGCACCAACAGGACCATAGGGGATGCTGGCCGGGACGGACGCGGCCTAGCAGCCCCCACTTGAGGATCAGCACCAGAAGGCTGAGCGCGGCGCCGGCGGCGAAGGTGACCAGCGGGACGCGCCAGAACAACAGCTCCGGCCACGGAGTGACGGGTTCCACTATGGCGATGGCCTGCAACCAGAGCATGGCCGCGATGGTGGGTGCGGCGGGAAGCGCGAAGCGCAGCAACTCCCAGAAGACGCGGTTCCAGTAACGGATGAAGGATGGGTCGTAAGTGAGACTCCGGTCGACAGTTATGATTTCTCGCACGGCCAGCTCAAAGGGCGGGTGGCCGAACCAGGAAGTGCCGGTGCGGACGAGCCTGTCATCGGCGACGGTCGAGACCCCAAGCAGGATGTTTTCGGGGAGCGACTGGCCGGACGGGACCACGGCGTGGTTGCCGAGGAAGGTGTTCTTCGAAATGCGGGTGCGGGTGAGGGTGACGGTGCCGCGGTGGATGCGCGGGCCGGCCAGATAGATGCCGTCGGCGAAGAAACACTCGGGGCCGATCTCGACCAGCTCGGGGACGACGTCAAGGATGGTCGAAATCTCGCATCCGGGTCCGATGTGCATGCCGGCGAGGCGCAGCCACAGGGGCCAGAAGAGCGTGCCGCTGAGCCAAACGCCAGCGGAGTAAAGGATGCCAGGCTTGAGCCAGACGCGGATGTACGATGGGCTCCAGCGGCTGATGACGCCTTCCGGCACGGGCCCCAGCAGGCGCAGAATGAGGGCTTCGACCAGGAGCGAGAGGGGTACGGAGAGCGACGCCATGACGATCACCAGCAGGAAGGGCGTGAACTCAGCGGAGGGTTGTCTGAGCCAGACGGTGAGGCGGTCGGCGTCGACTTGGAGCGAGACCACCGCGAGGAGCGCGAGCAATTCCAGGTTGAGGACGGGCAGAGTGCCGATGGCATAGCGGGCCAGGACCATCCAGAGGCCATGCCAGAACGGGGAAAGCGTGCGTTCGTGCTCGGTGACGGCGGGGACGGGCGGCGCGTGGCCGGCGGGGCGGGCGGGGATGCCGTCCCAGCGTTGGCCGGCGGGGACAGTCGAGCCGGGCGGCAGCCAGGAGAGAGCGGTGAGCCAGGCGCCGGCGCCCAGACGCGCGCCGCCGGCGACACCGGCGCGGACATCGACAGTCGAGCCATCGCCCAAGGAGATGGGGGCGGCCACGATGTGGCCGGCGTCGAGTTCGATCAGACCCAGCGAAGCGTCCTGGGCGATGGTGACGTCGTCTCCGATTTCGAGCAGATCCCAGCCTCCTTGGCTCATGTGGACGCCGCGATGGATGTGGACGCGCCGGCCGATGCGGGCGCCGAGCGCACGCAGGGCGCCAAGCTGGAATTCGGTGCCCTCGATGAGCCACCAGGGAATGGCGCGCGTGAGCTGCTGGACCATCCAGTTACGCACGTAGAAGCTTCCCCAAACAGGCTCCTCGAGAGGGCGGTAGGCGCCCACCAGGAGACGCTTGGCTAATACGGAAGCGGCCACCGCCAGGAAACCATAGACCACCAGGCCGGCGAAGAATACCGCGGGCGCGAGCAGGAGCAGCGGGAAGATACCCAGGCCGCGGGCGAGGCGCGGCGCGGCTTCGAAGACGACATAATAGGCCGCTGCCGCCACCACGGCAAAGGTCAGCAGCAGCCAGACGGCTTGGACGACGGTCGAGAAAAAGGGGTGGCCGCCGCGCGGAAGGACGGCCGTTTTTTTTTCGGCTGGCGCGGGCGCCATGGGCGGCGCCGCGCGCATCCGCTCAGCCAGCGCGGCCACGGTACGGGTCTCGTAGACGTCGCGGACGGCCACCGGAGTCGAGGGCGTGAGGTGGCGCAGCCGCGTGACGAGCTGCGCGGCGCGCAAGGAATCACCACCGAGAGAGGCGAAGAAATCGTCGTGGATGGAAACAGCCTGGCCGAGGATATCGCCAAAGGCGCCGGCCAGCAGGCTTTCCATGGAGTCGCGCGGCGGGGCGGCGGCGGATTCGGCGGCGGCGGGTGGATCTAGATGAGGAAGCGCGGCGCGGTTGAGCTTACCTCCCACGGTGACCGGCAGTTTGGCGAGGAGGCCGAAACGCGCCGGCACCATATAAGAGGGGACGATTTCCCGCAGAATCGATTTGAGCGAATCGGGCGATGGGGGTACCGCGGAATCCGAGGGGAGCAGAAACGCAACCAGCAGGGGCTGGCCGCCGTCGTCCTGGATTCTGCAGGCGGCGGCGTGGACACCGGGACAAGCGGCCAGGTGCGCTTCGATCTCCTCCAACTCCACGCGGTAGCCGCGGATTTTGACTTGGGAATCGATGCGGCCGTGGCAATGCAGGTTGCCGTCGGAATCGCGGTGGGCCAGGTCGCCGGAGCGGTAGATGCGTCCCAGCCGGGGATGCACGGGGAACTTCTCGGCGGTGAGCTCGGAGCGGTTCCAATAGCCGCGGGCCAGGGCGACGCCCCCGATGGCCAGTTCGCCCCACTGGCCGTCGGGAACCTCTTCGAGCGAGTCGTTGAGAATCCAGGCCTGGACGGCGCGGATGGGCTTGCCGATGTGTACTGGCGAGCCCGCGCGCATGGCGGCGCGCGTAGTGGTGACGGTGCATTCGGTGGGTCCCCAACCGTTGACCAGAAGTTTGCCGGGGGCCCAGAGGTCGGAGATGTCCTGCGGCAGGGCCTCTCCACCGAGATAGACGAAGGCTAGTTCGGGCAACTCGACTTGGGGATTCGCGCAGCCGATGGCGCGGAGCAGAGTGGGCGGAGGGCAGAAGACCGTGATGCGCTCACGGCGCAGCCAGCCGACCAGGTCGGGGCCGAGGCGGGCGGTCTCCTCGTCCATCATCACGAGGGTGGCGCCGGAGGCGAAAGCCAGCCAGATTTCTTCGACGGAGGAATCGTAGGAGGAGGAGGAATTTTGGGATACGCGCGCGTCGGGCGCGAGGTGGAATTCATCCAGGTCGGAGGCCACCAGGTTCGAAACGCTGCGGTGCTCGATCATGACGGCTTTGGGACGGCCGGTGGTGCCGGACGTGTAGATGGTGTAGGCGAGGCTCTCGGGCGTAAGCCACGCTGGCGGCGACGGTGGATCGGCGGGCGCGAGCGCGGCGGTGATGTCGAACCGGGGGGCTGCGCCGAAGTGGCCGCTGCGGGCGCGCTCCAGGCCCGCGGCGTCGGCGAGGAAGGCGGCCGCGGCGGAGTCTTCGAGGATCTCGCGAATGCGCGCGTCGGGAAAAGCCGGGTCGATACAGGTATAGGCTGCGCCGGCGTGGAGGACGCCGAGCTGGGCGGCGTACAGGTGGTGGGACCGGCGCGGCAGCAGGATGGCGACGACGCACTCGCCGGTAACGAGGGCGCCCAGCAGCGCGGCGATCTGGTGCGCCTCGCGAGCAAGCTCCGCATAGGTGATGAAGCTGCGAACGGGCCGGCCGCTATCGGGTGGGACCTCGACCGCGATTCTCTTGGGCCAGCGCCGGACGGCGTTGTCGAAGAAGTGGTGCAGCAGCAGAGGCCTGTTGTGGAGTGGTGCGTCAGTCATCGCTGGACAGCCTGCACGGAAGGCGGTGAAGAACGTGAATCCTGGATGTGGAGCGCACGCACAAGTCGTATTGTAATCCGTGGAGCGGGCTTCCAGCCCGCAACGCCGACATCCTGTCGGCGGCGTGCGCCGGCGCCGGACAGCAGTTTCACTTCATCCGGCGGTAGACTTCCTTCCGGTCTCCCACCTTCACCACGAGCACCAACAGAACCTGGTCCCGAATCTGATAAATGACGCGATAGTTCTTGCCCGGCCCCACGTAGACGCGGTAGAGCTTCTCCTTCGTCTCCAGCTTCTCCACTCCGTGCGGCCGGGGATTCTCTTCCAGGCGGAGAATGTCCCGGTTCACCTGCCTTCGGACGTGAGGATCGAGCTTGCGGAGGTCCCTCTCACCGGCGGGAGTGACTTCAACGCGGTAGGCCAGGACTCAGTCCCCCAATTCCCGCATGAGGTCCCGGAGAGGAATGGTCCCCTTCTTTTTCGCCTCTTTCAGAGCGGCGCGGGCGTCTTTCAGGTCCTGGCGGTCCAGCTCCTCCTGGGCCAGGCGCTCCAGGAGCCGTAGGTCATCCATGGGGATGACAGCGGCCAAGTCCTTCCCACGGCGGGAGACGATAGTCCGCTCCTTTCCGTAGGCGGCGCGGTTTACGACTTCGGGCAACTCTTCCCGCGCTTTCGAGACATTGAGGCGTGTCATTGTGGTGTACCTTTCGTACAATTCGTACCAGAACACTACCAGTATCGGACAATTTGGTTTCGTTCCGCAAGGCGCCGCGAGCGGGACGGCCGCTATCCCGTGTGAGTTCCCGATTTCACTCTCTGCCGCGCCGGACTGTGAACGGGTCTGGAACCCGCTTCGGCTCTGTGAAGCGGGAACGGAGTTCCTTCAGAACTTCAGAAGCTTCGTACGATCGCCACTTTTTTTCCCCCGAAGAGACCAGGAGTCCGCGGTCCACCAGCAGCTTCAAATCTTTGGTAGCCACCTGAACGGATATGCCGGCAACGCTTCGATATGCCGCATTCCGAACCCGCAGACCGGATGCCGCATCCGAAAGCGCAAGAATAGTTCGCTCGGGCAACTTGCGTTTCTTGACTTCCACCTCAAGCGCATCCCACGTTTGCTGTACCTCGCGGGACCTTCGTAATATTGTAGTGGCTTGCCGGAAATGCGCCGTCAGACAAAACCTGACCCAAGGACGGGCATCACGACGCGGGCTCCAGTTGCCGGCTCCCACATTGAGTAGAACATCGTAGTATTCGCGGGTATTACGACCGAGGTACTCCTCAATGCTGGAGAATTCGGGCGCCAAAGTGCCAGCCCGTGCCAGAATTAGAGATTGCAGGCAGCGCGCCATTCTTCCGTTGCCGTCCGAGAAAGGGTGAATCATCACAAAGTTCAGATGTCCCATGGCTGCGCGGACCATGCTCGCGGATGAATTGTCGGGCTGATTCAGGGCCGCCACCAACTGGGCCATAAGACCGGGAACGAGTTGTGCATCCGGCGCTTTGTACACCACCTCCTTTTTGGCCTCGTCAACGACTTGAATTGGCCCCGGCCTCCACCGCCCGGGATTCTTGCTCAGATCGTATTCCATCATCATGAAATGAAGACTTCGTAGAAAGTCGGTGGAGTGCTTGAAATGTGGATCCGCGGCAAGCTGCAACACGTACGTCATGGCAGAGCGGTATCCGCGTACCGCCTTCCAGTCCGCGTCAGCCGCGTCAAGGGGATCGTCGCCTTCGACTGCGGCGATTGCATCTTCGACCGTGACATTGAATCCCTCAATGGAGTTCGATGCCCTGATCGCCCGAGCGAATAGCGCTCGACGCAGCAGCCCAGGCCATCTCTTGGGAGTCTGCACTGAATATCTCAAAGTTTGCTTAAGGTCGTCGATGCGACCGATAACGTCAATCTCTAGTCCGTCGAGCTTTGGAGCCTCAAAAAGCATAGTGTTATACCGCTTACGACACTATTATATACTGTTGTTATTAGTATACAATATCGTTTGTAACGATGCTTCGCAATTGCCAACAGTTTGCGGGGACGTCGGTAAAACCCGATGTACTCTCCAACTCTCTGATCCAGCAACCCTTACGGTGAATTTGCATCCCTCCCGCTTCGCTTCTGACTGGCCACGCACAGCTACGCGAGAAAGCGGTCACAAGTAGTTTTCCCCGTAGAATCAATTACTTGCATGGTTCTGCTTGCCAGGCGCCTGCTAACCTGGAATTGGAGAGGAAACCATGTCATCATCGTCACTCAAACGCGCTCCGGCCTCGCGGACTAACCGGGCCCGCTCGCCGGGCCCGTCCACGCCGGAAGGGAACCGCCGCTCTTCCCAAAACGCCATCCGCCGCGGACCGCTTGCCCGCTGCAATCGCCCTGTAAGAACGGAACACTTAACTTCTCGAATTGGCTTCGTTCGGGAAATCGCCATCTTCCCCTCCCAAGGAGGCCCTCGGCCCGAAAAAAGTCCTGTGACCGTCAGGGCGATGAAATAGGGACGCCCGCAAGCGGCGGCTTCCAGGAACGACCCGCGCGCGTCCCGGCCTTTCACAATTGGCTTCGTTCCGCAAACTGCTCGCCGCCACGCTCATGGCCCGAAAGGGCTAGCCAGCCCTGCTCCGGCGGCGTCTCCCCGGCATTTCGAGCGTTCGATTATCATAAGAGATAAGCGTCCGAGTGATAGCGCCATACAACCCAAGCCGGTGTAAGCCTTCATGTGGATAGTCCGATTAGCCTTACGGCGTCCCTATACCTTCGTCGTGGTGGCGATGCTCATCGCCATTCTGGGCGGCACTGCGATCATCAGCATGCCGGTGGATATCTTCCCGTACATCGATATTCCGGTGGTCAGCGTGTTGTGGACATACAGCGGACTATCCCCCGAAGAGATGGAAAAACGGATGGTAACCATCTTCGAGCGGGCCATGACCACCACGGTGAACGACATCGAGCACATCGAATCGCAATCCTATACCGGAGTGTCGGTCACGCGCGTCTACTTTCAACCGAACGCCAAAGTGGAAGTGGCGCTTTCGCAAGTCACGGCGATCGCGCAGACGCTGCTGCGTATATTCCCGCCCGGCACCACGCCGCCGAGCATCATCAAGTACGACGCTTCGAGCGTCCCCATCCTGCAACTGGGCCTGCAGAGCGACACGTTGAGCGAGCAGGAGATCTACGACCTGGGCCAGAACTTCATCCGCACTCCGCTGGCGACCATCCAGGGCGCCGCAGTCCCGTCCCCGTATGGCGGCAAGACCCGGATGGTGATGGTGGATCTCAACCCGGATGCGCTGTACTCCCGCGGGCTTTCGCCCACCGACATCTCAAACGCGCTAAATAACCAGAGTCTGATTCTTCCGGCCGGCACCGCCAAGATCGGCGACCGGGACTACCAGATCAAGGTGAACAGCAGTCCGCGGATTCTGAGCGAGCTCAACGCGATGCCGATGAAGGTGGTGAACGGCGCGACGGTCTTTCTGGGAGACGTGGCGCAGGTGCGCGACGGCTATGCCGTGCAAACCAGCGTCGTGCGGACCAACGGAACCCGCGGGGCGCTGCTGACGGTGCTGCGCAACGGCAAGGCGTCCACGCTGGCGGTAGTGAACAATGTGAAGAAGGCGCTGCCGGGGATTCTGGCGGGGCTTCCGCCGGCGCTGCGGGTGCGGCAATTGTTCGACCAATCGGTGTTCGTGCGGGCGGCCATCAACGGGGTGGTGCGGGAGGCGATTACCGCCGCCTGCCTCACGGGCCTGATGATCCTGATCTTCCTGGGAAGCTGGCGCAGCACCATCATCGTTTGCATCTCGATTCCTCTTTCGATCCTGGTCTCGCTGATCGTGTTGAGCTTGGCGGGGCAGACCATCAACGTGATGACGCTGGGTGGGTTCGCGCTGGCGGTGGGTATTCTGGTGGACGACGCCACGGTGGAGATTGAGAACACCCACCGCAACATGGCGATGAAGAAACCCCTGGTGCGGGCCGTGCTGGACGGCGCGCAACAGATTGCGGTGCCGGCCTTCGTCTCGACGCTTTCCATCTGCATCGTGTTTGTGCCGGTGCTGCTGCTGACCGGCGCGGCCAAGTATCTGTTCACGCCGCTGGCGATGGCGGTGGCGTTCGCCATGATGGCCTCCTATTTCCTGTCGCGCACCCTGATTCCCACCATGGTGCACTTTATGCTGCGGCCGGAAGTGAAATTATACGCGCAGGGCAAACACGGGGAAACGGCCGGCGGCAAGGGCCCCATCTGGAAGGCCCACTATATTTTCAACCGCCGGTTTGAACAGATGCGGGCATCCTACACCGTGCTGCTCGAGTGGTCGCTGGTTCACCGCGCGCGGGTGCTGGCCGGGTTCGGCATTTTTGTATTCGGTTCGATGGGGCTGGCGTTTTTTATCGGACGGGATTTTTTCCCAACGGTGGACTCCGGCCAGATGCGTCTGCATGCCCGCGCGCCTTCGGGCACGCGAATCGAACAGACCGAGCAGATTTTTGCGAGTATCGAGCGGGAAATCCGGCAGGTGATTCCAGCCCGGGAGCTCAGGGACATCATCGATAACATGGGGACTCCGAGCGGCATCAACCTGGCGTTTGGGGACAGCCCGACCATCGGACCCGGGGATGGCGACATCCTGATTGCCCTGGACCCGGAAAACCACGGCTCGACTGCCGAATATACCGACCGGTTGCGCAGGCGCCTGCACGAGAAGTTTCCCGACGTGATGATTTTCTTTGAAGCCGCCAACATCACCAACCAGATTCTGAACTTTGGGCTGCCGGCGCCGATCGACTTGCAGGTGGTGGGGCGGAACACGGCGGCCAACTACGAGATCGCGCAGCGGCTCGAAGCGCAGGTTGCGCGGATTCCCGGCGCGGCCGACGTGCACATTCACCAAGTGGTGGACTATCCCGAAATCCGGCTGGAGGTGGATCGCACCAAGGCCGGCCTGGTGGGGCTGACGCAGAAAGACGTCACCAACAGCATGCTGATTTCGCTCTCTTCGAGCGGGCAGGTGGCGCCCACGCAGTGGCTGGACTGGAATACCGGAGTCAGTTATTTCATATCGGTGCAGACGCCGCAATACAAAATGGATTCGCTTTCGGCGATCCTGCGGACGCCGATTGCGGCGGTGGGCAACTTCAGCTCCACCACGGCTACGTCGATGGCTGGAACGTCGGGACCGGCCGGGATGGGCACGGCTCCCAACCAGTCGTCGTTGGCCTATGGCAATCCCGGCGCGGCGTCGGGCGGGCCGGAGTTGCTCTCCAACCTGGCGAACGTCTCGCGCGGCATCGCGCCGGAAATCGTGAACCACTACAATGTGCAACCGGTATTCGACGTGTACGCCAACGTGGATCGCCGGGATCTGGGCGCGGTGGGGTCGGCGGTGGAGGGATTGGTGAAACAGGCCTCCGCCAAGCTTCCGCGAGGCAGCACGATCGATCTGCGCGGCCAGATCACCACCATGGAAAGCTCCTTCTTCCGGCTGGGGCTGGGGATGATCTTCGCGGTGGTGCTGGTTTACCTGCTGATGGCGGTCAACTTTCAATCGTGGCTGGACCCGTTCATTATTCTGATGGCGCTGCCGGGCGCGATGGCGGGCATCGTGTGGATTCTCTTCCTGACGCAGACCACTTTCAGCGTGCCGTCGCTGATGGGTTCGATCATGTGCATCGGCGTGGCCACGGCCAATAGTATCCTGATGGTGGTGTTCGCCAACGACCAGCGTGAAGAGGGTCTGGACGCCCGCGCGGCGGCGCTGGCGGCGGGACACACGCGCATCCGCCCGGTGATCATGACGGCCACCGCCATGATCATCGGCATGCTGCCCATGGCTTTGGGAATGGGCGAAGGCGGCGAGCAGAACGCGCCCCTGGGCCGGGCGGTGATTGGCGGACTGGTTCTGGCGACGATTACGACGCTGTTTGTGGTTCCGCTGGTGTACAGCCTACTGCGAAAGAAGGCCCCGGTGGATTACGAGCGGAGGATTGTGGAAGAAGAGCACGAGTACCTGCAGGACGAGATGATGGGCAAGGATATGGCATGAACGAGATCAAGACCAACGAAGAGCGGTTGCGCTCCGAAATAGAAGATCTCAAGCGGCGGTTAGCCGCCGGCCAGTCCCACGGGCCGGCCGTCGAACGCAAGGGCCCGACGTTTCGCACCTTTGCGGTGTTGATTTCGCTGGTGCTGGCGCTGGTGGTGGCGGGCTACTTTTTGGGGTACCTTCCACGGCAACAGCGCGAAATGGCATTGGCCCAGGAGTCGAAAGCCGGCGGGGAAGCGCTGCCGGTGGTGAACGTGGCGCCGGTGGAGCGGTCCCTGGCAAAGGGCAACCTGGTGCTGGCGGGCAACATACAGGCGGTGACGGAAGCGCCGGTGATGGCGCGCTCCAGCGGGTACGTTCTGAAGCGCTACGTGGACATCGGCGACCGCGTGCAGGAGGGCCAGGTGCTGGCGGAGATCGAGGCGCCGGAGCTGGATCAACAGATCGCGCAGGCGAAGGCCACCGTGGACCAGGCGCGCAGCAACATCGAGCAGACCCAGGCGGCGCTCGAACAGGGACGCAGCAACGCAGCGCTCGCCAAGGTGACCGCCGACCGCCAGCAGAAGCTCTTCGACAAGGACGTGATCTCGCGGCAGGACAACGACACCGCGCAAATGCAGTATGCGGCCCAGCAGGCCAACGTGCAGGCCTTGGAGAAAGCCGTGGCGGCGGCGCGCGGCAGCGCGTCGGCGGTGGAAGCCAACCTGGCGCGGCTCAACGATCTGAAAAATTACCTGACGGTGCGTGCGCCGTTTGCGGGCGTGATCACGGTGCGCAACATCGACGTGGGAGCGCTGGTGAACGAAGGCAGCACGCTGCTCTATCGCATCGCGCAGACCGGCCGGCTGCGCACGTATCTCAACGTTCCGCAGGCCGACGCCGGCAACGTGCGGGTGGGGCAGCACGCCACTCTGGAGATCGCGGGCCGCACCGGCGTCAAGGTTCCGGGCGAAGTGACGCGCACGGCGAACTCGCTCGATCCGGCCACGCGCACGCTACTGGTGGAAGTGCAGGTCGCGAATGCGGCCGGCACGCTGATGCCGGGGATGTATGCTCAGGTAGACCTGTCGGTGCCGCGGCTGGATCCGCCGCTGTTGATTCCCGGCGACACCCTGGTGGTGCGCAGCGACGGGCCGCAGGTGGCGGTGGTGGGGCCCGACGGCGTGGTGCATTTCACACGGATTCAACTGGGCCGCGATTTCGGCCACCATCTCGAGGTGCTGGCAGGCTTGCAACTCGGGCAGCAACTGGTAGCCAACCCCAGCGATGTGGTGCGCGAGGGCGCCAAGGTCAAGCCGGTTCAGGCTCCCCAACCGGCGGCGGTAAAGCGCTAGCGTCGTGTCCGTCCTAACCGTTGACAATGAGCGCAAGAGCGCGACCTGGGGGTCGCGCGCGGACGAGGGCGTCCGCCCCACTTTGCAATCCAAATCTTCATCAGGAAATTAGCCATGTGCAAATCAATCCTTAGCGTTTTGCTTGCCGGTTGGCTGGTCGCGGGGCCCGGCGTGGCCGCGCCGCAGGTCAGTTTCCAGAACTCGCCGCGGGTTCACGAGTTGATGCGCGCGGGCAATCTGTACCTATCGTTGCAGGACGCGCTGGCGCTGGCGATCGAGAACAACCTGGATATCGAGCTCGAACGGTACCTGTTGCCGCAGGGCGACGCCGAACTGCTGCGGGCGCAAGGAGGCGGCACGGTGCGCGGGCTCAACTTCACGATTGCGGAAGTGCCCGTGGGCGTAGGCGGGCCGTTGAGTCCGGTGGTGACCAGCGCGGCGTCGGCCGGCCGCGCCACGGCCGGAACGTCGGTGGTCACCAACGCGCTTGAGCTGGGCGTGCTGGGGGAGCCGCAGGATAACTACTCGCTGCAAGGCACCATCGGACAGTCCAGCGGCGCCGCCGTTCCGGTCTACGATCCGGTGGCGACGGGCCTGTTGAATTTTACCCACCAGACCACTCCGCAGACCAATTTCCAATCTTATGGGACCAACGCGCTGGTCACCAATACCACGACGGCCAACGCGGGAATCGGGCAAGGTTTTGCGAGCGGCGCGACGGCCTCGGCGAGTTTCAGCAACTACCACACCAACTGGAACGCCCTCACCAGCGGCCTCCAGCCGTTTTCCGGCTCGACCCTGGGAGTCACGGTCACGCAGCCGCTGCTGCGAGGTTTCGGCGCCAGCCTGAACCGGCGCTTCATCCGCATCGCCGCCAACGAACGAAAGATCACCAGCCTGCTGTTCCAGCAGCAGCTCATCGCGACGGTATACGGCGTCATCCGCCTCTACACGGATTTCGTGGCGCTGACCGAAGACGAGAAAGTGAAGCAGGAAACCGTGACGCTGGCCGAGAAGCTGCAGCGCGACACCGAAGCGCAGGTGGACGTGGGGACGCTGGCCCGCGTGGAGCTGGCGCGCGCCAGCGCCCAGGTCTTTTCGGCGCGCCAGGACCTGATTAACGCGCATGGCCTGATGGAGGAGCAGGAGGCCATCCTCAAGACCGTGCTGACGCGGCGCGGCAACGACGACGCCGAAATCCGCGCGGCCCACATCATTCCCACCGACACCCTGACCATACCGGAGCACGACGACCTCCAGCCGATGCAGGATTTGATTGCCGGAGCGTTACAGAACCGGCCGGACGTGGGGCAGGCGCGGCTGCAGATTGAGAATTCCGTGACCGGACTGGAAGGCGCGCGCAACGCCACTCTTCCCGAAGTGGATCTGGTGGGCATGATGCAGAACAATGGGCTGGCCGGGACGGGGAATCTATTGGCAGGCAATGCCTATCCCGGTTACAACGGCGGTTACGGCAGCGCGCTCGAGCAGGTGCTGGCCCGCAACTACCCCACTTACGGGATTGGCGTGCAAGTGACGCTGCCGATCCACAACCGCATCGCCGCAGCGGATCTGGCGCGCGACGAGCTGCAGGTGAAGCAATCGCAAGTGCGGCTGGGGCAATTGCAGAACCAGGCCCGTCTGGAAGTGGAAGACGCGCTGATTGCCATGCGCCGCGCGCGGGCGTCCTACCAGGCCGCGACGGAAGCGCGCCGCCTGCAGCAGGAATCGCTGGAGGCCGAGCAGGCGAAGTTCGAGGTGGGCTCTTCCACTAGCTTCTTTGTGATTCAGTACGCCAGCCTGCTGGCGCAGGCGAAATCCACCGAAGTGGCGGCGCAAAGTTCGTATGTGAAGGCCAAGGCCGCGCTGGAGCGGGCCACGGGCTCCATCCTGGAAGACAACCGGATTTCATTCGAGGCCGCGGTTCGAGGCAAGATGTAAGAGTGCCTCCGCCACCCTCCGCGCTGGAACGGCTCTCGCGGCGCTTCCGCCGCCGGCGCATCGAGCGCTTTGTGCGGGAGTTCTCGATCGGCCGGGAGACGCGCGTGCTGGATGTGGGCGGCACGCCGGACGATTGGCGGATGGCTCCCGTGCAGCCGCGCCTGGTCTTGCTGAACATGCCGAGGGCCCGCGCCGACCTGGCGGGCGCCGCCCAATGGGTGGCGGGCGACGGGCGCTCGCTGCCGTTTGGCGATCAGTCCTTCGACGTAGTCTTCAGCAATTCTGTGATCGAGCACGTCGGCGATGCCGCCAGCCAGCAGCGCTTCGCGCGCGAGGTAGCGCGGGTGGGGCGCGGATTCTGGGTGCAGACGCCCAATCGCTGGTTTCCCGTGGAGCAGCATCTATTGACGCCGTTCCTTCACTGGCTGCCGAAACCGTGGCAACGCGCGGTGGCGCGGCGCGGCACGGTGTGGAGCGCGGTGGCGCGGCCGGCGCCGGACCGGCGCGAGTTTTATATCGAACATTTTTTGCAGGACATCCGGCTACTGGGGCCGCGCGAACTGCGGGCGCTGTTTCCGGCGGCGCGCATCCTGCGCGAGCGGTTTCTGGGAGTCACTAAGTCGCTGATCGCGATTGGAAATCCGAGCCGGGCCCAAGGGAAACCCCGTGAGGGAGCGGTCTTCGCTGATCAATGAGAGTGCATTGATGAAACGGTGTATTAAGTTCGCTATGTTACTTGCGTTCGCGGCGGCGCTCAGCGCGCAGACCTCGGAGTTCGTCGCGGAGCGCATGCCCACGCCCTCGTGCCACGCTTCCACCATCGTCGAGCTGCGCCCCGGCGAGTTGATGGCGGCCTGGTTCGGCGGTACGGCGGAGGGCCGGCCGGACGTGGCTATCTGGGGCGCGCTCCGGCAAAACGAACATTGGGGCGCGCCGGCCGAGCTGGTGCGCGAGCCGGATATCGCCACCTGGAATCCGGTGCTGTTCCGCTCCGGCGATGCCGTGCTCTGGCTCTACTATAAGTTCGGCCCGAGTCCGCAACAGTGGACGGCCGGCCGGATGTCGAGCCGCGACGACGGCAAAACCTGGTCGGCGCCGGAGCACCTTCCGGCCGGCATCTACGGGCCCATTCGCGCCAAGCCGCTGGTGCTGCCGGATGGAACCATCGTGAGCGGAACCTCGGTGGAGAGCTACCAATCGTGGTCGGCGTGGATCGAGCGCAGCACCGACCAGGGAAAGACCTGGACGCGGCACGGCCCCATTCGCGCGGAAGGCGGCGGCATCATCCAACCGGTGGTGGTCTGGATGGGCGGCAAGCACGTGCGGTTTTACGCGCGGTCGCAGTTCGGACGGATTGTGGTGGCCGATTCGCTGGACGCCGGCATAACGTGGACCGGCGCTCACCCCATCGATCTTCCCAATCCCAACGCCGGCATCGACGCGGTGCGCCTGAAGGACGGCCGTTTGGTGATGGTGTACAACCACAGCGCCATGGCGCGCAGCCCATTGAATCTGGCGGTGAGCGGGGATGGCGACCACTGGACGGAGTTTCATGCGCTCGAGACCGAACCGGGCGAGTACTCCTACCCGGCGATGATCCAGGCGAGCGACGGCGGTCTGCACATCACTTACACGTGGCGGCGGGAGCGCATCAAGTATGTGAACTGGCCGCTGGCGGCGATTCCGAAACCGTAGGTCTCCGGTCGCGTAAGGTTGCGCCTTTACGGGAAACCACTCCCTCACGGTCGTGGCTCGGATCGGAGTAAGGCGTAGGCCGGCGATCTTACTTTGCCGGCTTGTCGGCCAGCATCTGCTCCACGATGGCCTTCACTTCTTTCTTGACGCGCGTAAGTTCTTCGCCGCTGCCAACGCTCGGGAAGCCCGTGTGGACGGCCTTAATGCGGCCATCTCCGCCGATGTAAATCGAAGTGGGATAGGCCCCGATGTGTTCGACTTGAGGGATGACTTCACCGAGGTTGCGCGGCGGAGGGCCCGCCAGCAGCATCGGATAGGCGATCCCGTACTTGCGGACGAAGGCTTTGAGCGGCGCGTAAGCGGGGTCATCGGAGTATTCGAAGCAGAATCCGACGATGTCCAGTCCCTGGGAGTGATAACTCTTGTATAACTCCGCCAGGAACGGCGCTTCGTCGCGGCAGTTCGGGCACCAGCTTCCCGTAACCGTCACGATATACGGCTTACCCGCGAAGTCATCTTCCGTCACGGTCTTGCCGTTGAGGTCCGGAAAGCTGAAATGGAACCTGGCGGCGGGATCCTTGGCCCGGGCGTACATCGATGGATCTTCGGGGGGCAGGAGGTTGCGCGCGCGCGCCGCGGCCGGGCGGTACGCCGTCATTTTGGAGTTGCCCTGCGTGAGGTCAATGGTCCCGTCGGCCAGTAAGGTGCCGTTGAGCGAGACCGCGCGGTCGCCCGAAAAATGACTGATCAGGAAATGGCCGCCGTCCACGCGGCCCACCAGCGTGCCGACGTCGCCGTCCACCCTCAGGATGGTGCCCTTCAAGTCGGCGCCGGACTGCTGCAGCAGCAACTGGTTGCCGACCGTGGCTGCTTTCGTGTGGACCTCCCATTCGCCGTCGAATTTTGCGGGTGGTTGCGTGGGAGCCGGCGGCGGTTGGTAATGCTTCGCCTCAATTGCGCTGGGCCGCGGCGATCGGAGACTCCGATAACTCCCGGTCAACGCGCCGTCCTTCGCGGTAAGTTGCAGTTCCGTGTTCAAGTAGTCCCAGCGGGCCGTCATGGCTCCGTCTTTGAGCTCGGCCGACGTAGAGCAGGCCGGTTGGGTGTCCTCAAAGAAACAGACGCGCGCGGGCGATTCGGTAACTTCCATGCGGAAAGGAACGCGGGCTCCGTTGGAGCTGATGATTGCATCCCACCGGCCGTCAAAGTCGCCGGCCAGGGCCACGGTTGCGGGCACGAGTAACCAGAGGGCAAATCTTCGCATATGCGAATTCTATCGTGTTCAAGGCTCCCGTGCATCCGGCGCGCTAAAATGGACAGCGGTTTGCGAATCATCGAGCTGTCCGAAATCCGGCGCGCGCTGGCTTACCCCGATCTCATCAGTTGCATGCGCGACGCTTTAATCGCCCAGTCCCGCGGCGAATGCGATACACCCATGCCGATGCACCTCGACATTGCATCGGAGCGGGCCGAAGTCCACATGAAGTCCAGTTACCGGCGTGGCGGCCGGTATTTCGCCGTGAAAGTCGCGACCACTTTTCCCGGCAACGTGTCGCGCGATCTGCCCACCGGCAACGGCATGGTGCTGCTGGCGTCGGCCGAAACCGGCGAGCCCGTGGCGATGCTGGCCGATGAGGGCCACCTCACGGATTTGCGTACGGCTGCCGTGGCCGCCATGGTGACCTGCGAACTCGGGCGGCGCGACGAGAGCATCGGCATCCTCGGCACCGGCGTGCAGGCGCGCCTGCAAGCGCGGATGCACGCGGAAGTCCTCAAGCTGAAACAAATCTGGATCTGGGGCCGCTCGGTGGAGCGGGCGCTCGAATGCTCGCGCGACCTCGCCCCCGCTCTCGCCATTGCCGCGCCGGGCGCGGAGGTGCGAATCGCCGGGTCGCCGCGCGAAGTGGCCGAGCGCACGCGCCTCATCGTCACCACCACGTCGTCGCGCCAGGCGCTGCTGGCCGCCGCCGACGTGCAGGCCGGCGCGCACATCTGCGCCGTCGGCGCGGATTCCACCGGGAAACAGGAGCTCGACCCCGAAATCCTGGAACAGGCCGCGCTGTTGCTGGTGGATTCGCGCCGCCAGTGTGAGAAGCTGGGGGAATTGCAGCACGCGCCGGGCGAGTGGGAGCGTGCGATGGAGATCGGCGCCTTCTGCGAAGCGCCGCCTGCGTGGGACGGCGCCGGGGTCAGCGTCTGCGACCTCACCGGGCTCGGGGTCGAGGACCTGTACATCGCCGAATACTGTTACGAGAGGCTCACTTGAAAATCGAACCGTTTGAGATGGAACGCATGCAGTCGACGTGGGAAAACGTCGTCGAAATAGACATGAGCGAAAGCGGCGTGCGGCCCGTGACGCTGCTGGAGTTGGCGGAGATGGGGCTCGACCTCAACGCTATTCTCAGCATGCCTCTGGGCTACAGCCAGTCGAACGGCACCATTCCGCTGCGCGAAGCCCTGGCCGCCCTCTATCCCGGCTCGACGCCGGACCACATCGAGGTCACCAACGGCACCTCGGAAGCCAATTATCTGCTGGCGCTCGCGCTGCTGCGCGACGGCGATGAGGTGGCCATGGAAGTCCCCAATTACATGCAGTATGGCGGGCTGCCGAAGAGTTGCGGCGCGCGGCTGCGCCCCTTCCGCCTGCTGCTCGACCGCGGTTGGGAGCCGGATTGGGACGAATTCGAACAGGCCGTCAACGAAAAGACGCGGCTGGTGTATCTCTCGAATCCCAACAATCCCACCGGCTCCGTGCTCACCGGGGAAGCCATGCGCCGCATCGTGACGCGCTGCGAGCGGGTGGGCGCTTATCTGCTGGCCGACGAAGTCTATCTCGGCGCGGAGATTCATGGCGAGCGCACGCGCAGCTTCTGGGGCATGAGCGACCGCGTCATCGTCACCAGCGGGCTCTCGAAAGCCTACGGAATTCCGGGAGTGCGCATCGGTTGGATCGCCGGCCCGAAGGAAGTGGTGGCGCAGTGCTGGGGCCAGCACGACTACATCACCATCGGGCCGAACAAGATCTCCGACGCGGTGGCGCGCGTGGCCGTGCAGGCGGAAAACCGCGAGAAGCTGTACGCGCGCACGCGGGCCATCCTGCAGCAGAATTTGCCGATCGTGCGGAAGTGGATCGGGAGCTTCGCCGGCAAGCTGGAGTTTTGCGAGCCGCGCGCGGGCGCTCTGTGCCTGGTGCGGTACAATTCTCCGATGCCGAGCTACCCGCTGTGCGAGCGCGTGCGTGTGAACCAGAGCGTGCTGATTGTGCCGGGCGTGCATTTGGGCCTGGAAGGATTCGTGCGGCTGTGGTTGGGCGGGAGGCCGGAGTTCCTCAGCGAAGGGCTGCGGAGGATCGGGATCGAATTCGGAAAGGCATTCGGGAGCAGCTAAGGGCCAGTGGGACAGGCCATCGGGTCTTGTGGTCTGTCATGCCTCTCTAAACTTCACGCGCCGGGCAGCCGACAAGAACCGATGTCCCACTCTGACTTCCCCACTTGTACACTGGAACATGTCCCAAACGGCCGAACCCCCCACGGGTCTCAAACGCGAGATGGGGCTCCGCGATGTCTCGCTCTTCGCCATCGCCTGCATCGTGAGCACGCGTTGGATTCCCGCGGCGGCGCATGCCGGGCCCGGTTCCGTCACGTTGTGGCTGGCCGCGGCGCTGCTTTTCGCCCTGCCCCTGGCGGTGGCCGTGGGCGCGCTCGCGGTGAAGTACCCCGGCTGCGCGGGCGGCCTGTATGTCTGGACGCGCGGCGATTTTGGCCCTTGGCACGGCTTCCTCTGTTTCTGGGTTTATTGGATGGGCATCGCCTTCTTGCTCCCCACCGCCGCGCTCTTCTATATGGGCGCTGGCTTCTTCGCGCTGGGTCCCCACTACGCCCATCTGGCCGATAGCCGCGCCGCCCTGCTGGCTGCGGCGCTGGTGGCCATCTGGGTGGCGCTGACCACCAACCTGCTGGGCGTGGGCATCGGCAAGTGGACCCAAAACGTGGGCGCCGCGGCCACTTGGGCACTCGGAATTCTGCTGGTTGTACTGGCGTCGCTGGTGGGCGGAAAGCGCGGCGTGGCCACCAGGATCGACGTGATCCCAAAATGGGATTGGAGCACCGTGAGTTTCTGGTCCGCCATTGCCTACGCCCTGTCGGGCATGGAGATGGCCGCCATGATGGGCGCGGAAATCCACGATCCCGTGCGCACGCTGCGGCGCGCCGGTTGGATCGCCTCGGGCTTCGCCACGGTCTTCTACGCCGCCACCACGATCGCCATGCTGGTGTTGTTGCGGCCGGAGAAGATCAGCGAGTTGAATGGCCTCGCGCAAGCCGGAGAATCGGCCGGCCTGGCGCTGGGCGTCTTGTGGCTCCCGCCGGTTCTGGCGGTGCTGGTGATGGCAAGCGCGGTCGGCCAGTTCGGCGGAGTGGGAAGCTCCGTCTCGCGCCTGCCCTTCGCCGCCGGGGTGGACCACCTGTTGCCGGCGGCCTTTGGAAAAGTGCATCCCCGCTGGGGCACGCCGCACGTTTCCATCCTGACGTTCGGCTGCGTGGCGTCATTTCTGCTGGTGGTGTTTCAACTGGGCGACAGCCTGCGCGCGGCCTACCAGGAGCTGATTTCCCTGATGGTCATCACCGGCTTCCTGCCGTACCTGTACATTTTCGGCAGCGCCTGGAAGTGCGGGAAGCGGCTGAGCGCACTCTCCGGGTGGGCCATCACGACGCTGGCGATCCTGTGCTCGGTAGTGCCGACGGCGGAGATCACCAATGTCTGGCTGTTCGAAGGGAAACTGGCGCTGGGGACGCTGGCGGTGGTGGCATCGGCATGGCTGGTGTATCTGAGAAACGCGGAGCCGCGGCCCGTCCCGGTCCGCATCGATTCCCGATGAGTCGCTATTTCAACTGGATCATCTTGCGGCCTTCGAAGGTATAGATATAGTCCATCTCCGCTAACTGTTGCCCGGTTAGTGGACCCTGGGCTTGCACGTGGACCTGTGTACTGAGATCGTGAACCCATAGTTGAGCCAGACAGCAAAATCGCGGAGGAAATTCTGCTCAGCCGGGTCGTGCGATGCGGCCCGTCGCCAGCCCTGTCGGATACTGCGTTCACTCTAAGAATGCTAACAGGAATTCACGCGCGGGCCGACGAAGTGGTGGCTTCCGCCGGCGACCCGTCACGTGTAATGCAGCCGGCGCGCGGCATCCACGCGGGCCGCCCGCCACGCCGGAACCACCGTCGCGGCGAGCGCAATCGCCATCACGGCGAGAGCGGCGGCGATCATTGTCGCGGGATTGCGCGGCGGTATGCCGAAGACCAGGTCCTCCAGGGTTCGCGCCGCGGCCCATCCGCCGGCTACGCCGAAAGCCACTCCGACGAGCGCCAGGCGCAGCGCATGGAAGCTGGTCCAGCGCAAGATGGTGGAGGGGCTTGCCCCCAGCGCCAGGCGCAGGGCAATCTCCGATTCGCGGCTGGTCACCCAGTAGCTCAGCAGTCCGTAGATACCGATGGCTGCGAGCATCACCGCGAGTCCCGCGAACAGCGTGAGCAACAGCGTGCTGAAGCGGCGCCGCGCCAGGCCGGCGCCCAGCGATTCTTCGAGCGCGCCGAATTGCTGTAAAGGCAGGTTGCGGTCGAGCGCCAGGACGCGGCTACGGACAGCGGTCATCAACCTTGCCGGGTCTCCCGCGGCGCGAATCAGGATGGTCCTATTGCTATCGTTCATTTGCGACGAAGGCCGGCAGATGTCGGCGGACGGCTGCGAATCGAGGCCGAATTGCCTCACATCCCCGGCCACACCCACCACCTCCAGCAGGCCTCCTTCCTGGTAGGGCCCGCCCACTTTGATCTGATGACCGACGGCCGACTCATTCGGCCACCACGCGCGGGCCAGCGTCTCATTCACGATGGCGACTTTGGGGCCCGCGGCCCCGTCGGACTCATTGAACTCGCGCCCCTGGCGAATGGGAATTCGCATCATCCGGAAATAGCCGGCATCGGCGCTATCGAAAAGCGCGATGGGCACTTCGTTCTGCGCGGGCACGGGACGTCCGGGGATCGAATAGAACCAGTCGCCGCAGTCGCCCGCGCCGGGCGGGCAGCTCACCGAGTTGGCGTCCACAACGCCGGGAAGCCGGCGCAGATCGGTCAGCAGCCGGGTGTAGAACCCGCTGATTGCCTCCGGTGAGCCGTAAGCCTTCGATGGCAACTGTAGAGAGAAGGCAAGCACGCGTTGCGGGTCGAAGCCCGGACTGCTCCTCTGGGCGGCGATCAGGCTGCGCAACAGAAGTCCGGAGCCGAAGGCCAGCACGAAGGTCAGCGCCACTTCGGCAATCACCAGAAGATTGCGCAACGCCTGGCGTGGCTTGCTCCCGCCCGCCATGCGCGCACCTTCCTTGAGCGCCGTCGTGAGGTCGATTTTGCCGGCTACCATCACCGGCGCGAGACCGGCGAGTAGTCCAGCGGCAAGCGTGATGCCGCCTGCGAAGAGCAGCACCGGTAGATCCACGGTGGTCCCGGCGAGGCGCGGGATATCGGTGGGCGCCGCGCCGATCAGCAGGCGCAGCCCCCAGTAGGCGAAAGCCACACCGGCCGCGCCGCCCACCGCCGCGATCACCACGTTCTCGGTGAGCAATTGGCGCACTAGGCGAAGGCGCCCGGCTCCGATGGCTTTTCGCACCGCCAGTTCGCCGGCGCGCGCCGTGTTGCGGGCCAGCAGCAGGCTCGCCACATTCGCGCAGGCGATCAGTAGAATCAGCACCGCCGAGCCCATCAGCACCAGCAGCGTCCCGCGCATGTCCCCGGTGCTGTATTCCGCGAAGAAGACGCCGGAACTGCGGTGTTCGTTCTCCGGGCCGGGGTCGACTTCCGCCAGGTGACGCATGATGGCGTCCAGATCCGAGCGTGCGGCCGCCAGAGCGACTCCGCGTTTCAATCGTCCGAGGGCGCTGATCGATCCGTGCTGCCCGCGGTTCACCGTGTTGCCGCCGGCCCTGCCTAGCGGCAGGTAGTAATCCACCCGCCACGGTTCCCACAGCGGCGCCGCCACGCCGGTCACCTCGTAGGGAGCGCCGTTGAGCGTGAGAATCACGCCCACGATGTGCGGATCTCCGCCGAGCTGGCTAGCCCAGAAGCGGTGATTCAAGACGATGGTGGCCGGCGTGCCGGGCCGGTCATCCGCCTGGTCGAAAAGGCGGCCCAGTACCGGACGCATGCCGAGCAGCGCGAAGTAGGGAGCAGTCACCATCAGGCCGCGCGTCACCTCCGGCTCGCCGCGGCCCGTCAGCGTGCGGTCAGTGAATTGGTACGCGGCCATCTCCTCAAAGGTGTGATTGCCTTCGCGCCAGTATTTGAAATTGCCCCAAGAGACACTGAAGGACGTCTTGGCGTTGGCCTCACGGAACCGCACCAGGCGCTCCGCATCGGGGTAGGGCAGGGGCTTCAGCAGAACCGCATGGACGACGCTGAAGATCGCCGTGTTCACCCCGACACCCAGCGCGAAGGTCAGAATCACCACCACCGAGAAGGCCGGCGCCCGGCGCATGGCGCGGAAACCGTAACGAATATCGTTGAGAAAACTCTCAAGCGAAGGAAATCCCCAGGCGTCGCGGGCCCGTTCCGCTACCAGAGTGCTGTTCCCGAAGTGACGGCGGGCCGCGGCGCGGGCTTGCTCGGAGCTCATGCCTCGCTCGATGTTGCTCTCCGTTTCGATCTCGAGGTTGCTGCGCATTTCTTCCGCGAGATCCTCGGCAATTCCCGGGCGCCCCTTCATCCAGGCGCGGAATCGGGTCCACCATTGGCGCATACCGTCATCCCTCCGGGCTCAGCACGCGGCTCATCGCGACCACGAACCGCTGCCATTTGGAACTCTCTTCCACCAGTTGTTTGCGGCCAAGCGGCGTTAGCCGGTAATACCTTGCGCGACGCGCATTCGGCGACATCTTCCACTGCGCCGTCAACCATCGGCGCTGCAGCAGCCGCTGCAAGGCCGGGTAAAGCGAGCCGTTATCCACCACGAATTCATTCCCGGATTGCTGTTCGAGAAACTGGCCAATTCCATAGGCGTGATTTGGCTCCGCCTGGAGACTGCGCAAAATGAGCACCTCGAGCGTCCCCTGCAGGAATTCCATTCGTTCCAGTGGATTGCCTACCGTAGACATACTACCTATATACAAGAGCTCACCCTCGGTTGTCAAGCCCAAACTCCCGGCAAGCGCTTGCGGCCGCCTCACCGCGGGCCGCGTCACATTGTAGAATTGGGGAGCGGAACGCGAAAGATCATCTGCAATCGCCATGGCTGACGACCGGACGGCGCTCGAAAGCGAAGCGCGCCATTTCCACGCCTTGTTCTTCCGCCGCCCGTTGCCCGGTCCCGTTGTGGAGCGGTACGTGGCGGCCAACCACCTCTGTTTTCCCGCGCTGGACCCTAAAGCGCGGGAGATGGTGGCGACCATCGTAACGCGGCGGCTCGATGCGGAGGCCATCGAATTGGCCCTGCGCCTGCGAAAAGGCAGCCGCGTGCTGACCGGCAAAATTCAAATCCTCTTTTACCTGGTGGAGGTCCGTTCGGAATACTACGGGTACTTCATCAACCAGGCACCCGGCTGGTGGAGCGCCGTGCTGCGGTTGCTCGGAGCAGCCGTGCGCACGGGTTGGAAATGCGCGAAAGGCTTGTACCTGGTGTGGAGATACGACTTTGTATGATGCGGTGATTGTGGGCTCGGGCCCCGCCGGCGCGTTTTCGGCCTATGCGCTGCAGGGCCGCAATGTGCTGATTCTGGACGTGGGCTACCGGCCGCCGAAGGTCTCCGATCTGGAAGGCAATCTGTACGTCTTGCGACAGCAGCGCGAGGATCTCTTTGAAGAATTGATCGGCTCCGAATTCGAGGGGCTGCACAACATCCATAAGCGAAACATCAGTCTCAAGCTCAAGTCGCCGTACATGTCTTACATCGTGCGGGACTGGGCCGAACTGATGCCGGTCCGGTCGGGTAACTTCGAGGCCGTGGCGAGTTTCGCGCTGGGCGGGCTGGCCAATGCCTGGGGTGCGGGCGTCTTCCGCTTCACCACGAAGGATCTTGCGGGCTTCCCCATCAAGCTCGCGGACCTGGAGCCCTTCTACGACGAAATCTCCAACCACATGGGGATCAGCGGGGCGAACGACGATCTGGCTTCCTATTTCGGCGCGGAGCCTCATTTGCTTCCGCCGATGCGTCTCACTCGGCTTGCCTCCGATATACTGGACAGGTTTCGCATTCGCAAGGCCGGCTTCGAACGCCAGGGGATTACCATAGGCCGTCCCCGCCTGGCGGTGCTCACCGAGCCGCATAACGGGCGCGCTGCTTATCAATACGATAACCTCGAGTTTTACCGCCCGTATAATCCCGCCATTTACAATCCTGCCTTCACCATCGATGAGTTAGCAGCTCGGAATCAGGTCACTCTACATACTGGGTATCTGGTTCATGAGTACAAAGAGCAAGACGGCGGTGTCGAAGTGACCGCGCGAAATCTAAGTACCGGCAGTTATGAGAAGTTTCTTGGCAAGAACCTGATTCTGGCGGCCGGCACGCTGGGGACGAGCAAGATCGTGCTCGAAGCCAACCGGGATTACGAGAGCCGTCTGCCGATTCTGGACAACCCGCTGGCGTGCATTCCGCTGTTTCGGTTGAGCCGCATCGGCGCTTCCCTGGAGATCCATGACAGCGCGCTAGGCCAGCTCAACCTCATCTATCAAGACGCCAACAGCCCCGACCTGCTCCAGGGCACTATCTACGGGACCACTGGCCCGCTGCGCTCGGACGTACTCTTTCAATTCCCCTTGAGCATCTGGGCAAACCTTACGTGGGCGCGCTACCTGTCTCCGGCCATGGCGCTCCTGATGCTCTTCTATCCCGGCTCGAACGATTCGTCCAACTACATCCGCCTCAAGCCGGATGGCGCGCTCGACATCAACTACGAATGGAAGAGCAACCAGGTCGCGGAGCGCCGGCTGATCCGGGCTTTTCGCCGGATCGGTTATTTCAGCGCCGCTGCGCTGTGCCAGTATCCCGCCATGGGCAGTAGCCTGCACTACGCCGGCACGCTTCCGATGAAGACCAATGCGGGCTGCTATCAGACCGGCGCGGATGGACGGCTGTACGGGACCAAAGCGGTTTATGTCGCCGATGGCGCTTGTTTCAGTGCATTGCCGGCCAAGAATCTAACTTTCACGATTATGGCCAACGCGCTCCGCATCGCTCGAAAAGTGAGGACTTCGTTGGAGTGAAACTCTTTCTCACTGGCGTGGGCGGCTTCCTGGGATCTCATCTGGCTGCGCACTGGGCGGCGTCAGGGCACGAGGTCTATGGAGCCAGCCGCTCCGGTGCTGTCGTGCCGAGGTTACGCCACGTGACGCGCCGCGTGGTGCCATTCACTCTCGGCGAGGCCATCCATCCGGAAGATCTGGCGGCCGTGGATATCGTGGTGCACCTTGCCTACGACCGCCAGGCCTCGCTCGACGTGAACGTGGAAGGCACCAAGTTGGTGTATGCAGCGGCCAAGGCCGCCGGTGTGCCGCGCCAGATCTTTGTCAGTTCCTATTCCGCGCGACCCGAGTCCATGGCCGGGTATGGACGATTGAAGCGTCAACTGGAGACGTATTTTCTGGACCGTGGCGAAACCATCGTGCGTCCGGGCTTAGTAGTCGGCAACGGCGGTCTCTTTTTTCGCAACATGCGCAAAATCCTCACGAGTCCCGTCATGCCGTTGCTCGATGGGGGGCGTGACTTGCTGCCCGTGGTCGCGGTCGAGGACCTCGCCGTTGCCATGACGATATTACTCGGAAGCCGCGTGGGAGCCTACAACCTCTTCAATCCGGAGCTGGTGACGATGCGGCGATTTATCGAAACTATCAATCGCGCCGGCGGGCACCGGGCGCTTTATTTCAACATCCCGCTAAGTTGGGCTATCAGCCTGTTATCGCTATCTGAGAAGCTGCGGATCAAGCTGCCAATCGATTCTGATAACCTGCGGGCACTGAAGCAGAATCAAGAGTGCATTCATAAGTCAGACCTTGAGACACTGGTACCCGCGTACCGCCCCTTTGAGGAGATGATCGCGGCGGCCGTCGCGGCTGCTACTCCACGGTGAAGGAATCCAGGTCGATAAACCGGCCCGCGGATTTCGGATTAGCCCGGCCCACCACGCGGATCACCGCCACGTGCTTACCGGCCGTGAAGCAGCAGAAGCGCGTGTGCGTCTGCCACTCGATGTCGGGGGAATAGAGATCGACGGTGCTCTGGCTGATGCCGTCGATGATCACTTCCGCCAAGCCGCGATTCGGCGCCTTGGTGTACGCGTACGTCAGCGCCCTTCCCTCAAACACGATCTGCGCCTCGCTGCCTGGGATATCGGAATAACTGATGGTATGGCGGTCCGGGCCGTCGAAATTGGTGCTTTTGGTCCAGTCGCCGCGGAAGATCAGCGCCGGGTCGAAATCGTCGTAGAACCCGGCTGAGACTACCACGGCGGCGCGTGCCTGCTGCGGGCGGCAGGCAGGCTGCAGGTGCGCCAGGTATTGATTGCCCAGTTCGTACTCCGCCTCCGTGCAACGCTCCAGCATTTCCCGCAGCGCGGCGGGCTTCACGTCGTCTTCCACAGCCGGCTTGGAAGCAATGAAATACTCGACGCCCCAACTCTGCATCAGGCGCACCATGTCGGGCACGTTGAGCGTATGGCGGATACTCATCAGCGTGTGGTACTGTTGCCAGTGGTTCTCGTAGATTGTGCCATTCAGGCCGGCGATCGCACTTTCGCTCGCCATCAGCACCGTGGAATTCGGATGGGCGCGATTGTAGTAAGCGATCACTTCACGGACGGGTACGGCTTCCGCCCGGAAGCGGTCTCTTTCCGCGCGCGAGAAGGGCAGGCGCAGGCAGAAATCCTTATGATAGTAACTGGACGACGGCAGGAAGTAACTGTTTATCGCGATGCACGCCACCACAAACGCGATTAGCGCGCGATAGAGCCGGCGGTGGTCCGCCGCCCATCCCAGCAGCGCCGCGAACGTCACGCTCAGCAGAGGCAGCGCCGTGTAGAGATAGCGGGCATTCGGCTGCGAGCGCATGATGAGGAACGAGGCGCCCAGGGCCACCACCCCCGCGCTCACCGCGGGCCGTCTCCGCAAGAACAGAATCGCCACCACGGCTAGCGGAGCCAGTAACAGGTACTGAAAGCCAAAAGAGCCGTCCTGTCCTTCGTAGGTCTTACTGGAGTGAAAGGTAAGATCGAACGGCGTGTTCCAGGTCAGCGGCCGCAAGAAGCGGTGATCCACGAGGCCGGCGTCGGCAGGCAGCAAGGGCGAGGGGATCTTGTCGTACAGGAAGGGGAACAACGGGTTACCGGTTTTTGAGTAAGCGATGGCATAGGGCGGCAGCGCAGCCGCGAGCAGCAGCACCACCGCCAGCGCGCCAACCACTGCCGGCTTGTTGCCGAGCACCTTGCGGTGGCGCGCCGCCTCCCATACGGCGAATGGCAGCGCCAGAGCCACGAAGGGTATGGCTCCGAACTTGGTGGCGAGCGCCGTTCCGCCCAACACCGCGGCAACGTACAGCAATCGCTTCTCTCCGCTGTCACCGAAGCGCCAGATGGCTGCCATCAGGCCCAGGATCATGGCGGTCATCAGGTTCTCCACGAAGAGCGAGCCAGTGACCAGTTGCACCAGCGGAGTGGTGGCGAACAGCGCCATCAGAAGGAACGTGGCGCCGCGCGTCAGCCAACGGCGCATGGCGTAATACAGCAGCGCCTCGATCCCGAGCAGCATCGTAAAATCGATCAGACGCGCGGCGTACTCGCCGCCCAGAAGATAAGTGATGGTGTAAGTGAAGTCGGCGCCCATGGGCATCACCGCCCACAGGAAGCGGTTGGGCTGGTAAGTCAGTGCATGGTTGGCGGCGATGTTGGCGGGAATCGCCAGGTGCATGGCCAGGCCATCCGCGCCGGTTTCCGGCATGAGCGCTACGAACCAGTGCGCCAGCAGGAAGAAGACCAGGATCGCGAAGGCCGCGCGTTCGCCCGGGCGACGCAATTCGGCGGTGCGCAGCAGGTCGACCCAACGGGTCAGACGCCGCCATGCGCCGCGCAGGTCCAGCAGGATGGGAATGGCGAGCAGAACCGCCCAGGCCGCCGCGTAATTCACGGGAAGCCGCGCCAGGCAGTACATCAGAAAGATCCACACAGCCATCCCGAGCAGCGTGGAGAAGAGCTGCGACTGCGTGTCGTCGCCGTGCTTGGGGCCCAGCAGCCGGGAACCGAGAGCGCACGAGGAGACCAGGAAGAAGGTCACCGCCAGCAACGCCTGCGGGCCCACCGACACGGCTGTGCCGACCGCGGCGAGCCCGGCGATGAGACCGGCGAAACTCCAAGGCAGCAGCAGCAGAACCGGGACGGACACTCCCAGGTACATGCCGATGAATCGCGTGAAGCGCTTGATCCCGATGGGCAGCCAGATCTCCTGCGAGAACAAGTTGCCGGCGCGGAAACCGTAGACTTCCATCGCCAGCACGCCAAGCGAAATCAGCACCACCGCTGTGGAAACCAGGCGGGTCGGAACGGCACGCGGCGGTTGCCGTTCGGCAGGAGCCGCCACGGCGCCGTCGGGCTTGAAAATGAACAGGCGCTGCACCGCGAAATTGACGAAGAAGAGAACCGTCTCCACCACCAGCTTGGCGGAAACGGGGTTGATGCCAATCGTCGTGGAGAGCAGCCGGATGCCGCCGTAGGACGCCGTCCCGCTGGCCAGCACCAGCAGCAGGTATTTCGGCAGAACCTTCCTGTGCGGCTGATGCGTGTAAAACACCGAGCTGCGCACCATCGAATAATTGAAGCTGACGGCGAACAAGCGGCCCAGCGCCTGCGAGGCCAGGATGTGGCCCCCGTGGCGGTACGCGAGGTAGAAGATCAGGTTGTCCAGCAGCGCGGTGAGCAGCGAAACCGAGCCGAACCGCAGCAGGACGAAGTAAATCTTCATCGAATCCACGATGGGATTGAAGTGCGAGGACCGGTTGCCCGGTTCGTAGATGGTGCGGATGCTTTCTTCCACCACGCCGATGCCGAGTTGGTGCGCGGCAATCAGCATTTCGAGCTCGAACTCGTAACCGGTCGCTTCGATCTTCATGGTGCGCAGCGCAAAAGACGCGGGGAGCCCGCGCAAGCCGGTCTGGGTATCGGCCATCTTGCGCCCCATCATGGCGTGCATGACGGCGCTGGTGAGTATGTTTCCGAAGCGGCTGCGCAGCGGCACGTCTTCATGAAAAGCGCGGCACCCCAGCACCAGACTCTGGGGATGCACCACCAGCGCCTCGGCGACGCGTTCGATATCGACGGGGTCGTGCTGGCCGTCGGCATCGGCGGTGACCACGCCCGCCAGATCGGGAATCGTACAGAGAGCGTGGTTGATGCCGGTTTTGAGCGCGGCGCCCTTACCCAGGTTAGTGGCATGGCGCAGCAGTTGGACGCCGGGAAGCGCGCCGGCGTCGGCGAAGATCCGGTGGAACTCCGGACCGCTGCCGTCGTCCACCACCAGGATGGCGGGGAACTGCCGCTCCACCAGCGCGCGCACCACCTCCACCAGCGCGGCCGACGGCCGGTAGGCGGGGATCACGACTGCGAGCCTGTTGGCTTTTTCACGAACCATGTGCGGAGAACTTCAACTACAGCATGTGAGGGAAAGAAAATGCAACCGCCCAGTGCCGCGTAGCGTGGCCCCGCGCCGCCATTATTTCACCGCGACGGTCACCCCGGCCTTGCTGGTCGCTCCGCCGATGGTCACATCCACCGGAACCGCACTTCCCGGAGTGACTCCCGCCGGCACCACCACATTGATTTGCAGCACTCCGACGATGATTCCGGGGGCTTCGCCGGCATAGTCCACTTGGGCGGTGATTCCACCCACGCGCGCCGAGACCGTTTGCGCCGGAAGCTGCACATAGGGCGGCTGCGCCAGAGTGCCTTCCACTGCTCCGGGCATGGCGCCGCCGCCCGTCGCGTAAATCTGGATCACCGAACCGCGCGCCGCCGGGTTGACTGCCGAATTGACCGAGTTGTCCTGGTTCAGAATCGCGCCTTCCCCAGCGCCTGATGAATCGTAGGAAAAGATTCCCGGCAGCGATCCCACCACCGGCAGCGTCGTGGTGTTGGAGATCGTTCCGAGGTAACTCACTTGCACCTGTGTGCTGGACTGGCCCTGCAGGGCAAACGGCGCTACCGCGGCCACCTGGCCCGCCGACGCGTAGACCATGGGAGCGGCTACGCCGTTGAACAACACGCTGGCGCCGCCCACCACCGTGCCCACCACTCCCGATGCACTGACAACCGGTTTCTGCAGAACCGCCGGTCCTAAGTTCGAGCCGAACAGGGTGACTAACTCCCCCGGGGCCACGCCACCGCCCTGGTAACTCGCCGCGTTCACGGTTCCCTGCGCTGCCAGCGTGGGTGGCTGCAATACCGTCACCGAGGGCGCCGTGACGCGTGTCCACCAAGTCCCCCATTGGCCGCTGCGGCCTTGGGCCGGCACCACCGAATACTCCTGGATGGTCCAGAAAGTGAGGTCGTCCACCGGGTCGGTCCACGTCCGGCTGAAGTCCCCCCAGCGATTGCTCCCGGATTGCGTGCCAGCCGCGACGTAAGAAGATTGCCCCGCCAGGAACAGGACGTCCGGCTCCAGAGCGCTCGCTGGATCGGAGGCCATCCGGAATGAGAATTCCGCGCTGGGGTAATCCTGCGCGCTGAACCGGTTGTAGCCGACCAACGCGTCGGCGTTCTTATTCACGGCAATGGTCGGGTAGGCGTAGAAGTATGTGTTAGTCGGGTCGTCGATGCGCCCGCGTTGCAGCACCGTGAGATTCGACGGGTCCGCCTGGAACCACTGCACCGTGGAGCGCGTGGGGATGGACGGCGGAAGAAAGATCGTATGCGCGCACCAGATGGTACCGCCGCGCAGCAGGCAGTTCTGGACCCGGCTGTCGCCCGCGTCGATTTTGCGCTTCGAGCTGGCCTGCGGCGCGAAATCGGCGCTGTTGTCACCTGTGTCGGCCCACGCGTCGTTGATCACGATTTCGCCGACGTTGCCGCCCGCAAAAGTCTCCGACCCCAGCGGCCCCTGCAGTTGGCTGATCTCAATCGTGCCCACTCCGTCGTGCACTCCCACATCTCCGGCGAACGTCCGTACGAAGTAGAGGTGGTTCGGCTGGTCGTCGAAGTCTGCCGCTGGAATCAGTTCCCCCAGGTCATCGTTAAATGTTGTATAAGAGCCCGGGCCGTTTTGATAGAGATCCGATCTGCTGAACACGTACAGCGTCGTTTTGAGGTAGTTGTTGCCCCGAATCGTAAAGATGTTGAGAGACACTACGACCCAGTTCCCGTTGAATCCCAGCACCGGATAATCGCCCCAGTTGCCCGACGGCCCGACGTTGATCTTGTACAGGTTCCACTTCCCGCCCGGATCGCCCGTTTGCGATACTCCCACCAGCATGGCCGATGTGGACTGCTGGCTGTCCACCGCCGCGCTGGCAAGCCACCGGTCGTTCGTGGCATCGTAGCGGATGTTCGGGTCGAACACATCGCTCGAGGTGGTCACCGCCGACCAGAAGCCGCCGGCGCCACCCAGGTTGATCGGGTAATTCGCCCGCCATGTGCCGTCGCGCGATTGGATCAGCACCTGCGAATTGAGCATCGTCACCAGGTGCTGCGGCCCAATAGCGCCTTCGGTATCCGGTGGAATCACCGTGAAGTTGTCCAGCAGCCCCTGGAACCCGGAATAGACCGGTGTTGCCGCCGCGGGCGCCGGCCCCGGCACCGCAGCCGCACGCGGCAGGTTCAGGTTCACGCCGGCATTGGGCCGCCGCCGGAGCTCCATCTCCGGATCGAATACTTCGCGCCGCGGCCCGCCCGGCACGGCGTGGCTCGCCGGTTTCCTCGCCAACTCATCCAGGTCGACCGTGGCGCGAGCGTCCGCCGGGCGACGCGCCGGCGCCGCATCCAACGCGGCCAACAGCGGCAAACAGAGAATCAGCAACCGGGCAAAACGGCAAGTCATGGCGTGTCGATCACTTTCCATTATCCCGATTCCTTGGTGGCTCTGGCATACTGAAGATCTGCCTACATGAACCCGTCCCCATCATTGATGTCGCGCGCCGCCCTCTGGCTTACCTTCGCCGCGGCCGCGTCGATCGTGCTCTCCATCGCCGCGTTCAACATCCTGATGGCCCTGGCCCTCGCCGCCCTGCTGTTTTCCGGCGAATCGTTGCGCCTGCCGCCGATCAAGCTGCCCCTCGCCATCTTCCTGCTCCTCACGGTGGCTGCGTGGATCTTTTCTCCGGACCCCTGGATGGACGGTTTTCCCCAAATCCGAAAGTTTTGGATCTTTGGCATCCTGCTGCTGGTCTTCTCCACCCTACGCAGTTTATCGGTGCTGCGATGGCTCTTTCTCGCCTGGGCCGGTCTGGCCTCCATCGCCGCTCTCCGCGGCTTCGTCCAATTCTTCACAAAAGTCGAGCAGGCGCACCAGGCTGGAATTGACCTCTACCAATATTACGTGGCGGAGCGCATCACAGGTTTCACCAGTAATTGGAATACCTACGCGGCGGAAGAGATGTTCGCCTTCCTGGTGCTGGCCGCCATGCTGTTTTTTGGCCTCCGCCTGCGCAAATCCTGGATTTGGATCTTGTGTGGCGTTCTGATAGCCGTGGCTTTGTACCTGGGATGGACGCGCTCAGTATGGCTGGCGACCGCCGCCGCGGGCCTCTACCTCGTCTGGTTTTGGAAACGCTGGATGGTGTTCTCGATTCCGCTGCTCGCGGTGGTGGCCTTCGTTGTGTCGCCGGCCGTGCTGCAAGAACGCGTCACGTCCCTGCTGCGGCCCCAGCAAGTGGATTCCAACACGTTTCGCATCATCGCATGGAACGCCGGCATCCAGATGATCGAGAAGCACCCGCTACTCGGCATCGGCCCCGAAGGCCCCAAGTATCACTTCAGGGAGTACGTCCCGGCTGATATTTGGGCCACCCGGCCCGCGGGCTTCTATCAGCATCTCCACAACGTCTACCTCCAATACGCCGCCGAACGCGGCGTCCCCGCGCTGCTGGTTTTTCTCTGGTTGATGATTCGGATTCTGGTGGATTTCGGGCGCGGCCTTCGCGCACTCCCACCCGGTCCCGGCGACCGCCGTTATCTGTTGCGCGCGGGAATCGCCGTCGTGATTGCCGCGATGGTCGAAGGTGTTGCCGAGGTGAACCTGGGCGATTCGGAAGTGCTCACCATGTTTCTGGTGGTGATCGCCGCCGGCTATCTCGCCCTGGAAAGAGACCTGCCTACGGCCCCATGAATCGTGCCAGGCGCTGGCTCTGCTCCAGCGGCAGCGAGTAGCCGATCAGGCAGAACTGATCCAGCGCAAACAGCACCAGCGACTCCAGGCTCGCGCCCAGCGCCATCCGCTGCTCTTTCTGCCACGGCGTGGTGGAATCGCTGATGCCCACCAAGTGGCTGCTCTGGGAGCACGCAAACCCGAGTTGCATCGGCAACTGAATCGACTGCGCCGCGGCGTTTAAGTCCCGATCGCCCGTGTAGGTGAAGTTTTCCGTCTTCAGGCAAGTCAGATTCGCCGGAGTCCAGTCGTTTTTCGGAAAGTTCACCAGTTGATTCAGCGCCGTGTTGTTGACGTCCGGCGGATACAGAACCTCGAACCGGGCGTTGGCGTGCGTCTGCCGCACAAAGCCGCGAATCGTCTGCGTGAACGTGCCGATCAGCCCCGGCAGAAAAGCGCATTCCTGCGCCAACGATGCCGGATCCGCGTACTGGTTCGGGATCACCGTCATGGCCCGCCCGTATGTCGCTTGAAAGGTTGACGTGGTGTAGGCATCATAGAACGGCATGCCGGGTTCGGTGACTGTCGTAGCCGATGGGCCCGGAAAGTACCACCACTCAACTTCGCCGAATTGCAGGTAGGGCACCACGCCGGCGTTCGCCATCACGTCCGCCATATCCGCGTAGACCTGCCGCCAGAACGCCGTGCTGGCCGGGCTGAAGTTGGTCTGCAGCGCCGGCGTGTTCAACCATGCCGCGTCGCCGTTCGGGTATCGCTGCGCGATGCCCGCCTGCGGGCTGTCGTCGCCGTTCTGCAATTCCATGCTGAACGACGTCGCCACGTCGATTCCGTACCCCTTCAACGCCTGGAAAAACGCGCCGTTCCAGTCGCGTGCCGCGCGATTGATCCGCGGAGCCGCCGTCAGGTCCGTCAGCCACTTGCCGTCATGGCCGCCTGCCAGGGATTCGCTGGATTGCGCCGTCAGCGGTGTGGGGTTGTTCTGGGAATTGTCGGGCGCCGCCGAAATCGCCATGCCGTTGCCCGCGGTTCCGATCGTGCGCGACACGATCGTCAAGGTGCTGCCCGCTGCGCTCGCCCATACCCCCGTCGAGCCTGCGTTGATCAGCAGCGCGAAGCACAGGGCCATGCTCGCCGCCGTGTCACCAATCAGGTTCACGTGCTCAATCACGGTCGGCCCCAGGTAGACCTGCGTCGTCTTCCCGAACTCCGGGTTGCCAGCGAACGTGATCGTCCCAGAAGCATATTGCTGCGTCGGGTTGCACAGCTCGTAAAACCACAAAGCCCCCGCGTAATGATTGGCGCGGCCATGGAATCCTAGTGTGTCGATCAGCCACGCCGTGCGCTCCGGTGCTAGCGCGATCGAGTGGTCCGTATCCCAGTCGGTCGCGAGAGTGGTTGTCGGGCTGGTGTTGAAGGTGGGCAATGTGCTCGTGGGTGAAGCCAGTTCCAGGAAATCGAAATAGAAGTACGAACCGGCGGTTCCGCAATGCGTGATCGTGACAGTGTGTTGCGTCAGCCCCGGGAACCGGCCCAGCGAGACGCGCACCAGCACGTCTTCGCCCGGGAGTGCCAGGACCACAGCCTGCGGGGCGCCGCCGTCCACCTGCACCGAGACCTGCCCGCCCGCGTCCGCGCGCCGCGTTCCCAGGTAAAGGGTGTGGTCCGTCCCGGCCGTGTAGGCGCAGGTGAGCGAAGCCCCTGGCGTCGTCGTCCAGTGCATCGAGCCGCCCGAAAAGTTGCCCGGTCCCTGGCTCCACTGGTTCAGCAGCGAATATGCGATAACCGAGGCGTCGTCTTCGATCCGCCGGCTCCCCACGCCCGCTACCTGATACACGAGGTTGTTTCCGGTCACTGTCCAGTTGGTGACTACCACCGAAAACTCGCCCCGCTGGAAATCTCCAGGCTGCAGATTGGCTGCCCACGTCCAACGCATTTTTCGCACAATGGTCGTGGGGACCGGCACCAATGTCGTGCGGTCCGGGTCGATGTAGCCTGTGAGCGCGCTGAAGTTCAGGTTCACTTGCCACTGCCGGGGCGACGCCCCACCGCTGAACGCCGCCGACACAGGTGACCACGTCTCCGTCCCCGCGCCATGCACCGTACCGTACACCCCGATCCGATTGGCATTCTCGCCGGCTTCCGCCGTGTAAGAGAGCGTGATCTGAGCGCCGATGGCGGCTGCCGTCACTGTGCCATCGCCGAACTGATTGATGGCTCCGGTCAGGGCGCTCGCTGCGCTCTCCAGTGTGTCGCCTCCCACCAGACAGTAGTTGTAATGTTGGTCCAGCCACGCCAACTCAATGTAATCTCTCGCTGCCGCCACACCCTGTAGCGTGAATTGTACGGTCGCCGCGACGTAGCCTCCCTCCGCGGCAGTTGCATAGTTCTTCAGCGGCACGTCGTACAGCGTATCGGCGCCGTTGGTTTCCGTCCAGATGCGCAGATAGGGCCACTCCACCGTTGGGTAGAGCGCGGAGTCCATTGGGATACAATTCGTGCGCGCTTCCTGATAGCTGAGTTGAACGCCGCTTAAATCGCCATCCGGAAAATTGCGCAGGGCCGGATGCTCGAACACGTTGTCGCGGTTCCATTCCACCACCGTCCAATCGAACTGCTGCCGCCAACTGCCCGACACGGTGAATCCGTTCGCGCTGGTCTGGCTAAGCGCCGCCGCCGCCGTCGGCCGCTGGAAATAGCATTGTAGGTCCCGGTCGGGCCGCAGCTTGGTTAGTTGTTCCGCCATTAGAGTCGGATCAGCGCCGTGAGATTGGCGCCCGGATTCGTCTGTCCCACCGACGTAACCGCCGCCGTCACCTGTGCTCCCATGGTCAGCGGAGGCAGCGTGTTGCCATTGACGCTGCTGGAGAGCGTCGCTCCGGGCTGAAACGTCAACGCACAGTACAATGCGCCGTTCACGTTCACCTGCACCCGGACCACCGCATCCGCCGCCGTTCCCAGAACCGCGTATACGTCGCGCACCGCGTGCGAGGCTTCCATCACAATCGGTGGCGCCACGCACTGTTCCACCGCCAGGTATCCATCCACCTGGATCGAGTACTGCCCGCCCGAAAGCGTGCGCAGCCCGTTGTCGTCGTTGTGGGTCAGGTTGATCGCGGCGGTCGGGCTGTTCCCCAAGTCGTTGGTCACGAACAGCTCCGCACATGCCACGCGTACATCCGGCAGTGCCACCGGATAGCTCCAGTTCCCGCAGTACGGGCTGCCAAAAAAGTTCGCGGGAAATGGCGCGATCACCGTCTGGCTCGCCAGGTGGTAAACCGGCGCCGATGCCGCGTGTGTGGCCGCGGTCGTGCCGTCAATCCCGCGCGCCACGGTGTACTCGCTGCCGCCGTTCTCGACCGCCGTCACTCTAAGGATCTCGCCGTCGATTTGCAGCGTGCTCCCCGCCACGGCCGGACCGGCCGCCCCCAAGGTCAGCGTAAGGTCACCAACTGCCATGGCGCTTGCCAGCAGCGTCGTGGGCGTGCCCAGCAGTTCATTCCAGTAGTACAGAGTCAGCGTGCCCGAGGAAATTGAGCTGGTATTCGTCAGGTTGGTGAATGAAACGCCGCTCAATACCGCGGTGCCGCCGGCCGTTCCCGGACCCATACCAAAGAACGGATGCGGCGGCACCTGCGTATCGGCTCCGCCCGAGCCTCCAATTGTCCAGCGTGTTACTGTGCAGAGCTCCGGTGAGCATTCCACGTCGTTGACGTTGGCCGAGCGCCCGGTGATCTGCACCACTTCGCCCGACCGGTTAGGAATCGCAAACTGCACTGGGCTGCTCTTGGTTACCGCACCGAAATGCCACCCCGCCTCGGCCACCGTAAAGAAACTGGTTGCGTCCGGCTCGACGGTCCATGGCGGAGAAATCGTCAAACTGGTCGCGTCGTTTGCCGCTACCGTGCGCTCCTGCCCTGCGCCTGTGCCGCGGGTGATCCGCGCCGTCATCCCGCGGTAACCGTTCACCGCCATCTGCAGCTTTCCGTTTGCCACCGAAGCAGGCGTATGCGCGGTCACCGCAATTTCCGGCTGCAGTTCCGCCCGCCAGTAGAAATTGGCGTGATCGAAATTCGAATCGGGCGGCGCTATCAATTGATCGGCAAGACCCATATCGGCAAACTGCACGGCCAGCGGTTGGTTCGAGGCGATTCGGAACATCTGCGCCGGCGTCGTGCCCCGATACACCTCAAAAGCCGTGGTCCCCGATGCAAAGCTCAAGCCGGTCAGCGTCACGGAACTGCCGTCGTTCACCACCGCCGCGCGCACCAGGAAGGAAAGCGGGCTTTCATCGCCCGCGCTGTCCTCTCCGGAAACGGCGTAGTACAGCGTCTGCCCGCCGTTCAGCGTTCCGCCGCTGCCAACCGCCGGCGAAAGATTCAAGAGCGGCATCCCAGGGCCGGTGCCCACAGCGATGGTCGGCGGTACGAAACTGACCGTCACGCTCGTCTCTACCGTGCCATCGCTACTCGTGGTCGCCGTTTCCTCCAATCCAAACTGGATGTTGCCATTGGCGTCCACCACGCTGCCCACCAGGGGCCGCGGCACGCCCACTGCGGAGTTGCCGCCTTGGTTCGTTCCCGATCCCGAGGTTACCTGCCCGTTGGTGTCGTCGTACCAGGCATCGTCGTGGACCTGCGCCGTGATCGTCGTCGTCCGGTAGTTGGCTGACGGCGAAATCTTCAAAACCCGGAACGGCTGGCGGTTCAGTCCTTCCTTCTGGTACGTTACGGTGATCAGATCGCCCGGCCGGACTCCAAAGGCCTTTACGCTCGTCTGAAACTCGATGTAGGTATTTCCGTGAATCGATTTGTCGAGGTTGAATTTCAGCATCCGCGCCGCCTGATCGTATTGCGGCAGCCCCAGCGCCATCAGCGTCGCGGAAACCTCCTGCCCCACCAGCGCGATGTCCTCCGGATCTACCATCTCGTAACTGTCCTGCTGGTAACCGTTGAGCGCATCCTGAAACTCCACCGTCATGCGGTTCGGAGTGTCGGCGATACTGCGCGATGTCAGCGTCACGCTTGGTTCCCCGTTCGCCTTCCGTAGAATGCCGGAGAACCCGGTGCTGCCATCCCCGAATTCGTAGCTCGGCCACCCGCCATTGAGCGGCTCAGTGCTGTTTGACCCCACGGCTTTCGTCGGCATCTGCAGCACCGCCGTATTCTCCACGTTGAGCTGCAGCGCGCCGCCGGTTTCATAGGTCAGGTACAGCCGCGCGCAATTGCGGACGCCTCGCACCAGGTCGCCCGCGCTGCGCCGGTTCTGCAGCACCAGATTGCATTGAAAACGCGGCAGCGAGATTGTGTTCCCGTTCGGGTCGATGACGTTGATCGCTTCGTCGCAATACGCCGCCGTCTGCGCGAAGCTGACGATGTCGATTTCCGACGCCGCCCAGCCGCTCCGTCGCAGCACGTCCAGCAGGATCCACGCCGGGTTGCTGGAAAATTGATCGCTGGTGTAAGTCCCGTCAGCGCCGTAGACCGGCACCAACAAACCCTGTACCAGCACTTCCACACTGGGCAGCGAGTTCCCGTTATTGAGCTGATTCGGAACCACCACCGAAAGGTACGCCATGCTGCCGTACGGATCGCCGGCCGGATTCCCGCTGGCGTCCGTGAAGTTGGGGTCGAGGCAGCCGCCCCTCGTTCCCAGCGTCTCGATGTTGTACCAGCCCGAGCCCGTCATATTCTGTCCGTGGACGCCTAGCGGAATCTCCACGCCGCTCACCAGCACGGTCAGCACGCCTTGCATCTGCCCGATCCCCAACAGCACCTCCATGCGGGTCAGGTTTCCGTCGTTGCGCGCAAACACCACGTCCGGCGCATACCAGGCCGTGCCGTATACCATCGGCACATAGTCGTTGTAACGCGCCTGGTTGACCGACAAATTGGATGTCGTCCAGTCCTTGCCATATCCGCGAACCTCGATAACCGGAGGCACAAACTCTAGGCCGCCGAATCTCGTGAACATTCCCCGCGCCTGGCAATCGGAGCGCGTATACCCGCACGTCGTGTACGGCTCGCCGCCGTTCATGCTTCCGCTGCCTCCGGCGACGTCTGGCGAGTAGCCGCAGCGGTAATACATCGAGTACTTGCCGTTGGCTCCACCGCTCACGGCTTCCGCTCGTTGATCCGCCGTCGCCGGAAAGTCCCACGGGCAGCGGCGCTGGATGCGCACTTCCGGCAGCATGAGCCGTTGCAGGTTCATTCGATTGTTGGCTGTCAGCCGGAATGTGGCTTCCTGGATCTGGTCCGGCGGGTTGCAGATCCCCTGGAACACCACCTGCGCGTCCGTCAGCGGAACCTTGTTGCGCAGGTCGTAGAACAGGAAGCTCACCGTCAGTGCCGCGCCCTTCCAGCCGCACGAGCGCTCCAGCTCCGAAAAGTGCGAGTCGGCGTTGGCCAGCACAATCGAAATACGCGGGCTGCCGTCAACCCCTTGGTCGGAGGCCGTCTGGATGTCGAATGCGCTGTGCTGCAACACGCGCGCCGCATATGCCGTCTGCCCCACGGTCACTGCATGGGTGCTCCAGCTTTCGAGCTGTCCGTTGGACAGGGTGCAGTCGAACACCATCAGCGGCGTATCCACTACCGCCTGTTCTTTGAGATCAGAGATGGCTTGCATAAATGATATTCACCGTGGCGGAATGATTATTCACGTCCTCCGTCGTAAACGTGAGCGCATCGTCGCGCAAGCGCGCGCCTGCATAGACGCCCGCCGCCGTGCTTGCTTTGTACTTGGAAGGAGCGGCCTGCGCCTCCGCCTGCAGTCCATACACATTGATGGCCGCCCCGGCCGGGAGTTCCAACCCGAGCACGATTGACTGCGCTGACGCGTCTCCGCTTCCGGCGAATGCGATGCGATTCCAACCCGTCTGGACCGGTTTTGTGGAACGGTTCGCTCCGATCAACATCGTCACGGTTGTTGCCGCGGCCGCTTGGACCCACGCGCTCAGGCAGAACAGGTATCCTCCCGGCGCCGCCAGCGTCTGCGTGATGCTTTGCGCACCGGTGCCGGAGTTCGTTAATTGCCAGGCGTTGGTCCCGCCCGCTGGGTCGGCCGCGCCTCCGGTCTTGGCGAGGAAAGAGCCGAGGCTCCACGCGACGTTCTCCAGGTGGTTGCTCCACGCGAAGAGATTGCTGGCCGGATCGAGGAAAGTGAACCCGTTGAGCGTTCCTTCCGCCGCCGCGAAGAACTGCTGGAGCGCTGCCAGTTCGCCGTCGCTCAGTCCGGCGTACTGCAACTGCCACTCGGTCAGTTCTCCATTTGGGTCGGCCAGCTTGATGACGCTTCCATCGGCCGCCGTGTTCACCACGGTCCGCTGCCGCCATCGCTTCTCAATCGGGAACTGGCTCAGCGCCCCGGTTGTCAATTGTGGGTATACAAGCATGGATCTATCCCCGGTTCTCCACCACCGTCAGTGATGTCGTGCCGCACATTTCTGCCTGCCAGGTCGCATCCGATTCGTCGCTCGCCAGACTGCAATCGGGGTATACCGTCCCATCCCACGGATCGGTAAACGCGAAGCTGCCGAACTGGCCCTGGTCATCGGCAAAGAACTGCTCGATCGCCGCCATTTCGCTTTCGTCCAAATCGTTGAGCTTGATGATCCAGCGATGCAGCGGCCCGGCCGAATCGCGATACCGCTGTTCCGTACCGTCCAGGAATCGCAGCGCCTGGTTCTGATACCGCGCCGTCTTCGACGCCGGGTACTGCGCCACGGCGTTCGTCTTGAGCGTGGGAAAGGTCGCCATATCAGAGTTCGCTCACTAGGTCGTTAATCGAACTCATATTCAACATGGCGTTGCGGACCGCTTGCGCAATGTCGCTGCTGTGATCCAGGAACGATTGCGAATCCATCGCCTGCACGTTCACGGTGATCTGCGACGGCGCCGACGCCGGCGACGAGGCTGGCGACGGCGGCGACAATGCCGGCGATGCCAGCGACGAGGCTGGCGATGACGACGAAGCCGGCGACGCATTGTACGTCCTCGGCGTGCCCATTTGGTCGTAATCCATGTCGCTCGTTCCGCTGCCCGTGTCCGCGCCCTCGAAGTCGATCTTGTCCGGCATGGCGTATTTGGTCAGCGGGGTCGGCGTGCTGTCGCCGCCGCTGAAGAGCCCGATCAGCCCCGTCACCAGCGGGATCATCCCGAGTCCGCTCTCCAACACCGTGGTGGCGATGGATAACGCTTCGCTGGCTCCGCTCTTCGACGCGTTCGGACTGGTTGCTGCGGAGTCTTGGGATGGGACTCCGCCCATTTGCGGCGTTACGCTCTGCAGCGATTCCGCCAACTCGTCGCTGGCGCTGGTAATCGGTTCCAGGGCTTCCGCCTGGCTGCCGGCTGTATTTGGAATGGCTATGGATAACGCCTCGCTCGCTCCGCTCTGCGACTGGTTCGGACTGGCTTCCGCGGAGTCTTGGGAGGGCCCTCCGCTCATTTGCTCCGTTACGCTCTGCAGCGATTCCGCCAGCTCGTCGCTGGCGCTGGTGATCGGTTCCAGGGCTTCCGCCTGGCTGCCGGCTGCATTCGAAAAAACATCATAGAGTGTGTCTTGTGTTGTGCTGGCCATCTTTCATCTCCGCCGCAAGCGCCTTTTCTAAAATGACGAATGCCTCCACCTGCCGCGCGCTCAGCCCTTCCCAGCCGAGTGCTCGCAGGCGCCGCCGCACCAGGAACTCTTCCACCAGGCTCTGGCTCTCCGCCGTGATCGTCGACTTCGGACACGTCTCCAGCGTGATGTGCTTGCGAGCCCACACCGGCGCCGCTTGCTTTCGTACTCCACTGGGAAGCCATCCGCAGCCCCGCTTCTTTTCCAGACCGGATCTCCGGCAGATATCGCACTTCCAACCGGCCTGGTTGGACAACTGAAAGTGGAAGGCGACGATCAGTTTTTTCGTTCGGCCCCGTTGAGGCCCGTCTCTGCCCTAACGGCTGCCAGGGCTTCCCGGAACAGGTTTTCGGGACCTGCTTCGGCCAGCAATTCGGGCGTGGCTTCGACGCCGTCCAGTTGCAGCCCCGATACCGCCCGCAAGCCCCAGGTGAGGTACAGGCAGTCGATTTCCGCATGGAGCAGTGCCGCGTCCATCTTCTCGCCGGGTTCCTGGCCGGCCTCCAGAAATTCCATGCGGCCGGCCAGTTCCCGCACCCGCCGCATCAACTCCGTGCGCCTGCCGAAGGACATTCTGGCGACCTTGTAGGACACACCGCTCGCCACGCGCGATTCCACCACCGAGATGCTTTCGTAGTCCATGGCACTATCCGAACGCCACCGCGATTTCGTTGTCTACGGTTCCCTGCGCACGCGACGGCCGGAATTTCCACTGCAGCCGGTTCTTGCTGTCGTCGAACTCCGGCACCACCGGAATCACGCTCTGGAGGTAGACCCCCATGAGCTGTCCCGCCGCATCGCCCAACTGGAACATTACGCTGATGGGCGATTGCTGGCGAGCCGCCTGATAGAGCGCTGCCGTGTTGCTGTCATCCTGGCTGTAGAGTTCGAAGGTGGCCGTCACCGTGCGCTGTCCCGGCGAGATGGCTCGCGGCAGGCTGGAACCGAACTCATTGGTGCGCGCATCCAGATCGTTCTTCAACACGATGGAAGCCTTGGTAACGGTGAAAAACTGCGCCGCCGAAGTGCCCAACCACGCCTCCCCCAGGTTGCCGGGTACGATCGAGTAGTCGAACGAACCCAGCGCCGGTTCCGCCGGGAAACTGGTAAGCTGCTGCGCCACTCCCGTGCCTGACCCCACGCTGCTGCTGTCCACCACGTCCTGCGCCAGTCCCTTGAACTGGAATTCGTGGTAATCGCCATTCACATCGATTTCCATCTGGTCCACCGCTGCCCCGCACAGGAGCCGCTGCACCGCCGTTGCGGGGCTCCAGTAATCGAAGATCCCGACGCTGGGCAGTTCCGTCGCGGGCACATAGGTGATGGCCGGGGCCACCGTAGCGCCGGCCGCAGGAAGCGTTGAAAACGGCGCGTTCAGTTGCACATTCTGGGCATCCACGATCGCCGCCACGAACCGGATTTCGCCGCCGCATGTCACGGCCTGCCCGGCGCTCAGTCCATGCGCTGCCGCGAATCCCAGCCGGCCGGCCGCCGTACTGGAAGCCACCGAGCCGCCCGCAAACATCCGCGGTGTCCCGCCCAGCGCGGCCTGAAACAGAGGCCCATAGGCCGGCCCGCCGCCGCTGTTTTGCCAGGAGGTCAGGTAGGTCTGCAGCTCGAAATTGGTGCGGCGCCTGCCGCCCACCGGCAGGCCCGCAAACGTGCGGCTGCCGGTCTTATCTTTGCGGTTGGCTACGTCGAGTTGCTGCTGGACAGTCAGCTTGACGGCCGGAATCCGATTGCCGGCCGAAATCGCCGGGACTTGTCCATACGCGCTCTCGAGCGCCGTATAGAATCGGTTTGCGTTAGAGGAAATGTAGGCCATATCAGTTTTTACTCACTCCCATCTCAAAGGTGATCTTGGCGATCTGAATGAAATTCTTGCCGCCGTGCTTCACGGCTCCGAACGCTGCCTGGTATTCGCCGGCGTAAAAATCGCCGTCGCCCCAATCGCCGCGATGGGTTGCCAGAACCTGCATCACCGCGGCGGCATAGAGTTCCAGGTTGTCTTGCAGTCCGTCCAGCCGGTCCTGCGAATGCCGAAGTTCAATCGCCATCTGGACGGCGCCGGAAAAACTGCGAAATTTCTCTGTTAGGCTGTTGGTGATTTTTTCGCAGTACACATTCAACGATGGGTACTGCATGGCGTTGCTGAGATCCGCCACGTCGGGCGCTACGTTCTGCGAGCGCACTTGCGCCGGGCTGAAGGAGTTGGGCGCCGCCACGCTCCCTTGCGTGAGCGCGGCCAGGACGGAGTTCACGCCCGTTGGGCCGGTGATCAGTTGCAACACTTTTGCCGAAATCGCGCTTCCAATTGTCGTAGCCATCAGCCCCTCTGGACTACCCTCGGCGCCGCCCTCAGGTAGTTGGGCGATTGTCCGCGCCCTGGTCCCCGGCCGCCCGTCGTCACTGTCCCCGGTTGCAGCCAGGTCTGGCCCACCGCGATCGGCGAGTCGTTCTGCAACTCTAGGCCGTCCGGATCGGTTCCTACGTAAACGTTCCATCCCGCCGCGTTCGCTGGAGGCGCCGCCGGTTGCACCAGCAGTGTGCTCTGCGAAGTGGTAATGGCTGAAGTGACGGCTGGGGCGCCTTCTTCGTTAGTCGAGTTCGTCCACGTCATGGTGACGTAATAAGTGTTGTCCGGCAGGCTGCCGGCTGCCACCACCACGTTGGGCACCGCTGCCCGCGGCACGGGCGTCCCGGCAATGCCGATGCCGGCTGCCGCCAAGTGATCGCAAGCTTGCTTAGCCTCCTCGTGAAATTGATCGCGTCTGGCGGCGTACCGGTCGTTCAATTGGCTGGCGAACGCGTCCGCATACACAAGCTCCAGCACGCGAAATGTGTGCCACAGTTTCAGCGCTGGCGTCACGACCACGGTTCTGAGTGATGGCGGTGGCGCCAGCCAGGACCATTGGTTCACGAAACTCATCCGATCCAGCAGAGTCGTGAGTTCCAAAGCCAGTTGTTCCTGGGCCAGCGCCAGCTTCTGCGTCACGTCGATCCCCTCGACGTTCGCCACGTTCAGGAGCTGAGAGTCTTGTGCCGTCAGATCTTCGATGCTCGAAACGGGACCGTCTGTGAACAGAGCCATGTGAGCCGCCTATTCCTTCCCGGGCTTGCCGCCCTTGATCCGTTTGAATTCATCGGTTGTGACCACCGCGACTAGCACCTTGGCTGCCTCGGCCGCCTCCTGGGCCATCCGCCGCACCTCCGCCTGTTGCTTGCGAAATTCCCTGGCTTGCTCTTCCGAAGCCTCTTGCGCCGTCCCGTCGATCACCATCCGGGCGGCAATCTGGGGCGTCACCTCGGTGAGCACGCCATTCTTGCCGCCGTCTCCCGTCTCCCGGCTGACCAGCACCGGGAACGGATCCTTGAAGGCCGCTTCCTTCTCACGAATCTTTTGGTAGTACTGTCTCAGGTCCATGCTGTTCTCCTTTTGCTGTCTTACTGGGGGCGGGGTTGTGCGAAGAACGCCCCGCCCCCGAGTGCTGCTAGGTATTCACCTGCACGCCGGCGGCGTTGCGCAACACGCCGCATCCGTACAGAATGTCGACCGTGAATTGCTGCGCCAGCGTATTCGGCTGGTAGCTCATCACGACGCGCATGCCGAAATTGCCAAACTCGGCATACTCCGCAATCGCGCCGGTACCCGGCAACGGCTGCGGCAGGCGCCGGATCACCAGGCCCAGCGCGTCGCGTGTGAACGCGAGGTTGTGCGTGGTGACGTTGGGGCTCGATCCAGTCTTCTTGACCAATTGCGAGCGGAACACGAAGAAGTCCTTGATCTTTCCCACGCTGCCGCCGATCAACGCCATCAAACCGGCGTCGCCGGCGGTCTGGAATTCGCTGAACCGCGGGATCTGCCGCCACGCCGAATAGGCCGCCGCGTCCACCACGATGAACTTCTGCTCGGTGGGCGGAACCTTTGCCAGGAACAGCGCGGTTTCCGCCGCGTCGATGGTCGGTTCAGTGATGGCACTGCCCGGCGTACCCACCGGGGTGTTGGTGGTAAACCCGGCATACAGGTTCAGAAGATCGCTTTCGACCTTCTCGGCAATTGCGATCACGGCCGGCTGCATGTAAACCTTCAACAGGTCGGGCACCGCCAGCACTTTGGTCACGTCCGGAATCTGGAAAGTTGCCTCGGCGTGCGTGTTCAGCACGATTTGCGCGTTCCCCAGACTCGGGTTCTGCGCCTGCACCGTTCCGCCCTCCAGGATGTTGTTGGCCTGCATCGCCGGCGGAATTGGCACGTTGACCGTGTCTCCGGCATTCGCCAGGACCGGCTCGTAATCGCGATTGACCAGGTTCCCCATAACGAGGTTCGACACCAGTGCCGGCAATGCGTCCGCCGCTACCAGCTTTACAATCGCGCTGGCGACATTGTTTGATGTAATTGCTCCCATTCTTTCTCCTTATTGACTGTTTTTGCCGGCCAGTGTGCCGGTACCGCTACATGCCCCGAAGGGACTGTGATGCAACGCGCACGATCTCCTCACGTACCCGCTGCATCTGTTCCGCGCTCATACCTGGGCGGATTTGGTCGATACTCACTGCTTCTCTGCCCACCACCGGGGCCTTGAGGGTTGCCGTCATCCCGGTTCCCCCCACAATCCGAGCCGGCAGAAACTCCGGATTCTCGTTGACGAAGTTGGTGAGGTACTCCTTGACCGGCATTTCGCCGCTCTCGGCCCGCGCCACCAGGCGTCCGTCTTCGGTACGCACGATGCCGTCTTGTACCGCTTTGAACGCGAGATCGATCTTGGCTACGCCCAGCCGTTGCAGTTCGGCTCTCACGGATGAGCTGCGTTCCGCCTCTTCCGCCGCCTGGCGGCTGCGTTTGTTCTCCGCCACCAGCTCATTCATCCGTCGTTCCAACTGTTCCCGCCGCTTGCGTTCTTCCAGCAGCTCCGCCTTGTAAGCCGGCTCGCTCTTGCTCTTTTCGTCTTTGACGAATTCTTGAACCGCTTGGCGCACGATCGCTTGAATATCTGTTCCTTCCATAAGTCTCCTTATTGGTGTTCGATCTCCTCGGCGACCCGGTTTTTGATCTCCTGTCGCGCATCGCTGAGGTACTTGAGGGCCAGTTTCTTGAAGACCTGCTTTTTCAGCGTCTCCGACCCGATTCCCAATTCCAGCAGCTTCTTGGCATCGTCCAGCTCTGTGCCGAGATCGTTGATGTCGAACTCGTCCATGCCCGCGACGTCGATCGTGACGCCGTCCTGCCGCGCGGCCGCCACGGCCCACAGAATCTGCCGCAAGGTCTCCTTGACCGCGTCGCCGTAAGCGCGCAGCACTTCCTCGGTAGTGCTGAAGTCCAGCTGCTTGCTCAGCGCGGACTGGCGCGCGTTGCCGCCGTCGCCCGCCTGGGTCATCAGATAGCAGACGCGATAGATTTCGTCTTTCAACTGTTCCAGGTTGTCCGCGGCGATCTGATAGACCTTGCCCTCCGGCTCGGTCCATCCGAAGCGGTCGTTCGGCCCCATCTGGATGTAATAGGATTCGCCAACGATCTGGTTCCACTCCCGGTCGGAATAGATCACGGGAGTGGCGAAGAGCCCCATGGTCAGCGCCCATGCCAGCGCGTTGGACTTATTAAAGTGCTCTAACTGTAACAGCGCTGACTTGTTCATGAGCCACAGGCCCTCCGTTACTTTTACCCGGAAGACTGGCACGCGGTCGAGCGACGCCAGCGCGTGGCGCCCCTGGTCGATCAGTTGGATCGGGCTGCTCTCGTCGACCTTGCGGAAGATCTGGAAGTTCTCGCGGTCGTAGTAAATCCATCGCGTCTCGCTCTCCCATTTGGCGTCCGTCACCCGCGACTGCTGCAGGCACGACGTCCGGATGACTATCCATTCCAGTCCGCCCGTTTCGTTGAAGTTCCAGTTGATGACTTCCTCCGGGCCGTAATCCACCAGGTAGGCTCGCGATTGTCCGGAGGCGTCCTCTTCGGCGCGGGACCGCGCGGCGCCTGTGGTCTTGGGAAATTCCACCACAATGTAACTGGATCCGCAGACCGCTGTCTGGACGAACCTTTGCCGGAAAAACTCGGGCAGGCTGGTTCCTTTGAGGTCGCAGTCGTCGTAGAGCAGGTTGTAGAAGTCTTTGGCCGCCGCATCATTGCCCTCGAACATGAGCACTGGTTCGCACCGCATCAGCGTGGCGGCGTACCAATCGATAATCGAGCCAATATAGTTCTGGTAAAAAACGCGGCTCAGCCGCTCCTGGTAGATCGGACCGGGCTCCTTGTGGCGGCACATCAGGTAGTCGGAGGCGCTCAAGCGAAACTGCTCGCCGCCTGCATAAAGGTCCTTGTATTGTTTCCACATCCGCTTACGGGCTATGTATTCAGGATGTTCCCGGTTGATGTTTTCCATGGCTATAAAAGTCGCTCCTGCCTGTAACCGATCTTTGGGCCGCTCACGCACTCCTGCCACAATAGATATCCCAGGGCATCCGAAGCGTGCGTTCGCATGCGGTCCCGGTCCTTGTCCACTTGGGTGGAACCGATCTTGTAGGACACCTGCTCAAAATCCTGGATGAGTTCCTTGCACTTCGGGTCCACCAGCAAGGTAATGTTACCGGAGGCGGATTTTAACCTGCCGTTCGTCAGACTAATCCGGTCACGAACGCCCGGGTTCGAGCTAGGCACCCTGTAGTTCACCTTGGTCACGCCTTTTTCCTTGAAGGCGTCGCGGATCATCTGGTAGTCGGTACTGCCCGACGTCTTTAGGTTGTTGCCTGAAGCGTCCCCATATACCGTCACGCCCAGTGCATGCGTGGGGTACCGTTGGGTGAAAGCCTCCACGGCTTCCGGGGTACTCGCGTGCCGTATCACGATTTCATCCAGCACTCGGAACATCCCGCCGTTATACTGCGCGACGATCGAACTCATCGGGTCCACGTTAAAGTCCAGCGCCCAGAGCAGAGGCACCTTCGGGTCGACGTCGAGTGGCTGCACGTGCACCTTGCGGTCGAACGCGCCGTACACCTGGCTGCCGTCCAGGCTCAAATACTCGCCCCTGGCTTCCTGTGCGAAGAATCGCTCGTCGTAGCTGTCTTTGAGCCGCTCGTAATAGTCCGGCACCTGCGCCAGCAGGTGCTTGTTTTCGTTCGGCTTGGCCAGAATGGCTACATGCCCGCGCACTTTGGTGTCGCCGATGAATTGGCGGTACACCCAGTCGTAGCCCTTCGGAGTCCAGGCCGCAAAGCCGCAGAGCCGCGGTGCCTTGGGGTCCCGCAACCGGGCTTTCATCCGGTGCCATGCTTCCTCCGGCGTGTAAGTCAACTCGTCCAGGCCGAACCATGCCAGGTTCGTGCCTCGCAGCCGTTCGAAGTCCTCCATGGAGCGGAATAGGATTTTGGACTTGCTGTCCCTCAGTATCAGGATGCTTTCGCTCTTGTTATGCTCGAACGGGATCTCGGTTTCGCTCAGGATTTCGAAGAGCGCGGCCTGCGTGGCGTCGCGCAACATCGGATAAGTTGGAGCGCCCAGTAATCCGGTGCGCCCCGGATTTTGATAAGCCAGCCGGATGGCCTCCTGGCAGAGCGCCTGGCTCTTGCCGCTTCCCACCGGCCCGGAGAACCCCTTAAACCGCGCCGGACATTCGTGAAACAGCTTCTGCGATGGCAACGGATCGTACTTTATGTCTCTTCGGGTGACGCTATGTCTGGTCCTATCCATGTGACTTGTACCTCCGTGTCCTGGATGTCATCTTCTAACTCCCTTTCTAGTTGGAGAAGTTTGAGATATTCCGCGATAGTTGGCTTAAACTCCGTGTCCTTTAGTTTCTCGTCGTAACTGGCAATCGCCTTATCGAGAAGTTCCGAGACTCTCACGTGCTCTCGGATGGCTTCCCAGTTGCTGCATTGTTTGCAGTCTCGTTTTCGGGCTGTCTTGGATTCGGTCTTGCTCATAGAGAGTCCCCAAAAAGCAAACGGCCTCGCGTTTTGCGCGAAGCCGCGTAATTCTTTACCCGATTCGAGAGTAGCATCGGCCCCGAACCATCGAGGCCAGGTCAAAATGCTAAATATCTGAAAACAGACCAAATATAGTGATTAAAAATTTGTGAACAGGTATTTGCCACCGGATTCTTTTAGCGGAAAGAGCCGATTTCCCGCCAGTTTGGTGAGGCGCGGGACCCGCGGAGCTTCCGCAACCAGGTAATAGCGGGCAGGGGAGGCCCACAGCCGTGCGAAATCGCCGTCTTCGATGAAGACATCCTGCGGCGCATCCGGAGCGTAAGAGCCGTAAGCCAGGTTGTTGACGCGGCCGTTGAGCAACAGCGCGCGGCGATTCGTGTAGAAGAAAACGGAAGAGAACGTGTAATACTGATCGTCCACAATCAACTTGCCGGGAGGCGCATCGAGCAGCGCCTGCGCCAGCGGGCGCGACGACAGATAGGGATCGAAAACCACCAGCGCGATGCGCGCCGCGTGAAAGAACAGCACCATCATGGCCGTAAGCGCCGCCACCGGCACCGTCCCGCGCCGCGCCACGCGCCAGGCGCCGATGGCTCCGATGCTAAACGCAATCCCCGCCACTGCCAGCGGCAGTCGCAGATAGGCGAACGCGCGTAGAGTGAGGTCTGCCATGTGTCCCAGCGACAGAAAGTAGCGTTCCGGATTCTGGTTGAGCGCCGCGGCGATATCGCCCGGTGCTGGCATGCCGCGCACCATCCAGAGAATCGCGCCGATGACCATCGCGGCCAGCGCCGCGACTGCCGCAATCACACGCGTGCCGTAGCGCAGCCAGGGGTGCCCGCGGCCGATCGCCCAGCCGAGCAGCAGCGCCAGGGCTGGGTAACACGGCATCGAATAATATTCCTGCGTCGTGGAAAGCGTAAAGAAGACCAGAATGAAACCGGTCCAGCATAGGATCAGCAGCCGCGTGCGGGACGCGCGCCTGGTGGCCGGATCGGCGGCAGGGCGCCGCCAGGCGCACGCCGGCAGGTAAACGCTCCACGGGAACAGCCAGAGCAAGTGGAACAGCCAGAAGTAGATCCGCGGCACCGTGTCGTAATCGTGCGGGTACCGCAGATTCAGGAACCGCAGCACGTGCTCGTTGATGAAATAGAACCAGAAGAAGCCGTGATAAGAGCCCCGCTCGCTGTGCATCGTGAAATCGAAATATGGCGGATTCCGGATCGTTGCCAGCACGTGCCACGGCGCGGCGATCAGCAGAAAAAGCAGGATTCCCGCAAGCGGTCTCAATCGCGTCCAGGTCTGACGCCGCAGCAACTGCCGGCTGAAGCCCAGGTACAGCGCGCCGCCTGCGACCGGGAAGAGCGCGGCGATCAGGCCTTTCAACAGCAGCCCAATCGCCATCGCGGCCCACATCAGCATGGCCCAGCGCGCCGGGTGCGGCTCATCTTCGTCGAGCGCGCGCAGCAGGCTCCACAAGGCCAGCGTGACGGCCAGCGTGAGAATGGCGTCCGGCAGCAGGATCCGCGTAAACAAAAACAGTCCGACGCAAGTGGCCATCACCAGGCCGGCCAGCAGTCCCGCGCGCCGCCCGAATGCCCAGGCACCGAAGCGCGCCGTAATCCAACACAACGCCACCACCGACAACGCCACCGGAATCCGCGCCGCCCAATCGTACGGCCCGAAGACCCGGAACGAGACCGCGATCATCCAGTACTTGAGAGGCGCTTTTTCAAGATAGGCGACGCCATCCAGCCGCGCCGTCACCCAGTCGCCCGATTGCACCATGTTGCGGGCAATCTGCGCCTGTACGGCGTCCACGTCGTCCATCAAAGCGGGTGGACTGAGGATGCAGCCCAGGAAAACCAGGACTGCGATTGCTATGACGATTACTTGATAGCCAGCGGCCGCGCGGGTGCTACCTGGGCCCTTCCGGCCAGTGGCTGGGCCTGGACGTTCCACCGCTTCATCCAAAGGAAAAGAGTCAGCAGGCCCCATAGGTGATATCCGACATTGATGCGCCTTTCCATATGATCGCGAATCAGCGAGTGGATTGCTCGCGAATCGAATACGCCGGTGGTGTCGATTGCCTGGGGCGTAAGGGTATCCATGAGCAGATTGCGCAGAGGGCCGCGGAACCATTCGTGGGTGGGAATGTCGAACCCCGATTTCTTGCGATCGAGAACGAAATCCGGCAGTTTGTCCCGCATGAGCTCCTTTAGGATGAACTTCTGCTTGAAGCCTCGGATCTTCAGCTTCGGGGGTAGCGAACGCGCAAATTCCACGATGCGGTGGTCGAGGAACGGCGGACGCACTTCGAGCGAGTGCGCCATGCTCATGCGGTCCGTCTTATATAAGATGTCGTCTGGCAGGTAATAAGCCTGGTCCACCTGCAGATAACGGTCGATGGTGCCGCCCCGCTCAATTCCCAGCCGGTCCACCAGCATCCGCAGACCGCTGCCGTTGGCGCCGGGGCGAATCTGTTTGCGCTCGGCCGAAGAAAATGTCCCGTTCCAGAAAAAGTGCGCTTCGTCGGGATGCAGAAAGCTTCCATCCACCCAACGCTTCAATTTGTATTCGAGGCTAATCTTATCGTCCGAAACCGGCAGGCAGCGGTCCATCGCCCCGCGCGCCAGGCGCCGCAGCGGCCCCGGCGTTGCGCGGAACGGCCGCGCCAGTCGGTCCGCCATGTAAGTCAGATAGCCGCCGAACAATTCATCCGCGCCTTCACCCGAAAGGGCCACCGTCACCTGCTGGCGGCACATCCGCGAAAGGTACCAGACCGGCAGCGCGCCGGCATCCGCGCTGGGTTCATCCGAAAAGTACGCGAAGTCCTCGATGGCGCTTTCCAGCTCCACCGCCGGGTTGAGATCGAACTCGTGGTGGTCCGTTCCATAGACCCGTGCGATTTCACGAAAGTAGCGGCTTTCGTCGCACGACTGCCCGGCGAAGGAGACCGAAAAGGTCTTCAAACGGCCGGCCGTTTCCCGTGCGGCGTAGTGCAGGATGGCCGAAGAATCGAGGCCCCCTGACGCCCACACTCCCAACGGAACATCCGAAACCAGGTGCTCTCGGACGGAGTCGCTCAGCAGCCGGTCCAATTCTTCTTTCGCCGATTCCAGCGACCACCCACTGCGCGAGCCCGTCGCCGGCTTGTACCACGGCTCCAGCCAGAGCTTGCCGTACCGCCATTCCAGCAGTTCTCCCGGGCGCACTTTCTTGATGCCTTCGATAAGCGTGTGCGACCCAGGCACGTAATTGACCGAAAGATAGCTGTCCAGCGCCTCCAGATCCAGTTGCCGCGGGATCTCGGAATGTTCCAGAATGGCTTTCAGTTCCGAGCCGAAGTAGACGTCATCGCCATGCCGGTAATAATACAGCGGCTTGATGCCCATGCGGTCCCGCACCAGCACCAGCCGCTTGCGCGATTCGGTCCAGAGCGCCACTGCGAACATACCGCGCATGCGCTCGAAGCAGTTTGTGTCCCATTCCAGAAAGGCATGCAGCACGGTTTCCGTGTCGCACTGGGAATGGAAACAGTGGCCCAGCTCTTCCAGCTCCGCGCGAATGTTCAGATGATTGTAGATCTCGCCGTTGAACGCAATCGCGGTGTCGCCATCATCGCTCACCACCGGTTGATCGCCCCCTTCGAGATCGATGACTTTAAGGCGAACCGCGCAAAGAGTCGCCAGGCTCCCTTCGTAGATCCCTTGCTGGTCGGGACCGCGATGGTACAGCGTTTCATTGATCCGACGGGCCAGATTCCAATCTAAATTGCCATTGAGATGTGTAAACCCTGCAATACCACACATTTACGGTATAATCCCCAGTTCCTTCACCCAGGAACGTCATATTATCCATACCGCTGATGGATTTGTGAACGACTATAGCATAAGGCATTGTAGAAAGTTTCAGCCCGAGCCATAATTTTGGAACTGCGGCCGGTGCATCGCGCAATATTTTTGCAAGCTGTGCGGCGTTTCACGGCAATCCCATCCGAAAATGCTATCAACCATTTCGCGCCGTTCGGCGTCTAACCTGCGAGAACCAAAATGAAGCGTTGGATCTGCGTCCTTGCGACAGCCGTCTCGACCATGGTTCTTGTTTCCTGCGAACGTCCGGCGCCCGCGGTCCATGCGGCCACGACCCCCGCTGCAACGGCCAAGGCGCCGGACGCTAAACGCGAGGTTCGCGTCACCGGCGTCATCCAGGCCGTCCACGCTTCCAAAGTCCTCGTACCGGCCATCACCGGCCAATACAACCGCATGACCCTCACCCGCATCATTGCCGGCGGATCCCACGTCTCGGCCGGCGACCCAATCGCCAGCTTCGATGCCACCGTTCAGATGGATGCCGCCCGCGATGCCCAGGCCAAGGGTGACGACCTCGGCCACCAGGCCGATCAGAAGCGTGCCCAGAACCGCGCCGACGCCGAAAAACGCGCCACCGATTTGCAGCAGGCCGAAGCCGATCTCGCCAAAGCTAAGATCGAGTTGCGCAAGGGTCCGGTGATCTCTGAGATCGAAAGGCTGCAAGACGAAGAGAAGGCCCGCATCGCCACCCTCCACGTCGAAAGTTTGAAAAAATCCAACGCGCTCCATGATCAGGCCGATGCCGCCGCCCTGCGTATCCTCGAATTGCAGCGAGACCGCCAGAGGGTGGCTCTCGAACGGGCCCAGACCAACGTCGGCAGGCTCGACGTCAAAGCCCCTCTCGCCGGCATGGTCGCCCTCGAGAATCTCAACCGCGGTAATTCCCTCGGCCACGCTCAGGAGGGCGATCAACTCTATCGCGGCCAGCCCCTCGTGAGCATCTTCGATCCTTCCGAGATGCGCGTCCGTTGCAGTGTCGGGGAACCCGATATCGAAGCCATCGTGCCGGGCAGCAAGGCCAGCGTCTACCTGGACGCCTATCCCGATCTGGTGCTGCCCGCCCACTTCGAATTCGCCAGTCCGGTGGCCTCCGCCGGTCTCAACAGCCCCATCAAAACATTTACCGCCGTCTTTCGCATCGACAAAACCGACCCTCATCTGCTCCCGGATCTTTCCGCCGCGGTGGTCATCGAGCCCAAGTCCGCCGCGCCACAGGACAATAGGAGGGCGGACGCCCCCGTCCGCGCGCGACCCCCTGGTCGCGCCGCTCTTGCGCCCGTTCTCAACCCTTCCGCGCCACAAGACCATAGGAGGGCAGACGCCCTCGTCTGCGCGCGACCCCCTGGTCGCGCTCTTGCGCTCATCGTCAACCCCTTCGCCGCACAGGACCCTGGCAAATGACCCCTGGCCGCAAGCGCTTCCGGTTTTGGCTTACCTTGCTCGTAGTTCTCCTGGTCGTCGGTGGCTCGGCCGCCGGCATCTACCGCCTGCGCAAAGTCCAGGCCGACGTCTCATTTCCCGTCGCCCAGGCGCGCCACGGCGATTTCCTGGTCATCGTTCGCTGCCGCGGTGAACTCAAAGCCGCCCGCTCCGTCGAAATCTATACCCCCATGGTCCCCAATCTCCGCATCGCCTGGATGGCGCCGTCCGGAGAAAACGTCCAACAAGACGACCCCATCGTCCGCTTCGATTCCAGTTCCTCCCAGCAGGATCTGGCCAAAAAGGAAGCCCAGCTTAAGTCGGCCTCCGCCGCCTTGGACCAGTGGGTCGCCCAGTCGCGCATTACCGTCGAACAGGACAAAAGCGACCTGTCGGATGCGCGGTTCGCCGTCGAGAATGCCACGGTACAAGCCTCCCTCCAGGAGATCAAAAGCAAAATCGAGGGAGAAGAGGCTCGCATCGACCTCGCTATCGCCCAACAGAAATTGAAAGTGGCGCAAGCTACCGTGGATCTCCACGCCGTCGCCGACCGCTCCAAGCTGGCCTCCCTCACTCGCCTCCGTGACCAGGCCCAGGCCGATGTCGATATTACCAAGGCGCGCATCGCTCAAATGGAAGTCAAGGCCCCCAGCAGCGGCTTCCTCACCTTCAACCTCAATTACCAGGGCTCCATCGGCGGCAACGACGCCAAGCCCTACAAGGTCGGCGACACCGTTTATTCCGGAATGAACCTCGGGGAAATCCCCGACCTCTCCACCCTGCAACTCTCCGGCAGCATCGAGGAAACCGACCGCGGCCGCATTGCCCAGAACCAGGACGTGATCGTCCGCATCGACGCATTACCGGAGCTGTCGCTGCCCGCCAGGCTCGACGTCATTTCTCCCCTGGCTGAGGTGACCATGACCGAGTGGCCGCCCACCCGCAGCTTCCGCGCCTCCGCCAACATTACCAAAAAGGATCCGCGCCTGCGCCCTGGCATGAACGGCGGCATGGACATCGTCGTAAATCGTGTGCCCAACGCCATCAGCATTCCCGCCAAGGCCTTATTCACGCGCGACGGCAAGCCCGTTGTGTACATCGTCGACGGCGGCGCTTACCGCCCGGTCGAAGTGCAAGTCGAGGCCCGCAATCCCGACGAGGTGGCCATCTCCGGAATCGCCCCCGGCGCTACCGTGGCGCTGGTGGATGTTTCCAGGAAGGAAGCTAAGAAATGAAATTCCGTATCCTGGTCGCCGCAGCCATCCTCGCCGTTATCGCCGCCGCGGCCTTCGGCACCAGGAAACTCGTCAGGGCGGTCACCACCCAAACCGTCGCGGATTTGCCTTCCACCAAGGTCCGCCGTGGCCGCGTCACCATTTCCGTGACAGCCCGCGGCGAGCTCCAGGGCGGCAATACCGAAATGATCGTCGTCCCTCCCACCGGCGCCGATTCCAGCGCCATCACCTTCCTCCGCGAGCCCGGTGAGGCGGTCGAAGCCGGCGACACTGTCGTCGAGTTCGATACCACCTTGCAGGAGTACAACCTGCGCGAAGCCGAAGCCGATCTGGCCGAAGCCGAGCAGATGGTGATTCAGGCGCAAGCTACCAGCCAGTCCGGCGACGAAGAGAACCGCTACGCCCTGCTCGCGGCGCAATCCGACGTCAAGCTGGCCGAGTTGGCGGTGCGCTCCAACAAGATACAGCCGGCCCTCAAGGCGCGCCAGAACGACATCGCCCTGGAAGCGGCCCAGGGCCGCCTCCACCAGGCTGAGCAGAACCTCGCCAACAAGACCGCCAATACCACCGCCGGCGTGGCCATTCAACAAGCCAATCTCGGTAAGGCCAAAGTCACCGCCGAAATGAATCGCAAGATCATCGAGGGCATGAGCGTCAAGGCCAAAACCTCCGGTTACGTCAACATTCAGCCCAACACCAGTGGGAACTCGTGGTACTACAGCGGCATGACCTTCCAATTGCTGCAACTCGGCGACACCGTCTACTCCGGTATGGCCGTGGCCCAGATTCCCGACATGCAAAACTGGGAAGTCGCCGCGCGCATCGGCGAGTTGGATCGCGGCCATTTGGCCGTGGGCCAGAAGGTGTCCCTTACCGTAGTGGCCCTTCCCGGCAAATCCTTCGGCGGCCGCGTCAAAACCGTCGGCGGCACCACCGGCTCCCCCTGGGACCGCCATTTCGATTGCCGCATCACCCTCGAACAGCCCGCGCCTGAAATGCGCCCCGGTATGACTTCCAACATGCTCATTACCGCCGAATCGCTCGACGATGTCCTCTGGATTCCCTCGCAAGCCCTCTACGAAAGCGACGGCAAGACCTTTGTCTATATGCGCTCGCCCAAAGGTTTCATGCCCCACGACGTCACTTTGATGAACCGCAGCGAGTCTCAGGCCGTCGTCAAAGGACTCAACGAAGGCGACGTCGTCGCCATGTCCAATCCCGATCAGCAGGCCAAGCCTGCCGGACCGCAAAACGGCGCCATGCAGGCGCTAAAAAAATGATCTTCTCCGATATCGGCCAGGCTATGGCCAACCTGCGGGCGCAGAAGACCCGCACTCTGCTCACAGCCTTGGGCATCGTTTTCGGCGTCGGCTCGGTCATCGGGATGCTGGCCATTGGCTCCGGCGCCAAGGAGGAGTCCCTCCGCTTCATCGAGCAGCTTGGCGTGCGCAACGTCCTCATCGATTCGCGGCCCACCACCAGCTATGAAGCCATGCAACAGCGCCGCAAATCCTCGCCCGGTCTTTCCGATCGCGACGTCCGCATCCTCAAGGCCAACATCGAATCCCTCGAATTGCTGTCGGCGCGCCGCACCATGCATCCCTCCCAGGTGCTTCCCAAGCCGTCGCACGACGTGCCGGAACTATATGGCGTCGATCCCGCCTACGGACCCATCCACAGCCTCCATCTGGCCGAGGGCCAGTTCTTCAGCGAAGGCGACAACCTGGCCAGCGCCACCGTCTGCGTGCTCGGAGAATCCGCCAAGGTCAATATGTTGGGCTATGCGCCCGCCGTCGGCAAGTTCATCAAGGTGAACGATACCTGGCTTCGCGTGGTGGGCGTTCTCAACGAGCAACTCATGGCCGGTTCCACCTCCAACGGCGGCAGCATGCAGGACATCAACAACATCGTTTATGTCCCTCGCAATACCTTTCAGTACCGTTTCTGGGACAACAGCGCGGACATGAAGGACGATCTGGATGGCATCGAGATCCGCTTGCGCGCCGATGCCGACAGCATCGAGGTGGCCAAGGTGGTCACCGCGGTCTTGAACTCCACCCACCACAATACTCAGGATTTCACCGTGACCATTCCCGCCGCCTTGCTGGCGCAGCAGAAACGCACGCAAACCATTTTCACCTACGTCATGGTGGCCATCGCGGCCATCTCGCTGCTGGTAGGCGGCATCGGCATCATGAACATCGTGCTCGCCACGGTGCTCGAGCGCACCCGCGAGATCGGCATCCGCCGCTCGGTGGGCGCGCGCCGTTTCGACATCGTGCGCCAGTTCCTCACCGAATCCGTGCTCATCTCGATGGGCGGCGGCCTGCTGGGGATCGCCTTCGGCTTCTTCCTCGCGTGGCTGATCGCGCGCACCGCCGAATGGAAGACCATTGTCACCACGTCCTCCGTGGTGATCGCGTTCGGCGTCTCAGTCTTCGTCGGAATCGTCTTCGGAATCTACCCCGCCATGAAAGCCTCGCGCATCAATCCAATCGACGCCCTGCGCTATGAATAGCCCACCTGTGCGAGCCGCGACCGTAAGGGAGCGGAGGCCCACTATTACCCAAACATCACGCCGTCAAATTCCTAGCTCTCCAGCACTGCCGTCAGCGTGATATTCGTCTTATACAGCTTCGATACCGGGCATCCGCTCTTGGCGGCCTGCACGGCCGTGTCGAACGCCGCTTGGCTCGCGCCCGGAATCTTGCCCTTCAGGTCCAGGTGGCTTTCCGTGATGCCGAATCCGTCCGCGCCCTTTTCCAGGCTGATCGTACAGGTCGTCTCCAGCTTTTCGGCGGTGAGCCCTGCGCTGGCCAGTTGCGCGGAGAGTGCCATCGTGAAACAGCCCGCATGGGCGGCCGCCAGCAGTTCCTCAGGATTGGTTCCCTTGCCGTCCTCAAACCGCGTGTGGAACGAATAATTAGTGCCCGAAAGCACGCCGCTCGCGGTGGAGATGGTGCCGGCTCCGGATTTCAAGTCGCCGTGCCATTGCGCGTTAGCCGTACGTTTCATCGTTGGCCCTCCTGAGGCCCGAAGATTGGATGCACCCCGGCTGGGAAAGGTGGCAGGTTCGCCGCTATCCTGGAGTCATGGCGCATCGTTTCGTGGAAGAGGAAATCGAAGCCCTGAACCGCCTGCGCCAGGCCCCGCCCGCCGACGCTGCCCCGGCCTTGCGCAAAGCCCTGGCCGATCGCGTCAACCTGACTGTCGCCAAAGCCGCCAAAATCGCCGCCGACCGGCAACTCCGCGACCTTCTCCCCGACCTCCTGCGCGCCTTCGACCACCTCTTCGAGAAGCCCGCCGCGCGCGACCCGCAATGTTGGGGCAAAAACGCCATCTCCCGGGCGCTGGTCGCCATGGAGCACCGCCAGGCCGCCCCCTTCCTTCGCGGTCTGCGCCACGTCCAGATGGAGCCGGTCTGGGGCGGTGAAGAGGACACCGCCCCCACCCTGCGCGGCACCTGCGCCCTGGCGCTCCCGGCCTGCGTCGATATCGAGCGCGGACTTGTGCTGCGCCACCTCTTGGACTCCCTCACCGACCGCGCCGTCACTGTCCGCGCCGACGTACTTCGTGCCCTGGCGCAAATGGAAGGCGAAGAGGCCATCCTGGTATTGCGCCTCAAGGCCCGCCTGGGTGATGAAGAATCTCAAATTGTCGGACAGGTTTTCGACCACTTGCTTCAGTTAGAAGGGCGGCAGGCGCTCGATTTCGTCTCCGGCTTCCTTCTTGCCAAGAGCGAAACCGTGCGCGAGGAAGCTGCCCTGTCCCTCGGGTCGTCCCGCCTGCCGGAGGCTGTCGAGCGGCTCACCGAAGCCTGGAACCGCGAGCGCGATCCGCAATTCCGCCTGGTGCTGCTGCGCGCGCTGAGCGCTACCCGCCAGCCGGATTCGCTCGAGTTCCTTCTGAATCTGCTGCGCGTCGGCCGCATCGCCGATGCCGCCGCCGCCGTGGAAGCGCTCGGCCTGCATCGCGATTCGCCGGAAATCCGCCGCCAGGTGGAAGAGGCCGCCCGCCTCCGCGAGCCCGAAGTACGCCAGCAGTTCCGCCAATCCTTCGCTCGCGCGGAGCATGCCTGACGCCGGCCGCCCGGGTTTCCTCCGCCTCCTCTGCGCTCTCAGGTTTTGACCTGCTTGTTTATGCGTTTTCTCCGCGTCTTCGTGCCTCCGCGGTGAAGTCGAAATTGATTCCACCGCAACCTCCGGATGGATCGAGAATGAAGAGTGAGGCAAGCTGGCGGTATGGTTTCAGAAGAACAATGCTGGAAAGCCCGCGAAGAGCGCGACCCTAGCTTCGATGGCCGCTTCTTCATCGGCGTGGTCACCACCGGAATCTACTGCCGTCCCTCCTGCCCGTCGCGCCGCGCGCTGCGCCGCAATATTCGCTTCTACCAAACGGCGGCCGAAGCCGAAAAGGCCGGTCTGCGCCCCTGCCTCCGTTGCCGGCCCTTAGAAAGCCCCTCCGCGGCGATTCGGGATCTTTGCCGCTTCATCGAACAACATTCCGGTGAGCCCCTCGACCTCAAGGCACTCGCCGCTCACGCCGGCCTCAGCCGATTCCATCTGCAGCGGACCTTCAAGGCGGCTGTCGGCTTGACCCCCAGGCAGTACCTGGAGGCCCGCCGCTTGGAAAAACTGAAGGCCGGACTCCGCCATGCCAAGGATGTCACTGAGGCCGTCTACGACTCCGGCTTCGGTTCCGGAAGCCGCGTCTACGAGCGCGCCGATACTCGACTCGGCATGACGCCCGGCCAGTACCGCCGGGGCGGTGACGGCGCCACCATCACGCACGCCACGGTCGAATCGCCGGTCGGCCTCATCATGCTGGGGGCCACCGATCGCGGCCTCTGCTTCGTCCAATTCGGCGAATCGGCCGAAAGCCTGTTGGAGACCCTGCGGCGCGAGTATCCAGCCGCCCGCCTGGAGCCCATGCGCAAGCCGCACGCCGCTGGCTTCCGCCGATGGATCCATTCCCTCAACCGTCATCTGGCAGGCATCCAGCCCGGTCTGACGCTTCCTCTCGACATCCGCGCCACTGTCTTTCAGATGCGCGTCTGGAGCTACTTGCAGACGATTCCCTACGGTCGGGTGCAGTCATACAGCGAGGTTGCCGCCGGCATTGGACAGCCCGCCGCCACCCGTGCCGTGGCGCGCGCTTGCGCTGCCAACACGGTCGCGGTGCTGATTCCCTGCCACCGCGTCATCCGCGGCGACGGCGCACTGGGCGGATACCGGTGGGGCGTCGCTCGCAAGCGTGCTCTGATCGATCTGGAGCGGAGGGCCGGAATACGTCACTGAACTTCCAAATTGGATGTACTAACCTTGGGCTAAGCTGACGGTTCAGGTGCCGATCGAGGCGAAGACTTCGCGGTAGAACTCAGGGTGGGCCTTCCAGGTCTGCGCGGTGATGATCCGGCCGTCGCGAATGGCCGGCTTGTTGGCGTAGTGGCCGCCGGAGCGTTCCACTTCGACGCGGACGTGTGGGTGACACGTGACCGTGTGGCCGTCGAGCAGACCGCTGGCGGCGAGCACCTGAATGCCGTGGCCGATGGCGCAGATGGTCTTGTCCTGGGCGGCGAACTCGCGCAACAGAGAGAGCAGACTGGCGTCGTTGCGGAGGTATTCGGGCGCGCGTCCGCCGGGGATAATGACGGCTACGAATTCCTTGGCCGAGACGGCGGTAATGGCGACGTCGGCCTCGACGGCGTGGCCGGCCCGCTCGACGTAGGTTTCCCAACCGGCCTCAAAATCGTGGGTGACCATGTGGAGATGGCGGCGCGAGGGAGCGGCGACGACGGGCTCCCAGAAGGACTCCCGGAAGCGGTGACAGGCGTAGAGCGTTTCGAAGCTGTCGCCACCGTCTCCGGTCACAATGAGAACTTTCCGGCTCATGGAGACTCCGTATCCAAGGCCAGCATAGCAGGACGAGCGGAGCGCTACTTGATTTTCTTCAGGATGGCATCGACGTAGTCGCGGGTCTCGGGGATATCGGGGATGGCGCCGGCGGCGTCCACGGCGGCAGGGCCGGCGTTGTAGGCGCCGAGCGAAAGTTTGAGGTCGCCCTTGTACTTGTCGAGCAATTGTTTGAGGTAGCGGGCGCCGGCTTCAATGCTCTGCTGGGGATCGAAAGGATCTTTGACGCCGAGCGAACCGGCGGTATCGGGCATGAGTTGCATGAGGCCCTGCGCGCCCTTGGACGAGACTGCACAGGGGTGGAAGGCGGATTCCTGCTCGATGACGGCATGCAGGAGCTGGACTTGGATCTGATTGGCCTTGGCGGCGGTTTCAATGAGGGGGGCGGCAACGGCATCATCGATGGGATCGCACGGCGACGACGGCGCGGAAATGGCGGGTTCGTCCGACCCGGCTGTGTGGGGTTCGTCCGACCAGGGAAGCAGCCAGGCGCCGGCGGATCGGGCCTGTTGGCGTACCGCGGCGCGCTGTTTCTGGATGGCGGCGTGCATCAGGTCCGCGGCGGAAACGGCGGCGGGTGCGGAAGCGGCGGCGCGCGCTGCCGGCGCGGAAACGGCGGCGGGAGTCTGGGCGGCGGGAGTCTGGGCGGCCGGTTGCGCCACGGCGATGCAGGCAATCAGGATACTAATCCATCCCATCTGTAAGCTCATCGGCTGGAGGGGGCGGGACCTTTAGTTTCTTTGCCGGCCATTCCTTAACAAAACTGCTTCGACAATTCCTCGGTCGTGACATGCAAAGATCCCGCCGCCGTTGCACTTTTGAACTCCTGGTTTCTGACTTCTGACTTCCAAATCCCGGAGGGATTTCAAGGGCGAAGCCCTTGGTTAGTCTTTCTTGAGTTGGGGTGCGGATGCGCAGAGCAGGACGAGCGAGATCCACAGCAGGTCGGCGAGCAAAAGGTGGAGCAGTTGCATGGCGACAGGCGCCAACAGCAGCAGGTTGACCAAGCCGGCAGCAAGCTGTAGCCAGACCATCGCCACCAGGCGTAAGGCCGCATGCTTGGCGGCGCGCAGGCTGGTGACGGCATACACGGAGAGCCAGGCGGCGATGGCGGCGGCCAGCAGGGGGTGCAGGCCACGCAGCCGCAGTACCAGGCTGGCGGCGGGGTCGAAATCGCGAGCCATGCCGACGGCCAGGGATGCCGCGGGGAAGAGCGTGTCGCCCAGGGCGGCAACGGCTCCGGTGATTCCCAACAGCATCACGGCGAGCAGGCTGATGGCGGCGAGCCAGGCGGCTTTGCCGCACACGCGGACCAGCGGCTTCCCGGATCCCCACCAGGCGGTGAGGGTGAGGCAGGCGAGCAGCGTGAGGGTGTTGGCGAGATGCGTGGAAAGCGAGTAAATATCGGCGTGGCGGGCCACGTGCTGGCCTTTGACGAGGAAGGCGCCGATGAGAGCTTCGGTGACCAGGAAGGCGCCGGAGAGCGCGGCGGCGAGGCGCACGGGGTGTTGGCGGGGAAAGGCGCGGAAGGCCCAGAAGATCAGGAGCGCGACGAGCGGGACGTCGAGGCCGGTAGAGGCGCGATGGGTGAATTCGATCAGGGTGGCAATGCCGGGGGAATGCGGCGTGATTTCCCCGTTACAGAGCGGCCAATGATTGCCGCAGCCGGCTCCGGAGCCGGTGGCGCGCACGTAGGCGCCCCACAGGATCACGGCCAGGTTGTAGGCGAGCACGCCCCAGGCATAGCGCGCGAAGGCAGGCGCACGAGATTCGGCTTCGGGCATCGGTGATCTTTTATTGTACGGCTTCTCAAAATCTCTTGACAGGAATTCGCCGTGGTGCTACTTTTGCAACAGGTTGCTGCTTTTGCAACATTCGATATGAAGAAAGACGGACACCGCAATCTAAGCCGCAGGGAACGCCAGATCATGGACATCCTGTACCAGCGGGGCCGGGCCAGCGCTTCCGAGATCCACCAGGCGCTGCCGGACCGGCCGAGTTATTCGGCAGTGCGCGCCAAACTGCGCGTATTGGAAGAGAAGGGTCACGTGCGGCACGAAGAGGAAGCCTTGCGCTATGTGTACGTGCCGACGCTGGCGCGCGATACGGCGCGGCGGTCGGCGCTGCGGCACATGGTGTCGACGTTCTTTGAAGGGTCGGTGGAAGAGGCCGTGGCGGCGCTGCTGGATGCTTCGGTGGCGCGGTTGTCGGAGCAGGATCTGGACCGCATCGCGCGGCTGGTGGACGATGCCCGGAAAGGGGAGATGTCATGACGTGGATGGAATTATTGGCGCAGTGCGCTTGGAGAGGGACCATTATTTTGCTGGTGGCGTTTGCGGCCAACGGAGTGATGCGAAAGGCGCCGGCGGCGTGGCGGCATTTTTTATGGACGGCGGCGCTGACGGGGTTGCTGATACTGCCCGCGATGGTCCAGGTGATGCCGAAATGGGGCTTCGAGACGGCCTCGAGCGTGATCTTGCCAGGCGAAACCGTCGTGGCGCAGACCGGCGTGGTAAGCGCCGTGAGCGCCGTGAGCGCCGTACGTGTCCATCCGGCCTCGAATCCAACCCTGCTGGTCTGGCTGACCGGATGCGCGCTGGTGGCGGGATGGTTCCTGGTGGGACGCGTGCGGACCTGGCGGATGGTGCGGCGCGCGGTGGCGGCGGCTTATGCCCGGGAGCTGATGGATGGCGCGGGGGGCCGCGGCGTGCGAGTGCTGGAGAGCGCGCGGGCACTCACCGCTTTCGCGTCGGGTGTGCGGCGGCCGCTGGTGATTTTGCCGCCGGCGGCTCGTGAATGGCCGGTGGAGCGGCTGCGGGCCGCTCTGTTGCATGAGTTGATGCATGTGCGCCGGCGCGACTTGCTGGCCCAGACCATGGCGCAAGCGGCGTGTTGCTTGTACTGGTTCCATCCGCTGGCGTGGGTGGCAGCCCGGCAACTGCGCCGTGAGCGTGAACGGGCCTGCGACGATGCCGTGCTGCTTGGCGGTATGGCGGCGCACGACTATGCGCAGCACCTCATCGAGATGGTGCGGGCGCTGGGCGGGAAGCGAGCGGGCGCCATGGCCATGGCGGAGCCATCGGATTTGGAAGGGCGCGTGCGGGCTCTACTGGACGGCAGACGCGACCGCCGTCCGCTGAGCCGGCGCGCCGCTGCCGCCATCGGAGCGGCGTGTGCGGCAGTGCTGGCTTGTTCGGCGGTGACCACGGCATATGCGCGACCCGCGCAAACCGCGCAGGCTTCCGCGATTGAAGCGGCGCAAGCGATTCCAGATGCCGCGGAACAAACCCAGGCTGAAACACTATTTGAACCAGCGCCTGCTCCCAAGCCGCGACGCGCGGCGAAGCCCGCTGCCGACCCGGTTCGACAACCGGCGGCCGACGCGCCGCAAGCGACTGGATCGCTGTCCGGTGCGGTGAACGATCCCAGCGGCGCGTTCGTTCCCAATGCTCGCGTGACGGCGAAGATGGTGGATGGATCGAGTCAGGAGACCGCCGTGTCCGACTCCGCCGGCAACTACCGTTTCAATGCGCTCCTGCCAGGGGAATATGCGGTGGAGGTGACCGTGCCCGGCTTCAAAGCGCTGCGGGTGCAGGTTACCGTGGCAGGCGGGAAAGCCATGGTGGTCAATGCGCACTTGACGCTGGGCGATGTGAGCGAAACGATCTCAGTGAGGGCGGCACGGCCTGCCTCGGCCGCGCCTGCCGCAAAGACAACCACGCCAACAAGAATTCAGGTAGGCGGCAATGTCCAAGCCGCGATGATTCTCAAAAGGGTGCAGCCGGTTTATCCCGCGGATCTGAAAGCCAATGGAGTCACTGGCACGGTGACGATCGAAGCGCTGATCAGGAAGGACGGTACCCTGTCGGACTTGCACGTGATGAACAGCGATGTGGACCCCGGTCTGGTGACAGCCGCAACCGACGCGGTGAGCCAGTGGCAGTACCGGCCGGCGTTGCTGAACGGGCAACCGGTGACGGTGCTCACGAATATCGCGGTTTCTTTCGAACTCTCGCAATAGCCTACATCACGGTAAGGGGGAAGCCGGATTGGGATGGCATGCCGCCAGCGTAGATCACGAGCGGCTGTAGACCCGGCGCCTTCGCCTCGATCATCGCTTTTGGAGGCCGCGTTACCCGCATTTATGGGGATTCCGCGGCTTGATTTGTAGAAAAAGACCACCAGAGGCTGTTGCGCGATGTTGTGCAATGCAACTATGCTGGGTGTTCCCCTATGTCCACAAGAACACCCATCACCGTCGCATACGGCGACGGCATTGGCCCGGAGATCATGAACGCCACGCTCCAGATCCTGGAAGCGTCCGGCGCGGCTCTCGATATAGAAACCATCGAGATCGGCGAAAAGGTTTATCTCCGCGGCAATAGCGCCGGAATTGAGCCGAGTTCGTGGGCGTCGCTGCTGCGAACCAAAGTCTTTCTGAAAGCTCCGATTACAACGCCGCAGGGCGGAGGATTCAAGAGCCTGAACGTGACCACGCGCAAGACGCTGGGGCAGTATGCCAACGTGCGGCCGTGCGTGTCGTACCACCCATTCATCGATACGAAACATCCCAACATGGATGTGGTGATTGTGCGCGAGAACGAGGAAGACTTGTACGCAGGGATCGAATACCAGGTGTCGCCGGAAGTGGCCTCGTGCATCAAGCTGATTTCGCGGCCGGGCAGCGAGAAGATTGTGCGCTATGCCTTCGAATACGCGCGGCTGCACAATCGCAAGAAGGTCACGTGCTTCATGAAAGACAACATCATGAAGATGACGGACGGGCTGTTCCACAAGGTGTTCGATGAAATTGGCGCGGCGTATCCCGAGATTGTGAAGGAAGTCTGGATCGTGGATATCGGGGCGGCCAAGATGGCGGACACGCCGGAAGCGTTCGACGTGATCGTGATGCCGAACCTGTACGGCGACATTCTGTCGGACGTGGCGGCGCAGATTGCGGGGTCGGTGGGACTGGCGGGTTCGGCCAACGTGGGCGAGCAGTGCGCGATGTTCGAAGCGATCCACGGCTCGGCGCCGCGGCGCGCGGGACAGAACCTGGCGAACCCGTCCGGCCTGTTGCTGGGCGCGGTGCTGATGCTGGTGCACATCAACCAGCCGGAGGCGGCGGAACAGGTGCATAATGCGTGGCTGCGGACCATCGAGGATGGCGTACATACGTACGACATTTTCACGGAAGGCGTGAGCACACAGAAGGTGGGGACGAAGGAATTCGCGGCGGCGGTGATCGCGCGGCTGGGGCAGAAGCCGAACACCTTGAAGGCGGTAAAGTACGCCAAGAGACCCGCGGCGTCGGCGCCCGTGGCGGTAGGGGCGGCGGCGAACACGGTCAAGATGGAGCTGAAGGGCGTGGATGTATTTGTGTATTGGCCGTCGCGCAACGCCAACGGCCTGGCGGAGGCGATGGGCAAGCTGGCGGGCGATGGGCTGAGCTTGCAGATGATTGACAACCGCGGCGTGAAGGTGTGGCCGGGCGGGAACGCTTGGACCTTCTGTACGGACAGTTTCCGCTGCCGCCACATGTCCGAAGGCACGGCTACTCCTGGGCAGGTCAACAGCCTGCTGCAGCGCGTCGCGGCGGCCGGAATCGAAATCGGCGCGACGCAGATGCTGCGCAATTTCGACGGCAAGGCCGGGTATACGCTGGCACAGGGGCAATAAACGATGGCATCGGCCGTTCCACTGGTCGCGGTGCTCATGGGCAGCAAGTCGGACTGGGAAACCATGCGTCAGGCCGATGAAGTGCTCGCGGAATTCGGAGTTCCGCACGAGTGCCGGGTGCTTTCGGCGCATCGTACGCCGGCTGAGGCGGCGGAGTACGTAAGCGGGGCCGAAGGGCGCGGCATGGAGGTGATCATCGCGGCGGCGGGCGGCGCGGCGCACCTGGCGGGAGTTTGCGCGGCCCATACGGTGCTGCCGGTGCTGGGGGTTCCGATGGAGAGCGCGGCGCTGAAAGGCCTGGATTCGCTGCTTTCGACGGTGCAGATGCCGGCGGGGATACCGGTGGGGACGCTCGGGATCGGCGGGGCGGGAGCGCGCAACGCGGCGCTGCTGGCGGTGGCCATCCTGGCGAACAGCCGGCCGGAGTTGCGCGAGAAGCTGCGGCAATTCCGCGCGGAGCAGAGCGCGAAGGTGCTGCGGGAGACGCTGCCGTAGAAGCTGTGTGAGAGCGCCGGCTTGACAGACGAAGCGTCTGTTCCATTGTGGTGCGCGGGCGCCTGCGTTTTCGTGGGGCAGGCGCTTTCGCCTGCCAACCGATTCTTTCACGGCTTCATGGCGGAGCGGCTCGCGGTGTTATGATGGGGTAGAAAGCTAGAGGAGGCAAAAACACCAATGGGCCCACTGGGTATGCCGGAGATGATGTTTATCTTGGTCCTGGCTTTAGTGTTGTTCGGTCCCAAGAAGCTGCCGGAAATCGGACGCACGGTCGGTAAAGCGATCACGGAATTCCGGCGCGCCTCGGACGAGCTGAAGTCGACGTTCGAGAGGGAAATGAAGAATCTGGAGCAGGAAACGGAATCGATCAAGACGATCGCCGCCCAGTATCAGTACGATACTTTCAACTACGACTATTCCGCGCAGGAAACTCCTTACCAGGGATCCTACGGAGCGCCAAACTACGATTCCACTGAAGTCACCCCATCCACTACAAGCGCATCCGCAACTGAGGGCGCTGAGTCACCATCAGACCATACGCCGGAGGGCACCGTTGCCCGCGGCGCCGAAACAGAAACCGCCGGGCAAGCGGGCGGGCACATGGGCGAAGAGGCCGCACCGGCGGCCGCTCCTGTTTCCACGACGTCTGAACACAACGCATAGCGAATGAGTTCACCTGATGATCCGAAGGGAGCGGGCGCTCCCGGCGCGGGCGGTGCGTCCGAATCCGATTCGGCCATCGATCGGCTGATGGGCCTTTTTGGCGGGGGCGACAAGCCGCCGAGGCTTCCCGGGCCGCCGCGGGACGGGGAAGAGGACGAAGAAGAAGGCATGCTGCGGATGTCCTTTCTGGGACATCTGGAAGAACTGCGTTCGCGCCTGATCAAGTGCCTGATCGGGATCGGAGTGGCCCTGATCGCGAGCGTATGCTTCAGCGAGCCGCTGTGGGAATTCGTGCGGCAACCGGCCCGCGTGGCTCTCCTCAACAACGGCTACCCGCCTGAGCTGACCATGATCGACCCCATGGAGGGGTTCAACATCATCTGGTTCAAGCTGCCGGTGGTGTGTGCAATTTTTCTGGCGTTTCCGTGGGTGATTTACCAGGTCTGGGCCTTCATTTCCCCTGGCCTGTACCGCAGGGAGCGGCGTTGGGTGGTTCCGGTGGTCCTCACTGCCGGGGGCCTATTCATCCTGGGGGGCTTGTTCGGCTATTTCGTGGCTTTCCGTTACGGGCTGACGTTCCTGCTGGGAATCGGCAAGGGACAGGGTGTCGTGACGATGGTCACGGTCACCCATTACTTCGATCTCTTTGTCAACGTGATCCTGGGCGTAGGCCTGGTTTTCGAGCTCCCCGTGATCATCTTTTTCCTGATCCTGTTCCACATCGCCACGCCGCGATTCCTGATGAATCACAGCCGCTACGCGATCCTCATCATTTTCTTTATTGCGGCGGTGGTAACGCCGACTCCCGATATCTTTAACATGTGCCTGTTTGCGGTGCCCATGTGCCTGCTGTTCTACGTGGGTATTTTCGCGGGTTACCTGCTGGTACTCAAGCGCGAACACCGTAAATTCCCCTGGGCGCGGGTGATGAAGATCACGCTGATCGTTCTTCTGGCGATAGCGGGAATGCTATATGTGGCTATGGCAAAATATGGCTTTAAGATAGTATCGCACTGGCCATTCTTGAAGCATTAGCGCTCTGAGCGCTTGCGGGAAACCACTCCCTGACGGCCGTGGCTCGGATCGGAGCCGTTCCCGCGGGAATAAGTGATAAAAATCACACCGATCCTGCTATTGGTGGTAGGGGGAGCGCTATGCGCGGCTATTAGTCGACATGGCCACAAGATAGTACTGCGCTTGCCATCTCCAAGGAAGTAGTCATATTAGCTGTAGAATTAGGTCGCGCATCCGGTGTAACATCAGTTGGTCCCACTTCGTATGAAGATGGGACGGCACTGATGCATGGACCTATATAAAGCTATACAGGACTTATACGCCGAAAAAGAAAAGCTCGAGCGCGTAATTGCGTCGCTGGAGGAATTGCAGCGGGCGGCCGAAGGCGGCCAGGTGATGCTCCGCGGCAGCAAGCGGCGGGGCCGCAAGTCCATGGGCGACGGCGAGCGCGCGGAGGTTTCGGAGCGTATGAAAAAATACTGGGCGAGCCGGCGAAGAGAAGAAGAAGAGAAGCATCAATCGGAGCGGGACTCGCACGCGAATAACGGCAATCAATCGGCATCCCTGACTTTGAAAAACCACAGCCAATAATACTGATCTCCGGCGCCGTACTGGTAACGCATCTCAAATCCACAACGCAGAGCGAGATCGCGGGCGCTTTCTTCGTCAAAGGGCACTCCAATCCAGCTATCCTGGAGCTCCGGCTCGACTTCGGGATAACCTTGCACCTGAAACTTGAAGAGGGCTCCGGGGCGGAGCAGGCGATTGACTTCGCGGACATAACCCTCAATCACGTCGAGGCTCGGAATGTGTTGGAAGACCAGGCAGGAAAAGGCGAAGTCGAATTCGAGCTTGGGACCGAGGCCGAAGCGGTGCCACCAGCGGCGGCGTATGGCGGTGAGGTCCCGGCCGTTGTTGTGGTAGATGAACGCGTTGGGGAAAGCCGCGACGGCCTGACGGGCGTGGCGAACCATGTGGCGGCTGATATCGACGGCATGGACTTCGCCGAAGAAGCGGGCCAGCGGCGCGGTGACGCGGCCGGCGCCGCATCCGATCTCGAGGACCTTCATGCTCTTGGGGTCTTTTCCCTGGCAGATATTGCCGAGGTCGTTGAAGATGTGGTCGCGGAGTTCTCGCTCGCCGGCCTGATAAAACTCCTGGTCGGACCACTCCTGTTGGCCGGTAGCCACGTAGTAGCGGGCGTTTTCCTGCGCCCGCCGGTCCCAATTCCGCCGCATTTGGCGGAGATGTCGGGCAATCCCCGGTTCTCGCATTTGGTACTATTGTAATTGTCAACGATGCGAGCCGCGACCGTGAGGGAGCGGTGTTGGCTTTCATGTGGGCGACTAGCTCAGTTGGGAGAGCGCTGCGTTCGCAATGCAGAGGTCGGGGGTTCGAGCCCCCCGTCGTCCACCAAATCCCTTCGAAAACTGGAAGTCGGCAAGGCGACGGCCTGTCCCACCACTGCAATGAGCGCTACTTCACCTTCACCGGGTCTGGCTGCCGCGTGGGCGGCTTGGGCGGGTTCTCCTTGAGCTTCTTCATCAGCTCGGCCACGGCGCGCTCGAGTTGCGGGTCTTTGCCTTGAATGACGGAGGCCGGGTCGTTGTCGACTTCGATATCGGGGTCGACGCCGTGGCCTTCGATGATCCATTCGCCCTTGGCGTTGGTGAAGCCGGCTTCGGGCACGCTGACGTGGCCGCCGTCGATCAATTGGCCGTGGTCGCCGATGCCGACAACACCGCCCCAACTGCGTTTGCCGATCAGCGGGCCGAGACCGGCGGCGCGGAACATAGCGGGAAAGATGTCGCCGTCGGAAGCGGAATTGCCGTCGAGCAGCGTGGCCATGGGGCCGATGAAAGCGGCGTCGGGGTAGAGCGCGGGTCGCTCGGTGGTGCGGCTGAACTGGGCGCCGAGCAGGCGTTTGCTGAGGCGCTCGATGAGCATGCGCGAGACGTTGCCGCCGCCGTTGGCGCGATCGTCGATGATGAGGCCATCTTTGCGGAGTTGCGGGTAATACCACTTGATGAATTCGCTGAGGCCGTCCGCGCCCATGTCGGGAACGTGAAGGTAGCCGATGCGGCCGCCGGATAGTTCATCCACGCGGCGGCGATTGGCGGCCACCCAATCGAAGTAGACCAGCTTGCTTTCGTCGGTGATGGGGCGATAGGAGATGGTGCGGGCGCCCTGGGTGGAAGGCGTGGAATTGACCAGCCACTGAACGGGGCTATCGGCGGCATTGCGCAGCGGGCGATAGGGGTCGTCCTTGCCGGTGAGATCGTGGCCGTTGATGGCGAGAACGAAATCGCCCACCTTGACGTCGACGCCGATTTCGGTGAGCGGGGAGCGGTAGGCGTCCTCTTCGTTCTGGCCGGCGAAGATTTTCGAAATGCGATAGCGGTTAGAGGCCTGGTCGAGGGTGAAGCGCGCGCCGGGCAGGGCCACGCGGGGGCGCGGCGGCATGGTGAAATCGCCGCCCTCGACGTAGGCGTGCTGCACGGTGAGCTCGGAAATCATTTCGCTGATGACATAGGTGAGGTCGGTGCGATGGGAAACGTATTGGAGCAGCGGCTCATATTGTCTGCGCAGCGCCTCCCAATCGTAGCCGTGCATGTTGGGCACATAGAAGAAATCGCGATAGCGGCGCCAGACCTCGTTAAAGATCTGGGTCCACTCTTCGGCCGGGACGCGGTTCACAAAGAGGTTGGCGGTGGAGACGGGCTTTTTTCCGGCGGCGCCGGTGGGCGTCGCATCCATGATGGAGAAGCCGGACGCGTCGCGGACCAGGAGCTTGGAACCATCGAGGGAGAGGATGAAGCCAAGGTCGTCTTCGAGGAGGGTAGTTTCCTTGCGGTCCTTGAGGGAATAGATGCGGATGGAACTCTTGGTGTCGGGTGCGCGGCCGTAGTAAGAGTTGGGATTGGCGCCGTAGATCAAGTAGCCGCTCTTGGCCAGCAGGTTGCTGTAATTGGCGGCTTCCACGGGAACGCGGGCGACGCGCGACTGGATGCCGTCGAAATCGATCGCCAGGTCCTTGGGCTTGTCGTCTTTCTTTTCGTCTTTCTTTGCGTCCGTTTTGGCGTCTTTGGGAGTGTCTTCCTTGGTGACGGTTACTTCATCGCTTTCCGGCGGGAAAGGATTCTTGACGTCATTGCGGAGGGTCAGGGCGTAGATTTCGGCATTGCGCGTGGTGGCGTAATCGAACTCGCGAGTGGAAATCATGGGAGCGAATTGGTGGTCGCTGAAGAAGTAGAGATCGTTGCCATCGGGGTCCCAGACGGGCTCGCGCGATGCGAAGGACTCGCTGGTCAACTGGTGCAACTGGCCATCCGGCGAGGCGATGTAGACGGAAGCGAAACCGTTGGCGGCGTTCTTACTGAACGCAAGGAAATTGCCGCGCGGGGACCAGGTGTAGTCATAGATGCCGCCTTCGGTATCGTGGGCGATCTCTTTCACTTTATGGTCGGCCACGGTGAGCACGTAGAGCTTGCCGTCCTTGTCGGAGAAGGCGATGCTCTTGCCGTCGGGAGACCATTCGAGGCGATAGCGCATGGCTTTGCCGCCGGTGGTGAGTTGCTCGGCGGGAGCCGAGCCGTCCTGGGGCACGAGCCAGATTTCTTCTTCGCCGGATTGATCGGAGATATAGGCGATCTTAGCGCCGTCGGGAGACCAGCAAGGCCACTTATCGTGGGCGCCGGAGCTGTTCGTAAGATTGCGGACGGGACCTTTCTCGATGGGGACGGTAAAGATATCGCCGCGCGCGGAGAATAAGGCGCGCTCGCCCTTGGGGCTGAGTTGGAACTCCTCGATGAGGTTGCCGGCGTTGACCCGGCTGGGACGGCGGGCCAAGGCGTCGGTGGGAACGGTGATGGAAACGGGCGTGGTTTTGTGGGATTTGATGTCGAAGATCTGCAATTCGCCGTCCAGCTCGTAAACGATGCGCGAGTCGCGGTCGGTGCTGGGCCAGCGGAGGTCGAAGGTTTTGATGAAGGTGAGCTGGGTGGTCTTGCCGCTGGAAACATCGTAGGAGTAGAGATTGAAGTGGCCGTCGCGGTCGGAATCGTAGTAGATGGAAGCGCCGATCCACATGGGATCGCGGCTGGCGCGATCGCCCTCGCTGATTTTCCTGGCGTCGTGGGTTTCGACGTCGAAGATATAGAGTTGGTTGGCGGTGCCGCCGCCGTAGCGCTTCTCGGTGCGGAAATCGCGGGCTTGCGGCGAGTAAACGATCTTGGTTCCGGCGGGCGAGAAGGAGCCGGAGCCGGCATACGGCATGGGCAGAGGCTCGGAGGGGCCACCATCGATGGAGACGGTGTAGAGGCGGCTGAAGCCGTTGAACCAGCCGTCGCGGAGGGTGCGGAAGATGATGCGTTTGCCGTCGTTGGTCCAGCCGTAGACCTGGTTATCGTAGCCCCAGCGCGGCGCGAGCGGTCCGCGGGCCGGATAAAAGGTCAATTGACGGGGCTCGCCGCCGGTGGCGGGCATGACGTAGACCTGTTCATCGCCGTCGTATTGGCCGGTGAAGGCGATCCATTTGCCGTCGGGCGAGAACTTGGCGAAGAGTTCCATGCCGGGATGAGCGGTGAGGCGCGTGGCAGCGCCTCCGGCGATGGATGCGGTCCACAAGTCGCCGCCGTAAGTGAAGACGAGTTGATTGCCGTGAATATCGGGGAAGCGCAGCAGCTTGGTTTGCGCGCGGGCGGGGATCAGCAGCACCGCGGCGACGGCCAGGGCGCAGAGCAGATGACGGAACATGAAACCTCCGGGTTGTAGACGGACTGCGAACGGATAGGATAGCGCCGCGACGCGCCGGTGGGTGAGGGTGGGGCAGACGATCGGTTTGTGTCGTCTGCCATCGCACCACAAGACAGGGTCGAAAAACAGGCGCCGATGGAGTGGGGTGGCCAATTCTGGCCGCAGCCGCCCTCAGGCGGCTCCCCGGGCTGTATGGCCCCGCCCCACAACTGCGAGGGTCCTCATAGTTTTTCATGAAATTTCGCGGGCCGCGGGCCCACTCCAACAGACCACAAACAACGATGGTCTGTCCCACTGCGATAGAATCGCTGGATACCATGAGACTGCTTCTTGTTTTCCTGACAGCTCTCGCGGCCGCGCAGGCCGCCGACTATCAACTCAAGTCCGGGCCGGCCACGGTGGTCTGGGGCCACTACTGGTCGGGGGACAAGCCGGTGCTGCGGATCGAATCCGGCGACACGGTCGAGATCCTGACCATGAGCACGAGTAGCCCGACGGCACTGGCGAGGGTCGGCGTGAAGGACGAGGACATCCAGCCGGAGTGGAAGGCCATCTACGCCAACCAGCCGCCGCAAGATCAAAGAGGCCCGGGCGGCCACATTCTGACCGGTCCTATCTATATTGAAGGCGCGGAGCCGGGCGACGTGCTGGAAGTGCGCATCCAGAAAATCCAGTTAGCGGTGCCGTATGCCACGAACGGATTCAGCCCGACACGCGGCGTGCTGCCGGCCACCGATTTTGAACGCGGCGCCAACAGGCTCATCCCGCTCGATCTGAAGCGGAATGTTGCCAAGTTCAGGGATGGTATCGAGATTCCGCTGCATCCTTTCTTCGGCAGTATGGGAGTGGCGCCGGAGGAGTCCAAAGGGAAAGTCAACAGCGCGCCGCCGGGCCAGCACGCCGGCAACCTGGATAACAAAGATCTGGTGGCGGGCACGACGCTGTATATTCCCGTGTTCGTCCCCGGCGCGCTGTTTCTGGTGGGTGACGGGCACGCGGGACAGGGCAACGGCGAAGTGGATATCACCGCGATGGAGACTTCGCTGATCGGGACCTTTCAGTTCGTGGTACGGAAAGACATGAAGCTGAAATGGCCGCGCGGGGAAACGCCGACGCACTGGATCGCCATGGGGCTTGACCCGGATTTGACGCAGGCGCTGATTCTGGCGGTGCGCGAGGCTATCGACTTCCTGGTGACCCAAAAGCACCTGTCGCGGGAAGAGGCATACGCGCTGTGCAGCGTGGCGGTGGATTTCAACGTGACGCAGGCGGTGGACGGCACCAAGGGCGTCCACGGCATGATCCCGAAGAGCATTTTCCACTAAAGCAAGGGCTGCGCCCTTGATATCCCTTCGGGATATGAGAGTCAGGAGTCAGAAGACGGAAGACGGAAGACAGGGCCGGCTCCGGGATCATGAGATCCAAGAGCCGGCCCAAACCATTAACAAGCGTCAGGACTTGCGAGGCCGCTCCCGATCAGAACGAGAGCCTGGCGCTGAACTGCAGCTTGCGCGGCTGATTGGCCATGGACGAGAAAATACCAAAGCTGGCGGAATCGATACCCGTTCCCGGAGCGGCGAAATGGACCGCATTGTTGATATTAAACGCGTCCGCCTGGAATGACAGTCTGACTCGCTCGCGGATCGGGAACTCCCGGCGCACGCTCAAGTCCAGATCGGCATTGTGAGGAGCAAACAGTCCGAGCGGGGCCGCGCGTGTAATGTTTCCTTCGGTGTAAGCCGCCGGATCCACAAAGGCCGCCTTGTTGAGGTAAGCCGTGGAGCTGACATTGGCGCCGCCGCTTCCGATGGAGCCATTCTGCCACACGCTTCCGGAGAAGCTGGTGTTGTAGCTCGGATAGCAGGACGCGTCGATAATGCCGCCGCCGGTGCAAGTGCCGGTGATGGACAAAGGCGCTCCGGTCTGTAACGTGAAAAGTCCGGAGATCTGCCAGTTGCTGATCACCGATCTGAGCGCCATGTTTCCGCTGGTCAACTTGTGACCGGCGCCGAAGGGCAACTGATAGACGAGAGTGGCGGCGGCAACGTTAATGTGATCGATGGCGCCCGGCCCTTTTTCCAGGAAATCCTTGTTGGGATCGCGCACGCCCGCCAGGTCGTCCAGTTCCTTGCTCCAGGTGTAATTCACCATGAAAGTGAGGCCCCCGGAGAACCGATGGTTGAGTGTGACCTGAAGCGCGTTATACGTCGAATTCCCGACGTCCAGCCAGGGATCGGAAATGCCGTTGTATTGCGGGAACGGCTTTACCGCCTGGCCGATGGTTCCGGAGAAGTTCGGGAACGGAGTGGAGATATTCGGGAACATGGCCTGGGCCTGGGCGAGCGTGGTGGCACTCAGAGTCGACCCCAGCAGAGCGCCCAGCGGAAGGTATTGCACCGGAATCTGGTTGGTAAAGGGCCCGGCGACGCCGGCGCCAGGCAGCCAGTGGCCGGCGCTGGCGCTATAAGCCACGCTCAATACCAGGTTCTGGGTAAACGAATGCTGGATATTGAAGCTCCAGTCTTCGTAATACGGCGCCTTGCCGCCGAAATTGGGGTCGCCGTAAGTGACGGTCTGGGCGGTACTCGGGCCGAGAGGGAAGGTGACATTATCCGCAGCCGCAGCCGCCGCGGTGATATAGCCCATACCGAAACTTGGATTGAAGAAAGGTGGGTTGGTGGGATTGCCCGGATACCCGCTGTTCCAGTTGTACGCGGGTTGCCCGGTGACGGTGCTGGATAGGCTGCCGTTGTTGTTAAAGCCAAGCTGGCTGAGCCCCTGGCGTCCGTTGGTGCGCCCACCCACGCCGCCGGCATGCGCGTAAAAGATACTGTAGCCCGCTCGAATGACGGTCTTCTCCCCGACCCGGTAGGCGATACCGACGCGAGGTCCGGGATTGACGTTGTGCTGCTTGATAGGAGTCTGGCAATGGCAGCTATCCACGCCGCTGCCTGCAAACTCCAGGGCTCCCGGAAGATTCCCCGCCAGCGGGTTGGCCAGCGTGGGATTAAAGAAGGACATGACGTTGTTCACTTCCGTGAACGGGCTCCAGATGTCCCAGCGCAGGCCCAGGTTCAGAGTCAGCCGCTGAGTGACTTTGAAATCGTCCTGAACATACCCGGCGTAGGTCTTGTAACGTCCGCCGGTTTCGGCCACGGCGTTTTGCGTCACCGTGCTGCTGTCCACGGCTCCCAGCAGAAAGCCGGCGTAGCCCAGGCCGGTGGTGCTGACGAGGGATCCGGTGGAGCTGAAATTAGCCGTTTCATTGTTGCTGAAGGTGAAGCCGGCCTGAGTGCCGGTGAGCGGCGTGTTCTCGTTGTCCTGCAGCGTCTGCCATTGGAAGCCGAAAGTAATGTTGTGCTTGCCTCTGATCCAGAGCAGGTTGTTCTGCACATCGACCGTGTTCTGGGCTTCGTTGTAGGCATGGGAGTTGGTTCCGTCCCAGCTCACGGGAGCGTTGTTGCCGCTGAAAGTGATATCCGGAAAGCCCGAGCCCGCGACTCCCCCCGGAAGACCGGTGAGTCCCGCCTTCGACGGATAATCGCCGCCGTACGTGTTGCTCGTCAGAGGTATGAACAAACGGCTGAGTGACACGCTGAACTGGTTTACCAGGGTCGGGGTGATGATGTAGCTATCGTGAATCTGAGCCAGTGTTGCGTATTCAATCACGCCCCGGCCATCGGTATACGGCACGGGAAGCGTGGACGTGGAGATCGCCGTCAGGCTTCCGACGATGGGGTTGGCGTACTTGCCGGTGCTGAAGAGGGCGAAGATCCGGTGTTTGTCCGTAATGTTGTAGTCCACCTTGTCGGTAGTGCTGTCGTTATTGACCTTGTTCGGCAATGTGGCGAGGTAATTGTTCGTGATAGCGCCATTGGTAGGGGGCGGGAGATACGACTGGAAGGACTGCGAAATCTTTGAGATGCGGCTTGCCGGGATGGCATTGTTGGGGAACGGCGTCCGCACGGCGGTCCCGGTGGCGCTGGTGGGATCGTAGATGATTTGGGGAAAGGCGCTGAAATCCCCGGTACGCTCGGCGGTAGTTGGGATGGTCTGGTATCCCGGAGGGGTCGCCGAGACGAAACGGTATCCATCGTAGTTGCCGTAGAAAAACAGTTTGTTCTTCTTGATGGGGCCGCCGATACTGGCGCCGAATTCGTTCTGATGCTCGATCGGCGTGGTCACCGCGAAAAAGCCTCTGGCGTCGAAATCGGTATTCCGGAAGTATTCGAAAACGCCGCCATGGAACTGGTTGGTTCCGGACTTGAAGACGTAATTCGACACGCCCTGTCCTTCGTACATAGCCTTGGCGCCGGATGTCTCAACCTGAAACTGGTCCACCGCCTCCACCGAAACACCGAACGCCAGGTTACGGGTATCACTTTCCGTGCCGGCGCTGGTCAACGGCAGACCTTCGATGTACACCTCGTTCTGATAGGTCTGACCGCCGTTGTAGGAGCCGGTAGATGGACCGGCCGCCTGCGTGCTGTAATTGTCGACGCCGCTGGCAAGACCGGCGAACGCTGAGGGATCCCTGGCAGCCCCATTCATGGCCAGCGGAAGGGAATCGTAAACCTGATTCTCTACCGAGGAGCCAAGCGCCACATCGTCCGTCTTCAGGATGGTCGGCTGCTCTGAAACCGTGATCGATTGGCTGGCCGCCCCGATCTGCAATTTGGGATTCACCGCCACGTTTGCCAGCGCATCCACAATCACATGCGGTTGAGTAAGAGTTTGAAAACCGGTAGCCTTGACCGTAACGGTATACTCGCCGGCAGAGAGCAGAGGCAGCACAAAAACACCGGCATCCGAGGTTTTACGAGCGATTTCAACTCCGGTCGCCACGTTGGTTGCGGTGACCGAGGCGCCTGTGACTACGGCGCCGGATGGGTCGGTGACGGTGCCCTGAATTGTGCCGGTGCCGCCGACCTGCGCAATCGCAGACGCGACGCCCAGGAGCGCTGCCAAAAAGAAGCACTTCACTTTCATAGATATCCTCCCGAAGCTAACACTCTACTAACCACTGCGGAGCCTAACACCAGCCTGACTTTGTAACAAAGGAAAATCGGACTCCGTGGGCGTGTTTTGGCTTTCAAAACACGGAAAGCGGCATGGCCGGCTGCTAATATTCTGATTTAAAGACTGATAAATCGTCTTTGCGGGAATGTTGTGGGTCTTCAGCCTGGGGTCCATCCGTTCCCTGGTGCAGAACACGGGTGGTCTTGCGCCTGAAATGATTCGGGCCTCAAACAAATCATCCAAGGCCACGCACCGCGCCGGATTTCCGTCATCGACGCACACCTGCAATTTGCCAAGTTCATCAAGCCTTACGTGCGGACGGAGTACGCGAATTCCCAGTTCCACAAATTCGACGTGAAATCGACGATCACGATGGACCCGCCGAAGTGATCGCGCCGTAACAGCCCCCAAGGTCTGTGGGCCGAGTTGCTCAGCGGCGCTGGCGTGCGCAATCCCCGGTCAGTTGCCCTGCATGTAGACGACGTGGGTCTGCATGAATTCGTAGAGGCCGTGCTTTCCGTCCGCTCCGCCGATGCCGCTCTTGCGCCAGCCGGCATGGAAGCCTTGCATGGCTTCGAAGTTCTCGCGGTTGATATAGGTCTCGCCAAAACGGATTTCCCGGCAGGCCCTCAAAGCCACGTTCAGGTCGCGCGTGTAAATGGAAGAGGTCAGGCCAAAGTCGGACTCGTTCGCGAACGCGATGGCTTCGTCCAGATCGTCGAAGCGGATCACGGGGATCACCGGACCGAAGATTTCGCGCCGCACGATCTCCATGTCCTGCTGGCAGCCGGCCAGTACGGTCGGCTCATAGTAGTAGCCGCCTTCCACGGGCGCCCGCTTGCCGCCGGTCACCGCGGTGGCTCCCGCGGCCACGGCGCCGCGCACCAGCCCGTCCACCTTCTTATATCCCGCTTCATTGATGAGCGGCCCATATTCGGCGGCCGAATCGACCAGCGGATTGCCGAACCTGGTCGCCTTCATGGCTTTGGCCAATTCCGCCACGAATCGATCCGCCACGGCCGCCTGCACATACACTCGCTCCGCGCAGTTGCAGACCTGGCCGCTGTTGATGACGCGCGACGCCTTGATGGCCCTGACCGCCAGGTCGAGGTCGGCATCGCCCATCACAATGGCGGGCGCCTTTCCCCCGAGTTCGAGGTTCACTTTGGTGATATTGGCGGCTGCCGCGAACATGATGGCCGAACCGGTTTCGACGCTGCCGGTGAAACTGATCATGCCGACGCGCGGCGACGACGCCAGCGCCTTGCCGGCGCTGGCCCCGCGCCCATGCACGATGTTGATCACGCCCGGAGGCAACTCCGTCTGCGCCATCAGCTCGCAGAACTTCACCGCATTGTGCGGCGTCTCTTCGCTGGGCTTGATGACAATGGTATTGCCGGTGACCAGCGCGGGCGCGGCCTTGCGCGCGATCAGGAAGAAGGGGAAGTTCCAGGGCAGAATGCCGGCGATCACGCCGATGGGCTGGCGGAACAGGAAAATGGTCTCGCCGGGCCGGTCGCTTTCGAGGATTTCGCCCTCGATGCGGCGCGCCCACTCCGCCATGTAGTCGAAGTAGTCGGCGGTGAAGGAAACTTCGACACGCGCCAGATCGAGGATCTTGCCCTGCTCTTCGGTGATGAGGCGCGCGAGCGGTTCCACTTGTTCGCGAATCCTGGCCGCGATCGCGCGTAGGGCCTGTGCTCGTTGAATGGCGGGGCGTTTCGCCCAGTCCGGTTGCGCCGCGGCGGCAGCCGCCAGGGCATCTTCGACATCGCCGGCGGTGCTGTCGGGCACCGTGCAGATGGCTTGGCCGTCCGACGGATTTACCACGGTGATGCGGTCTTTGCTCTGCGAACTCGTGAATCTGCCGTTAACGAAGTTGTCGTAGTCGCGCACGATTGTGCTCCTTTTCCGCCACCCGGACGGACGGCGTCTCCCGGAGGCGCCATTGCTATTATGGGGCAAGCGCAAGTGGGGTCTACGCGCCGTTACCGGCGGGCATCTCAAGGCATGACAAAATACTGCCGTCCGTGGAGCAGGTGCCGGACGAAATAATACTCGTTGACCGGGCGATCGTCGGTGAGGACGGGAGCGCTGGGAGCGGAGTCGATGAGTTCGCGCAGCGCCATTTCTCCTTCGAGCATCCGCTGAAATTGCTCCTCCACGGTGGTTGCCGGTCCCCATTCCAGCATGTCGCGTGCGGCCGCGGGTGGAACCCGCGCCGACAATTCCGCCGCGGTGCGCCGATTTATAAGGCCCTTGCTGGCTAGAAAGTGTTCGCCCCATCCCTCCTCCTCCACGGAGGGAAACACGCGCACCTCCGCAAAGGTGCGGCCCAGCGATTGCGCCACCGCGGAAACTACGATGCGCTCGGCTCGCGGAATCCACTGCTGCAGGATGCCTCCTGGCCGGAGGCGCCGGGCGGCCACCTGATAGAACTCTTCCGAATAGAGCAGGCTGGAACCGGCTGCGGCCACCGGGGGCGGCGGATCGATGATGATTACGTCGAAGAGTTCCGGCGTGCGCTCCAGAAATCTTCGCCCGTCATCGATCACCACGGCGGCGCGCGGCGATTTCAGCACCTCGGCGCCGTCGGCGTGGAAGAAGCCGAAGAGTTCCGGCACGCTGGGAACCAGGTCGACGGCGGTGACATCCATGCCCCAGGAGTGAGCCGAGCGAAACGAGGTGCCCATTCCGAAACAAATCACCAGAACCTTCTGCGGCGGGCGGTCGAGCGAAGCCAACGGGAGGTGGGCCATCATCTTGGTGATGGGCGTAAGGTTGGTAATGCCGACGCCGTTGACGAGCAACTGCTTCTGCATTCCCTCGCCGGCGGCGATCACGGTGGCGGTGTGATCGCGGCGCACGATGGCGCCGGGGTAGCGGTGCTCGAAATCCTGTGTCAGAGTGATCAGCGCCACCACCGCCACCGCTGCCATAGCCAGGATCCGGCGCTTGCTCCGCATGCCGAACAGGAAGAAGGGAGCCGCCAGCAGCACCAGCGTCCAGCGCTCGCCCACCCACGGAAGCAGAACGAAGCCCGAGAGCAGCGGTCCGATGATGCAGCCGAGAGCGTTCACGGCATAGGCCCTGCCGGCACGGCCGGGGTCGCCTGCCGACCAGCGGTCCACCAGCATGGGGGTGAGGAATCCCAGCATGCCGCAAAAACCGCCCACCCCCAGCATCACGCGCAGGGCTCCCGGCACTAACCGGACGGAACTGATGCGCGGATCGGCTGCCGCCAGCGGAAGGAGCGCGCAGCAGCCGGCCAGGAGGGCTACGGTGGCACGATTGATGGGAGCCCGCTGCACCCACCGGCGATAGATGCGCGAGCCAGCGGCGGTCGCCGCCAGGTATACCGCCAGCATGACCGCAAAAGAATAGACCACCGGACCCAGGAACGGCACGAACTGGCGGGTCCACACCACTTCCATGGCCAGGCTGGAGAGACCGGAGGTGAAGAGCAAAGGCAAAATGGCGCCATCCGTAGAGGCCCATGCGCTGGCCGCGGGTTCCGGCGCAGGGGCACGGGTCCCGCCCAGCCGCGCGGCTGCGGCAAAGGCGCCAAGGGCCACCACGGCGTTCAACCCGGCGGCCACCAGGACCGTGTGGCTGAAGCCCATCACCTCAATGAACACAAACGCGGACATCAGCGTGCCGGCCATGGCGCCGACGACATTCGCAACGTAGAGATAACTGAACGACCTCGGCGACTCCCCGTGGAAAGCCGCGCGAATTCCCGCCATCGCCAGCGGAAACGTGGCCCCCATGGCGGTGCAGAACGGGAGCAGCACCAGCGCGATCCAGCAGGCCGACACCACGTAGTAGCTGGACGAGCCCCACTGGCCCACCAGCAGCGTGCGCCCCCATCGCAGCAGCCCCACCACCACTAAACCGGAGATCCCGATGGTGAGTTCCGCGGTTCCATAGAGCCGCACGAAGAATGCCGCCGGCCGGTTTTCCCAGCGCCGCGCCAGCCGCCCTCCGCCCCAACTTCCCAGGGCCAGGCCGGCCATGAACACCGAGAGTACGATCGAAATCAGCGGAGTAGTCACCCCGAAATCCGCCATGGCTACGCGCAGCCACACCACCTGGTAGACCAGGCTGCAAGCGCCGGACAGAAAGAAAAAGACGAAGAAGACGGCCATTGATCTTAGGTTTTGAGCTGCACTTGATTCTAGCTTCAGGCGCCGGGTGGCCACTCGACAGCTTAAGTGAACGCTATCGGGCCTAAATCGCGCGCTCCAGCGTCGCGATATCCACCAGGCCGTTGGCGCCGTACAGCGCCGGCAAAAACTTCGCCGCCGGATAGCGCCGCCGCAGCGCGGCCACTTTCATGGTGCCCGCGCGGTACGCCGGCAGATACATGCGGCCCAGCAGCGGATGCCGCCCCCATGCGCCCGAAAGCTTGCCGGCGCGCTCCAGCGAGACCAGGAAATCGCGGCGCAGGGTCTTCGCCACCTCAGGCTGCGCGGCGCCTTCGCCCCACGTCAGAAACGACGACTGGTTCTTGGCATCATCCTGCAACAACGCCAGCAGCACGCCGATCTGCAGATCGGGATCGGGTAACTGGTCCACCTCCGTCACGCCATAAGCCATCAGGATGGCGTTGTTGGCTATGCCTTCGAACAACGCCGCCGCGCGCGTGTTCATGGTCAGCACGGAAGCTTCGAAGCCCACTGCGCGCCGCCAGTAGAGGTCCTGCAGATAAGCAAACGTGGTAACGTGCCCCGGCACCACTTCATGACTCACAAGCTGCATGAACTCCGGCAGCGAAATGTCGAGCGACGCGTTGATCTCATAGGTGGCTTCGTACTCGGGGCCGCCATCGGCGCGCCGCTTGCGTCCCAGATAGTTCATGGACCCCGAGAACCACGCGTCGCGAATCGCCAGGAACTCGATATTGGCCCGCGGCACCGCCTGCCATTCGGCCGGCAGATGCGGCACCACGTGGGCCGCCGTCAATCGATCGAAGTGTCCGATCACGGCCGCGCCCAACAGCCGGATTGACGCCATCGAGACGCGGTGACTGGCGCGCCACGCGTCCACGGCCTCGAGTAAGTCGTCCGGGCCGCCGAGCAACTCCGCCACGCGCTGGCGCCTGGCCAGGGGGTCGGAAGCCTCGGGCGCCCGAGCGCAAGACGCCCACACGCAGCGGTCGTACGAAACCTTCGCGCCGCGGCCCAGAATCTCCATCGCCAGGTCCCACATGGTCTCGAAGCACAGCGCCAGGCCGGCCAGGTACTCGCCGCGCAAGCCGCCAACCTGCGCGGCCACGCCTTTCAGACCCTCGATGGCGCCGGGGATATCCACCTTGGCCAGGTAGGCGTCAATGGCGGCCGCGTCGGGAGACGCCGCCGAAACGCCGCTCGATTGCCGCACCGGGCCGGCTTCCGGCGCGGTGTAAGCCGCGGGCAAAGGCTCATCGCCGAACCACGAATCGGCGATGAAGCGCCCCGTCCCCGATGCGCACATCACGTCTCCGCCCCACAGCGTGTCGATGCCCAGAATGGCATTGCCGACCAGTTCTTCCAATGGCGCGCTCATCACTCACTCTCCTTTTTGTGGCGGACCGATACGAACCAGAGGTACGCGCACAGACACACGAACAACAGCGCCGAGACCGTTTGCGAAACCAGCTCATTGCCGTAAAACGGCGTGCGGATCCACTCTTCCTTATAACCCCGCAGCAGGCGGCAAGCCGCGCCCAATACGCCGCCCAGCGCGCCGCCGGCCATGAAGCCGCTGGCGATGATGACGCCGCGCTCGCGCACGCCGGCGCCGCGCTGGCCGCCGAGTTTCTCGCTGCGTTTGCCCACATAGTGCGCCAGAAACCCGCCGACCAGCGCGGGAGTATTCAGCTCCAGCGGCAGATACATTCCCAGGGCGAAGATCAACGCCGGCACCCCGAGCATCTCCATGATCACCGCGATGGCCCCACCCGCGCCGAACAGAATGTACGCCACGGGCTGACGGCTCATGAAGCCTTCCACCAGCGCCTTCATGATGGATGCCTGCGGCGAGGACAGCACGGTGCGCAGGTCGCCCGGCGCCGCTTCGCCGAACTGGAAGGCGCGCGCCAGCATCACGATGGTCAGGCCCACGGCCACCGACGCCGCGATGACCCCCAGGAACTTCACCTTCTGCTGCGCGGCCGGAGTGGAGCCCAGCCAGTAGCCCGTCTTGAAATCGGTCACGGCCTGCCCGGATATGGAAAGCGCCGTGCACACCATGCCCGCCAGCGCCATCACGAAGAACATTCCGGTGGTGCCCGAAAGGCCGAAGCGCAGCAGCACGATCGAGGAAATGATGATGGTGAGCATGGTCATTCCCGATACCGGATTGCGCGCCGTAGTGGCAATGGCGTTGGCCGCCACGCTGGTGAAGAAGAACGAGAACACCAGCGCCAGCACCACGCCCATCAGGACCACCATGGGGTCGCGCGACAGGCTGCCGAAGATCAGGCCCACCGCCAGCGCGCTGAGCGCGACGCCGATCAGGACGGTGACCACCGGCATATCGCGGTCGGTGCGCTCTCCGGACGATTTCTGGCCCACGCGAAACGCCCGCAGCGCGACGCCGAACGACGAAGCCACAATGCGAATCGATTTGACGATTCCGAAGATGCCCGCCGTGGCGATGGCTCCCACGCCCACGAAGCGCACGTAGCCGCGGAAAATCTGCACCGCCGTCATCTGGGCTATGGGGATGGTGGCCGGGTATACGGCGGCGGTGTGCTGGCGGCCGATCATCCACACCAGCGGCACCAGCACGAGGTTGGACAGCACCCCGCCCGCGCACAGGATCAGCGAACTGCGCAGCCCTATCACGTATCCCAGCCCCAGAATGAACCCGATGGCATCGAAGCTCACCACCACCCTGGCGCGCTCGGTGAGCATGCGCATGGCGGGGATGAACTGAAAATCCACGTATTCCTTCCATACCTGGAAGGTGGTGACCAGGAAGTCGTAAATCCCGGCGAGAAACGTGGCCTGCAGCAGCAATTTCGCCTGCGATCCGCCCTTCTCGCCGGTCACCAGAACCTCGGTAATGGCGGTCGCCTCGGGGTACGGCAACTTGCCGTGCATATCGGCGACGAAGTAGCGCCGCAGCGGAACGAGAAACAGCACGCCCAGACAACCGCCGGACACGCAGATGACGATGGTCTGGAGGGGGTGCGGATCGAGCTTCAGAATGTAGAGCGCGGGCAGGGTGAAAATGGCTCCCGCCACGACTCCTCCGGCCACGCCGCCGATGCCGGTGATGATGACGTTCTCGAGCACCGTGGACCGCCGCGGGAAGAGGCGCGCCAAGCCGATCGCCAGGATGGAAATGGGGATGGCCGCCTCCATCACCTGCCCCACCTTCAGTCCCGAGTACGCCGAAGCGACGGTGAACACCACGCACAGGAAAAGACCCCAGCCAATGGAGCGGGGGGTGAGTTCCGCCAGTTTCTCCGAAGCCGGCACCGGCGGTTGGTAGGTCTCTCCCGGCGAGAGAGGCGTGTACGCGTTGCTGGGAAGTTGTTTGGCCGGCGGGGCGGTCGGCATTCTTCAGCCTCCTGGTCTGTGGCGAACCCGAATCTTAGCACCCTGCCGCGCGGCCGTTGAAGACCTAACGCGGAAGCGCGGAGACGCGGAGGAAACGCGTAGACAAATAAGCAAGTCAAAACCTGAGAGCGCAGAAGGGGTCGGAGGAAAGGGGGGCCGGCTCATGGTAAGGCTGGCGGGACAATATCGGGCGCAGGCTGGATAAGACCATCCGAGTGTCCGGAAATGGGACTAGGTTCGTTTGGTACGGCGAGGGCGCGGAGGAGCAGGAGGTTGTGGAGCGAGCGTTGGTAAACGAGGTGGAGGCGGGTTTCGTAACGGTGCATCAGAGCGAGCGCGGGTGAGGCGGCGAGGCTGTTGAAGGCGGCGGTGATGGAGCCGACGGGGTCGGACTCGCCTTGGGCGCTGGCGGCGTCTTCGAGCATGCGGGTTTCAATGGCCCAGGCGCGGCGCATGCGCCAGTAAGAGGCAACCATTTCCTCGACCATGCCGAATTCCACGCCATCGGCGGGCTGGAGGCTGTCGAGGTGCTGGGTTAACAGGGCTTCGAAGGATTGGAGCGATTCCTTTTCCATGACGATGCAGCGGGCGAGCAGTCCGTGGCGGACGGCGTTTTGGGAAGAGCGCTGCTTCCCTTGCGGCGTGGACGGGCCCCGAGAGCGGACGCCGTTGGCCCGCGAGGCGATAATTCGTCTGAGTGACGATGACATTGTTTCTCCCTCGACTCCAGGCTAACAGCAGGAGGTGTTCGAACTAACCTAAGTTATTGATTCCAATGGGAAAAATAGTTGTGAACGAGCAAAGCGGGTACAGCTATCCAATTCCAAAAGCGGGAATTGCCAGCAGTCCCCGTTTTGCGGCGACGGGTTTCTGCGGTAGAGGCGCGAGGGCCGTTCACACGAAAAGCGGGAGGGATGAAAATATTGTGTAATGCTCACTGAATCAGAGGGTTGGCAGAGAGCGAGGTGGCTGTAATTCAGAGCTACAGGTCTTAAATTTCCAGATGGACTTTTATACTGAGTAGTGTGGGATGTCGATCACAACACGAAATGCGGGCGGCGGGCGGCGCGGAGTGCGCGGACGGGGGATGTGACTTCATGGGTGAGGGAGGAGCTACAGTTTCCGGCCGACGACTTGCAAGCGCGGGTGCTGGGAACGACCAGTAAGAGGGGGCTGCTGAACTGCACCAGGCAGTGGGGGAAGTCCACGATCACGGCGGCGATGGCGGTCCACCAAGCAGGCAGCGCGCCGGAGAGCCTGACGCTGGTGGTGAGCCCGAGCGCGCGGCAGAGCGGGGAGTTTCTGAGGAAGGCAACGGGATTCGTGCGAAAGCTGGGAATCCGGCCGAAGGGGGATGGGGACAACGAGATGTCGCTGGAACTGCCGAACCGGGCGCGGATTGTGGGGCTGCCGGGGAACGAGGCGACGATCCGGGGATTCTCGGCGGTAGCGCTGCTGCTGGTGGACGAGGCGGCGCGGGTGAGCGACGAACTGTACCTGGCGATTCGACCGATGCTGGCGGTGAGCGGCGGGTCGTTGTGGCTGATGAGCACGCCGTTCGGGAAGCGGGGGTTCTTCTACGAGGCATGGGAGCACGGGGGGCCGGAATGGGAACGGGTGAGGGCGCCGGCGACGGAATGCGAGAGGATCCCGCGGGCGTTTCTGGAGGAGGAACGGCGGACGATGGGAGAGCGTTGCTTCCGGCAGGAGTATCTGTGCGAATTCGAGGATTCGGTGAGCGGAGTTTTCGACCGCACGCTGGTGGAGGAGGCGATCAGCGACGAGGTGGAACCGCTGTGGATCGGATGAAGAGGGGGAGGAAGACTTCAACGCGGAGACGCGGAGACGCGGAGAGAAGACAACAAATAAGCTGACTGGAAGATCAGCAGGAGGTAAATCGTGAATCGATATTTCGTAGGAGTGGACTTGGGACAAACGCAAGACTTCACGGCGATTGCGGTGGTGGAGCGGTCCGAGTTGAAGGGAGAGTGGGAGGCGGCCATGTGGGCATGGCGGAAGGAAGTGATGCTGAGGTTGCGGTACCTGGAGCGGATGCCGCTGGGGACTCCATATCCGGAAGTGGTGGAACGTGTGGTGCGCGTGACTCGGTCGGCCAGCCTGGCGGGCCGGTGCCACCTGGCGGTGGACGGAACGGGAGTGGGCAGACCTATAGTGGATATGCTGCGGAAGGCGCGGCCGGGATGCCCGTTGATGCCGGCGATGATCACGGCCGGCAACCTGGAGACGATGGACCAGGGATATTACAAAGTGCCGAAGCGCGACCTGATTACCGGCATGCAGGTGCTGTTGCAGCAACGTGCGTTGCAGATCGCGAGGGGCCTGGCGGACGCACCGGCGTTACTGAGGGAGATGACGGACATGCAGGTGAAAGTATCGCTGGCGGGCAACGAGCAGTACGGCGCGTGGCGGGACGGGATGCACGACGACATGGTGCTGGCGGTCTCGCTGGCTTGTTGGAGCGCCGGGAAGATCTATCCGAATCCGCCGCAGGGGAAGGGGCGGTGGTGGATCGGCGGGAGAGAGGACGAGCCGGTGAAGGTGCCGGAGTGGAGAGGGAGGCCGTAGGGGAGCGGCCGGGGGAAACCCAGCAGGCGACCTTGCGGAGCGCGTCTTCGACGGCAGCAGTTGCATTTGAGGGAAAAGGCGGGCGGGTTGCAGTTTCGCAATAGTGCGAATAGACTGGGGTCAAGTGCCTAAGATCAGAGTCGTCCTCTACCGGGAGGGAGACGGATCATGCCCGTTCGTGGAGTGGTTCGATGAATTGCCGGCGAAAGCACAGGACAAGTGCTACCTGCGTTTGGAACGGTTGCGCGAGATGGGTCACGAACTGCGGCGGCCCGAAGCGGACTTCCTGCGCGACGGGATTTACGAATTACGCGTCAGCCTGCAAGGAGTTCATCATCGGATGCTGTATTTCTTCCACGGGGTGATGGTGGCAGTAGTCTCGCACGGGCTGGTGAAAGAACGGGCGGTACCGCCGAAGGAAATCGATCGAGCCATGGAGTGCAAGAAGCGGTTCGAGGCGAATCCGGCGAGGCACACGTATGAGGAGGTTTGAGATGGTCAAGAGAGCGAAACCGGCAACCGATGCGGTAGAGATCCTTCACCGCCGGTTCTATGAAGGCAAGCCAGCCCGGCTGAAGGCCCTGGAGGAGGCGCGCGCGAATGAAGAAATCGCCCGCAAGATCCACGAGTTGAGGGCAGCGGCGGGCCTGACGCAAACTCAGCTTGCCAGGGTGATCGGCACCACTGCGTCAGTGATTTGCCGCCTTGAGGACGCGGATTACGAGGGGCACTCGCTGGCAATGCTGCGCAGGATTGCGGGGGCGTTGAATCGACGAATCGAGATCCGTTTCATTCCGATTCGGCGGCCGGCGTAGGGCGCGGCTCATTGAAGCTTCGCGAAGGTCAACGAGTGGGACAGACGCGATGCCATTTCCGCGACCGCGCGGTCGCGGCCCCATTGAAGCAACTCAGCGAGCGAGAGCCTGCGGACTGCGGGTTTATTTGCGCCGACCTTCTCTGAACAAGTACACGCGGACACCGTGGCTCGGTTTCTTCCATTCCGAGTCAGCGGTCATGGCGGCCAGATCCAGGTGACGCGCAAGCGTCAGGCACGCCCGATCGGCGAAGGAAATGGCGTGCGTCCAGGCGAGAGGGCAAAGGTCGCGGCTGGCCCACGCCAATTCCTCATCCCACGGAGTCACCTCGAGATCGAGAGCCCTGAGCAAGCGCTCCACCAGACGCGGTTCGCCGCCCTGGCGGATCAGCCTGGTCATGGATTCGGCGAGATTGATGGCCGATATCACGGAGTGCTGCAGAGCGGCGTTGACCTTCTCCCATCCCTGCTCGCGCCTTACCAGCGCGATGACGGCGGAGCTGTCAAGCACGTATCGCGGCTGCTCAGTCTTTACTTTCACGCCGTGCCTCTTGGCGACGCTCAGCGATCAGTTGGTCCGACCAGACTTCGGCCGGCGGGGAGGCGGCGATCTGGCAGTTTCATACCATGGTCATTTCACCATGGTCATGACGACAAAGTTGGCGAATACGCCCCGGGCGTTTCCTTAATCCGGCTCCCACTGCTCCGGCGGCGGTTCATACACCGTGACTTCGGAGCCGCGACTGGATTTCGCGGAAAATGCCGCCGGCAATGGCGAGCATGGCCTCCGCTTCCTCCAGTTCGGGGGTGTAGAGCGCTCCAGGGTAGCGCAGCTTCCATGCGTAGTCCGAAAGTTCGTCCGCCTGCTCCAATAGCGCAGCCAGCGTGCTATCAATCGCCCGGCAGGCCTCGCCCAACTCCTCCAGGCCGTGCGTTCGCCGGAAGGCCAGTTCGTGCCACGTCAGGAAAGCCTTCAGGCTCTTCTGGGCGGCCTGCCGCAAAAGAAGAGCGCGTTGGCGATATGGCCGGAATCGATGAGGACACGCGCCGAGGCCAAGTCCTCATCGGCCCTGGCGAGCCATTCGCGCGATTCCCTGGCACGGGCTTCACCGGGTGTCATAGAGCAGCCTTCCCTCGCGCACGACGGTGGCCGGCAGGGATGCTCTGACCCAAGCCGCGCGCTCCTCGAAATCGGTCTTGCGCCACGGCACGAGGTCTTTGGCGAACCCGGTTCCACGCACTGCTCTGCGCGCCGCGCCGGGACGCAATTTGTCCTCGGGCGCATCGTCCGGGACCACCACCAGAAAATCCAGGTCGCTATCCGGTCCGTCATCGCCGCGCGCAACCGATCCGAACGGGTAGATGCGAATCGGCTGGTAGAACTCGACCAGCTTATGGGTGATCTCGGCAATCGCCTCGTCGCGTGTCATGTGCAATCCCCGTATTCACTGAAACAATTGCTGCCCGGCCTTCGAAGTCTCTTCTCCGGCGCTGAAGACCACCGGCTCACATTTCAAGATTACTCGGCCCGTTGCTTCAAATGGGGCCGCGATCAATTGATCGCGGAATGAAAGCTGTGTCGGTCAAGACACCGAAGTCAGCAACAGCTTCAATTGGGCCCAGCTATCAAGTGTATCCCGAGTATAGAGCGGTCCCCAAGAAAAATCAAGTTTTGTTGTTGACTCCGGTGAGACTTAGGTCCATACTCAATTTGTCTTAGACCGAAGCTAATTCGACCGTTCCGGATGCGGTCATCCGGCATGGCCTATCTATCCACACCGCCGAGGAGTGGGACGCCGATCTCCACCATATCATCCCTCAGCGGCTTCTACGGGGAACCTATGAAGCTGATATGCAGACGGAGCGATTTCCTCCAAATGGAGATCGGACAATGACATACTCGTCCTTCTACCAGTCGGCGACGGGTTTCACTCTGTTTCCTTTTCAAGAGAGGTTTTGTGAGGCGGCCGGCCAGAACGCGATCCTGAAGGCTCCGACGGGGCTCGGCAAGACGGATACAGCGCTGGTTTCGTGGCTGCACGGGCGAGCGGAGTATCCGGAAAGAACGCCGCGCCGACTGATCTGGTGTCTTCCGGGCCGTGCGCTTACTGAGCAAGTCGCCAAGGTGGCGGAGGAGCGAATTCATCGGCTGGTAGAGGCGGGGCTGATCCGACCGATCAAGGTCTACCGGCTTATGGGCGGGAGCGAAGACAACGATGCCAAACTGAGACCCGACGAAGAAGCCATTCTGGTGGGCACGCAGGATCTGCTGCTGAGCCGCGCACTGAATCGTGGGTATGCACGCAACCCTTTCCGCTGGCCGGTCGATTTCGCGTTGCTCAACAACGACTGCTTCTGGGTCATGGACGAGGTGCAGTTGCTTGGCGATGGGCTCGCCACTTCCACGCAACTGGCCGCGTTTCGCGAAAGGTTCTCAACATTTGGGGCCGTGCCCTCGTGTTGGATTTCAGCGACCATCGATCCCGCGTGGATGGAGACTGTGGACTTTGCGGCCAGTGCGGCTGCGGTGATCCAGCCTGATGAAGACGACCTGAAGAACAATATCGTCCGGATGCGATGGAATGCCGAAAAACTTGTGGAGCGCGCGCCGGCGAGTTGTCGTCTCCCGCAGGGCGTCGCGGAGTTCGTGGCGGCCAGACATGCCGCCGGAACATTGACCTTGGTGATTGCGAATACGGTACGGCGCGCTGTCGAAATCCGCGTAGCTCTGGAAAAGAAAACCACTGCGGAGGTGAGGTTGCTGCACTCGCGATTCCGTGCCGCGGACCGCAAGCAGCATGTGGAGGCGGCATTGGGTGGCGTGCCAGATTCGGGACGCATTGTGGTGGCGACTCAGGTGATCGAGGCGGGAATTGATATCGATGCAACATTAATGGTAAGCGACCTCGCGCCATACGCGAGCATGGTGCAACGGTTCGGGCGCGTAAACCGAAAGGGCGAACGCTCCAGATGCCGGATTTACTGGGTGGACCGGCCGCTGGCTGCAAAGCTGAAGGCCCTGGCGGATGAGGCAGAAATCAGCGAGAAGGATCAGCAGAGGGTCTGCGCACCGTACGACCCGGCGGAGGTGGCTGCGGCCGGACAGATGATCGAAGGCCTGAGATCGGGAGCTCCCGCGGATCTTCCGCCTCTGTTCTCATCGCCGTCGCCGTGGAAGCATGTGCTGCGACGGGCGGATTTGCTCGATCTATTCGACACGAGCCCAGACCTTGGTGGGAATGAGATTGATATTTCGCGTTTCGTGCGCAGCGATCCCGAGCGGGACGTGTACGTGTTCTGGCGCGACTGGGAGGGCAAGACTCCGCCGGACAAGATGCCGGAGATCGACGAAGGCGAGCTTTGCCCGGCTCCGATTGGAGACTTGCTGCCGAAAATGGTGTGGGCATGGAACGCAGCGGAGGGGAAATGGGCGCGACCGGAAACGATCTATCCAGGGATGACACTGCTGTTGCATGTCTCCGACGGGAAGTACACGCCCGACTACGGGTGGCGGCCGGAGAGTTCGGAGGCGGTCGCATCGCTTGCACCGGGCGGCCCGGAGATTGAGCCTAACGACGACGACCGCAAGACGTTTGTGAAATACCGGCAGTCACTGGAAGCGCATACGGATCAGGTGTGTGAGGAGATGCAGCGGCTCATCCAGACGTTGGCGGGTTTGGGCCTCGATCCCTATCACCGCGCACTGCAAACCGCAGCGCGGTTTCACGATTGGGGGAAGGCACATCCGGTGATGCAGAAGACTTTGCAGACAGTGGATCCGCCTTATGGCGAGCTTTTGGCGAAATCGGCAGGCAACGGGAGGCATTCCAGGCCATTTTTCCGGCACGAGCTGGCTAGCGCACTGGCGTTGATTGGAGGGGGCGAGAGCGATCTTGCGGCGTATGTGGTGGCGGCTCACCATGGGCGGATTCGGGTAGTGGTGCGATCAATGCCGGGGGAACGGATCGCAGGCCGCGAACGGGTGCGGGGGATCGAGGAAGGTGAGGTGCTTCTGGCGTGCTCTTTGGGCGGCGGCGTCGAGCGGACGGAGACGGCGATCACACTGGAGTTCGCAAAACTGGGTTGCGACCAAGAGGGTGCGCGCTCCTGGACAGACCGCGTGCTGAGGTTGCGGGACAAATTGGGACCGTTCCGGCTGGCGTATCTGGAAATCCTGCTGCGAATCTCGGATGAGGCGGCGAGCGCCAAAGCGGAGAAGGAGGCCGCCGTATGAATGTGATCCGGCTGGGAGGATGCACCCTGGAGCCGCTCGGCAGTTATCTGAAGGCGCTGGCGGTGTTGCGATTGGTGTCGGAGCAGGCGGATGGTTCGGCGCGCGGATGGTGGAGCGCAGCCTGTTTCTGCCTTGAAACGGAGCTGGATGAAAACAGGCTGGTAGCGTTCTTCCTGGAAGGCTACGCGCCGACGCCGATTCTTTCGCCATGGAACGGCGGGAGCGGCTTCTATCCGAAGGATCGCACGGTTGGGATTGATGCCATAACGGGTTCCACTGGCCAGCGATTCGCCGTTTACCGGGAAGCTATCGAGGGAGCCCGCGCGATCCCCGAAGTGGCGCAGGAGAAGGGCGCTTCCAAGTCGGAGGAAGACAAGCGGCGAGCGGATATTCAACTGGCTTGCCGAAACCAGTTGCCGGACGGGTGTGTGGACTGGCTGGATGCGGCTGTTGGCATCTCTGCAAAGGACGAAAGGACCTTTGCGCCGATCCTGGGCACGGGTGGCAATGAAGGACGGTTGGACTACACCAACAACTTCATGGAGTCCGTGGCCGAGTTGCTGATTGCGCCGGACAGCAAAACACCAGTGGAAGCACTGCTGAGGAACTCGGTGTTCGGATCAGCCACAGGCGGGCTTCAACCGAGCGCCGTTGGACAGTACGATCCGGGAAGGGCGGGTGGATTCAATCAGGGCCAGGGGGTCGAGACAGCGGACGTGCCTTCCAACCCGTGGAACTTCGTCCTGACGTTGGAAGGGGCTGTGGGGTGGGCTGCGGGGCTATACCGGCGGCAGGGTATCGCGTTCCGTTCCTTTCTTTGCAGCCCATTCACAGTGAAGTCCACGCCGGTTGGGTATGGGTCGGCGGCCGCGAACGACGGGGACTCCGCCCGCGCGGAGATATGGGCTCCGATTTGGGAGCGGCGGGCGACGTATGGAGAAATGAAGGCACTGTTGCGCGAAGGACGGGCTGCGGTGGACGGCCGGCCCGCGCAGAACGGACTGGAATTCGCGGAGGCGGCCTGCATGCTGGGAGTGGATCGCGGCATCGCGGGCTTTATGCGGTACAACCTGTTGAAGCGGCGGGGAGACAGCTATGTCGCACTGCCCGTCGGCCGTTTCGAGGTCAGGGACCGGTCCGAGAGCGACCTAGTGCGCGAGCTAAATGGAATTCTCGAAGCAATCGACTGGCAGATGAAGCCTCGGCCAGCCGAATTCGTGAGCCTGCGGCGGCAGGTAGAAGAAGGCATGTACAACGTACTGCTACGCGGCGGCGAGGACGCGCTAGAAGATCTGGCCGCGAGCGTAGGACGGTTGTACCGGCGAATGCTGCTGACGGGCAAGGAGGTGCGAATCCCGGCGGGCCTTAGTCGAGGCTGGGTAGGAAAGCTCTCCAATACGAGCGGGACTGCGGAAGCGCGCATTGCGGCGGCTTTGGCCGGCATTTGGGATCAGGATGCGCCCGCCATGGTGGAGCACTTGGACCGGGCGAACCGCAACTTTTCATGGACTGGAGCCACGGTGGCGGAACGAATGGCGCGAACTCTGGAGCGGCGGGTCCTGTTGGCGGAACAGGGAGGACTCAGCCGGAATCCACTGGCATCGTCCTACCGGGCGGGCATCGGCGATGCGACGCTTTTCCTGGAGGGCTCGGTAGATGACGAGCGGATCGAGGAGTTGCTATTTGCGTTCACGCTGGTGAACTGGAGGAGCGACGATTCAGCGGAGAGCAAGGGGCGGGAAGACGTGGGCGTATGGCCGGTCTACGCGCTGCTGAAGCATCTGTTCTTTGCGGAGCAGGTGGAGACGCAGGAGGGAAAGAAACACCTGATGGCAGACTTGGGCGTCCTGGCGGCGTTGACCGCGGGCGACGTAGAGCAGGCTGTAACCATTGGCGCGCGGCGGTTGCAAAACGCCGGGCTATTGCGGGCGGAGATGCAAGACCCTGGCGGCTTCGATGGCATGAGACTGGCGGCCGCGCTACTGATTCCAGTTCCATACGGGACCGGAGTGCGAGACCTTTTTAAAACGAGACAGGAGAGACGAAATGATTGACTGGACGAAGATTGAGAACGCCCCCCGTATACTTCTTGAGGCGGAACTGGTACCCGCTCAGGGAGACCGGTTTCAACCGACCGGGTTCGCGGACCTTGGGGCGGCGCAATACACGCGCCCCGATGGCAAGGAAATGCTGCTGGTAGAGAGCGCTCAAAGTGTGGCGAACCGGCTGGAGAAGACATGCCTTGACGGAGACGGCCCGGACCTGGCGGCGGAGTTGAAGGGCCTTCCGTACGTGGCGGCGACGCTGAGCGGAGCGGGCGACCCCGTAAGGACGAGTTCGCTGATTGAGGCGCACCGGATCGGGTCGCCATACTTCCTGCATAAGAAGGAGTTCAAGGACAAGTTGGCGAAGGAGATGAAGTACAATCCGAAGCGGCCGCTGGATTGGAAGGCCATCTACGCCACGCTTTTCAAATACGACCCCAACAGTCTGCTTCACGGGGTGTTTCTCTCACTGCTGGAAGGCGGGCGGGTCAGGGCTCCGCGCGCGGTGACGGGCTTCATCGAAGCCGAGGACGTGAAGAAGGCGATTTCGGGCGGGGTGAAGAATAGCCCGGTGGATCCGAAGGGCGAATTGCAGGTGACTGAAGCGGACGCTGGCGAGAAGGGCGTCTACAGCAACGTGCCCTACAGCCGGATCGAGTTCACGGCCGCTAAGATACGCGCGTACTTCAATATCGACTTGGCGCTGATTCGCGGGTACGGGTTGCCGGCGGAGGCATACCGGCTGCTGGTTGGACTGGCGTTGCTAAAGATCCGACGGTTCCTGGACGGCCAGTTGCGGCTGCGCACGGCGTGCGACTTTCGGCTGGTTAGCGATGCGGAAACGACGGCGCCGGCAGGGTTCGTGGTCCCCGATGAAGCTGCGCTGTTGAACGGCGTGCAGACTGCCATTGTTGAGTGCAAAGGGCTGTTTGCCGCAGTGCCGGTTACGGAAGTGATTACGCCGGTAAAGATCGTGAAGGGCAAGAAAGGCGAGGGTGAGGTTGGTGGAGAGGCGAAGTGACTACGATTGAGTTGAAGTTTCCGGCGCATCGTTTTCACGCGACGCCGTGGGGCCGACACGTGAATGAAGGTGCCGTAGAGTGGCCTCCCTCGCCCTATCGCCTGGTTCGCGCGCTGTACGATGCGTGGAAGCGGAAGCATGCGGAAGTGCCGGACGTGGCAATGGAGGAATTGCTTCGTGCGCTGGCAGTGGAGGCTCCGAGTTATCGCCTGCCTTTGGCCACGGCGTCGCACACCCGGAGCTACCTGAATAGCAATACTTACGACCCGACAGAAAAGAGCCTGATCTTCGATGCCTTCGTGGCTATGTCTCCCGGCGCCTCGCTATATGTGACGTGGCCGAATCTTCACCTCACGGCGGCGCAGAGCGAATTGTTGGGCCGATTGCTGGGTTCCTTGAACTACATGGGGCGGTCGGAATCGTGGATTGATGCGCGCCTCCACGAGGGGGCGCCGGAAGAGGGAATCCGGTGCGAGCCGATGACGGAGAGCGGTGAAAGCGGGGATATGGTTTCGGTAGCCTGCCCGATGCCCGCGGACGGGTACGCGGAGAAACGGCCCTGGCTGGAGGCGCTTGCATATTCGACGGCAGAGTTCCAAAAGGATCGCCGCAGTCTGCCGCCGGCGATGCGTATGGTCCCCTACGTGAGGTCCGCTAACGCGGTACTGGCAAGGGTTCCCAAAACTGCCCGGAAGCACGCGAGCGTGCAAGCAGTAATGTTGGGTCTGAACGCCACCGTGCTACCGCTGGTAACGGCGACAGTGGAGGTCGCAGAGCAGGTGCGGGTCCGGCTCATGGGGATTCACAAGGTACTGCTGGGAGATCCCCGGAAGGTGTCGCCGAGGTTCAGTGGAAAAGCTGCGACTGGAGAGCCGCTTAAGGACCATCAGCACGCGTTCATCCTGCCGCTAGGCAATGAACGGGGACGCATTGACCGGGTCCTTCTTTACACCCGCGCTTCGGACGGCTTCAAGCCGGACGAGGTACAGGCGATTCTGCGGATGACAGAGTTGTACGGGCGGGCGACCGGCGATCCAATTCGGGTGATGGCAATCCAAAGGGTAGCGACGGGAACCGAGATGCGGAAGGGTGCAACGACCGTAATCAGCACCACACCGTTTTGCTCCGGACGCCATTGGCGCAAGGGCCGCGGCGACTACGGAGAATTCCTGGCCGATGAAATACGCCGCGAGTGTCAGAACCATGAACTCCCGGCGCCCAAGGCCGTACACTTGCTGGCCGGGTCGCCTGGACTATTTGAGTGGGTGGAGTTCCGACGCAATCGCAAGGATGATGCGCCTCGCCCCGGATACGGATTTCGCCTGGAGTTCGACGAGCCCGTGCCCGCCCCGTTCAGTTTGGGCTATGGCTGCCACTACGGCCTGGGACAGTTTGCCGCGGTTTAGCCCATGCGCACCTCCTACCTGGTCTGCTACGACATCGCCGACGAGAAGCGGCTGCGGAAGGTGTTTCAGGCCATGCGCGGGTTCGGGGACCATTTGCAGTTCTCCGTGTTTGAATGCCAGTTGACACCCATGGACCTGGCGAAGTGCCGGGCGGAACTGGCGGGGATTATCGACCACTCCAAGGACCAGGTGCTGTTCGTCAATTTGGGGCCGGCGGCGGGGCGAGGGGATCGTGTGATTGTGGCGCTGGGGAAACCGTATACGGCGGTGGACGCGCCGTGCATTATCGTGTGAACGTGACTTGCTGTTTCCATGGGACACGTCCGAGCTGTGCTCGGATTCGCCGGCTGAAAGCCGGCGGCAGCCAGGATTGGCTGCCCCACAATTTTCGGTGATGAGAGGTCAGCGTGGGAGCTCTACCGGCAGTTGTCGAAACGCGGGGTGGGTTGCCGGATTATCTGCCGGCGCGAATGGTCAACGAGTTCGCGTATTGCCCGCGGCTGTTCTTCTATGAATGGGTGGAGGGAGTGTTCGCGGAAAGCACGGACACGGTGGAGGGAGCGATCCAGCATAAGCGGGTGGATGAGAAGGCCACGGCGCTGCCGGAATCGGCGGACTTACCCCAGTCGATTCATTCGCGGTCGGTCACGCTGTCGAGCGAGCGATTGCACGTGATCGCCAAAATGGACCTGGTGGAAGTGGAGGATGGAACGGCAACGCCGGTGGATTACAAACACGGCCGTCCGCGGGAAGGGGCGAACGGGTTGGAACTTTGGCCGGCGGACCGGGCGCAACTGGCGGTTCAGGGCATGGTGCTGCGGGAGAACGGGTACCGGTGCGAAGAAGGCATCGTCTACTACCGCAAGACGGGTCAGCGGGTGCGGGTGGCGTTCGACGACGGGCTGCTGGCGGAGGCGGAGGCGCTGATTGCGCGGGCGTGGACGGTGGCGGAGGCGGGCGAGATTCCGCCGCCGCTGGTGGATTCGCCGAAGTGTCCGGGCTGCTCTCTGGTGGGGATCTGCCTGCCGGACGAAACCGGATTCGCGGGCGAGGCGGAACTGGAGACGGAACCGCTGCAGCTCGGTCTGTTCGATGCGCCGCGGCGGAAGGGCGCGAAGCGGGAAGTGCGGCCGCTGGTGACTCCGCGCAGCGAATTGCGGCCGCTGTACTTAAACAGTCAGGGATTTCGGCTGGGAAAATCGGGTGCGGTGCTGCAAGTGAAAGACAAGGAGAAGGTGGTGCAGGAAGTGCGCCTGGGGGAGATTTGCCAGGTGAGCCTGATGGGCAACGTGCAGGTTTCCACCCAGGCGGTGCAGGCGCTGTGCGAGGCGGGGGTGCCGGTCTGCTACTTCTCGATGGGCGGCTGGTTCTACGGCATCACCACGGGGCTGAACGAGAAGAACGTATTTCTGCGGCGGAGCCAGTTCCGGCTGGCGGAACAGGAGTACTTTGCGCGAGCGATCGCGCGGCGGCTGGTGGCGGGAAAGATCCGGAACCAGAGGACGCTGCTGCAGCGGAACCATGTGGAACCGAAGCGGGCGACGCTGGCGGGACTCAAGGAGATGGCGGAGCGCGCGGAATCGGCGGAATCGCTGGGCGAGTTGCTGGGGATCGAGGGCAATGCCGCGCGGTTGTACTTTGGCGACTTTGGGGGAATGATCAAACCCGACGAAGTCCCAGGAGCGGCGGAGATGGACTTCGACTTCGCGGGCCGCAACCGGCGCCCGCCGAGGGACCCGGTGAATGCGCTGCTGTCGTTGGGCTACAGCCTGCTGGCGAAGGATCTCACGGTGGCCAGCTACGCGGTAGGGTTCGATCCGTACATCGGTTTCTACCATCAGCCGCGATTCGGGCGGCCGGCTTTGGCGCTGGACCTGATGGAGCCATTCCGGCCGCTGATTGCGGATTCGGCGGTACTGACAGCGATCAATACGGGGATGGTGACGGTGAGGGACTTCGTGCGGGTGGGCGGGTCGGTGGCGCTGAGCGCGCCGGGGCGGAAGGGGTTTTTCCGGGCGTACGAACTGCGAATGGATACGTTGGTGACGCACCCGCTGTTCGACTACCGGGTAAGTTACCGGCGGCTTCTGGAGATTCAGTCGCGATTGTTGGCGCGGGTTCTGGAGGGGGAGATCGGGGAATACCCAGTGTTCACGACGCGGTGACGGGAGGCGCGAGCGGTTGAGCGGCGCGGAAAAGGCGGGAGGCGCTCGCGGGGCGCCAGGATGGTGGAGAATGAGGAGTTAGCGTTGAAGATTCGGCGGGAGATGTCCGAGGTGCGAGGGCCTGAGTTGAGGCGATCGCGACCGGCACCCGAGGTCTTTGAAAACAGAATAGGATAGAGGAGAAGCTAATTCCGCGATCAATTGATCGCGGCCCCATTGAAGCCAAAGAGCCGAGCGGAGGCGACGAAGGGTGCCGTAGTAATTCCGCGATCAATTGATCGCGGCCCCATTGAAGCGCCCGCAAAGAAGTAACTGTTCGTATTGATTCCGTAATTCCGCGATCAATTGATCGCGGCCCCATTGAAGCGCCGCTTCGAGCCTGACCTTGTCCAGCAGCCGCGCAATTCCGCGATCAATTGATCGCGGCCCCATTGAAGCGTGGAGTGCTGGGACTGCAACAATCAGCGTTGCGAGAATTCCGCGATCAATTGATCGCGGCCCCATTGAAGCCTGGAGCTTCCGATTAAGACCTCGATCCCGCGTGAAATTCCGCGATCAATTGATCGCGGCCCCATTGAAGCTCATCGTATCCATAGCATCGGCGCGCTTTCCGCGAAAATTCCGCGATCAATTGATCGCGGCCCCATTGAAGCGGATCTTTTCATTTGGGCTCTATGACGAAAGCTTCTAATTCCGCGATCAATTGATCGCGGCCCCATTGAAGCCTCTCCTTCTGTAAGTGTCGATCTCGATGATCAACCGAATTCCGCGATCAATTGATCGCGGCCCCATTGAAGCTACTTAATGCTCGTTCGTACTAATACTGACTAAGTAATTCCGCGATCAATTGATCGCGGCCCCATTGAAGCGGGATGGCCGGCAGCGGGCCGGCCTGTCTCACGGGGAATTCCGCGATCAATTGATCGCGGCCCCATTGAAGCTGGAGGCTTTCCGCTGCCGTTGGTGCTACCATTGCCAATTCCGCGATCAATTGATCGCGGCCCCATTGAAGCATGAAAGACGGAATGACCGTTGAATCGTTCCGCGCAATTCCGCGATCAATTGATCGCGGCCCCATTGAAGCGCCTTGGCGGTGTTGATGTCGAATTCGGGCTGCTGGAATTCCGCGATCAATTGATCGCGGCCCCATTGAAGCACCGTCGCAATCGGCAGATTGGTGCTGAGCCCGGTCAATTCCGCGATCAATTGATCGCGGCCCCATTGAAGCAAAAATGGCGGCGGTGGGTCGTGGTTTCCTATATCTAATTCCGCGATCAATTGATCGCGGCCCCATTGAAGCTCTGATGCTCTCGGGAGGCGGCGAATCGGGCATCGTAATTCCGCGATCAATTGATCGCGGCCCCATTGAAGCAAAAAATAGATTTTACCGCCTGTCTTGGAGATCGCAATTCCGCGATCAATTGATCGCGGCCCCATTGAAGCATATCGAGTTGGGCGTGGCGGCGGCGCGGCGGCAGAATTCCGCGATCAATTGATCGCGGCCCCATTGAAGCGGGTAGAGGGGCAGCACGCGAACTCTGCCAGTCGGAATTCCGCGATCAATTGATCGCGGCCCCATTGAAGCCGCCTGTTGAGGCGTCATTCGGTTCTGGCATATACAATTCCGCGATCAATTGATCGCGGCCCCATTGAAGCGCAGGGTGTAGGTCTGGACCGCATCGAACGTCCACAATTCCGCGATCAATTGATCGCGGCCCCATTGAAGCCGGCATCGACACCCCGACATGCCTCGGGAAAAACAATAATTCCGCGATCAATTGATCGCGGCCCCATTGAAGCCCGTCGTTTCCACCTCAACTCCGAAATCAACCTCCCAATTCCGCGATCAATTGATCGCGGCCCCATTGAAGCTCGGCCGTCTGCAAGTGCGGAATCACCGGCATCGCGAATTCCGCGATCAATTGATCGCGGCCCCATTGAAGCCCGGCTCAGGAACGAACAGACTGGCCCTGCTGGGCAAAATTCCGCGATCAATTGATCGCGGCCCCATTGAAGCTTGTCGATGTCGCCGATCTCGTAAATTCCGGGCTCAATTCCGCGATCAATTGATCGCGGCCCCATTGAAGCTCTTACCACGCTCTTTGGTATCCCAGCCCTTGACCGAATTCCGCGATCAATTGATCGCGGCCCCATTGAAGCAAACAAGAGCCAGCGCGCCGTCATGAGGATGCCGCAATTCCGCGATCAATTGATCGCGGCCCCATTGAAGCGGAGGCTTCAGCCGGGGTGTGGCGGCGTCGAGCTCCAATTCCGCGATCAATTGATCGCGGCCCCATTGAAGCGCGGCTGTTCGCGGAAGCCGGCGAGCTGAGCGTGTAATTCCGCGATCAATTGATCGCGGCCCCATTGAAGCCGGTCCGGCTGTGCCTCGATGATCTCCCTGCACCGCAATTCCGCGATCAATTGATCGCGGCCCCATTGAAGCCACAAGCCCGTTTCGGTCTGTTCGCATCGGGGCTTTAATTCCGCGATCAATTGATCGCGGCCCCATTGAAGCATTGGGCCGCTCGTATATGCCGACACCCGGACCCAATTCCGCGATCAATTGATCGCGGCCCCATTGAAGCTACGAGCTGGCGAAGATGCTCGGGCTCGAATCGGGAATTCCGCGATCAATTGATCGCGGCCCCATTGAAGCAACCCCGAAAGGCGGCCCGGTGTTGCAGGTTGTGGCAATTCCGCGATCAATTGATCGCGGCCCCATTGAAGCTTGGAAACGTTGGCCGCTTCCTCGACCCATACCCCAATTCCGCGATCAATTGATCGCGGCCCCATTGAAGCACCAGGATTCCAGCGGGAGAGAGAGGACCAAATCATAATTCCGCGATCAATTGATCGCGGCCCCATTGAAGCTCTTTGGGAGCCCCGGTATCGGAACTTTCCAAGGTAATTCCGCGATCAATTGATCGCGGCCCCATTGAAGCAACGCCGCCTGGAGCTTAGGCACATCGAAGCCGGGGAATTCCGCGATCAATTGATCGCGGCCCCATTGAAGCAACCCCAGCCGAATCACCGCTGCGTTGGTCGAAAGAATTCCGCGATCAATTGATCGCGGCCCCATTGAAGCCAGGCACGGGCTATTCCGTTGCTTCGGGCTTGGCCAATTCCGCGATCAATTGATCGCGGCCCCATTGAAGCTGCGGGGTCCCAGCTTCCAGGTTGACGGTTCTGGAAATTCCGCGATCAATTGATCGCGGCCCCATTGAAGCCGGGTGCGTGGCGTCACCGAGGGATAGCAGACTCGAATTCCGCGATCAATTGATCGCGGCCCCATTGAAGCCAAGACGCGCCTTTCTCCCTGTCGGATGCCGATCTCAATTCCGCGATCAATTGATCGCGGCCCCATTGAAGCGTGGATAACAGCGTCTCCGCGCGCATCGCGGTGTTTGAATTCCGCGATCAATTGATCGCGGCCCCATTGAAGCGCAGCATTCCGTAGCGCGCCGACAGTGCGGCCTCCAATTCCGCGATCAATTGATCGCGGCCCCATTGAAGCTTGGCCGCCGTTACTGCCGCAGCCTCCGCTGTGGTAATTCCGCGATCAATTGATCGCGGCCCCATTGAAGCCGCACCAGCAACTGCCGGTTCGGCACCTTGCTGTTAATTCCGCGATCAATTGATCGCGGCCCCATTGAAGCTAAGCTGTATCCGTGGTCACAGCAATCCCGCTGCTAATTCCGCGATCAATTGATCGCGGCCCCATTGAAGCGAAGCGCCAATCGACGCGTACCTGGCGGAGCTGGACAATTCCGCGATCAATTGATCGCGGCCCCATTGAAGCAAATAATAGCCCCAACAGCGTGTCCGAAACCCCGCAATTCCGCGATCAATTGATCGCGGCCCCATTGAAGCATCGAGCCGAACTTCAACCGGGTGTCGAATTTCGACAATTCCGCGATCAATTGATCGCGGCCCCATTGAAGCCCGGGCGGTTTCAGGCACCAGTACCAGGGCGTCGATAATTCCGCGATCAATTGATCGCGGCCCCATTGAAGCCGAATGTACCGCGAGTAGTCGGGATCGACTAGCGAGAATTCCGCGATCAATTGATCGCGGCCCCATTGAAGCCAAATGCAGGACGGCCGTTTCGCGCTCCGACGCCATAATTCCGCGATCAATTGATCGCGGCCCCATTGAAGCGCGCTCACTTTTGCGGCGCCCGTGTCACCGGAGGCACCAATTCCGCGATCAATTGATCGCGGCCCCATTGAAGCATGGCTTCGCGCGCCGCCTCAGCCGCCAGATACAGCAATTCCGCGATCAATTGATCGCGGCCCCATTGAAGCGAGAGCACGGCCGGCGTGGTGAGCATCAATGGCTCAATTCCGCGATCAATTGATCGCGGCCCCATTGAAGCGTGGTACGAAGACCACCCGGCCGACCGGAGCGCCATCAATTCCGCGATCAATTGATCGCGGCCCCATTGAAGCCGGATCGTGACGATCGGGGTGAGCTATGCCAAGCAAAATTCCGCGATCAATTGATCGCGGCCCCATTGAAGCCACGCGCGGCCGGAACAAGGACGACATCGCCATCCAGAATTCCGCGATCAATTGATCGCGGCCCCATTGAAGCCGATGTCAACGACGTGTGGAGCGCGGGGGAGATAGAATTCCGCGATCAATTGATCGCGGCCCCATTGAAGCGACGCAATCTCTTTCCGGCGCTCGGCGCTCAGCACAATTCCGCGATCAATTGATCGCGGCCCCATTGAAGCTAGATATCCTCTTCGGCCTTCGCTGCCTCTTTCTGTAATTCCGCGATCAATTGATCGCGGCCCCATTGAAGCTGTTGCCCGGAGAGCCAGATGAAGGCGGTGGGAATCAATTCCGCGATCAATTGATCGCGGCCCCATTGAAGCTTTTGAAACTTGGTCATACGCTATGACCGCTTCCGGAATTCCGCGATCAATTGATCGCGGCCCCATTGAAGCGTGGTCGCGTCGTGGTCGCTCATGGTCGTCGTCCTAAATTCCGCGATCAATTGATCGCGGCCCCATTGAAGCCGAGGCGCGGAGAACATCAAACTGCTCTTCGACGAAATTCCGCGATCAATTGATCGCGGCCCCATTGAAGCGACGGCGCCTCTGAGCAGAGGAGCCGGAGGATTTGAATTCCGCGATCAATTGATCGCGGCCCCATTGAAGCCAGGTAGTCGACTGGTTGACGATGGAAGGGCTCAGGAATTCCGCGATCAATTGATCGCGGCCCCATTGAAGCGAAAGATTGCCAATGATCGAATGCAAGCACATTTCAATTCCGCGATCAATTGATCGCGGCCCCATTGAAGCCTCACGCTCCGAAGCCATCTTGACCAGCTCGCGGAAATTCCGCGATCAATTGATCGCGGCCCCATTGAAGCGTGCCCTTCCGGGGATTCGCGATGGAGAGCCGGCGCAATTCCGCGATCAATTGATCGCGGCCCCATTGAAGCTCGGACGGGTTCGTGCGCTATGATATCGCGGGATTAATTCCGCGATCAATTGATCGCGGCCCCATTGAAGCCGATGTCGATCTTGGGCCGTTGCAGGACTGCCTGCAATTCCGCGATCAATTGATCGCGGCCCCATTGAAGCGTGATATTTACTCTCCAAATCCGAAGCTTTCCCGGCAATTCCGCGATCAATTGATCGCGGCCCCATTGAAGCGGTGTTTCGGGCCTTACTACTCTCCTAGAAACCCTCAATTCCGCGATCAATTGATCGCGGCCCCATTGAAGCAAGTGAGTTCCCGCGAGACACGGTCACGACGAAGCACAATTCCGCGATCAATTGATCGCGGCCCCATTGAAGCATCCGTACCGTCAGGTCGGCGGAGATGGCCTTACGCAATTCCGCGATCAATTGATCGCGGCTCCATTGAAGCGTGTTCTTGAAAACTCTCCGTAATCCCACCACCGGCAATTCCGCGATCAATTGATCGCGGCCCCATTGAAGCTTTGCCGCGTGTGACCGAGGCACGCGGCGGAGATCAAATTCCGCGATCAATTGATCGCGGCCCCATTGAAGCACTACGGGACTGGTCGCCCCGGTGGGCAACGGGCACAATTCCGCGATCAATTGATCGCGGCCCCATTGAAGCTTTGTGTTCGGGTGCTCGGTGTTCGGGCAAGCAGCCAATTCCGCGATCAATTGATCGCGGCCCCATTGAAGCGGGACCGCCTTCTACCCCGTCTACGTAGATCGTCTGAATTCCGCGATCAATTGATCGCGGCCCCATTGAAGCTTCATCTTCTTGCGCTGGTAGTACTCACGCTTACGGGAATTCCGCGATCAATTGATCGCGGCCCCATTGAAGCATGCCGCATCTCCATTTATCTTCTCTTCTCGAAATAATTCCGCGATCAATTGATCGCGGCCCCATTGAAGCTGTGCTGACAGATCTTCTTCTTGCAATGTCTGCAGAATTCCGCGATCAATTGATCGCGGCCCCATTGAAGCCTCCACCCCGCTGTCGTCTACTCTTCACGCAAGGGTAATTCCGCGATCAATTGATCGCGGCCCCATTGAAGCGTTTTCAACCACTTGGCTCTCGGAACGCGACATGGGAATTCCGCGATCAATTGATCGCGGCCCCATTGAAGCTTGGAAGACGATGGCAAGTCGAGTGAGCCAGTACGGAATTCCGCGATCAATTGATCGCGGCCCCATTGAAGCGCTGTGCCACAGCGTTCTTCACGCGCTCTGCGTACAATTCCGCGATCAATTGATCGCGGCCACTTTGGCGCGCAACGGCTTGCGCTCTTGTGGGACAGGCGCTTTCGCCTGCCAACCGATTTTTTCACAGCTTCTCACGGTCGTGGCTCGCATCGGAGCCGTAAGCGTGAGTCAGCGATCTCTCACTGACATTTTTCGACGACCACGAAGGTGATGTCATCGGGTTGCGGCATGCCCTGAGTAAATTCCGCAATGTCATGCAAGAATTGCCGCTCGAGCGCGTGACTTCCCGAGGGGGCCTGTTGGCGAATGATTTTTAGGAGTCTTTCCTCTCCGAACATTTCTTGCCGCGGGTCTTGCGCATCCGTCAGGCCGTCGGAATACACCACCAGAATGTCTCCCTTGTCGAGACGGAACGCGCCGGATTCATAAGAGGCGGTATCGAACAGCCCCAGAACATTGGCGTTAGATTCCAACTCTTCGATTTTTCCCGTGGCGGCACGGAACAAGTAGGCTGGATTGTGTCCCGCGCTGATGAATTGTCCCATGCCATCCGGGCTGAGGAGAAAGAGAAAGAGCGTAACGAACTGGTAGGGAAGAGATTTCTCGCAAAGGAGCTGGTTCACGCGGTTCAAGACCTCCCGCGGCTGGGTCCGGTAGTGAAACTCCATGCTGAGAGCGCCAAGCACCATGGAACTTAACAAGGCCGCGGACATCCCCTTGCCGGAGACATCCGCCAGCACCCCCATCCATTCCCCTGAGCTGAGTTGCAGGAAATCGTAGAAATCCCCTCCCACATAACGCGTGGGATTGTTGAACGCATGGATGCGAAAATTCTCAAACTGGGGCAGGCAACGGGGCAGCAGGCTTTCCTGAGTTTCCTGCGCCAAGGCTAACTCCTGCTCGCTCTTCTTTCGCTCCTCCAGGGTCTTGAGACGAATCACCTCGCGGCTTCGCTCGAGTTCCCGGATGGTCTCCTCCAGCACTTTGCTGTAGTTCCTGGTTTCCAGGTGCAACAGGCGCACTTCCAGAATGTTGTGAACGCGCGCGCGCAGCTCGGCCAGATCAAACGGTTTGCTGACGAAATCCTTGGCGCCGGCTTCGAGAGCGCGCAGCTTGTGAGCCGGCTGCGCAGTGATCACGAGGACCGGAAGATAGCCGTCCTCTTCGATTTCCTTCAAGCCTTCCATCACCTGGAATCCGTCCATGCCGGGCATTTGGAGATCGAGCAGGATCAGGCTGTAGCGGCGCTGGCGGTGGAGCTCGCAGACCTCGTTCGGATTGGTGGTAGATTCGATGGAAGTGTAGCCGGCGATGCGCAGCATGCCCTCCAGCAGACGGACATTCGGTTCCTGATCGTCAACCACCAGGATTCTGGCGTTCAGAATGTCGGCTGGGCTGACCATGACCTTCGTCCCGATTTATTTGGCATGACCGGCCTCTTGCCGGGCGAATTCCAGCGCCACGTCCAGCGTCTGCATGAACTCATTGACCCGGATTGGTTTGGTGAGGTAGCGGAAGAATCCCGCCTGCAGGCCCTTCTCGACGTCGCGCGGCATGGCATTGGCACTGAGGGCCACCACGGGAATGCGCGCGGTGGCCGGGTCCGCGCGAAGGATTCTCAGGGCTTCGATACCACTGATGCCAGGCAGATTGATGTCCATCAGGATCACGTCCGGCTGGCGGGCGCGCGCGAGCTGGATACCGAGATTCCCGTCTATGGCAGTCAGCAGGCGCATATCCGGGCGGCGCGCGATGAGTTGCTCGATCAACATCAGGTTAGCCGGGTTGTCCTCCACATAGAGCAGCGTGCGCAGCGGCGCGCCAGGCTGAACCCGCGCGTGTGGATCTGCCGCGGGTTCGGCTTTGTCCACTGCCAGTTGCGGCGCAGCGGCCGAGTTCAGTTCGAACCAGAACACGCTACCCGCTCCGACAGCGCTCTCGACACCAATCTCGCCACCCATCAGTTCAACCAGCCGCTTGCTCATCACCAGGCCGATACCCGTGCCCTCCTCAGCAGTCGTCTCTCGTCCGAGACGGTTGAAAGGCTGAAAAAGCTGCACCAGCATGTCCGGAGGCAACCCCGCGCCGGTGTCCCTGACGGTAATGCGAGTGCGTTTCGGGGCGCTCGCGGGGCAGTCCACGCCGACGACGACCGTTCCGTTCGCCCGGTTGTACTTGATGGCGTTGGAAAGAAGGTTGATGAGAACCTGCTTCAAGCGGGTCCGATCGGCATCGACAAAGCAAGGGAGGCCGAACTGGGGAAAGGTCATTTTGATGCCGCGCTTTTGCCCCTGCGGCTCGATCATGGCCTGGCACTCCAACATCACTTCGGCCAGCGAGGTGGGCTCCGACGACAGCGCCAGCCTTCCGGACTCGATCTGCGCGAGATCGAGGATTTCGTTGATCAACTCCAGCAGATACCAGCCCGCGTGGAGAATCTGATCGATGCTGGCCGTCTGGGAGGGCGTGGGCGGCGGGGAATCGGAATTGATGAGTTGGGCGAAGCCCAGGATGGCATTGAGCGGCGAGCGAAGCTCATGGCTCATGCTGGAAAGGAACTCCGATTTGGCGAGGTTGGCTTTTTCCGCCGCGGCGCGGGCTCTCTTCAATTCGACGTTCTGCTCCTGGAGCGCCTGGTCGAGAAGTTTGCGCTCGGTGACGTCGCGGGCGGCGGCGAACACGCCTTGCAGCTTCCTGTCGCGGTCGTAGAAGGTGGTCGCGTTGTAGGACACCACGGTGGTCTTGCCGTCCCGGGAGCATAGGGTGAGCTCATAGTTGGTAAGCTTCTTTTCGCGCAGCACCAGCTTGATACCGGCCTCCGCCCGTCCCGGATCGGTGAAGTAGTTCTTGAACGGCGCGCCGATCAGTTCGTCGCGCGTGCAGGCGGTGAGCGCCTCGGTCTGCTTGTTGACGTCGGTGATAATGCCGGCCGGATCGGTGGTCATTATGGCGTCAATGTTGGATTCGATCAGAGACCGGGTGTAGAACTGCTGGTCCCGCAGGCGCTGATCGAGCTTCATCTGCTCCGCTTCGACCTGCTTGCGCGCGGAATTATCGGTGCCGATCAACAGGTAGCCGATGATGGCGCCCTGATCGTCGCGCAGCGCCGTGACCGACACGATGGCCGGAAAGCGGCTGCCGTCCTGGCGGATGTAGGTCAATTCATAGATGTCCTCGATCCCGCGCGAGGCCTTGAAGACCAAGGCCTGGAAGCCCGGCGTAATGGTGGTTTCAAGCTCGGCGCTCAATGCCACCGCGCGCGCTATCACTTCCTGCGGATCGGAGATATCGGCCGGGGTGATCTTGTTCACCACGTCGGCGGCCAGGTAGCCCAGCATGCGCTCGGCGCCGACATTGAATATTTGAATGACACCCTTCTCGTCGGTGGCGATGCTCGAGAAGTTGGCGCTGTTGAAAATCGCGGCCTGCAAGGCCCCCGCCTTCAGCAGAGCCTCTTCCGCCCGCTTGCGCGCGGTGTTATCGGTGCCGATCAACAAATAGCCGATGATGGCGCCGCGATCGTCGCGCAGCGCCGTGACCGACACGACCGCCGGAAAGCGGCTGCCGTCCTTGCGGATGTAGGTCAACTCGTAGATGTCCTCAATCCCGCGCGAGGCCTTGAACACCAGCGCTTCGAAGCCCGGAGCAATTCCGGTGCCCAGTTCGAGGCTCAACGCCCTGGCACGCGCGATGACTTCCTGCGGATCGGAAATGTCGGCTGGAGTAATCTTGTTCAACACTTCGGCGGCGGTGTAGCCCAGCATGCGCTCGGCGCCGACGTTGAACAATTGAATGACACCCTTCTCGTCGGTGGCGATGCTCGAGAAGTTGGCGCTGTTGAAAATCGCGGCCTGCAAGGCCCCCGCCTTCAGCAAAGCCTCTTCCGCCCGCTTGCGCGCGGTGTTATCGGTGCCGATTAACAAATAGCCGATGATGGCGCCACGATCGTCGCGCAGCGCCGTGACCGACACGACCGCCGGAAAGCGGCTGCCGTCCTGGCGGATGTAGGTCAACTCGTAGATGTCCTCGATCCCGCGCGAGGCCTTGAAGACCAAGGCCTGGAAGCCCGGCGTAATGGTGGTTTCAAGCTCGGCGCTCAATGCCACCGCGCGGGCTATCACTTCCTGCGGATCGGAGATATCGGCTGGGGTAATCTTGTTCACCACGTCGGCGGCCGCGTAGCCCAGCATGCGCTCGGCGCCGACATTGAATATTTGAATGACACCTTTCTCGTCGGTGGCGATGCTCGAGAAATTGGCGCTGTTGAAAATCGCGTTCTGCAAGGCCCCGGTTTTAAGCAGAGCCTCTTCGCGGCGGACCTCGGTGATGACATCCACCGTGCCTGCGCCATCCCCGGAAATAGGGGGATCGTCGGATTGCGCGGGCACGCAGCCCATGGCTCCGCCGTCACCTGCCGCAACGCGGGCCGCCGTCACCGATCTATTTGCCATGTGGTCTTCCTTTTGAATGCCGTCTTGCCGCACAGCTACCCGGAATACTCCGTGCACGCGTGATGCCAACACGCTGGTGCGGCACGCAAGAGAAATCCCGGCCAGACGGCTTCTGTTCAAAGCTTTGAAAACATTAACGGACAAGGCGCCGGAGTGGGGGAAGAAGGGTCCGATGCCAAAGAGACGGAACTGCCAGCGTTGCTCAAGACCGTGCGCTTTGTGCGGTCGCACCGAAAGAATCGGCGCGCCTGCGATATATGACCAAATACGGTCAGAATTGAATGGTGTCCTTTCCGAAAGGCGCTTGCCGTCGGGCTCGCGTTGGGCAACCGGAGTATGCTCTGAGTATGTGGACCGGGCTCCTGTTGGTTTGCGGGTTGGCATTCTCGCTCCAGGCTTGGATTCACGGTGGATCGCCGGCTTGAAGCGGCCGGCGCGCAGGGTGCGAAGCATCAGCCTCATCCGATCGCGATGGGTCCACCGGTACCATTACCAGCCGAAAGATACAGAAAAGAGATCTTGTTATCTGTTTTCCGGCTGAGTAATCTGGAATTCCAGCGAGGTGCGACATGCGACGTCTGTTGATGACCTTGGCGATTGTGGCTGCGTTGGCTCCGCAGAACGCCCATGCCACGATGCAGTTGGTGAAATACCTGATGACCAAGCCGGCGCCACCGGCTTGCGCCACGGCAGTAGCCAATTATCCGACCGCGTACACGACTTTCTCCACCACGGATCCCGCGGCCTACCTGTGGTTCTATGTGACCGGGGCCAATGCGGGGGACGTGTTTTCCACCGAATACTACACACCCGGCGGCCAGTACTACGTGGATGCCAGCGGACCGTTCACCCCGCTGAGTTCCGCCGGCAACTGGTGTTTCGTGGATCTGCCATTCGAAATTGCGGGATATATACCTGCCAGCATGCCTGGTATCTGGACCGTACTGGGCAAATACAACGGCACCACAATTTTCACGCTGCAGTTCACCATTGTGGCGGCTTCGTGCACGTATACACTGTCGCCTGCGACGGCATCGACGGCCGCCGGCGGCGGCAGCGGAACGGCCAGCGTGACGGCGGGCACGGGCTGCGCCTGGACGGCTTCCAGTTCGGTTACCTGGATGACCACATCCAGCTCCGGCTCAGGCAATGGAACGGTGAGCTATGCAGTGTCGGCCAACGCCGGCGCCACGGCACGCAGCGGCACCATCACGGTGGACGGGCAAACCCTTACGGTGACGCAGAGCGGCGCGTCCAGCAGCGGGCTGAACCTTACGATCAACCAAGTGATCGACACGGCCTGCCCCAGCGACAAGGTAATCGTGAGCGTGACCGATTCCACGGGTAAGCCTGTCACGGGGCTCACCACCAGCAACTTCACGCTGAAGGAATCCGGCACCATGCGCACCATCACGGTGGCGCCGGTGGGATCGGGTTCGACCACCGGAGGGGTTTCGCTGGTCATCCTGATCGATACCAGCAGCTCGCTTTCCAGCAGCGATCTGGCGAATGAGAAGAGTGCCGCCAAGCAACTGGTGGGGCAGTTGGGGAGTTCCGACCAGGCGGCGGTGTACGCCTTCGAAACCACCGTGGCGCTGGAGCAGGACTTCACCAGCGACAAGAACAAACTGAACACCGCCATCGACGCCATCACCGGCGGCAGCAACACGGCGCTGTACCAGGCCATCCAGACGGCTGCGCAGGCGCTGGGGACGCGCAGCGGACGGAAGGCCATCGTGCTGATGACCGACGGCGAAGATACCGCGGGCGGGGCTACCATCGACCAGGCGATCTCGGCGGCCAAGACGGCCGGCGCGCCGGTGTTTCCGGTGGGCTTCGGAAGCGCCAACCAGACCATCCTGACGCGCATCGCTACTGAGACTGGGGGCTTCTACACCGGCTCCGCCACCTCGACCAGCCTGCAGAGCATCCTGCAATCCATCGGGCAAGTGCTGAGCAGCCAGTACGAGATCTCCTACACGTCAGGCAACACCACTTCGGACAACCAGGTGGATATCACGGTGACCTACAACGGGCAGACTGCCACGGCGTCACGCACGGTGTCGAAGTGCGCCAACGGCAGCACCGGGAGTTGCACGTATTTCCTGCAGCCGCAGACGCTGACCGTGGCCGCGGCGGGGACCACCGGCAGCATCATCGTCAGCACGCAGTCCGGGTGTGCGGTGACGGCCAGCGCCAACGTGACGTGGATCCACATCATCGGCTCGAGCTCGGGCGCGGTCTCCTATCAGATCGATCCGAACACCTCTTCGAGCCAGCGCACCGGAACCATCACCATCGGCAATCGCACAGTGCCGGTGACGCAGGATGGCGGGGTTTCCTGCAGCTATTCGTTGACGCCGGCTACTAACTCGGTGGGGGCCCTCGGCGGCACCAGCAGCCTGCGCCTCACCACTCCCAACGGTTGCGCCTGGACGGCAACGGTGACTGCCACAGGCAACTGGTTCCACCTGACTTCGCCCTCCTCCGGAACCGGCATGGGGACCATGATCTATGTGGCCGACGCCAACGGCACCACGCAGCAGCGGACTGCGACCATCGGCGTGGAGAGGCAGACGTTCACCCTGACGCAGGCCGGCGGCGCATCGCCTACGGCGCCGAACATCGCCGATGGGGGCATTGTCAATGCCGCCAGCAACCGCGCGGGGGCGATCGCGCGCGGGTCTTTCTTCACCATATACGGCTCCAACCTGGGGCCGGCACCGTACATGCAGGTGCAGGGCTACCCCATACCGGACACCATGGGGGGCGTGGTGGTGACGGTCTCGCAGGGATCCTACAACAAGCGGGCGTATCTGCACTTCGTCTCGCCGCCGCAGATCAACGCCATCCTGCCGAGCGACACGCCGCTCGGTAATGTGCAGATCACGGTGAGTTATAACGGCAACGTCAGCGCCACGACCGCCATGAATGTGGTGGGCACGAACTTCGGAGTGTTCTCGACGGCCAGCGGCCCGGGGCCGGGAATCGTACAAAACTACAACGGCCCCACCGACCAGCCGCTGAATCTGCAATCGTACCCGCTGAAACCCAAGCAGATCGCGATTCTGTGGGGCACCGGGCTTGGGCCGGTGACAACCGGTGACAACACCCCGCCGCCGGGGGGCGACCTGCCTGTAGCAGTGGAAGTGAGCGTCGGCGGCAAACTGGCCAACAAGCTATACAGCGGCCGCGCGCCGACCTTTGCCGGGGTCGATAACGTTTACTTCGAAGTCCCGTCCGATGCGCCAACGGGCTGTTCGGTGCCGGTGCAGATCAACGCGGGAGGCGTGGTAAGCAACACCGTGCGCATCGCGATCAGCGCGGATGGGAAGAAATGCCAGGACACGGCCAGCCCCCTGGCTTCCACGGTGGTCAACGGGGCCAAACACGGCACGCTGGGGTTGATGAGGGTTGTCATGACGGGCACCATCGATTCCAACAAGCCGCCGGTGAACAACACGTTCGACGTCGGCCTGGGCCTGTTCTCGAATACGCCGGCGGGGGGTGAACTGGCTTTCAGCCCCTTCATGAACCTGCCGCCCCTGGGCACCTGTAGTTCCACCAACAAGGCGCTGGATTCGGGCAGTGTGATTGCCTCCAGCGGCTTGAGCCTGGACCACTCGAATAGCACGCAGCTCGACGCCGGCGCCGAACTCACGGTCACCGGACCGAACGGTTTGCAGAAGCTGCAGCACTTCGATCCCAACGCCGGTAGCGGCCCGTACCTGACACTCATCGGCGGCACGACGCCGGTGGATGGCTCGCAGAGCATGCCCGCCTTCCTGGATCCCGGCTCGTACACCATCAGCGGAGCGGGTGGCAAAGACGTGGGAGTGTTTTCGGCCGCGCTGACGGTGGGGAGTCCGCTGTACTGGACTAATGCCGCGCAACTCACCGCCGTGAATCGTTCGGCGGGCCTGACCGTGACGTGGAACGGCGGAGATGCGACGCAATCGGTGATCATCGCCGGTGGCAGTACGAATCAAAAGACCAAGCAGAGCGGAGGCTTCGTGTGTCTGGCTCCGGTTTCGGCCGGAACCTTCACGGTGCCTGCGAACGTGCTCAATGACCTGCCGCCTACGAGCGCGACCATCGGCTCCTCGGACAGCATGGGTGTGGTGTCGGTGATGTCGATGCCGCTCACCAACCCGCCGGCGTTCACGGCGCCGGGTCTGGACGCAGGCCGGCTGTTTTACAGTTTGATCACCGTCCGCGCGGTGCCGGTGCAATGAAGCCGGCCCTGGTGGCGGCGATGGCGCTGGCTGCGTGCGCCGCGGCCGCGCAACCGGCGCGGCGCGCCGTACTGGTCGACGTGGACGGCGTGCGCCGCGACACGTTCGAACAACTGTTCGCCGCGGGACGGCTGCCGAACCTGGCGCGAATCTTCGAGTCGGCGGTGTGGTTTGAACGCGCCAGCACCGTGACGCCGTCCGTGACCATGCCGGCGCAAGCCTCCATCGCCACCGGCATGACGCCCGCGCAACACGGCGTGGTCGGCAACCAGTGGTACGACCGCGACCACGGGCACCTCTATGACTACATGAACGCCACCGGCCTGAGCTGTGTGTACGGCTTTAGCGTGCTGGGCGGGGCCGAGTGCCTGGGAGGATTGGGTAACCGGCACCTGCTGGTGAAGACCATGTATGAGGCGGCTGCCGAGCACGGTTTCGACAGCGTAGTGGCATACAACCAATATTGGAAGGGTGCTTCGCGTCCGGCCGCGCCCACGAGTGACGAAGCGCGCGCGTTCCTCCCCGGCAACAAGCTGGATTTTCGCCGGTTCGACACGCAAATGGCCGGGCGCGCCATCGCCGAGTTGCAGGCGCACGGGCTGCCGGCCATCTTGACGCTGTACTTCACAGGCGCCGATACCATCGCTCACGCCAGCGGCACCGCGGCGCAGGCCGGCTACTTTGGCGAAGTGATCGATCCGCTGGTGGGGCGGGTGTTGGACGTGATAGCCGGGCTCGATCCGGATTGGCGGGCCGACACGCTGTTCCTGCTTACCAGCGATCACGGCCGCACCGACGTGGTGGAGCACCCTGAGGACGTCACCTTGCTCGCCGACCTGCAGGCGGCTCTCCCGCCAGGAGCGCATGTGGCGCAGAGTGGGGGCATGGCGTTCGTCTATCTCGAGCAACCCGACGAAGGGCTGTCCCGCCGGCTGGAAGAGAAGTTTCCGCTGGCGGTGGCCAGCGTGCGTCCGCGAACCGCGGCCGAATCGCCGCGTGCCGGCGACCTGGTGGTCACGTTGCGTCCGGGCCACTACTTCGGCAACACCGGAAAGGGCTCGCACCACGGAGCTCCTACCCAGGACGATCTCAACGTGCCCCTGGTAGTGGCCATGCCGGGCGCCGGCGGCGCGCGCATGGAAGACGCCGTCAGCGTCACACAAGTCGCGCGCACCATCGCCGATTACCTCGGCTTCGCGCTGGAAAACGCCGCTCCCGCGCTGCCCGTCTGGCACGAGATGCGCCGCCGCTAGCCTGGATTTCCATATGGGGCCAGAGGAGGTGGCGCACATACTCGTGTGTGCCGTGTCGAGACTGACTCTTCTCGACACCTTGCTGGGGCACGGACAGTCTGTCGGGACCGGGCGTCGGCAAGTGCCGACGCGCCACGCAGGGGTGCGTGCGCCACATCGTAGCCGCAGAATGTCTGTGAAAAGGGCGGGCTAGCCGGCCGGGATTTTTTCCGCGTGGTCGATGACGATGATCTCAATGGGGGCCTTTTGAGCCTCCAGCTTGAGCCCGAGTTGCTGCTGCAAGGCGCGCTGCCAGGCGGTGATAGAATCGCCATCCGGCTCGGGCTTCACTTCGATATCGAAATCGTAAGTGCCCTTGAGGCGAGTCTCATCCAACACGGGAATGAGCGGGCCGTTCGAGCGCGAGGGAGTCGAGGGATCCTCCAATAAGGGAATGCTGAGTTGGACCGACAGGATGCCGGCGAACTGAGACAGCTCACAGTGAAAGTGGCGAACGCCCATGGAGAACTGATTGGCGGAAGCGCCATCACCCTCCTTCGCTTCGTGGATCAGCGGGCCATTCTTCGCCACCGTCAGCGCATAGACGCGCATTTCTTTGGATTCACGGTGGATGGCCAGCTTGAAGCGGTCGGCCAGCAGGGTTCGAAGCATCAGCCGCATCCGGTCCCGATCGGCGGGAGTTTCGGCCTTGGCGTCGATGTCGTATTCTTCCGGATCGAGCCAGACGACTCATAATCAGCGTCGATTCTACTACAGGGGCTATGGGCTGGTGTATACTCTCCATTGCCCTTGGAGGGGCCAAACGAAGATGCGCATGATGATGAAGGTGTCGATTCCGGTGGAAGCCGGGAATGCGGCGATTGCGAATGGGACGCTGGGGTCCACCATGCAACGAATTCTGGGGGAGATGAAGGCGGAAGCGGCGTACTTTACCGCCGAGAACGGAGAGCGAACCGGATTTATCTTTTTCGATATGACGGATTCGTCGCAACTGCCGGCGGTGGCGGAACCGTTCTTTCTGGCGTTCAATGCACGGATCGCGGTGGCGCCGGCCATGAACGCGCAGGACCTGGCGGCGTCCGCGGCGGGGATGGAGCGCGCCGTGAAGAGCTACGGCCCTAAGGGGTGACGGCGGCGCGAAGCAGCTTGTCGAGCTTGGGGAAGGTGGCATCGAGGTAGGCGTTGCCGCCTTCGAAGAGCGGCGCCTGTTTGCCGCCGCGCATGCCGCCGCCGGCGCTTTCGCCATAGCCGGAATAGAGCTTGTCGACAATCTCCATTCCGGCTATCACCTTGCCGATGGGAGCGAAGCCGTCCTGGTCCTGCCGGGAGCGGTCGCCCATGACGATGTAGAGCTGGGTGGTGCGGGCATCGGGGCCGGTCATGGCGTAGGCGACGAATCCGCGCGTGTTGCTATGAGTGACGGGGTCGTCGGGGAAGTTCTCGTTGCGCCAGACGGAGGCGACGGTGGGATCGCCGGGAATGCCGAATTGGGCGAAGTCGCCGCGGATGACGCGATAGAAGCGCGAGTCGTCGTAAAAGCCGGCGCGGACCAGGTTATAGAAACGGTCGGCGCCGCGGGGCGCCCAGTCGCGATGGGCTTCGATAGTGAAATCGCCCTGGGTGGTCGAGAGTTTCACTTGAAAGAGGGGCGGCGCATTCTGCTTCCAGTAATCGTTGCGGGGATCCATCAGGGCCGCGCGGGGCTCGGATAACTGCAGGAGCTCGACCAGATACTTTTTCCAGACGACCGCGCGCGTGTGGGTGCCGTGGCCGCGGGTTTCGTCGCTGGTGGGGATCAGGATGAAGCGGCCGCGCGGGACCTTCTGGATCTCGCGCTCCAGGATACGGAGCTCGGGCGGGTTGACTTCATCGTCCTCGGAATTGACGGCGAATAGCGGCGCTTTGATCTTGCCGAGGTTGGGCGCGGGGTTGTAATCGGTGGAGGATTCGTAGGCGTAGAGCATGTCGTTGGCGTCGATGCGGGCGGCCTGCTGGCGGAGACGGGCGACGGCGGCATCGGCCTGCTGGTGAGTGGGGTTCTGCTTGTGCAACTGAAGGGGGCTGGAGGTCATCATCCACATGGCATACTCGGCGGCGATGAGGCCGTTGACGGGCGGCTTGGTGTACTCGCCGTTGTTCCAATCGGGATCGCCGCGGATGGCCTGGATGACCATGGCGCGGAACATGCGGTTGCGGCCGGCGATCTCCACCGGCGCGCAAGCCAGCGGCATCAGGGCGTCCATGTAATCGGGGTATGTCTCGCCCCATACCCAGCTATGCATGCATCCCATCGACGTGCCCATCACCAGGCGCAGGTGGTCCACATGGAGACCGTCGTGCAGCAGCAGGTAGTCGGCGCGGACCATGTCGTCGTAGGTGTAGCGCGGAAATTTGGCGTGCAGGCCGTCGCTGGGCTTGCTGGATTTGCCGTGGCCGATGGCGTCGGGGAGGATGATGTAATATTTTTCGATGTCGAGCGGCTGGCCTTTTCCAAAGAGCTCGCCGGCGAAGCCCGGGTTGGTGGCGAAGGGGTGGCCGCTGCCGGTGGTGCCGTGCATGATGATGACGGCGTTATTTACGTGGCCGGCGGCATCGCGTGCAGGAGCGCCCAGGGTGGTGTAGTGCAGGCGCAGTTCGGCCATCTGTTCGCCGGACTTGAATTGGAAGTTGTGGGCGATCCAGTCGCCTTCCTGGTTGGGGAATAGCGGTTGATTCTGGGGCTGAGCCCAGCAGGCCGCGGAGAGCAAAAAGACCGCCAAGGGACGAATCATAAGGCAGAGCTTATCACGTCCGCCGGCGGCGGATGGCGGCGGGCAGGTGGCACCGCCTGCCCCACCTTGTCCCGGCTAGCGCTGAATCTTCTGGAGGTATTCCACCAAGGCGTCGATGCGCATTCCGCCGAAGGTTTCGTTGACGCTGATGGACTTGAAGGTGTCACCCCAGGTGGGCATCTCGATGTTGCCGTGAGCGGCTACGGCGTCCACGCCGGTCAGGATGTTTTTCACATGCAGGACGGGGAACTTGCCGCTATTCTGCCGGCTCAGTTGAGTGAGATCCGTAGCCCTGACCTTCAGGGCACTCGCGGCGGGGCCCTTGCCCTTGCCATCGGGGCCGTGGCAAACGGCGCAGAATTGGCGATACAGGTCATCCCCCTTAAAGGTATTGGCGGACTTGGCGTTTTCAACCTTGATCTGTTTTGTCTGTGCATCAACTGCAGTGGCGGCGAAGGCGACCAGCGTCACCATAATCGCGCATATAAGAGCTAGGAATCCTAATTCCCTCATGGCTCCATGTTATGTCAATTCATTTGACACCGGTAGCGGAAAGTATAGAGTTTTGCATAATCACAACATGGAGGTGGTGCTACCGGCTAAATATTTGGAATATAGGGCCGTTAGGTCGCCAAACGGCAGAGATCTACTCGTGTCGTAGAGCGATCACGGGGTCTACGCGCGCGGCGCGATGCGACGGCAGCCACGCCGCCAGCGCCGCGACCGCAACGAGCACGGCGACAGCGACCGAGAACGATAACGGGTCCACGGGCGAAACCTCGAACAGCAGGCCGCGCACGACTCTTGCGAGTGCCAGTGAACCGGCCAGACCCGCGGCGACGCCGGCAGCCGTCCAAACTCCGGCGTGCTTCTGCACCTGCAGGGCGATATCCCGCGGACGCGCGCCCAAGGCCATGCGGACGCCGATCTGGCGGGTCTGCTGCGCCACCAGGAACGAGAGCACGCCGTAGAGTCCGACGGCTGCCAGAAGCAACCCCAGCGCGGCGAACAACGCCACCAGGAAAGCGAGAAAGCGCGGGCGGTCGCGGAAGCGGTCGACCCGCGTTTCCATGGTTTCGATGGTCACGGGCAGCGAAGGGTCGAGCGTGGCAAACTCATGGCGGATGAATTGAGTCAGAGGCGCGACGGAAGCGCCGGAGAAGGCAGAGGCGCGGAACAGCGCCACGCCGTCGCGCGAGAATTGAGTCGACGCATTGATTCGCAGGCGGTAGTACTCGGGATCGGAAGGCGCCGTGAGGCCGGCGTTTTTGACGTCGGCCGCGACTCCGACGATTTGCTGCCAATGGTCATCGGCCTCCAGGCAGATGAGCTGGCCGAGGGGACTTTCGTCGCCGAACATACGTCGGGCGAGAGTGGCGCTCAGGATGACCGGCGAATCGGGCAACGCGCGATCCTGGTCGGTGAAGTCGCGGCCGGACAGGATGGCGATACCCATCGTCTGGAAGTAGAGCGGAGTGACCCAGCGGAATTCCACCATCCCGCCGTTCTCCGCGACCGGCGGATGTCCCGAAATGACGATGTTGGAATAGGGCCGGCCCATGGAGCCGCGGGGCGGAATGGAATCGGAAAGCGCAAACGAAGCCACGCCGGGAAGATTGCGCAGGCGCCGCTCCAGCTCGGTGAAGAAGGCAGCCTGTGCCTGGGCCGAGCGATAGCGCTGCGGCCGCAGCGTGAAGGAAGCGGTCACCAGGCGGGCGGGCTGGTAGCCGAGCGCCTGGTTTTCCAGCTTCCAGAGGCTGCGCAGGAAGAGCGATGCGCCGGTCAGCAGCACCAGCGAAATGGCGATTTGAGCGGAGATGAGCACTTTGCGAAACAGGGTGCGCGCCGCGCCCGCGGTGTGCCATCCGGCGAGAAACTCGGCGCGCGGCCGTTCCAGGGCCGGCGCCATGCCGAACAAAACTGCGGACGCCATGGAGGCGGCCAGGGCGAAGAGCAGCACGCGCACATCGATCCTGGCCTGACTGAGCCGCAGCATCCCCTCCGGCGCCAGCCGCACGAAAATCCGCAGCAGCAGCCATGCGGTGGCGCAGCCGGCGGCGCCTCCGGCGATGCCCAGCACCAGGCTTTCGGTCAGCGTCTGGCGGATCAGGCGGCCGCGGCCGGCGCCGATGGCGGCGCGCATGGCCAATTCGCGGCGCCGCGCCGCGGCGCGCGCCAGCAGAAGGTTGGCGACGTTGGCGCACGCCACCAGCAGCAGGGCCAGCACCGATCCGAAGAGCATCCAGGATGCCGCCTTCACGTCGTGAATCTGGCGGTCGCGCAAGGAACGAACCACCAGGCGGACTTCGGAGCGCAACTGCGGCGGGACATCTTTCGCCAGGCAGTCTTCAAAGAGCGGCCACAGGCTGTCGCGGGCCTGCGCGATAGTGACGCCATCGCGGAGCCGCGCGAAGGTGCGCAAGAAAGAGCTGGAGTTGGCGGAACGCGGCAGCGCGGCGTTCAGGCGCTCCGGAATCAGGATATCGGCGTCGCCGAGTTGCGGCATCTGGAAATCGCGGGGCAGCACGCCCACCACGCGCACGCGCTCCTCATCCAGCACGATGGTCTGCCCCAGGATCTTGGCGTTGCCGCCGTATGCGCTCTGCCAGAGGGCGTAGGAAAGCAGGACCACGGTGGGGGCGTGCGGCTGGTCGTCCTCCGTGTTGAAATCGCGGCCGATGGCGGGGACGGCGCCGAAAGTGCGAAGAAAATTGGCCTCCACGTAAAAGCAGGAAAGGCGGCGCGGCGTGTCGCCGGCCAGGAGATCGCAAGCGGAAGCCGGCCGCATGGAGGTGATGGACTGGAACGCCGCCGGCTGGCGGCGCCAATCGAGATAGCTGCTGACCACGTTGAACTCGTTATCGTCGACCGGCCCGAAATAACCCAAGGAAACGAGCTGGCTGTCGTGGGGATACGGCAGGCGGCGAAAGAGCAGGGGATCGACCACGCTGAAGACCGCCGTGGACGCGCCGATGCCGATGGCCATGGTGGCGATGGCTACCAGGGCGACGGCGGGCGACCGGCGGAATCCGCGAAGAGCCAGCCGCACGTCCTGCAGAAGAGCTTCGATCCACGGGCTGATATGCACGGCGCGGAGCGCCTCCAGCGCCGCCAGTTTGCTGCCGAAGCGGCGGCTGGCGGCGCGCTCGGCCTCTTCCGCCGGGAGACCGCCGGCGCGGTGCCAGTCCGCGCGCATGGCCAGGTGGCTTTCGATTTCGTCGCGCCATTCGGCTTCGCGCGCGCGGCGCCGCCGGAGCCAGTGCAAGAGAGTTTTCATACGAACCTCAATAGCCGCTTCACGCCCTTCGAAAGAGCGTTCCAATCGGATTCAGCTTCTTCGAGCCGTTTGCTTCCGCGCGCAGTCAACGAATAGAAGCGGGCCTTGCGGCCGCTTTCCGTGATGCGCCATGCGCCCGCGATCAGCTTTTCCCGTTCCAGACGATGGAGGGCGGGATAAAGGGAGCCTTCCTCGACGCGCAGCAGCCCGTCGGAGATGGTCTCCACGTGAAGCGCGATTCCGAATCCGTGGTTGGGCCCGCGCTCCAGGGTTTTCAGAAGCAGCAGCTCCAAGGTGCCCTGCAAATGATCGGCCCTTTTCATCAATACACCCTAGTGAACTAGGGTAGCGATCTAGGGAAGGATTGTCAAGCCTGTGAGACAGACCACCGCCGTCCGTGGTCTGTCAGGCCTGGCTGAACCACGGCTGGTTGACAGACGACAAAAAGCGATCGCCGGTCCCACCTCTGACTACGGTTCTTTCGGAATCAGCAGCACCTGGTTGGAGCAGCCGCGGACGTCGATGCGGAAACGCTTGGGGCCGGATAGCAGCTTGATGGTGTCGGGGAATCCGGGGGCGTAGCCGGAAAGTTGATAGTCGCCCGCTTCCAGGCCGTCGAACAGGAACTTTCCGGAGGGGTCGGAGTGCGTGTAGCGCATCCCGCTCGCAGACTTCAGCTCCACCGTAACGCCCGGGACGGGCGAGTCGATCTTATCGGCGTCGCGCTGCTTGACCTGATAGAGCGTGTCGAAGGTGGTGAACCCTTCCAGACGTCCCGATGCCGCCTTGCGCTCCTTGTAAAAATAGAGGTAGGCAAGGTCCCCTCCGGCGTCCGACAGGCGGCGCGTGCGCGTGCAACTGTCGGTTTCCATGATGTTGGTGTCTTCGTCGCTGTCGGCGTAAACCAGATACGTCTCACCGGTCTGGAAATCGAAACCGCAATCGCCGAAGGGCGTCCAGACGTCGAAGACCTGGTCTTTGGTGTCATCATCGTCGTCCTTGGCCCTGGCATCTTTGCCCGCGTCCTTTTCTCTGTCTTTCGCTTTCTGGTCGTCATCGTCGTCGCCGTTGCGAAAGACGGTGCCGACGCGGAATCGGACGCGCTTGCCGTGGCCGAGCACGGCGGAAAAGAGATCCACCAGGGATTTTTGCGAGTCGGCCTTGTCGAGGCGGCCTCGTTGATCCTCCGGGAGGTCGGGGAAAGTCTTACGGAAGACGTCCTTCAAAGTGGCCAGGTTCTGGGGCGAGCGATTGGAAAGGAAACGCTCATTGGCCTGGTTGAGCTGTTGGAGCGACGGGCGGCGCGAGAGGCTCCAATCGCTCAAGAAGGTGGGCGAAATAGATTCGACGGTGCCGATGAAGACGGTGCTGCTGTAAGCGACCTCGTTGCAAACCGGGACGGTGACCTGGCAGCCGCAAGGGAAGGCCGGGCGAGCCAGAAGCGCCAGCGAACACAGTAACGCACCCTTCATCTGCTTCCATGCTATCACTGGCGGCACTATGCTAACGTTGGAGCCGGAGGTGCCGATGCGCCCATTTTTCCTTTCATTCCTCTTGTTACCTACGGTGTTCGCCCAGGCGTTGCCCGATGCGGATGCGCTGGTCAAGGATCAGGCCGCCGCCATAAAGAAACATGCCGCCATGCGCTACGACGGCGACATGAACATCGAAATGACCGGCCCGATGCCCATGAAAATGACCGGGGAGATCTCGATGGCTTTTCAGAACCCCGGCAAACTGCGGATGGACAGTAAGATCCAGGGCATCAGCATCCTCATGGTGTCGGACGGAGAAACCACCTGGGCTTACAATTCGATGGCCAACCAGTACGTGAAAAAAAACGTCGCGATGGGGCTCGCGGGGATCATACAGATGATGGGTATGCAGAACGTGCCCGACATTTCGAAAATGTCCACCACCAGCAAGACCTTGCGCGACGAAACTCTGGAAATCGACGGCCAGAAGCATGAGTGCTGGGTGGTGGAAACCAAAGTCGGCAACATGGAGATTCCCCAAGCCCAGGGGGCCAAGGTCAGCGACATGGTGATGACCACGTGGCTCGACAAGAAACTGGGGTTTGACTTACAGTTCGCCGTGTCGATGAAGATGGACGTGGCGGGCAACTCGATCGGGATGAACCAGAAAATGGTGAAGAAGAATCTCAAGCTGGATGAGCCCATGCCGGATTCGTTCTTCGCCTTCACACCTCCGGCGGGCGCCACGGAAACCGAGAATCTGATGGGCTCGACGCTACCCAAAGCCGATCTGGCCGGCAAAGACGCGCTGGCCTTCGACATCAAAGCGCTGGACGGCAAGTCTTACAGCCTGGCGGCCCTCAAGGGCAAGCCGGTGCTGCTCGATTTCTGGGCCACCTGGTGCGGCCCGTGCCGGAAAGCCATGCCGGTGGTGGAGAAAATGTACCAGGATTTCAAGGACCAGGGGCTGGTGGTTCTGGCCGTCGATGCGGGCGAGGCGCGCGCTGCGGTGGAAGAGTTCTTGAAGAAGACCCCTATGCCGTATCCGGTGGCGCTGAGCGGCGAATCGAGCATCACGGAGTCGTATCACGTAGCGGCCTTCCCAACTTTTGTGATGATCGGGCGCGACGGAAAGATTGTGGCGCACCTGATCGGCTACGGTGGGGAAGCCGAGCTGCGGGACATGGCGAAGAAAGCCGGCCTGGCGGAAGCGGCGGCCAAGCAGCAATGAAGCTTGCGGCTCAGACGGCTTTGCGTTTGCGCTCGTAAGCGGTGAACTGGCGGCGATACTTCTCGAAGCCCTGGCGGCCCATCAGGCCGTAGGTGAATTTCTTGCCGAGCTCGACGCCTTCCTGGTCGAATGCGTTGATATCGAGCAGTTCGCCCATGAAGGCCGTTTGGAACTCCATCATTTGCAGGAACGCGCCGAGGTGGGTCTCATCCAGGCGGTCGAGCGTCACGGTGCAGTTGGGGCGGCCACACTCCACCATGGCGGCGGCGGTCGAGCGGCGCTCGGCGTCGATCAGCTTGGCCAGCGACTGGCCGGCCAGCGCGTCGAAAGCCGGCTGGCCGAAGCGGCGGCGCGGAATCCTGCCGGTAGAAGAAAACTTGTTGATGGCCCAGAAGGTGAAGACCTTGTCGTTGGGGCCTTCGATATACAACTGCACCTGGGAATGCTGATCGGTGGTGCCGAGCGCGGCGACGGGTGTCTGGCCGGTGTGAACCATGGCGCCGGCGCGGTTATGCGCTTTGCCAAGCGATTCCGCCCAAAGTTGGCGGAACCAGAAGGCCGTGCCCCAGAGGTGATTGGAGTAGGGGAAGGCCACCTGGATTGGCTTGCCGCGGCGCGTCCAGATGAGCCAGTGGCACAGGGCCGCGCGGAGCGCGATATTCTCCGCGAGGTCGGGCTGCCAGCAGAGATGGGTCATCGCGGCGGCGCCGCGCGTGAGCCGGGCGATATCGATACCGATCAGAGCGGCGGGAACCAGCCCCACGGGCGATAGCACGCTGAAGCGGCCGCCGACGTTTTCGGGGATGGCGAAGGTGCGGTAGCGCTGCGATTGCGCGAGCGAGAACAGATCGCCCTTGCCTTGGGTGGTGACGGCGACGATGCGGCCGGCGGCCTTCCGGCCTAGAGATTGTTCCAGCCAGTCGTGGACAATCAGGAAGGTCGCGACGGTCTCGGCCGTGCCTCCGGACTTGGCGATGACCACCACCAGGGTGCGGCGCGGATCCATGGAATCGAGAGCTGCCTGGGTGAAGGAAGGGTCGACGTTGTCCAGAATGACGAGGCGCGGGTGCTCGGGCGAAAAGGCGCCTTGCACGGGGTGCGGGCCACGGATACCGCAATCGAGGGCCCAGGCGCCGAGCGCGCTGCCACCGATGCCGATGACGCAAACGGTGTCGTAGCTGCCGCGGACTTCGGAGACGAAGTTCCGGATGGTCTCGACAACCTTCGCCTGGAACGGCAGGTGGGCGAAACCGTAGAGGCCCTGCTCGCTTTGCCTGCGGAAGGATTTGAGGGCCTTGAGAGCCTTCGAACCGGCGCGGGCGATTGCGGCGCGTGTGACGCCGTTTTGGTTGCCGACCACCTCAGCCAGCAGGTTCTTCTCGTCGAACTGGATGTGCATGAACTGATTCTAGCGCCGCTGGAAGATGCGCGATTCCATCTCGTAAGGGGTAGGGAAGGTGCGGGAAATGTGGTCCTGCCAGGCGAGGCTTTCTTCATCGGCCAGCGACCAGAGAAGGCCGAGGCCGGTGCAGCGGCTCAGGCAGGCGCCGGCAAAACGCATGATGCGGTGGCGGCCTTCCGGCGGGAAGCCGTCGAAGGTGATCAGGCGCAATTGCGTCCAGCGCATGCCGGCGGTTTCCGTGCCGGCGACGGTCCAATAGACTCCGTAGGTAAAGCCCACCAGCAGGAAAGCCGCGCCAAAGAGGGGCAGGGTGCTCCTGGTGATGGCGAATTCCCCTCCGCACAGATGGAAGATGAGCAGGAAGAGGCCATAGGCAATCAGGACCAGGGTCCAATCGATGGCCGCCGCCACGGCGCGATGCGCGGTGCTGGCCACTGGGGCCTCGCAATAGATGACCGCTTCCACGGTGGTGCTGAGAGTGCGCGGTTTGGGCGGAGCGTTCGGAAGAAAGTCGAGCTTGCCTTGCCCTTCGGCTACGCGCGCGGCGCGGTGCGGCGCCAGTTTGGCTGGGGTAGCGGCGGTTGCGGGCCGGGGACGCGGAGCCGGTTTCGGGGTGCCGGCGGGCCGGACCACGGGCGGCGCCGCGAAAGACGCGATCGGGATGACATTGGCGGGGGGCCGTTCGGGGAAGAGCGAGCCTTGAATGGCGCGGGCCATATCCAGCGGCATCGGGGGGGCGAGGGGAGCCGCTACCGCAACTGCCACGGGCCGCGCCTTCGTGGCCAGTGCACCGCTGGTGCGGTGCATTGTAAGTCCGCCGTTCAGCGTGTCGCCCGGACGGCGCCCACACCGCCGGCAACGGTGCTCCGTCTCACTGTTCCGCGAACCGCAATAGCTACAAGTCATGGAAATATGCTAACTTTGGCTGTTGAAGCCCTTCCGAATCAGCTCTCTCATTGTTATTAGCACATCAGTACCAGTTTCTCAAGACAATTCTTCACGTATTACGTGTATTTTTCTGCTTACGGGATTGGGAGCGCTGGTTTTAGCTGGAGGGGCGGCCGCCCAGGAGCCGCCTAGTACTAAACCGCCCGCTTTGGCGGTGGACGAGATCCAGCGGCCCGACGGGAAGAAAGAGATCAAGCCGAGCAACCCTCCGATTCCGACGGGTTATTGGAATTTTCACCTGGAATGCGGTTTGAGTCCGGACTGTACCCACGATTCCCAGGGCAGAATTCATAAGCTGCACGGCCATCCCGCCGTGGTGGAAGATTCGCGGATGCTGTTCAGCGCGGAGTACATCGAATTCGACGAAGATGCCCAGGAGATGCACGCCAAGGGTGGCGTCTATTACCACAGCTTCGAGAAAAACGAGAAGATCTGGTGCGACGAAATGTGGTACCACACCGAGCGCGGCAACGAGCACGGCAAGTTTGTCAACGTGGTGGGCGAAACGCAGCCGCGCATCATCACCAAGCCGGGAATTCTGACGTCCCACGAGCCGTTTCACTTCGAGGGAGAATGGGCGGAGCGCCTGGGGGCGAAATACATCCTGTACAAAGGATGGGTCACCGATTGCACGATGCCGGATCCGTGGTGGCGAATGACAGGCCCGAAGTTCGACATCATTCCGCACGTGCGGGCGATCGCGCACGGCAGCACATTCCGGCTGCGCGGGATCCCGTTGTTCTATTTCCCCTGGTTCTATCGCCCGCTGGAGCGCGAGCCGCGAAAGAGCGGATTTCTGCTTCCCGAGCCGGGACACAGCTCGGTGCGGGGCTTTACGCTGGCGATGGGATATTTCTGGGCCATCAACCGCAGTTACGACGTGACGTACCGGGCGGAAGGCTTTACGTCCGGCTCAATAACGCATCATGCCGAATTCCGCGGGAAACCCAAAGAGGGCACGGATTTCGATATGATTTTCTTCGGGGCGCAGGATCACTCTACGACCCCCGGCGCGCAGACCTACAGCGGCTTCAGCCTGACCATGGTGGGCCATTCCGACCTGGGGAACGGCTGGACCGCGCGCGGTAACCTCAATTACATCTCGTCGTTTCGATTCCAGCAGGACTGGACGCAGTCGTTCAACGAAGCCGTCGGCTCGGAAATTCATTCGACGGGATTCATCGACAAGAACTGGTCCACCTTCACGCTGGATACGGTGGCGTCGCGCACGCAGAATTTTCAGACCAGCGAGATCGCCGTTACCGATCCGACGACCAACCAGGTGAGTTACGTGGCCGATGCGGTGACCATCCGCAAACTGCCGGAGGTGCAGTTCAGCAGCAGGGACCACGACATTGTGACCGTGGACGGGCTGCCGCTGTGGTTTTCCTTCGAGTCGTCGTCAGGCCTGCTGTTTCGCTCCGAGCCATTCTTCGACGCCAACAATAACCTGATCGACCGCTTCCAAACCAGCGCCTATACCAATCGCAGCCGCCTCGCGCCGCATCTGACCACCGCGTTTCATCTGGGGGACTTCCACCTGGTCCCCAGCGTGGGTTTCGAAGAGACGATCTACTCGGAATCGCAGGAGCCGTACCTCGATCACTATCGCGCGGTGGGCACCGACATCGTGCGCAGCGCGCGTGATTTCTCGCTGGACCTGGTTTTTCCGACGCTCGAGCGGGTGTACAAGGGGAAGTCGTTTCTCGGCGACAAACTGAAGCACGTGATCGAACCGCGGGCCACGTACCGGTATGTCACGGGGATCGGCACCGAGTTCAACCGCTTCATCCGCTTCGATGAGAACGACCTTCAATCGAATACCAACGAGGTGGAGATTGCGCTGGCCAACCGTTTCTATGCGAAAAAGGGCAATACGGTGCGGGAAGTTTTTACCTGGGAAGTGGCGCAAAAGCGGTATTTCGATCCGACGTTCGGCGGCGCCCTGGTCTCCGGGCAGCGCAACGTATTCGAGAGCACCGCGGATTTAACCGGCTACGCCTTCCTGGTGGGGCCACGCAGCACGTCGCCGGTGGTTTCCACATTTCGCGCCAGCCCGATCAACGGCCTCAATATACAGTGGCAGACGGATTACGATCCGCGCGTGCGCGCCATCGTAAACAGCACAATGTCGGTGGACTACCGTTGGAAGAAATACGTGATTTCGGGCGGCAACAACGAAGTGCATAACAACCCGCTGCTGACTCCTTACGCCAACCAGTTCCGCGGGCGGGTGGGATATGGCGACACCAATCACCGCGGGTGGAACGCGGCCGTCGACTTCATTTACGACTATCGCCAGCAAGTGCTGCTCTACACCACGACGCAGGTGACCTACAACACAGATTGTTGCGGTCTGAGCGTGCAGTACCGGCGGTACAACGTGGGGATTCGCGATGAAACCCTGGAGTACTTCTCCTTTTCGATCGCCAACATTGGAAACTTCGGGAACTTGAAGAAGCAGGACCGGCTGTTCTAGCCACGTTGGCCCGCTGATGTTGTCCTTTTCCGGGGAACCACTCCCTCACGGTCGTGGCTCGGATCAAAGCGCGGCGCTGAAACGGCGTAAAAGCGGGACAAAAAAGTTATGGCCCCGAGCTGGGTATCTCGGGGCCTGCACTCAGAGAGTGGCGGTGGGAGGGGACTCACCGCCAGGATGCTGTCTGTGTTGATTAAAGATTATCAGTTTAGGATCTGTTTGTCTACTACTTTTTGCCATTTTTGCCAAATATTTTTATATACTGAAACTAAAGCAGTTAACTCGCGGCTTCGGGGTCCGGGGGCATGCAGGCGGGGCCAAATGAAAAGGCCCCGAGCGGGGTAGCTCGGGGCCTGCACTCAGAGGGGTTGGCGGCGGGAGGGGACTCGCCGCCAGGATGCTGTCTGTGTTGTTTTCAGATTAGCAGTTTCAGACCTGAATGTCTATAATTATTTACGTTTTTCGCAAATCTTTTTTTCGGTTGGCGGCCGCCCAGGATTTGGAACCCTACAGCCGCGTCAGATTAGCCGGGTCCAGTTCGTGTAACTTATTCGTAATCAATGCCTTTTAAGGCCATGGCGGGTTCGCGGCCGGAACCCCGTTAACGCCCCCCAAATAACCAAAGACATATTGAGCCTGCGGCCTGCCCACGGTAATCTGCCAGAGAAGGCGGTATCCCGTGATCGAGACCCAACCAGAGGACAAAACCGGAAGCAGATTCGTTGAACGCGAACGGCGCACGAAACAGCGTTTCCTGATCGAGCAGGAGGTCCGCTACAAGATGCTCTACGGTCAGCGCATCGCCGAGACGGGCGCCGGCAAGACCCTGAATATATCGAGCGGCGGCGTGTGGTTCACCACCGAGAACATGCTGACTGGCGGTATGCCCGTGGAATTGTCGATGAACTGGCCGGTTCTGTTGAACGATTCCTGCCCGATGAAACTGATGATCTACGGCTGCGTGGTGCGCAGCAACGAACGGGGCGCCGCCGTGGCGATCGAGCGCTACGAATTCCGTACACAGGGTTCGCGCGCGTTCCAGCAGCCGGGCATTCCGGCGCCGGTGGAACTGCGGCTGCCCTCTTAGATTTCTCTCGCGAGTCCCTTGCCGAACCATCGAACCAGCGCCGGAGCCCAACTCCGGCGCTTTTTTTTGCTGCCTGGCCGTGGCATTCCAATTGCTCGTCCATGGCAGAATGCTTTGGGTCGTTTCCATGATTCTGGCGATTTTCTGGCTGGCCGCATTGGTCACCACCGGGACGCTGGGCGGCTTTATTCACATTCTCCTGGTGCTTTCGCTGGCGATCCTGCTGATCCAACTCACCATGGGCCGGCGGGCAGTCTGACGCATCGATGCCGCGCCGTCTAGATGCCGCGCAGGACTCGGGCGGGTAGGGTGAGCAGCGTCCAGACCAGTTCGAGGACGCCTTCCACGGCGATCCCCACCAGGCGGAACGGGAGCAGGATCAGCCATACGATGGGGTAGAGAACCAGCGCCAACAGGGCGAGTGGCCAGCAGAAGAACAGCAGAATGCACCAGAGCAGAAACTTCACCATGCCAGATCTCCGTTCACCATCCTAATACGAACAAACGCAAGCAATTGTTCCAGTCTGCTACGATAACAATTCTCGCCCTATGTTGCGTTTCGAAACCGCCGGAGAGTCCCATGGCGAGTGCCTGGTAGCGATGCTCACCGGTCTGCCGGCCGGCGTGCCGATATCGCTCGATGCGGTCAACCGGGAGTTGTGGCGGCGCCAGCAGGGCTACGGCCGCGGTGGCCGCATGAAGATCGAGACCGACCGGGCGGAAATCGTCGCCGGGGTGCGCCATTCGCATACCATCGGCTCGCCGGTAGCCATCGTCATCCGCAATGCCGACTGGCAGAACTGGACGGAAGCCCTTGCGGTGGAAGATATCGAGGGCGGCGAAGACCAGCGCAAGCCGGTCACCCGGCCGCGGCCGGGTCATGCCGACCTGGCGGGCGCGATCAAGTACAATTTTCACGACGCCCGGTATATTTTGGAGCGCGCCAGCGCCCGGGAGACCGCCGCGCGGGTGGCCGCGGGCGCGCTGGCCAAGCTCCTGCTGGGGGAATTCGGCATCCAGGTCCTCAGCCATGTCATCGCGGTGGGGGACGTGCGGCTGGAGCGCCCGGTGGGGTGGGAGGAAATCGTGGCCCTCAGCCGGAAGGAACAAGTGCTGTTGGGCTGCGCCGATCCCGAGGTGGAAGCGCGCATGAAAGAAGTGGTCGACGAAGCCTACCGGACCGGCGACACGGTGGGCGGCGTTTTTGAAGTGGTGGCGCACGGCGTTCCTCCGGGGCTCGGCTCGCATATCACGTGGGATTCGCGTTTGGACGGCCGTTTGGCCCAGGCGATTGTTTCCATGCAGGCTGTCAAAGGAGTGGAAATCGGATTCGCGGCGCAGGGCGCGGCCAGCTTCGGTTCCAAGGTTCAGGACACCATCCACTACGATCGCGAGGGCCGGCGATTCACGCGTGGCGCCAATCGCGCCGGCGGGCTGGAAGGCGGCATTACCAACGGCCAGGACCTGCTGGTGCGGGGGCTGCTGAAGCCGATCTCCACGCTGCGGCGGCCGCTCGAATCGGTCGATCTGGCAACCCGCGAGCCGGCGCTCGCGGCCTACGAGCGCTCGGATGTCGCGGTGGTTCCCGCGGCAGGGGTCATCGGCGAGGCCATGGTGGCCCTGGTTCTGACCCAGGCATTTCTCGAAAAATTCGGCGGCGATTCGCTTGACGAGACACGTCGCAACCACGACGCTTACCTGGAACAGGTGAAAAACTTCTGACTGCCCTATGATCTATCCCATTGTGAAATACGGCGACCCGGTCCTCGAACACGAAGCCGATGCGGTAACCGAGTTCGACACTCCGGAGCTGCACAAATTCCTCGAGGACATGTTCGAATCCATGTACGCCGCCAAAGGTGTGGGGCTGGCCGCGCCGCAGATTGGCATCGGCAGGAAAATCGCCATCATCGACGTCTCCAATGGCGAGAACCCGGCCGACAAAATCGTGCTCATCAATCCCAACATCGTGCACGTCGAGGGCAAGCAGGTGGGCGAAGAGGGTTGCCTTTCGATCCCCGGCTTCCGCGAGCAGGTACGGCGCGGCAGGCTGGTCACGGCGCGCGCCCAAAACGCCAAGGGTGAAGCGTTCGAGATCACCGGCGAGGACCTGCTGGCGCGCGCTTTGCTGCACGAGACCGAGCACCTGCAGGGGCGTCTCTACATCACCCATATCAGCGCGCTCAAACGGGACCTCATCAAGCGAAAGATCAAGAAGAAGCAGCGCGCGGGCGAATGGGAGTGAGGCGGATGCGCCTGGTCTTTCTCGGAACGCCGGCTTTCGGGGTTCCTACGCTCGAGCGCGTGGTGGAAGCCGGCCACGAAGTTCTGGCGGTGGTGACGCAACCCGACCGGCCGCGCGGCCGCGGCCAGAGCCCCGCTCCACCGCCCATGAAGCAGGCCGCACTCCGCCTGGGTCTGCCGGTTTTCCAACCGGAACGTGTGCGGCGGCCGGAAGCCGTCGAGTTCCTGCGGGGGCTTTCCGCCGAGGCCATGGTGGTGGTCGGCTACGGCCAGATCATTCCGCAAGCCGTCATCGATCTGGTTCCGCTGGGCATCATCAACGTTCACGGATCGCTGCTGCCGCGCTACCGCGGGGCCGGTCCCATCCAGTGGGCGATACTCAACGGCGAGACGCGCACCGGAGTCACCACCATGCGGATCGATGCCGGTCTGGACACGGGCGACATGCTGCTCAAAGCCGAAACCGAAATCGGAGCCGACGAGAACGCGATCGAACTGGGCGGGCGGCTGGCGGTCATGGGAGCTCGCCTGTTGGTGAGAACGCTGGCGGGCCTCTCGACCGGAACCATCGTTCCCGAGAAGCAAGATGCGGCGCAGGCGACCTGGGCGCCGCTGCTGAGGAAGCAAGACGGGCTGATCGATTGGACGCGCGACGCGGCGGCGATCCACAACCAGGTGCGGGGTTTGCAGCCCTGGCCGGGTGCGTACACCACGTTCCGCGGGCAGTCCTTGCATGTCTGGAAGTCACGCCTGGGGCCTGCCACTCCGCCGTCCCGCCCGGGGACGACTCACAGGATCGCGAATCGGCTGGTGGTGGCCTGCGGCAGCGGTTCGCTTGAGTTGCTCGACGTGCAGATGGAAGGGCGCAAGCGGCTGTCGGTCACTGATTTCGCGAATGGCCAGCGCTTGGCCGACAATGAGGTTTTGGGAGGGTAACGTTGAACCTGCCGCTTGGCTATCTCTATTCCGCCACCTATGCCGGCATACGCCAGGTGAAAAAGGACGATCTCGCCTTGATCGTCAGCGGCCTTCCCGCCGCCGCCGCCGCCGTCTTCACGCAAAACCGCGTGCAGGCCGCGCCGGTCGAGCTTTGCCGGCGACATCTGCGGCTCTCGCAGGGCCTCGCAGGCGCAATTCTGGCAAACGCGGGCAACGCCAATTGCGCGACGCGTACGGGCCATGCCGTGGCGCTGGCGACTTGCAAGGCGGCGGCCCGATTATTACGGCTGCCGGTCAGCCAGGTGTTGCCCGCCTCCACCGGTGTGATCGGGGTGGAGCTGGAACCGCACAAGATTATCGGCGCGCTGCCGCGTCTCGCGGCGGGCCTCAATCCCAGCCGCTTCGACGATGCCGCCCGCGCCATCATGACCACGGACCTCGTGCCCAAGACGGCCTTCGCGGAAACCGGGTTGCGCCGCGGCGTGGTGCGCGTGGCCGGCATGAGCAAGGGCTCCGGGATGATCCATCCGCTGATGGCCACCACGCTGGGGTTCGTCATGACCGATGCCGTGCTTTCGGCCGTCGAACTGCGCGCCATGCTGAAGCGCACGGTGGAGCGCAGCTACAACCGCCTGTCGGTGGATGGCGATACTTCCACAAACGATACCCTGGTGCTGATGGCCAACGGCGCTTCCGGCGCGCGCCCGGGCCCGCTGGAGCTGGCGCGCGTGGAAGAAGCCGTGGCCGAAGTGATGGAATCCCTGGCGCGAGCCATCGCGCGCGATGGCGAAGGCGCGCGCAAACTGGTCACGATTGTGGTGACGGGAGCATCCTCCGACGATGCCGCCGCGCGTCTGGCCCGATCGATCGCCAATTCGCCCCTGGTGAAAACCGCCATCGCCGGATCCGATCCGAACTGGGGCCGCATCCTCTCCGCCGCCGGAAATGCCGGGGTGGCGTTCGATCCCGCCCGGACCGATATTTCGCTGCAGAACGTGGTGGTGTGCCGCGGCGGCCTGGCGGCGCCGTTTTCCGAAGAAGCGCTCAAGCGCAAGCTTGGCTCGCCCGATTGCGAGGTCCGGCTCGCCATCCGCGGCAAGCGAAAGGGCGCGGCGCGCTTCTGGACCTGCGACTTCACCGAAGGCTACATCCGCATTAACGCGAGTTACCGGACGTGACCATGACCCGCCGCCTGTTATTTCTGTTTCCGCTGGCCGCCTGTCTCCGCGCCGATTCCCAGCACGAGGTAGTAGACCTCATCACCAGCGCCGCCACCGGCCTGAGCGCCGGCAAGCCGGAAGTTTTCCTGGAAGCTTTCGATCCGGCGATGCCCGGTTACGAAAAGCTCAGCGCCGCCGTCACGGCGCTGGTGAGCGGGGCGGAGATCGAGTGTTCCATTGAAGTCACCAGCAACCAGGGCGATGACGCCGCCCGCGCTTTGGAACTCGATTGGATTCTCCGCATCGACCGCCGCGAACGCGGCGCCGGTTCCGTCCGCCGCCAGGAGACCGTCAAGTGCAGCCTGCAGAAGACCGGAAAGAAATGGCGCATCGTGGCATTCGAGCCGCTGGAGTTTTTCGCTCTGCCGAAAGCGTAGTACGTGGTTTCAGAAGCTCGTTCGCTGAGATCGCCGGGTCGACAGACGAAAGCGTCTGTTTGAATGTATAAGGGCTGAAATGGCGAAGGGTTCTCCTGAAGGGTACAATGCCGAGACCGGCTCTGAACAGCCGGCTCAGAAACTTCAAACAGGAGAACCCAA
>JBEKDA010000003.1:0-180892 GCA_050014595.1 Bryobacteraceae bacterium
CAGATGATCTGCTGATGGTGCAGGAAGCCGATCCGCAGCAAGCCATCCAGGACCTCGCGGGTGAACGTCGAGGCGTGCCAGACATAGCCGACTTCCAGACTGGGAACCAGCGCAAATGCCTCAGACCAGTCGGCGCGCGTGTCGCCGGAGATACTGGTTTCCCGATGCCCCTTGGTCCGGTGTTTCAAATAGCTGGGCTCGGCAGGTCCGCAGCCGTTCAGCCCGGCCCGGTCCCGCCACTCCGAATCCAGTTCAATCCCGTAAGGAGGATCGGTCACCATCAAGAACGGCTTGTGTTCGCCCAGCAGCCGCGACACGGCTGCCGCCTCGGTCGCGTCCCCGCAGAGTACCCGGTGCGAACCACAAAGCCATAGATCGCCGGGCTTGGTGACGGGAACCGCCGGCAGCGGCGGCGCGTCATCTTCCTCCGGGATGTCCTTCAAGAGGAAGTCATCGATCTCCTTGGTATCGAACCCCGTCAGGCTGAGATCGAAGTCTGACGTCTGGAGGTCCAGCAACTCGATCTTCAGCAGTTCCTCGTCCCAATCCGCCCACGTCGCCGACCGGTTCACCAGCAGACGGAACGCCTTGACTTGCGCCGGGGTCCATTCGTCGCAGAGAATCACCGGCACTGCCGTGATCCCCAGCTTGCGCGCGGCTTTGAGGCGCAGTGGCAAGGACGCGATGAAGCCATGGCTGGCGGTGGCTTGCCTGGGCAATGCGCCGCCGATCAGTCTCATCTCGTTCTGCATGCGTGCGCCGCCGGCGCACTTCCGATACAACGCTAAGGACTTGTCGGGATCTATCCCTGGAAATGATATGTAAGGCTCGGCGAATCAGCAAATTGACTCCGGGTGCCGTCCCACATTGACGGCTGGTCCTCCAACGTCCGAAGAAGAGGTGGTTGTTCCGTTGCCGGCGACCGTAGTAATGACCCCCGCGGTCGAAACCTTGCGGACTCGAAGGTTCCTCTGATCGGCGATGTAGAGGTTACCCGCGGAATCCACTGCTACACCCACCGGAGAATTCAACTCCGCGCTGGTGGCGGGACCGCCATCGCCGGAGTAGCCAAAGTGCCCATTGCCGGCGACGGTGGTGATGATGCCGGTGGCGGATGAAATCTTGCGAACGCGATTGCCGCCGGCTTCGGCGGTATAGATATTGCCGGCGGAGTCGACTGCCAGGCCGGCCGGCTGAATGACCGGACCGCCGAAATCAAGTGAGGCGCTGGTGGCCGGACCTCCGTCACCGGTCGAGCTGGCCAGTAGTGCGCCGGTGCCGGCGACGGTGCTGATGACTCCGGAGGGCGAGACTCTCCGGACACGACTGTAGGGGTAGGTCTCCGCGATACAAAGATTCCCGCTGGAGTCCGTCGCCACGCCGGATGGATTGAAGATCTGTGCGCTGGTGGCCGGTCCGCCATCGCCGGAATATCCGGGGCGGCACGTTCCGGCGTAGCGGGTCAGGGTTCCGCTCTGGTCCAGCTTAAACACGCAGCCGAGCGGGCTGCTGATATAGACATTTCCCGCCGCATCCGTGCCCACTCCGTGGGGTGGGCCGATGGCGGCCTGTGGGCCCGGAACCGGGGTAGGCGGGGCAGCGCCACCTGCCACGGTCGCGACGTAATACGGCTGCGCCCAACCAACGGCGCAGTTGACAAGAAATTGCAAACAAGCGATCCGAAGCCACTTCACGATTTGTTCTCCGAAACCCTCATTACTAAGAGAGAATTCACGGCGACGACCGCAGAATCGCATTCACCTATTCTCCTTGCGTTCCTTGGCCATAGAGGGCTCCGTTGTTTTCTGCACGTCAAGGCGGTCGTTGTCTGACGGAGCGTGCGGCACAACAGAGATCAACACCGGCTGATCAGCGTAGTTCATAGCGTCGGGCCCCGACTGGACCGATGCGGGGATCGCAGCAAATCGCGACGCCAAGCGTTCCGTTTCCTTATTCCCCGTCGGGAGCTTCCCGAATTCCATTGGATCGACGCTCGATATCCGCCTCAGCTCACAAGACAAGACCGCGCCCGAGTCCGTGACCAGCCCATCGATTCGATTGCCTTGGTTCGACACGACGAACGTGATGTCCAGCGGAGGGCCAGGCTGGCCATTGAGAGTTTGGGCGTAAGTGATGGTGCCCGTGCAGTCAACATTGATCTGCTCCGTTCCGTTCACCGTTTGCTTCACGATTCCCCCGCCGATGCTTGCGGTGGTGCTGCCTTTGAATGTCCCCCTATTATCGGCGAAGGCGATACCGAGTATTTTTGTCGGTACCAGCGGGCCGTTAGGAACCGGTGAAAGATAGCCGCTACAGGCCACCACGTACCCTCCGGCAGTGGTATTCGGGGAGCACTGCTGCGCCTGCAGGCCGTTCGCCAGTAGCAGGAACACAGGCAATAGTGTGAGGGTGGAACCGATTCTATGTCTTACCGTCATGATTCAATTTCCTCCTTTAGATCTGCCGATTAAGGCACTCCTCTTCCCGGTCGTTTCGTTCTCACCGAACTCGCGTGGAAAAACGCCGCCAGCCCATACATGGGCGGCAACGGCGTACGACCCGGCTTTCCGGATGCACCATCGGCCGTGTTTCGTGAGACAATACTAGAGCACTTGAGGAACAAAAGTTCTTACACAGTTCTTACATTTCTGGAGTCCCGGTGCGACAATGGCTTCAATTCGGTCCTTACCGTCTCGACGTTTCCTCCCGCTCACTGTTCTGCGAAAGTGCGCCGGTCTCTCTAACGCCCAAATCGATTGAGATGTTGCGAGTCCTGGCGCAAGCCGGCGGATCGGTGGTCACCAAGGAAATGTTCCTCAAAGAAGTCTGGCCGGGCACCTTTGTCGAAGAGTCCAGCATCACTCGAAATATCTCAGAATTGCGGAGCGCTCTAGGCAAGCGCGAGGATGGGACCTCGTACATCGAAACTTTCCCGAGGCGGGGATATCGGTTATCTGGCCCCGTGCTGCAGATGCCCGACGCCGCCGACCAGACACCTTCCGGTAAGAAGATACTGGCTGTCTTGCCGTTTCGCATCTTGGGTATGGGTTTTAACAACAACTCCATCGGCTTGCGCATTGCGGACGCCCTGATCACCAGGCTGGCGACGACCAGAGTATTCAATGTGCGGCCCACCGGGACTGTTTCTCAATACGAACAATCGGGGAACGGCAGGGCGACCGCGGGCAAGGATCTTGATGCCGACTTCGTCCTCGATGGCAGCGTGCAGGAATTTGGCGAAACGATACGCATTACCGCACAACTGCTTGACGCGAGGAGCGCAAAAACGGTCTGGGGAGAGACCTTCGACCAGGAGTCCAGAGACGTCTTGGGCGTTCAGGATTCATTCGCGGAACAGCTTGCCGGCGCTCTAACCATGTTCATGAGCGCGGAGGATCGGAAGCTGCTTTCAAGGAAATACACCGGCAACTCCGAGGCATACCAGTTGTATTTGCAAGGCCGTTTCCACTGGAATCAACGATCGGAGAAGGGACTCCGAACAGCAATCCAGTGGTTTCGAAAGGCGATCGGCTTGGATCCGGAATACGCGCTGGCATATTCGGGTCTGGCTGCCAGCTATGCCATGCTGCCCATGCTAGCCTCTGTCCGCGCGAAACAGTTTATGCCAAAAGCGAGAACCGCGGCCGTAAAGGCGATGGATCTGGACGAGTCGCTGGTAGAAGCTCGCACGGCGCTGGCTTTCGTGGAATGGCACTATGACTGGGACTGGCGGCGGGCGGAACGAGAGTTCAAGATCGCGCTGGAGTTCCAACCGGACCACGCGACAATCCATCAATGGTATGCGCTGCTCCTGGTCGAGATGGGAAGATTCGCCGAGGGCATCTCGGAGGCAAACAGAGCCCGGGCTCTAGACCCAGGTTCGGCCAGCATCCGTGCGAATCTCTCAACGGTACTTTATCTCGCTAACCGGTACCAGGAAAGCATCGACGCGGCTCAAGAAGGCTTGGCGTTGGATCCGGAATCGTTACGCGCGCACCTGGTGATGGGCGGGTCGCTGGAACAGATTGGCAAGTTGGACGAAGCCATCGCCCTCTTTGGAAAGGCCTGTTGTCTCTCGCGGGACGCTTCCTATTCTTTGGGTTGGCTTGGACATGCTTATGGCGTCGCAGGACGGGTGGCGGACGCAACTTCCGTGCTGAAGAATCTGCGGAGACGCCGTCCGCGGCGTTTCTTCGAGGAGGCACTGGCGTCACTAGGCCTCGGAAACCTGCCGGAAACTTTCGAGTCGCTCGACAGGGCGTGCGAAGAGCGCCAGTTTCCCGTTGTCCTTTTGCGGGCAGATCCAAGGTTCAGAAGGCTCCACTCAACACCCGAGTTTCGGTCGATATTATCGCGCATCGGACTTGCTCCATAATGCACCAGCCATTTTCGCTCAGATTGTGGCCGCTGTCGCGCAGTTGACCGGTCCGGCGCCCGAGAGTACGATGGATCGTGGGAGTTGCCGAATGCGAACGGGAGTCGAGGCGACAGCCAAATGCACCCGTCAATAGCAATCTTGAGCGCATCGGGGATGTACACCTCTATCGCCTTCGGTTGCTGGATGCGCTGATGCTTCTGGGGCACGTAGGAGTAGATCCACAGCGTCTCACCCTTCACAGCGGCAGCCGGATCATAGCGGAGGGCATCACCCACGCGCATTCCGCTGCCGTGATGAAGCCGCGCTTCGACAGAGCCGATGTGGCGCGGGGTTGGGCAGAGTGGACTAGGCCCGACCATATTCGGTTCACTGAGGGTGAAACACGCGCACTCTGGAAGGCCGCCCCTTCCCGGTAAGCCTTCTGGAAACTCTGGCCCGCGCTGTCCGGCTTGCCCAAAAGAGGTCCGCCAGCGGGCCATATTAACCATATTAACCAGAGAATGTGAGAGTTCGGAGCCGGGAAACACGTCGTGCGTCTGGCGTTCGGCAGTCGGGCTTCTTGGTTCCCGCCGCGCTGGATGCCGTCAAGCAGTGGGAGTACAGACCCACCCTGCTGAACGGCCGGCCGGTAGAAGTCGCAACGGAGTGAGGATCGCCTTCACGATGAAGTGGGATCACTAGACAACCCCGTGCCTCCAGGTAGCGGATGGGCCGAGCGGTTGGTCCAGTGCCGGACGGCTCTAGCGGGACGGCCGCATTGCCACCGGTTTTGACGTTGGGAGAGAGCCATCGGCGGGGACGCCGGAAGGCGGCCGGGGCTGATTCCTCGGTGAGCGGGTATGACTTTAGTGGCCTTATCGTTTTCTGGGGGGCAAAGGGCGTGAAAAAGGCAAGCCAGTGGCTCCATAAGCCCGAGACGTGACCGTCCTATCGGAATACGAGGTTAGCGTTCGATGAGCTCGACTTGGGGAAAATGAATCTTCAGCTTATAGCAAATGAAGAGAACCAGGATCGCGCCCAGTGTGGAAAAAATGAGGCCGGCGGGATGATATCGTTTGTTTGTCGGGCGGGAAAACATGTGGGTAACGCCGCCGCCGACGATCGATCCGATGATGCCGAGCACGATCGTCCAGAAGATCGTTATGTGCACGTGCATCACCGATTTCGCGATAACCCCCGAGATTAGCCCAATAAGAACATACCAGATTAAGTGAAACATACCTTTTCCTCCAGCGTTTGCCTTCAGCCGAGTATACACCCAGCCGCCATCTGTTGATCCGGCGAGTTGCATTTTTTCTTCTGGGAGCCTTCTTCGCCCCAACAAGGCGCGGTTGTCGCCCTGCCAGAAAAATCCGAAACCGGGAAACCTCGTCTTTTCTGCGCATTCCACACAACACCTCCTCCGACCCCCACGTTGTAGAACTTGTCGCGGCCAGAAACTGAATACCTCGTAAATTGTATACTGCATCCGGCCAATGAGCGCGATAATTGGGCTTGGGGGAAGATGACAGTGGTTCAATTTAAAACACGACGCTTTCTACTACCTTCCGTGCCTGTTATGGCGCTTGCGCTTGCTTTTCCTGCCATGTCGCAGACCAACACCTCGACGACTCCGCCGGCAGGCGACTACTATTCTCGGTACGATCTCAGCATTTTTGGTGGCGCTCAGATTTTTCAGCTTTACCAGGGCAGCGATGCCCGGGTCTACCAGTTCGATAAAGGCCCAATTGTCGGCTTCCGGCTGACGGAGGATCTCTGGAAATACTTCGGAATTGAGGAAGGTGCCAGTTGGGCTTCCAATAGTTTGGAATTGCAGCCGTACATGACCTCGACCTGGGTCAAGACTAGCGTGCACAACTACCAGTTCAGCGCCAACGGCCTGCTTTACTTCACCAAGCGGGAATCGAAGGTGAGGCCCTTTGCCACGGTGGGCGGCGCCATGGTGATTTTCGATCCTCTGGGCAACAGCGTGAGCACGCCGCAGTTCCCGAACCCTTATAAGCTCCGCACCAAGTACGGTCCGGGCCTTTCCTACGGCCTGGGCATCAAGTACAACGCTTCCCGGCGGGTCGGCCTCCGGCTGGATGCGCGCGGCCTTTATGCCGAACGTCCCAATTTCACCCTGCTCGATGTGCCGGCAGGCCCGGGCGGACTGTATATGAACCGGGCGCACAACGCCAGCGCGCTGCAACTCGAAGCGGGAATCATTATCCGTTGGGGCTTCAAGTCGGATTTCGTTCCGCCGCCGCCTCCTCCTCCACCGCCTCCTCCGCCGCCGCCAGCGGCCGTCGTGGTTAGCGTCGCTCCCATCCAGGGCGCTCATGACGTCTGCCCGGGTGAGACCGTGGGCCTCACCGCTTCCGCCAGTGGTTGGCCTTCCGGCAAGACGCCTGAATACCAGTGGTACGTGAACGGCCAACCGGCTGCTGGAGCCACCGGTCCCAGCTTCAGCCTGCCGACGCAAGGTGTTTCAGGACAGCAGAACGTCACCGTTCGCGTTACGGTCGCCAGCGTCGCCGATGGGCATGGAGGGATGACGACTGCAACAGGCACCTCCGACGCAGCCACCGTGAACATCCGCGCATATCGCCCACCAACCGTGAACTTCAGCGTCTCCCCGTCGACCATCGCCTATGGCGGCAGAGTGCCAGTCTCGGCTACCGCCAACACTTCCGAATGCGGCGTCAGCAGCACCATCCAGTACACGGCCAGTGAAGGCTCCATTTCGAATGGCAGCTTCGATTCCACCGGCGTGCGCTTCGACATGGGCAACCGTTCGAAGTTGCAGACCAGAGTCGTTACCCTCACGGCTACCGCAACCGATCAGAAGGGCGGAACCGGTTCGGCCAACGCCAACGTCACGGTGACCTTGCAGCCGGTAGCGCGGCGGCTGGATGACATCGTCTACCCGCCAAACAGCGCCCGCGTGAACAATTGCGCCAAGCGCCTGCTGCTGGAGCAATTGACGCCCATGTTGCGTGACGACCCCAACGCCAAAGTGGTTCTCATCGGACATCGCGATATCCACGAAAAGGGTAGGGCGGCGTCCAAACTGGATACGCAGCGCGTGTTGAACGCCGCCGCCGTCTTGAGCGCCGGGACGGGCATCTGCCCGCAACTGGAACTCAGCCGTATCAGCATGGCCGCGGTGGGCACCGATCAATCGTCTCCCACCAAAGCGTCTTTCTGCGGTACTTCCACCGACGTGAAGGAGAAGAGCGGTCAGGCCGTGAAGTCGAGCGACAAGAACGCTCCGTTCCGCCGCGTCGAAATCTGGTTCGTGCCGGGCGGCGCGGCGATGCCCGCCGGAATTCCGGCCACCAATAGCCTTCCGGAATCCGACGTTAAGAAGCTCGGCTGCCCGAAGTAAAACGCTCAGTAGGACAGTCCTCCTGGCCCGGCGACGGCCGGGTTTAGCGCTTCTGCAGATCGCGGACGATGCAGACGGAATACCGCCCGGAGATTTGTGTCACCTTCCGGTCCCTTCCATGGGGCGTCCCCGGCATAGACTGCCGGTCGGGCCTTACTCCCCCTTTTGAACGACACCCTGGCCGAGGATGCCACGCCGCCGCTGCCGGCGGTTCCTGTCACCCAGCCCGGCGATCTGTGGCTTTGTGGTTCGCACCGGGTACTCTGCGGGGACGCAACCGACGGAGGATAACCTACAAAACCCTCAACCAACAACGAGCGAACACACAGCGAGTTAACCAAACGCGCACGCCTCAGCCATTGACGTCGGATTTCCGCGACCGAGTACCAATTGTCTCGCGCGATTCCGGGGTTGGACGTCGGGACATTCCCGTTAGCGGTCTAGCGCCGTCAACCAAAGATGCAGCGCTCGGCAGAGAGACTGAGAATGTCGCCCTGAAAGAGCACCAGCAGGCCGACCCCGGCCGGTCGGCCGCCCATGCGTCCCTACCTTGAGAGATGCCACTTTCCCGCAATATCGGCCATTTTCGCGAGAACACGCGAAGGGTCTGTCAACCAGAGGTGCCCAGAATTTCGTAGTGGAAAGGTTTGGCTCCGCAGGTAGGACTCGAACCTACAACCCTTCGGTTAACAGCCGAATGCTCTACCATTGAGCTACTGCGGAACAGGGTGTCCTTTCATTTAATCAGACATGCGCCAAGAGTGTCAAACTTCGCACTTCGCGCACCGATCGCGGCGCATCAGATCATCTCGTTCAGCAATTCCGAGCGCGGGTGCGGAATCACCACCTTGTTCACCAGCATGCCCTTCTGCCCCACGATTTGCGCCGCTGCATCCACGGCGGCCTCGACGGCGGCTACATTGCCAGTCAGCGTAACGAAGGCCTTGCCCCCCAGCGCCATCGCCAGGCGGATCTCGATCAACTGGACGTTGGCCGCCTTCACCGCCGCGTCGGCGCCTTCAATCAGCGCCGCCACCGAGAAGCTTTCCACAATCCCCAGCGCGTCGAGCTCCTCCACCTTCGACGATCCCGCAATCGCCGGGAAGACGGCTTCATGCAGGTTCGGAATCACGAACGAATCGATCACGGCAAACCGGCACCCGCTCATGCCCGAACTCACCGCCGCCTCCACGGCGGCCACGTCGCCGCGCACCATCACCATGTACTTGCCCGAGCAGATGGACCGCGACAGCATCATCTCCACGTCCGACGCCTTCAGCATCGCATCCGCCGCCAGGTATCCGGCGGCGATGCTGGTCAGTTCGATCAGGCCGATTGAATTCTTCGCCATGGTTTACGCCACAATCTCCACGTACTCGGCTGTCACCGCGCGGACTTGGCCGTCGATGCTGGCGTGTGCGTGGGCGCCCAGCTTTCCATCCGCCACGCGCCCCACCGCCTGCCCGCGCTTCACCTTCTTGCCGGCTTCCACGGTGGGGACGGCCGCTTCGCCCGCGTGCTGCTTCAGCTTGATGCGCACCACCGCGGGCCGGCACTCCACCGCGCTAAACGGCGTTTCGGCCTCGTACTCTTCCACCTGCAACCGCTTGCGCAACTGCGAGAGCGGCACGCGCCGGTATTCCTTCATGGGATGCACTTCCACCGACTTTTGCTGTACGAATTTCAGGCCCGCATCGCGCCGGTCGTGCTTCCCCCGATCGCAGGCCTCTTTGGGGTACAGATCCTCGGGACACGCGTAGAGCGTGCACAGCCCGCATGAGCAGCACAGCTCCGACCACTGGTTCCAAATGTCGCCGCCGGTCATGGTGAAGCCCAGGCTGCGCATCACCTTGTGCGGCTGCACGTCGTAGCCCAGCAGATAGCGGGGGCAGAACTCCGTGCAGTAGCTGCACTGGTCGCACGCCGATTTCCCGATGTGGTTCATCTCCTGCTGCGAGCGCGTCTTGCGCGTCATCAGGTAATGATCGCGCGGCAGCACGATCAGCCCGCCGGTGGTCTTGGTCACCACGTCGTCCAGGTCAAAGGTCAGCGTCCCCATCATGAGCCCGCTGATGAATACGCCGAAATCCGCGACGGTCGAGCCGCCGGCCATCGCCAGAAGATCGCGGAAGGGCGTCCCCACGGGCGCCCAGAACGATTGCGGCTGCTTCACCGCGCCGCACACGGAAAGGAATTTCTCGGTCACCGCGTGGCCCTGCCCGGCTTGGTGGACGTTGTAAAGCGTCTCCACGTTGTTCACCACGCAGCCCACCTGCAGCGGAATACCAGCCGCCGGGATCAGCCGCCCGGTGGCTGTGTACACCAGCTCATACTCATCGCCCGAGGGGTAAAAATCGCCCAGCATCACGAACTCGATGCGGTCGGTTTTTAGTTGGCTCTGGAGCGCCGCCAGCGACGCCGCGTTCTTCGTCTTGATGCCGAACTTGCCTTTTTTGGCCCCCACGGTGTCCATCAGAGAGAGCATTCCGGCCAGGATCGGTTCCGGAAAGTGCTTCATCAGCTCGGCATCTTTGTGGATCAGCGGCTCGCACTCGGCTCCGTTGGCGATCACGAACTCCACCTGGGCTTGCGCCTTGACGTAGGTCGGAAACCCGGCCCCGCCGGCGCCCACCACCCCGGATTCGCGCAACTGCTCCACGAGCATAAGCTAAAAGGATAGCAGTTTGCCGCATCGCTCTTTGGCATGTGCCGTGCTATAACGGACCCCGGTGAAGACGCTTTCCGCAGCCGCTCTGGCGTTGGCCGGGCTCCTGTTTTGGCCGCGGCCTTCCGAGCCTTTGACTGGATTCCCGCGCGTCTTCCTATGGGCGTGGGAGCGTCCCGAAAACCTCGAATTCCTCGACCCGCATTCCACCGGCATTGCATTTCTGGCCCGCACGGTGTGTCTCCGTGAAGGCACCGTGTCCGTCCGCCCGCGGTTGCAGCCGTTGCGCTACCCGCCCAGCGCCGTTTTGATGGCGGTAGTTCGAGTGGAACCGCGCGGCGACTCCCTGCCTCCGGTGGAAGCCGCGTCGGCTGTGATTGCCGGGGCCGCCGAGATTCCCGGCGTGCGCGCGCTGCAGGTGGATTTCGACGCCACTCTCTCGCAGCGCACCTACTACCGGAGCCTGCTGACCGATCTGCGAGCGCGCGTGCCGCAACGGATGCCGCTCTCGATGACCGCGCTGACGTCGTGGTGCGAAGCGGACACCTGGATCACCGGGCTGCCCGTCGCCGAAGCCGTCCCGATGCTCTTCCGCATGGGCCGTGGCGAGCGTCCCGCGCGGACGTTCCGGCCGGCGCTTTGCCAATCGAGCGCGGGCGTCTCGACCGATGAACCGCTGCGCGAGCCGCCCTCGGCGGCACGCCTTTACCTATTCAACCCACGTCCCTGGACCGCCGCGACCTACCTGGCGGCGCTGCGCGAGGCACGCAAATGGCACTGAGACTTTTGATTGCGATTCTGATTCTGGCTGTTCCGGCGGAACTTCCCGGCTGCGGCCCGTTCCTGCCGGAAGCCTTGTTCTACCTGGCCGGCACACCCGAGAAGCCGGCGGAATTCGCCCGCGGCCAACTCGGCATCGTGCAGCCCACCTATGAACGCTTGTACCAGGTGATCGCGTACCGCTACCTCGCGGGCGTAGGCCTGAACGATGAGGAACAACAGGCCGTCCTGCCGTCTTCTCAGCCGGTAGCTGATGCGCCCGCGCCCACCGTGCCGCCGAATCCCTGGCTGCTAGCGCGCAACGACGTGCCCGGCATCAACCCGCAGGGCGCGCTCGACCCCTATCGCCAGGTGAAAAAGGAAGGCTATTTTGATACCTACCTCAATTGCAATGACGACGCCTTCCGCACCGCCGCGTCCACGCTCAAACGGGTTCAACAGGCCGGCGCTGCCGCCGAATGGATTGCCGCACAGGACATCGTTTTTGCCGACTGCTCTAAGGGCGCGACTATTCCGCGGCCTGCTTCCGACCAGCGTCTTGCAGCAGACCGCGCCTACCAGATCGCTTCCGCCAAATTCTATTCCGAGCAGTACGACGCCGCGCGCCAGGACTTCCAAACCATCGCAGCGGACGCTTCATCCCCGTGGCACGACGTCGCGCCATATCTGGCCGCGCGTTGCCTGATCCGCTCCGGCAAGTTAGCCGATGCCGAGACCGAACTGCAAGGCATCGCGGCAGACCCGGCACTAGCGCGATGGCATGCGCCTGCCGATCGGTTGCTGGGCTATGTGCGCGCGCGTCTCCATCCGTCCGAGCGGATGCACGAGCTGGCGCTGGCGCTCGTCCGGCCGGATTCGCAATCCACCATCGGCCAGGATCTCATCGACTACCGCATGCTGTTCGACAAGAACGTCAAGCCGCAGCCCAATGACGATCTCAGTGACTGGATTCGGAGCTTCCAGGCCGGCGGCACGGGCGCGATCGAGAAATGGCGCAGCCGCCGTACGATGCCATGGCTGGTAGCCGCTCTGCAGGCATCGAAGCCCCGCGATGCTGCCACGCCCGAGCTTCTGGCCGCAGCCGGCGAAGTGAAGCTCGATTCCCCAGCCTATATCACGGTCAACTACCACCGCGTGCGGCTGATGCCGCCGGACGACGCCCGCGTGCTGGCCGACCAGCTCCTGGCGGCCAAGATGCCTACCTCCTCGCGCAACCAATTCCGCGCCGAACGCATGCGCCTGGCACGTGATTTCGAGGACTTCCTGCGATTCGCGCCGCGCCGCCCCGTGGCCGTGTCAACTGACGACGTGAGGCCCGTTGATACGAGTCTTGACTTGCTTGATAACGATTCCACGCTCCTCTTGAATCGTGACATCCCGGTGGTGCAGCTGAAACAAGCGGCCACCAGCACGCTCCTGCCGGATGTGGCACGCGAGCAACTCAAGGATGTCGTCTCCGTCCGTACGCTGCTGCTATCCGATTCGCCACGATTCGATGAAGTTTTTGAGCTGCTTAAAAACCCCGGCATGCGCCCGTACGTCGACTCCGGCTATGGCCGCTACACCAACGAGCTGGCAAAAATCGACCCCTATCGCGACAACTGGTGGTGCTCTTCGAGCGCCATCAATGTCTCGAACAATTCGATTTTACGCAAGCCCGACGACCCCGGCGCGCCCTTCCTCTCTGCCGCCGATCGCGACCAGGCCGCCGCCGAATGGAAGAAGCTGCAAGCGGTCGCCACGGCTCCCGACTGGCTCGGCGCTCAGACGCTCGCGTTCGCGCAGGCCCATCCGCAAGACCCGCGCGTTCCTGAAGCTCTCTACCTGGTGGTCCGCTCCACGCGCTATGGCTGCACCGATAATCAGACCGGCGATTTTTCGCACCGCGCCTTCGATCTGCTGCACCGCCGCTATCCCAACACCGAGTGGGCCAAGAAGACGCCGTACTGGTTCGATTAGGGGCCTTGCTACACTGGTCCTTTCCGCCCATGAAACTCAACAGCTATACCATCACCCAGGGACGGGATCGCGCCCCGGCACGCGCCATGCTCAAGGGCATTGGCTTCACCGATGAAGATCTCGCCAAGCCCATCATCGGCGTGGCCAACACCTGGATCGAAACCATGCCGTGCAACTACAACCTGCGCGAGCTGGCGGTCCACGTGAAGGAAGGCATCCGCGCGGCCGGCGGGACGCCCATGGAATTCAACACCATCGCCATTTCCGACGGCGTCACCATGGGCACCGAAGGCATGAAGACCTCGCTCGTGAGCCGCGAGGTGATCGCCGATTCCATCGAGCTGCTGGTGCGCGGCCACATGTTCGACGGCGTGGTGGCCCTGGTGGCCTGCGACAAGACCATCCCGGGCGCGGCCATGGCGATGCTGCGGCTCAACATTCCCGGCGTGATTCTGTACGGCGGGTCGATCCTGCCGGGCCGCCACGCGGGCCGCGACATCAGCATACAGGATGTGTTCGAAGCGGTGGGCGCGCACGCGCGCGGCCGCATCTCCGATGCCGAACTGCTCGACATCGAAGACCATGCCTGCCCCGGCGCGGGCGCTTGCGGCGGGCAGTTCACCGCCAACACCATGGCGACGGTGATGGAGCTCATCGGCCTCGCGCCCATGGGCACGGCCTCGGTGCCGCAAGTCGACAAGCGCAAAGAAGCCGTCGCGGCGCGCTGCGGCCGCATCATCATGGACGCCGTGCGCGGCAACCTGCGGGCGCGCGACATCTGCACCCGAAAAGCCTTCGACAACGCCATTGCCGGTGTGGCCGCGAGCGGCGGTTCCACCAACGCGGTGCTGCACCTGCTCGCCATGGCGCGCGAAGCCGAAGTGCCGCTCTCCATCGACGATTTCGACGTCATCTGCGCGCGCACGCCGGTGTTCGTCGATATCAAACCCGCGGGCCGCTACATGGCGGCCGACGTCGATACCGCGGGCGGCATTCCGGTGATCGCGAAGCGGCTGCTGGAAGGCAAGTTCGCCGATGGCTCCGCCATGACGGTGACCGGCCGCACGTTTGGCGAGGAGGCCGCGGATGCGCGTGAGACGCCGGGGCAGGACGTGATCCTGCCGCTAAACAAGGTGCTGAAGCCGCGCGGCGGCATCGCCATTCTGCGCGGCAGCCTGGCGCCGGAGGGCTGCGTGATCAAGTTGGCCGGCCACGAGAGGAAACTCCATCACGGCCCCGCGCGCGTGTTTGAGCGCGAGGAAGACGCCATGCAGGCCGTCATCGAGGCCAAGATCAACGCCGGCGATGTGGTGGTGATTCGCTATGAAGGGCCGCGCGGCGGTCCGGGCATGCGCGAGATGTTGGGTGTGACCGGCGCCATCGTGGGCGCGGGCCTTTCCGACAGCGTGGCGCTGGTGACGGACGGCCGCTTCAGCGGCGCGACGCACGGCTTCATGATTGCGCATGTGGCTCCCGAAGCCTTCAACGGCGGGCCGATCGCGGTGGTGCGGGAAGGCGACTCGATCACGGTGGACGCCGACCGCGGCGTGATCGATCTGGACATTACACCGCAGGAAATGGCCGCACGCCTCGCAGCGTGGAAGCAGCCGGCGTTGCGCTATACCACCGGCGTGTTCGCGAAATACTGCGCGCTCGTGGCGTCGGCGTCGGAAGGCGCGGTGACTAGGCCGAAACAGAATTAGCCCGGTTGGTGCTCGCTGGCCTCGATGGTGTTCACTTAAGTGGGACGATCGCCTTTTGTCGTCTGTCATTTCTCACCTGATCCGGCCGCTTCACAGAGACAAACCGATCGTCCGTCCCACACGCTCCCGAGATCGCCGTTTGGAGGCAGCAGAGGCGCCACTCCACGGCTTAAGTGAACAGTATTGTTACTAGCCTATCCTCCGCGTCCTTGCGTGTCCGTGGTTCATCCACACCACCCATCAAACAATCAGCATGCAGTCGCCGTAAGAATAGAAGCGATACCGTTCTTCCACCGCGTGCCGGTATGCCGCCAGCGCCAGTTCGGTGCCGGCGAAGGCGCAGACCAGCAGGAGCAGGCTGGTGCGCGGCAGGTGGAAGTTGGTCAACAGAGCCCCGGCCGCGCGGAATTCATATCCAGGGTAAATGAAGATATCGGTCTCGCCGCTTGCCGCGCCGGCGGCGAGCGCGCTCTCGATGGTGCGGACGCTGGTGGTTCCCACCGCGACCAGCCGGCCGGCACCGCGCATCAGAGCGGCATTCGCTTCGCTTATGCAATACCTCTCCGTGTGCAGACGGCCGTCTTCTACGCGCTCGGTATGCAGCGGCTGAAACGTGCCCAGCCCGACATGCAGCGTGACGTAGGCCACTGTGGCGCCGCGCGCCCGGCAGGCGTCGAGGATCTCATGCGTGAAATGCAACCCGGCGGTGGGCGCGGCCACGGAGCCTTTCTCGCGCGCGAAAACGGTCTGGTATCTTTCGCGATCGGCCGCCGCGTCGGGCCGCTTGATGTAAGGCGGCAGCGGGACGTGTCCGATCTTCTCGAACTCCGCGAACAGGTCGGACGAACCCGCGAAGCGGATGGTGCGCTGGCCGAATTCGCCGCGCGCGACGATCTCGGCTTCCAGGTCCGGTGTAAAGCGGATGTGTTCGCCCACCGGCAATTTGCGGCCGGGCCGCACCAGCGCCTCCCAATCGCGGCCATCGGCGCTCACGGCGCGCAGCAGGAAAACTTCCACGTCGCCGCTCAGGAATTCCCGCCGCTTCGGGTTGTTCTTTCCCACCGGCAGTGCGTGCAGCCCCGCGCGATGCCCGAAGAGCCGCGCCGGGAAGACGCGCGAATCGTTCAGCACCAGGCAATCGCCGGGGTGGATGAACTCGGGAAAGTCGCGAAACAGGCGATCTTCCCAGCGCCCGGTGCGTCGGTCCACCACCAACATGCGGCCGCCCGCGCGGTCGCCCGGCGGCGCCTGGGCGATCAACTCTTCGGGCAGTTGGTAGTCGAAGTCCGCCAGATCCATTTAGCCGCTTTTCTCACGGACGTTCGGTGGTGATACCGTGGCGCACGCACTCCTGCGTGCCGCGTCGGCGCTCGTGCCGACGCCCGGTCCCGACATGTTGTCCGTACCCACCAGGGTTCCGAGACGAGTCTCGACACGGCACGCACCAGTGCGTGCGCCACAGCATCTGGCCCCGCGTGAGAAATGCAGGTCAGATTCTTTGCCGGTCCTTCCTGCACGAAACCACTTCAACAATTGACCCGGTCTTGACATGCAAAGGTACCCACCGCCGCCGAGCTTCTGACTCCTGATTCCTTACTTCCAAATCCCGCAGGGATTTCAAGGGCGAAGCCCTTGCCTAAACTTCACTGTAACGAAAACAATTCCCCCTGCTCCTGGCCTTCCCACAGTTCGGGCCGGTATTCGATCCAGCCGGAGGCCAGGCCGTAGCGGTCGCGGATGCGGTCGAGGCGCGCGGCCAGCGCTTCTTTGTAGGCACGGCCGAGGTGGACGCGGCCTGCATACATGGCCCGATACCGTGGAGCGAGGTCCGGAAACTCGCGATCCAGGAACGGCAGGAAGACCTTGCGCGCCGCCGCGCCCAGGAAGAGCGGGCCGCCGCCGAACGTCATGGCGCCGGCCTGGCGCGCGGCGTAGGCCAGCCGGTCGAGCGATTTTTCGCCATCGGTGAGCCCCGGTATGACGGGGTTGGGAAGCACTCCGACGCAAATCCCGGCGGCGCTCAATTTGCGCGCCGCGGCCAGCCGCAGTTCCGGAAGAGGCGCCAGCGGCGAGAGCAGGCGCGCCAGTTTTTCGTCGAGTGTGGTGATGGTGAAATGAACGGCCAGCACGTTGGTGCGCGCAATCTCGCGGAGCAGGTCGAGATCGCGCACCACCAGGTCGCTCTTGGTGGTGATGCCCACGTGGCAGCCCCGTTCGCGCGCGAAGACTTCCAGGATGGCGCGGGTGCGGCGATAGCGGCGCTCGGCGGGCTGATACGGATCGGTGGCGGTTCCGATGGCGATGTGGTCCTCGCGATCGATGCGGCCCAGTTCCTGACGCAACAGGTGTGCGGTGCCCGATTTGGCATAGATCTTGTCTTCGAAATCCTCCGGCTTCATCTCCATGAATTCGTGGGTGTAGCGCGCGAAGCAATACTTGCAGCCGAACTCGCAGCCGCGGTAGGGGTTGATGGTCCATCGGAACGGCATCCCCGGGCGGGTGCGGTTGAGGATGCTGCGCGTGGGGATCTCGAAGTATTGAACCTGGCGTTTGGCTTCGAGCAGTTCGCTCTGGGAAGCCAGTCGAGCGATGCCTACCAGTGCCATACTTCATTTTCGCTTTTTATTCGCCTTTTGGCAAGGGGAATTGCGGGTACGCTAAGCTTTTAGTAACTGGTTTTGTTTCTTTGGTTTGCTGGGATGACGATCAGCCCTGCTCCCAGCGCCACACAGGCATGCCGTCCTCTTCCTCTTCGGCGGCGAGCTTCATCCCGATTTTTTCCAGAATCCGCGTGGAGGCATTCCGCTCCGCGGCGGTGTGCGCGATCACCGCGGTGACGCCGGGTAGAGCCGTGGCACGCTCCACCAGGAAGCGCGCCATCTCGGTTCCAATTCCGCGCCCTTCAAAACCCGGGAAGGAAAAGTAAGCGATCTCCACCACTCCATCCACCGGCGGGCCTTTCAGGCTGCACGTGCCCACGAGTTGCCGGGTGGCTTCTTCCACCACCAGGTATCCGAACCACTCGGGCGCGGTCTCGTAGGGAAAACTCTTCATGAACGTGAGGCTCTGCTGCGCGACGGGCTGCGCGACTTCGTGAAGGCGGATGTCATATTCCTCGGCAAACTGCTGTGGATCGGATGCCAGGCGCCGCAGCAGCTTCCGCGTGGCGGGGATGAATTCCAGGACGCCCAAGTATCACCTCTCGTTGACTTGCATCGAGTATACAGTTGCGGGGGTGGGAGCCTGTAGGGCCATGATTTTGAGGTGCAGGAAAGGCCGGACCAGGGGGTCCGGCGCCGGCGAGGGCGCCCGCCCCACTATGTTTCCACCATTCTGAGGCGCAGGTCACGGAGATTTCGCAGCAGAATGTGAGGTTCCTCGCGAATCAGATCCTCGACCGGTGTAATTCCGGTGCGCACGGCGATGGACCGGATGGAATTCTGGCGCGCCGCCAGGATGTCGGAAGTGGCGTCGCCGATCAATGAAATGGGGGTGTCCGCGTCGATCCAGCGGTGGCGGCGCGCTTCGGCGATGGCCAGCGCCACCAGGCTGCCGCGCGTCTTGGCCATTTCGCCGAACGCGCCGTATCGGAAATAATCGCGAAGTCCGGCTCTCTCGAGTTTGCGCCAGCCGATGCGCGTGAGGTTGCCCGTGACCAGGGCGAGCAGGACATCGCGGCGGGCCAGGCGCCCCAGCACGGGCTCGACGCCGGGACAGTGTTTGTGGCGGAGGTCCGGGCAGACGCGCAGGTAATAGCGCTCGGCGGCGCTGAGGATTTCGGGCATGGCGGCGCGGATGAACTGGGGCGCGGCGCCGGCGCGGCGCATCATTTCGTGAAGGATCACGGGATCGAGCATGCCCTGCACCGGGATGCCTTCCGTGGAAGTGTCGAGGCCGGTGACGCGGCGGATGCCCTCCACCAGGGCTTCGCGGTGATGGGGCCCGGCACGGCGGGTCAGCGTGCCGTCGATATCGAAGAGAACCAGAGCGCGGTGGATCAAACTGCAATCATACGCCGCTACAATGGGGATGTGCAGCAAGCTAAATTCCGCATCGGCCTGATCCAGATGGCCTGCGCGAAAGATCCCAACCAGAATCTGGCGAAGGCCGAGTGGCGCATCCGCGAGGCGGCCGGCCAGGGGGCGCAGATCGTTTGCGTGCAGGAATTGTTCCGCAGCGAGTACTTCTGCCGCGAAGAGAATGCCGGTAACTTCGATCTGGCGGAGCCGGTGCCGGGACCGACCAGCGTAAGCCTCGGCAAACTGGCGGGCGAACTGGGAGTGACCATCATCGGCTCCGTTTTCGAACGCCGCGCGGCGGGCGTTTACCACAACACCGCGCTGGTGACGGATGCGGACGGCGCTCTGGTCGGAACCTATCGCAAGATGCACGTTCCGGACGACCCGCTGTATTACGAGAAGTACTATTTCACTCCGGGCGACCTGGGATTCCGCGCCTTCGATACGCGTTACGCGCGCGTGGCGCCGCTGGTCTGCTGGGACCAGTGGTATCCGGAAGCGGCGCGGTTGGCGGCGCTCGACGGTGCGCAAATCATCTTCTATCCCACCGCCATCGGCTGGCATCCGGCGGAGAAACAGCAGTCCGGGAAGGCGCAGCACGATGCGTGGCGCACCATCCAACGGGCGCACGCCATTGCCAACGGAGTCTACGTGGCGGTGGTGAATCGCGTGGGCTACGAGGGCCCGGCCGAAAAAGGCATCGAATTCTGGGGCGGCTCGTTCGTGTGCGATCCCTTCGGCGAAGTGCTGGCGGAGGCGTCGCACAGCCTGGAGGAAACGCTGATCGTGGAGTGCGACCCGCGCCGCATCGAAGAAGCGCGGCGCAACTGGCCGTTCCTGCGCGACCGGCGGATCGACGCTTACGGCGGCATCCTGAACCGGGTGATCGATTGAAGCCGGACCACACACCGCGGCAACTGGGCTTCCGCATGCCGGCCGAATGGGAGCCGCATGAAGCCACCTGGATTGCCTGGCCGCACAACCGCACCGACTGGCCGGGGCGGTTCGCGCCCATCCCGTGGGTGTATGGCGAAATCGTGCGCAAGCTGAGCCGCGTGGAGCGCGTGCGGATTCTGGTGGAGGGCCGCGCGGCCCAAGAGCAGGCGCGCCGCGTGCTGCGCAACGTGGGCGCGGAAGAGAGCGCGGTGGAGTTTTTCGCGTGCCCCACCAACCGCGCATGGACGCGCGACTACGGGCCCATCTTTGTGAGGAACCGCCGCGGCGAGACGGCGCTGACCGCGTGGCGCTTCAACGCCTGGGCCAGGTACGACGACTGGCAAAAGGACTCGAATGTTCCGGCCTACGTGGCGAAGCGACTGAAGCTGCCGCTGTTCGCTTCTCAGATGGTGCTCGAAGGCGGCAGCATCGACGTCAACGGCGCGGGCCTGCTGCTCACCACCGAAGAGTGCCTGCTGAGCGGCGTGCAAGCCCGCAATCCCGGCATGAGCCGCGCGGAAATCGAGCGCCGGCTGCGCGACTATCTCGGCATCACCCGCGTGATCTGGCTGCGCAACGGGATTGCGGGCGACGATACACACGGCCACGTGGACGATCTGGCGCGCTTCGTGGCGGCGGATACGGTGGTGGCGGCGGCGGAACCGGACCGGTCGGATGCCAACTACGAGCCGTCGCGCCAGAACCAGGCGCTGCTGCGCGCGGCGGGCTTGCGGGTGGTGAAACTGCCGATGCCGCGTCCGCTGGTTTTTGCTGGACAGCGCCTGCCGGCGAGCTACGCCAATTTTTATATCGCCAACGGGCTGGTGCTGGCGCCGACTTTCAACGATCCCAACGACCGGGTGGCGCTCAACACGCTGGCGCGCGTCTTCCCGGACCGCGAAGTGGTGGGCATCAACTGCACCGAGCTGATCTGGGGGCTGGGCGCGCTGCACTGCATGACGCAACAACAACCGAAGTAAGGAAACTCATCAATCGCCGCCTCTTTGCCTTCGCTCCAGGTACCACGGAACGTCAACTATCACGATGCGGCCGTTTCCCTTCATCATCAGCAGCGCCTTCAGTAAGGCGGCGCGCTGGTTGTGGAGCATGTAATGATACCAGCGGCTCTCCACCAGTTCCGGAATGACCACCGCCACAATCCTTCCGGGATTCTGGCGCTCCAGATCCAGGATGAATGTCAGGATGGGCGTGACCACGAAACGGTAGGGAGACTCGATCACCGCAAGCACCGGCTCCTGGAGGCCCGATTCACGCGCCGGACGCGCCACGTGGTCTTGCCACTCTTTCACCAACCGGTCGCTTTCCTCGCACTCGATGTGCACGGTGCGCACGTCCGTGGAGATATTCAGAGCGAATCGCAAGGCCTGGGCCGCGATGAGGCTCCAGCGCTGCACCGGCAGCACCACCAGCGGCGGATTCGGCTTCCCGGGACTGAACTCGAGCGGTGCGGCAATCTCCTGGGCAACCGACTCATAGTGCCGCCGGACGGCCACCATCGCCGCCAGCAGCAGCGGAACCAGGATGACGGTGATCCACGCGCCTTCCATGAATTTCGCGCCGAGGACTACCACCACGGTGATGCCCGTAGCGGTTGCCCCCACGGCATTCACCACCATGCTGTTGCGCGCGTGCCGGCCTCCGGTGCGCTTCCAATGCATCACCATTCCGGCCTGCGAGAGCGTGAAAGCCAGAAATGCGCCGATGGCGAACAGCGGAATCAGCCGGTCCGTGACGCCTCCGAAGACGATGAGCAGGATGCCGGAGATCACCGCCAGCACAATGATGCCCTCGGAATAGACCAAGCGCCGCCCGCGCGCGCCGAACGAATTGGGAAGATAACCGGTTTCGGCGATGACGCGGCAGAGCCTCGGGAAACCCGAAAAAGAAGTATTCGCGGAGAAGACCAGCACCAGCACTACCGAGGAAATGGCCACGTAGTAGAACGCGCCTCTGCCGGCGATGGCGCCGAGCAGTTGCGACAACATGCTTTGGTATCCGGGGCTGCCGGGGTCGGTGGCGCCGATATGGTAAGCCTGCCCCAGCCAGGCGATGCCGCCCAGCAGCGCAATCAGGATGGCGATGATGATCCCGAGCGTGCGCTGCGCCGCTTGGACCACCGGCTCGCGGAAAGCCGTGACGCCGTTGCTTACGGCTTCCACACCGGTCATGGCCGCGCATCCGCTGGAGAAGGCCTTCAACAGCAGCCACCATCCGACCGCGGCGATTTGCGGTGGAAAGGCCGGCGGCGCGACCTCCGGCGCGGGCGCGCCACCGGCCGCCAGCGTCTTGAAGCTGCCGATGCCGATGGCCAGCAGCAGCGAAGCCACAAACAGATATGTGGGCGCCATGAAGATCAGTCCGGCTTCGCGCAGGCCGCGGAGGTTGATCAGCGTGATCGCCGCCAGAATTCCGAGGCAGAGCAACAGGGTGTGCGGCTGGAGCGAAGGCGCTGCCGAAACCAGCGCGCCTACGCCGGCGGAGATGCCGACCGCCACGTTCAAGATGTAGTCGATCATCAGGGCGGACCCGGCCAGCAAGCCCGCGGAACTTCCCAGGTTCTGGCGCGCCACGGTATACGACCCGCCACCGCCCGGATAGGCCGCTATCGTCTGGCGGTATGAGAAGAACACGATGGTCAGCAGCGCGATGATGCAGAGGCTGATGGGGACAAGGTACTGATTGCCGAGCGCGCCGAGCGGCCGCATCACGGTCAATGCAGCTTCCGGGCCGTAGGCCGCCGAGCTTAAGGCGTCCAGCCCGAAAATGGCGATGCCCGCCAGCACCGCGATCCTCTGGCCCTGCTCTTCACGGGATGAGAGCGGGCGGCCCAGCAGGAAATCGAGAATCGACATGGATTCTCAGTGTACCGTGGTGGGACCTCAGACAGAGCCGCGACCGTGAGGGAGCGCTGGAATGGGCATCAAGCGCTCCCTCACGGTCGCGGCTCGGATTGGTTCACCCCGCTTACTTGCCGGTCAGTTCGTTCACCAGGCTTTTGGCATTGTAGAGCTTGCCCAGAGCCTCGGTCATGGCGGCGGTGTGGACGGCCACAGCGCGGTTGGTGGACCCGTCGTAGACGAAATCGCCCACCAGGGATTCGATGTTGCCGTCGAAGATCACGCCGACGATCTCACCCTTCGCATTGATCACCGGCGATCCGGAATTGCCGCCGATGATGTCGTTGGTGGTGACGAAATTGAGCGGCGTGGCCAGGTTGAGTTTGTCACGGCCTTCCTGGTAGCGCGAGGGCAGGTAGAACGGTCCCTCATAATTAAAGCCGGCGGCGCGGTCGTATAAGCCGAACAGAGTGGTCTTGGCCGGCGCCTTGGTGCCGTTCATGGGATAGCCCTGCACCTGGCCGTAGGAAAGGCGGAGGGTGAAGGTGGCGTCGGGATAGGTGGTCTTGCCGTATGCGGCGAAGCGCGCTTTGCCGAGTTGTTCGCCGGCGCGCTGCTCCACGCTTTGCACGTGGTCCTCGAACCACTTGATGAGCTCGCGGCGCAGCGGATCGAGGCGGCGCGCCAGCGCGACCATGGGATCGGCGGAAGCGGCCAGGGCGGATTCCCCGCCATCCACCAGCTTGTGCCGCACCGCGGGGTCGGACAGCGTGGTGCCGTTGACCAGGTCGGTCGCGGCCCGCTGGGGCGAGCGGCCGTCCAGCACGGTCTTCACAAAAGCGTCATCGGGGCCGAGTTCGGCCAATGCCAGTTCAAGCGAGCCGGCGAGGCGCGCGATCTCCATGGCCGGATAAATCGGGGCCGGAGAATACAGGCGTAAGCGCGTGGATTCGAGCTGCGAGTCGTGATAGCCGGCCAGGCGTTCGCCATCGGGCTTCTTGATCTCGGCGACATACTGCACGATGGTGGTGGAGAGCGTGGCGAGCCCGGAATCGAGCGAGCGCAACAGACGTTGCCTGGTGCGCGGGGCAGCGGCCTTTTCGGCGGCCGCGATCGCATCCCAGGCGCCGCCGTATGCGGCCTTCCATTGCGGATTGGCCATCACCTTGTCGCGGAAATCGGCTTCGTCCTTCTGCTTGGCGGCCATCACGCCGGGATCCTGCAGACCGCGCAACCGGCCCTCATCCGCTTTGAGGCTGTTGGCGAGGCTGAAAATGGTGGAACCGGCCTGGCGCGCCTGCTCGTCGCCGAGCGCAGAGTAGCGTTCGAGCACCGCGATGCGGTTCTTGAGGTTCTTGATGGTGAGGGGCATCGAGAGATCGCGGACAGCTTCGAGCTGCGCGACCGTGTCGAGACGCGCCGTGGAACCGGGGTGCCCCACCACGAAAACCAGCTCGCTATCGGCCGCGCCGGCGGGATTCCACTGCAAGTAATCCTTGCTCTCGATGGGCTTGCCGTCCTGGTAGACGCGGAACAGGGCCATATCGAGGTCGTAGCGCGGATAGGTGAAGTTGTCGGGGTCGCCGCCGAAAAACGCGATCTGCTGCTCGGGCGCGAAGACCAGGCGCACATCGGTGTACTTCTGGTAGCGGTAGAGCCAGTATTCGCCGCCGTTGTAGAGCGTGACGATGTCCGAGCGGAAGCCGGTCTTCTGCTGGCTCTCGCGCTCGATTTCAGCAATCACGGCGCGGCGGGCGGCGAATTCTTCTTCGGGCCGGGCGGCCTTCTTGACCGCGGCGGCCACGCGCTCGGTGACGTTCTCGAACGAGACCAGCACGTTGACTTCGAGATCCGGCGACTTCATTTCCTGATCGGGCGTGGCGGCGTAAAAGCCGTTCTTGAGGTAGTCGTGCTGGGCGGTGGAGTTCTTTTGCAACTGGCCACGGGCCACGTGATGATTGGTGAGCAGCAGGCCGTGGGCGCTGACGAAAGAGCCGGAACCGCCGTCGTTCAGCCGCACCGAGGAGAGGCGGATGTGGTCCAGCCACTGCTGGGTGGGCGTAAAGTGGTACTTCTCCTGCAACTGCTTGAGCGGCGGATTGTCGAAGGTCCACATGCCTTCGTCGGAGCGCACGGGCACGCTGAACAGCAGGGCGGCGCACGAAGAGATAACCAGAGTACGGAAGACTTGCGGGCGAATATTCATAAAAAGAGACCTCCAGGGCTGAATCTCCAAGACTGAATCCATAGCTTAGCGCGCTTCGCGGCGGCTATGTGGTCAGCAGGGGAGCGCGGTCGTCACGCGGCTTTGGGCCGGCTCTCGCGAACTTCCACGATCACCGAAGTGGTGATGGGCTGATGAGCCGGGTGGCCGAATTCCAGGCACATGCCGCGGCCGATGTAGCGCTCTTTGAGCATGGAACCGCCCCACGTAGAGCCGTGGATGTTCACCAGCACGGGTTCCGGGCAGAAGACCGGGTGGCCGGAAATCAGCGCCTGGCCCGAGCCGCGGTACTGAATCGTGTAAGCGCGGTTCCGGGTGCGAACTTCGAGAACCGTGCCGGGAGTGAGATCGCGGAGATGCACGCCCCCTTCGATCTCGGATTGCACGATGCGGCCGTTGACGGCGTCGCTCAGATGCGGGCTTGGGATGAATACGGCCGTATTGAAAGCCGAGGTCCTGTCGCGCATGGCTCTACGCTCATTTTGCCACAGGAGGCGGCGAATCCGGAACAGGTTTCGGCGGCCATTATGCGGGTAGGGTACCGGTTGTGTGCGGGGAACACCTTAACGCTGAGGAATCCTTGTCCGATCGATGCGAGGGCGCCGGACCGCTCGCTTGGGGCCCGCACGCCGGGCGGAATTCGTCCAGACCGAGGTTGCAGATTCAACGTTTCGACCATGTGCGCCGTCTCATATTGCGTGCGTATCGGTATTCTAGCCCTGGTCGGCTTGCTCCTATCGGTTCCGGGTTCGTCCTTCGGCCAGGCGACCGGCGAGGATGCCGGCCCCACTTTCGAAGTGGCATCGATAAGGCTCAACAGTATTAGCGACTTTCTCGCTTCGGGCTCGATGCGCCCCCGCTTTCGCGGGGGCCCAGGGACAAGCGATCCAGGCCGGCTCCGTGTCGCGCCGACAGGCCTGCGCACCCTGATCGAATGGGCGTGGAACGTCCAGGATTTTGCGCTTGCGACCCCACGCGGCGTCGAGGACGTCATCTATAGCATCGACGCGGTCGTGCCGCCGAACACCAGCAGGCAAGACTGCTACCGGATGCTCCAGCATCTCCTCATCGAGCGGCTTAAGCTGGAAGTCCACCACGAGGCCCGCATGGGCACAATCTACGAACTGGTGGTCGCGAAGGACGGCTCAAAGCTGCGGGATGCCGAACCCCCTCCGGCCGGCGAACCAGCCGGCTTAGAGCCAACGATGCGCCCGAACCTTTCCCTTTCAACGGTGCGCGGCAAGGACGGCCGCCCGCAACTCCCGCCGGGCCGCCCCGGGGCGATCCGGATAACCATGGTCGGTTCCGGATTTCGTTTTCTCGGCCGCATGCAGACCGGCGCGGACATTGCCAGTACGCTCGAAAACCACATTGGCCATCCAGTCATCGACAAGACCGGGCTGAAGGGCGTCTACGACTATACCTTTGACGTCGCGGCGGACGGTCCTGTCCAAATAAACAGCCCAGCGGCACCTGCTGAAACAGACATCGGCGACATCCTCGGGGCGGTGGTCAGGCAACTCGGGTTAAAACTGGAGCGGAAAAAGGGCCCCGTGGACGTGCTGGTGGTGGATCGCTTTAGCAAAACGCCTACGGAAAATTAGGATAGGCCGTTATGCGAAGCGTCCGTACTCGCGGGCGGTGCCCTGCCAACGCAACTCCCGCGCCCGCACGGCCACCGCATCGGACCGTGACGATCTTGACGTACACCGTTAACGCGGACGCCGGCAATAGGGTCTTAATCCACAGATCGCCCCGGCGAGGCTATAAAATGAAAAGAGGTGGAGCAATTGGAAACGGCACGGGAAGCTGGCGGACTGCTGTGCACGTGAGACGCGGACCGCCCGTGCAGGATTACATCCGGATCCGGGGGGCACGGGTCCACAACCTCAAGAACATTTCGCTTTCCATTCCCCATAACCAGTTGACGGTGATGACGGGGGTTTCGGGGTCGGGGAAATCGTCGCTGGCGTTCGACACCATCTATGCGGAGGGACAGCGGCGGTACGTGGAATCGCTGTCGGCGTACGCGCGGCAATTCCTGGAGCGCATGGAAAAGCCGGACGTGGATGAGATCGACGGCATCGCGCCGGCTGTCGCCATCCGGCAGAAGAACACCAGCCGCAATCCGCGATCGACGGTGGCGACATCGACCGAATGTTACGATTTTCTGCGCCTGCTGTTCGCCCGCGTGGGCCAGACGTTTTGCCCGAATTGCGGCACGCGCGTGCGCAAGGATACCGTGGATGAAGTGGCCGCGCGGCTGATCGAGCTGCCGGAAGGGTCGCGGTGGTACGCGTTGTTTCCCTGCGGCCAGCACTCCACCACCCAGGCGCTGCGCGATCACCTGTTCGAGCTGCGCAAGAAGGGATTCAGCCGGCTCTTTCAGGAGGGGCGGCTCTTTGAATTTTCGACGCCCGAATCGCTGCTGGACATCGATTTTTCGAAGCCCGTATTCCTGCTGGTGGACCGCATCGCCATGGGCCCGGATCTGCACCAGCGGCTGGTCGACACCATCGAAATCTGCTATCGCGAATCGGGCGAAGTGGTCTTTGAGAACGCCGTCTTTGAGAACGCCGCCCCGGGACAGCAACTGCGGTTCAACGAAAGGTTCCAGTGCAAGACCTGCGGCCTGGAGTTCGCCGAGCCGGAGCCGACTCTGTTCAGCTTCAACTCGCCTACGGGGGCATGTCCGCGGTGCCAGGGGTTCGGCAACACCATCGATTTCGATATGAACCGGGTCGTCCCGGACGTCACCAAATCGCTGGCCGCCGGCGCCGTGGAGCCATGGACCAAGCCGAAATACCGCTCCTGGCTGGGGAATTTCAAAAAGCATGACAAGAACGCGCGGCTCAACGTGCCGTACTGCGAATTGACGGAGGAAGAGCGTGCCCGGGTGGACGATTTCATCCGCCGTTTTTTCGACTACCTGGAAGCCAAAAAATATAGACTGCACGTGCGCGTGTTCCTGAGCCGCTACCGCGGCTATGCGCAGTGCCCGGAGTGCAAGGGCGCGCGCCTGCGCAAGGAGGCGCTCTACGTGCGCGTGGGCGGGCGCAGTCTGGCGGACGTCTCGCGCATGAACATCGCGGAAGCGCGGGACTTTTTCGACGGGCTGGCGCTGAGCCCCGAAGAGACGGCCATTGCGGACAAGATCCTGGTGGAGATCCGGCAGCGGCTGAAGTTCCTGGTGGACGTGGGGCTGGACTACCTGACGCTGGATCGGCTGGCGTCGACGCTTTCGGGCGGGGAAGCTCAGCGCATCCAACTGGCGACGTGCCTGGGCTCGCGGCTGGTGGGGGCGTGCTACGTCCTGGATGAGCCGTCCATCGGGCTGCACACGCGGGACACCGGCCGGCTGATCCGCATCCTGGAAGAACTGCGCGAACTGGGCAACACGATTGTGGTGGTGGAGCACGACGCGGAATTGATGCGGGCGGCGAACCACATTGTGGACCTGGGCCCGGGCGCCGGCGAGCATGGCGGGCAGATCGTGTTCGAAGGGCCCCTCGAGAAGCTGATGGCGAACGGCGCGGGGTCGCTGACGGCCCGCTATTTGCGCGGGGAATTGCGGGTTTCGGCGGAGCGGCCGCGGCGGGTGGTCAATCTGCGGCGCACGCTGAAAATTCTGGGAGCGCGGGCGCATAACCTGAAGAATATCGACGTCGAGATTCCGCTGGGAATGATGGTGGCCGTCACGGGCGTGTCGGGGTCGGGAAAATCCACGCTGGTGCACGATGTGCTGTACCGGACGCTCGGAGCGCTGAGCAAGTCGCGGGAAACGGCGGCGGAAGCCGAAGACGGCGCGCCGGGCGAGGGGATGGACGCGCCGTCGCAGCCCATGGCGTGCCGCAAGCTGGAAGGAGCGGAGAGGATCGCGGCCACGGTGATGATCGACCAATCGCCCATCGGGCGGACGCCGCGCTCGAACCCGGTTACGTACATCAAAGCGTTCGACCACGTCCGCGCCCTGTTCGCCTCCACGCGCGAGGCGGCCAAGCGGGGCTACACGGCGGGCCACTTCTCATTCAACATCCCGGGCGGGCGGTGCGAAGTCTGCCAGGGCGACGGCACGGTGACGGTGGAGATGCAGTTTCTGGCGGACGTGGAGCTGGTGTGCGAGGAGTGCAAGGGTACGCGGTACAAGAGCGGCGTGCTGGAGGTCAAGTATAACGGGCTGAACATTCACGAAGTGCTGCAATTGACGGTGCGCGAGGCGATGGTGTTTTTCCACGGCGCGACGCGGTTAGTCGCGCGCCTGAAGGTGCTGGACGACGTCGGTCTGGGGTACCTGCGGCTGGGCCAATCGGCCACCACGCTTTCGGGCGGCGAAGCGCAGCGGGTGAAGCTGGCGTCGCACCTGGCGGCGACGACGTGCGCGGGCACGCTGTTCATCTGCGACGAACCGACCACCGGGCTGCATTTCGACGATATCGCCAAGCTGCTGGCGTCGTTCGAGCGGCTGATTGAAAACGGCGGCAGCCTGGTGATCATCGAACACAACCTGGATGTGATCCGCGCGGCCGACTGGGTGATCGACCTGGGCCCGGAAGGTGGAGCGGGCGGCGGCAAGGTGGTCGCGGCCGGCACGCCGGAGACCGTCGCGGCCACCGAAGGTTCGTACACCGGACACTATTTGCGGGCCGCGCGCTAGAATCGTACCAGGAGGTCCGATGCGTTCTCTTCTTCTGCTTGCCTTGCTGCCGGCCCTGGCGCCCGCGGCCGAACCGCTTGGCGTGGTTCAAGCGGTGATTGCCCAAATGGAGGGCGGCGAAGCGCTGCCGGCCGATTTTCAGCATGCGCCCGGAGAGACGCTGTTTTTCAGTTGCCGGATCGCAGGCTTCACGAAATCGGCGAAAGAGCAGATCCATCTCAAGTACTCGGTGCAGGCCTTCGATCCCAAGGGTGTGGCGTTGAGCGAGATTTACCAGAACGAGATGGAGGAAGAAGTGGGCCCACAGGACAAAGACTGGCTGCCGAAGATCGAAACCCAGGTGGATCTTCCGCCGATTCTGCGGGGCGGCGCATACAAAATACAGGTCAAAGTGGAGGATGTGCTGGCCAAGGTTTCAGCCGAGCTGGCGGTGCCGTTCCAGGTGCATGCCAAGGATGTGCCGGCCAGCGCCACGCTGACGGTGCGCAACTTCCAGTGGTACCACACCGACGAGGAAGAGAGGCCCATGGCGCGGCCGGTGTACCACCCCGGCGATTCCATGTGGATGAGATTCGACATGGTGGGCTACAAGTACGGCGAGGGAAACAAGATCGATGTGAGCTACACGGCGTCGCTGGTGCTGGCCAGCGGCAAGGTGATCTGGACGCAGCCGGAGCCGGCCGTCGAGCAGAGCGAATCGTTCTATCCGAAGCCTTATATCGACGGGGAATTCGGCATCTCGCTGCAAAAGAACTTCCAGCCGGGCACCTACACCATGTCGGTCGCGGTGAAGGACGCCGTGGGCAAGCTGACCTACGAAGGCAAGTTCAACTTCACGGTGCAGTAGGCGCCTGCAGCGCCCATGCGGACGTTGTCGATGTTGAGAAGTTAGAAGACGGAAGACAGCAAGTCAGAAGTTAGAAGCAAACGGCGCGCGCCTCGCGTTTGCGGGCTTCTCAGTGGCTCTCAGCGTTGCACGATGAGCGGGATGGCCACCGGGCCGGAGTTGGTCACGCGCGTGTCGCTGGTGAGCACTACCGTGGAGCCGGTAGTCTCGTCGAAGATCTGCAGCGTGGTGAAGACGGTGCAATAGCCGGGAACGGCCGCGCCCGCGACGGGAGTGGAAGCCGGGTTGATGGTGACCTCGCCGCGGATTTCGGCGCGGTTGCCGGTTTGGGTGGTAATTGCGGCGCGCGTCAGATCGAGCGTGGTAGCGGTCTGCGGGGCGAAATTGGGGACTAGAGCCTGCTTCAACGATTTATTCTGTCCATCGAAGAATTGCAACTCGACGGTGCAATTGTTCGCCGTGGTGGGCGTCGTGCTGGTGGTGGAATTCAGATTCAAAACGCTGAGCCGGGCGGTCTGATTCGTGGTAAGCCCGACCATGCCGGTGGTGACGGCCGGCTGTGACAGCGGCTCGACGATGATCGCAGGCTGCGCCATGGATTGCGCCGCGAAGGCAAAGAAGCCAGCCAGCGCCAGACTGCATAAACCTGTACCTTTCATGACATTCCTCCTGATTGGAAAGTCTGAGTCCCGGGATGACGCGGCGATCCCGGCTCTTCGATCATTAAAACACGGAAACACCGGCCAAGGTTGCGCCGGGAATCTGAGGAGGGTTTGAAAAAGTACGCCGGTCAGGAGACCAGCGCCTGCGTGACGCGCGAGGCCAACTGGTCAAATGTCAGGATTTCGTAGAACGAGGGGTCTTGCATTATGCGCGCCACCAGGGCGGCGTGCATGGCGTGGCCGGCGCGTTCGGCGATGACGTGGCCGAGCAACGGGCGGCCGAGCAGGGCCAGATCGCCGATCAGGTCGAGGGCTTTGTGGCGGCAGCACTCGTCGGGCGCGCGGAGACCGCCGGGGTTGAGAACGCCGGCGGACGTGAAGCAGACGGCGTTCTCCAGGGAAGCGCCGCGAATCAGCCCCATGTTGCGCATCTGGTCGAGATCGGACTCCCAGCCGAAGGTGCGGGCGAAGGCGATTTCGGCGGCATAGCTTTCGGGGGTCACGTCGAGTTCCAGGGACTGCCGGCCGACCGGCGCCGGGTAATCGGTATCGCAGGTGAGGCGGAAGCTTTCGGCGGGCAGGATGGAGATGCGCTTGCCTTTGTCTTCCACACAAATGGGCCGCCGGATGCGGAGGTAGCGGCGCTTGCGGCGATACTGGCGGATTCCGGCCTGTTCGATCAAGCGAACAAACGGCAGGCCGCTGCCGTCGAGGATGGGCACTTCCAGGTTGTCGATTTCGATATAGGCGTTGTCGATTTTCATCGAATAGAGGACGCTGAGCAGGTGTTCGGTGGTGGAAATCAGGACGCCCTGGCGCATCAGACTGGTCGCATAACTGACGCGGGCGACGTGGCGCCAACTGGCTGGAATGGGAAAACGTTCCAGGTCGGTGCGCACGAAGACAATTCCGGTGGAGACGGGGGCGGGCAGCAGGCGGATCTGAACCGGCACGCCGCTGTGAAGCCCTACCCCGCTGGCTTCGACCGGCCGTTGTAAAGTGGTTTCAAATCGCACGGCTATTCACGGGCATTGTACCATCTCATCAAGTAATGGCCCTCGCTGCTGCAAACATTTGATGCGGAAAGACTTGATCTGGTTGCGGTGTGGCCAAAACGCAACACTTTGCGGCGTGATTGTGCCCCAAATGGGGCGGTTAGTGCGGTGGATTTCGCTTCGGCCGGCGGCGAGTCCATAATTGAGTAATGTATATCCGCGTGAATGAGCGCGATAACGTCGGGATCATCGTGGACCCGGAAGGGGTTGGGAGGGGGAAGGTTTTGCCCGGGGGAATCGCGGTACGGGAGGCGATTCCGCAAGGCCACAAGGTGGCGCTGGGCGCCCTGGAGGCGGGCGAACCCGTGTTGAGGTATGGCCACACGATTGGATTCGCGGAGCGGGCCATTCCGGTCGGAGCCTGGGTGCGGGAAGAGATGATCCGCATGCCGGCGCCGCCGCCACTCGACGAGTTGCCGCTCTCCACGGCGGTGCCGCCGCGGCCGGTTCCGCTTGAAGGTTACACGTTCGAAGGCTACCAGAACGCGGACGGCGGGGTGGGAACGCGGAATATTCTGGGGATTGCGACGACCGTGCAGTGCGTGGCCCCCACGGTGGAGTATGCGGCGCGGCGGATCAAGACCGAACTGCTGCCGCACTTCCCGAATGTCGACGACGTCGTGGCGGTGACGCACTCTTATGGCTGCGGGGTAGCCATCGATGCGCCCGGCGCGGCCATCCCCATCCGCACCTTGAAGCACATCTCGCTGCACGCCAATACGGGCGGAGTTCCGCTGATCGTCAGCCTGGGCTGCGAGAAGATGCAACCGGCGCGGCTGTTCGCGAACGAGTTGCCCGTGTTGGCGGAGCGAATGCCGGGAGAAGCCAACGTGATCCGCCTTCAGGACGAGCGTGGCTTCGCGGAGATGGTGGCCGCGATTCTCCGCGCGGCGGAGAAGCGGCTGGCGGAATTAGACCGGCGGCGGCGGCAGAGCGTGCCGGCGTCTGGCCTGGTGGTGGGGCTGCAATGCGGCGGCAGCGACGCGTTTTCAGGTGTCACCTGCAATCCCGCAGTGGGGTACGCGGCGGATCTGCTGGTGCGCGCGGGGGCGACGGTGGCCTTTTCGGAAGTCACCGAAGTGCGCGATGCGGTGCATCTGCTGACGCCGCGCGCGGAGACTCCGGAGATCGCGCGCGCGCTGATTCGCGAAATGCGGTGGTACGACGAGTATCTGGCGCGCGGCATGGCGGACCGCAGCGCCAACACGACTCCTGGCAACAAGCGCGGAGGGCTGGCCAACATTGTCGAGAAGGCGTTGGGCAGCGTGGCCAAGGCGGGCACGACGGCGCTGCGGGGGGTGGCCACGCATGGAGAAAAAATCTCGACCAGCGGCCTGGTGTTCGCGGCCACGCCGGCCAGCGATTTTATCTGCGGCACTGAGCAGCTTGCCTTCATGAACGTGCATGTCTTCACGACGGGCGAAGGCAGCCCATACGGGTTGGCGATGGTTCCGGTGGTCAAGGTCTCTTCGCGCACGGCGCTGGCGGAGAAGTGGCGCGATCTGATCGATATCGACGCGGGGCGCATTGCCACCGGGCGCGCCACCGTCGAGGAGGTGGGCTGGGAGATCTTCCGATTCATTCTGGAGACGGCCAGCGGGCGCCAGAAGACCTGGGCCGAGCACTGGGGCCTGGCCAACGGATTGGCGCCGTTTAACCCCGGGCCGGTGACGTGAGGTGAGACTCCAGGGTTGAAGGTACTGCTTGATTTGTAGCGCCGGCGGTCTTGCCGCCGGTCTTGATGGTCAAGCGCGCACACGGCGCCGGCGGCAAGACCGCCGGCGCTGCCAGTTGGTGTTAGCGGAGCTTGAAAATGTGGATAGAGGTGCCGGCAAGCGGGTTATGATGGGCGACGTGCCGATGCCGCGGTTGTTCCTGATTGATTCTTTCGGATTTATTTTCCGGGCGTACCATGCCCGCGCCCGCAGCGGAGCGCCGCCCATGCGGACCTCGACCGGGCTCGCCACTGAAGCGGTCTTCATCTTCAACAACATGCTGCGCAAGCTCGCCAAGCAGTACGAGCCGGGCTGCATGGCGGCGGTCTTCGAAAGCGAAGAGCCGACCCTGAGGTTGCAGGAATTTGCCGAATACAAGGCCAACCGCGCGGAGACACCGCCCGACCTGCTGGAACAAATTCCGGCGGTCCGCCGGTTGCTGGAAGCCATGCGCATCCCGGTGGTGGAGTGCCCGGGATACGAGGCGGACGACGTGATCGGCACGCTGGCGCGGCGGGCCGAACAGAGCGGCTGCGAGGTGGTGATCGTCTCGAGCGACAAGGACATGATGCAGCTCGTCACGGAGCGCGTATCGATGTTAAACCCGGCCAAGGACGACGAATGGTACGACCCGGCCAAGGTGAAAGAGTTTCTGGGCGTGCGGCCGAACCAGGTCACGGACCTGCTGGCGCTCAAGGGCGACGCGGTGGATAACATTCCAGGCGCGCCGGGAATCGGCGATAAAGGCGCCAAGGATTTGATCGAGCGTTTCGGGTCGGTGGAAGCAGCCATGGAGCATGCCGCCGAAGTGGAGCGAAAGTCCTACCGCGAGAGCCTGCAAAACAATGTCGAGCAGATCCGCATGAGCAAGCGCCTGGCGACCATTTCGACGGACGTGCCGATCGAGTTTTCACTCGATGCCTTGAAAACGCAGCCGCCCGATGAAGCCGCGCTCAAAGCCGTGTTTCAGGAGATGGAGTTCCACAGCCTGCTGAAGGAACTCGCGGCCAGCGAGGACACGCGGGCGCGGGATTACCGCGTGGTGAAGTCGGTGCAGGAACTGAAGGCCTGGCTGGCGGGAGCCAAGGGCGCGCCGGTGGCGGTGGAGATTTTGAAATCGGCGGAAGGGGAATTTGCGTTGGATACGGTGGGCCTGGCGTGGCGTACGGGGGAAGCGCGGGCGGTGAACGCTGAGGGCTTGGCGGAATTGAAGCCGTGGCTGGAAGACGCCGCCGCGCCGAAGATCTCGAGCGACGTCAAGGCGGCGCTGCTCGAACTGGACCGGCTGGGAATCGCCGGCCGGGGCTTCGAGCACGACGTGATGCTGTATGCCTTCCTGCTGGACTCCGACCCGGCTGCCGTCACGCTGGAAGCACAGGCGCAGCGGCGTCTGGATTTGAAGCTGGGGGCGTCGCCGGAACAGCGCGCCGATATCAGCCTGGAACTCTGGCAGCAACTGGCGCCGGCCATCGAATCGCGCGGTTTGGGCGATCTGTACCGCAACATCGAACTGCCGCTGGCGGGCGTGCTGGCCCGCATGGAGCGCACCGGCATACGCATCGATTCCCTTGAATTGAAGCGGCTCTCGGGGCTGATGGAGAGCGAGATCGCGCGGCTGACCGAGAGTATTCACACTCTCGCCAACCGCGTCTTCAACATCAGCTCGCCGCAGCAACTGGCCGAGGTGCTGTTCGACGATCTGAAGCTCGAGGCGCCGGTGCGGTATGGCAAGGGCAAGCAGCGGTCCACGGCGGCGGAGATTCTGGAAGAGCTGGCGCCGGACCACGAGATTGTGCGCATGGTGCTGGAATACCGCCAGCTCACCAAACTGAAGGGAACGTACGTGGATGCGCTGCCGGCGCTGATCGACGCGCGCACCGGCCGGCTGCACACCAGCTTCAACCAGGCGGGCGCGGCCACGGGGCGGCTGTCGTCCTCCAACCCGAACCTGCAGAACATCCCCATCCGCACGGCGCTGGGGCGCGAGATCCGCGCGGCCTTCGTTCCCAGGGAGGGATGGAAGCTGCTGGTAGCGGATTACTCGCAGATCGAGCTGCGGTTGCTGGCGCACATGTCGGACGACCCGTTGCTGCTGGAAGCGTTCCGCAACGGCGAGGACATTCACACGCGGACGGCGTCGGAGGTGCTGGGCGTGCCGCCCATGCTGGTGACGCCGGACGCGAGGCGCGACGCCAAGGCGGTGAACTTCGGCATCGTTTACGGCATCAGCGCGTTTGGCCTGGCGGCGCAGTTGGGAATCGGGCGCGGCGAGGCGGAGAAATACATCAAGAATTATTTCGCGCGCTACGCGGGCGTGCGGCGCTTCATCGATGAGACCATCGCGGAAGTGCGGCGGACGGGAGTGGCGCGAACACTTTTCGGGCGCGAACGGCCCATCCCCGATATCAATGCCCGCAACCCCAACGCCCGCGGTTTCGCGGAGCGCGTAGCGGTGAACTCGCCGCTGCAAGGGACCGCGGCCGACCTGATCAAGCTGGCGATGGTGCGCATCGCGCGCGCGCTCGAAGCGGATGGGCTGCGGAGTGCGATGCTGTTGCAGGTTCACGACGAGCTGGTTTTCGAGTGCCCGCCGGAGGAAGTGGAAGCGGTTTCGGCCTTGGCGCGCCGCGAAATGGAAGGCGCTTGCGAGTTGAAAGTGCCCATGGTGGTGGACGTGGGGGTGGGAGATAACTGGCGCGATGCGAAATAACCGGCTGGGGGGACGGGCGCTGAAAGTTTCTGGGAGGAAAATGGAAACGCGTAGCCCGTCACGGTTTTTCTCGTCACGGTTTTTTCTACAAACGAAGCCGGCTCACAGCAGTTATGCCCGCGCCGGAAAAATCTCTTCCACTGCCGCGTCGTCGGCAGCAATGTCAGTGTCAATCTCGTCGCGGTTGGCGTGGTAGTAGGCCAGGGCGGCGTGAATCTGAGCCAGCGTGAGGTGCTCCATCTTGGCGGCGATTTCCTCGGGAGCAAGGCCCACGTTGTGCCACCCGGCAATACGCCGCACCGTAACACCGGTGCCGGCAATGCAGGGCCGGCCTTTGCGGATTTCCGGCGACCTCTCGATCAGCGTCCCGATATCCACGGTGGTTCGCATGTTCATTCCAAGTATAGACCGCTTGGCCGGCCGCGTTCACCCCTCGCGCAGCGCCTCGCCTTTGCGCTCGATGGCCTTGGGCCCCGCCAGCGGGACGAAGAAGTCCTGCCACACCAGTTTGCATTCCTCGACCATCCGCAACCCATACTCGCATCGTCCCAGGTCGTCGGGACCGGCATTATTCGTGCCGAAGGTAAACGTTGCGCCCGCCGCTTTGGCCAACCGGATGAACGAAGGGCTGGGCAGGTTGCGCCGGTTGTTGATCTCGATCGCCACCTTGTTGCGCACCGCGGCTTCAATCACTTTCCTGCGCCGTTCCGCGGTCCAGAGCTGCTCGTAATCCTTGGCGATCTGATCCGGCAGATAGGTGGGGTTTGCATAGATATCGACCGGCTCGTGCTCCAGGATGCCAACCGTCCGTTCCACGAATGTGTCCATGAACTCCTGCACGTCTCCGATGGTCCCGACTTCCTCGGGCATCCAGAGCCGCATGCGCTTGCCGCGGTTGTCCGTCCAGGTCATGGAGTCCGTAAAGATGTAGTCGAACCGCGCGGCAGCGGCGTGCGAGAACATGCGCGTCCACTCGCGCCCTTCCGCCTGCATGGCAACGAAGCATGGCTGGCCCTTCAGGCTCTCCAGGAACTGAATGGCTTCCTGGTCGTTCTGAGCGGTATTGGCCTGGCCGCAGTTCACCGCGATGCCGTACTCGATACCGTCGCGCCGCGATTTCGCGAGGGCCTGCTCCATGGTCAGCCCGCCTTTCAGATGGACGTGAAAATCCACCATCGGAATATTGCGCCGGCCCTGGTTGATAATCTGCCGGAAGACCTGGTCCGCCGCCGGCGCGGGCCCGCCCGGCGTGGGTACGTCGTCCGGCAGCGGCCGCACCCGAACGCTGCGGAAGCGCGCGCGGGAACCGTCATTGTGACACTGCAGGGCGAACGTGCCGTGGTCCAGAAAACGGCCTGTCTCCGGCCCGTCCGGAATCACCGGCGGGACAGGCTCGGTGTAATCCACCACCAACATGCCGTTGAGCCGGATCTGCGCATTCTTGCCGCGTACCGCCGCGTGGATCTTGAACCACTGATCGTCCGGCACAAACTGCTTATACACGTTCCGCAGTCCGTAGAGCGACCCGGTCTTCTTACGCTCGCGGTAACTGCCCTCGGCGGTGGCGGTGTTGTCGATCTGGATTTCGAAGCCCTTGTTCGGGAAATCGCGTTCCTGATACGCGGTATGGAAGTAGACTCCCGAGTTGCACGCCGGCCGCGTCAGGATCTCCACTTCAAGCTCGAAATTGCGGAAATCCGCGCCGTTGACCGGTCCTGTATAGAACAGGTGCGACCTCGGCCCTTCGGCCGCCAGTTGCCCCTCCACCACTTTCCAGGAACTCTTGTTTTCGCTCGGCCGCCATCCTTCGAGACTGCGTCCATCAAACAGCTCCACCCAGCCATCGTTCGCGGCCGAGAGGCCGAACGCCGTCATGGCTCCGACAAACACCCGGCGCGTGATTTCAGACTGTGCCATCGGATTGAGTATAGCCCCTGTGGGGCAGCCCATCCAGGCTGCGGACCCGCTTTCCAGCGGGTCCAGCCGGCTGCAAGCCGGCTGCGGGCAGGATTGCCCGCCCCACCACGGATCAGCAACAACCCATCTTGATTTGGTTGCCGGCTGTGACCGGCGGGCCAAAGGCTTCCGCGGGTGGCTCGGCGCCATTCAAGACGGCAATCCAGCGCCGGGCTGCGTCGAAGACTACCAGAACGACGCCAACAATGAAGATGCCCATCAATATCGAATCCAGATAGCCAGTGAACACCTGCCCGGGCTTGGCCGTAAGCGGCCAGAAGATATTCTTGATGGATAGGACTCCGGCCGCGACCGTGGTCACGCCGACAAAACACATGGGAATCGCCGTAATCAGCGCGTACCTGGCCTTTCCCATGTTGATGAGGAAGGTTGTGGCGATAGCCAGCGCGATGGTGGCGAGTAACTGGTTGCCAGTGCCGAATAAGGGCCAGATAGTGGAAATAGATCCTGTATATATGAGATATCCCCAGCCGCCCACGACCACCGCTGTCGCGACCAGGTTGCCGGGAAGCCAGGCGCTATCGGCGAAGGGCTTGTGCACGCGGCCCATGAGCTCTTGCAGGACGTAGCGGGCGACGCGCGTTCCGGTATCCACCGTGGTGAGAATGAAAAGCGCTTCGAACATGATGGCGTAGTGGTACCAATACGTCGTCAGGCGGTCCATGCCGGGCAGTCCCTTGAAGATCTGGGCCATGCCGGTGGCCAGAGAGACGGCGCCGCCGGTGCGCCCCGCCAGCTTTTCACCCACTTCCCGCGAGAACATATCCAGATTCACGGTGTGCAGGCCGAGCTTGGCGAAGACCTCGGGTGCGGTGTTGATGGCGAAATAATCGCCGGGGTACATGGAGGTGGCGGCGATCAGCGCCAGCAGGCCCACTAACGACTCGCAGAGCATGGCGCCATAGCCGATCAAGCGCGCGTCGGTTTCTTTGTCGATCATCTTGGGCGTGGTTCCGGAGGACACCAGCGAGTGGAAGCCGGAGATGGCGCCGCAGGCGATGGTCACAAAAAGGAACGGAAACAGCTTGCCTTGGATAATGGGTCCGCCGCCGTGGACGAACTGGGTGAATGCCGGAAAGCGGATATCGGGATGGACCATGAGGACGCCCACGATGAGGATGGCGATGGTGCCCAGCTTGACGTAGGTGGAAAGGTAACCGCGCGGCGCCAGCAGCAGCCACACGGGCAGCACCGAGGCGATAAAGCCATAGGCCACCATGAGGAAAGTGATCTGGTGCGGCGAAAAAGTGAGGGCGCCGGCCGCGCCGGTCTGCGCAAACCAGTGGCCGCCAATGACCGTCGAGATCAGCAGCACCACGCCAAAGATACTCGGGCCGGTGACGGTGATCTTTCCGGCGTGGCGCTTGAACATCCAAATCCCCATGATCAGGGCGATGGGGATGGTGGAGCCGATGGTGAACACGCCCCACGGGCTGTTCGCCAGAGCGTTCACCACCACGATTCCCAGACCGGCGAGGGTAACCAGGAGGATAAAGAGCACGGCGATCATGGCCACCAGGCCGGCGAACGGGCTGATTTCGGTACGGGCGATTTCCGCCAGCGACCGGCCGCGGTGGCGGATGGAGGCCACCAGAACGGTGAAATCCTGAACGCAGCCGGCCAGCACGGCGCCGACCAGCAGCCACAGGAAACCGGGGGCAAATCCGAACTGCGCGGCCAGCGTGGGCCCCACCAGCGGGCCCGCGCCGGCGATGGCGGCGAAGTGGTGGCCGAAGAGCACCCATTTGGGCGAGACCACGTAGTTGTGACCGTCCGCGAAGGTGTGCGCCGGCGTGGCGCGGCGGTCGTCCAGCACCAGAGCTTTGGCCGCAATAAACGCGCTGTAGTATCGGTAAGCAATGGCGCAGACGCAGAGAGCACCGAGGAGAACCGGGAAGGTGTTCATCGATTCGTATGCCTCCTGTTGAGGGTGGACTTAGCGGTCCTCCGCGTCGGGCAGTCAACACATTAGCAGAAAACCCGGCCGCACGCGGTTCACCACCAGCATGCGCTAAAATGTATTTGACAAGTAGGTTTTCCCACCTTACATTTCCATCTCCCCCGCAGGCCGGCCGGATCCGGACCCCCTGAATCTCAGCCGCCGCTTACTTTGCGGGGAGCGCGGCGTCGATATCGCGGCCCGGGTATTCATAATCCTCAAGCTTGCCGCTTAGATAGCTCTCGTAAGATCCGAGGTCGAAGTGGCCGTGGCCGCTAAGGCAGAACAAAATGACCTTGGCGCGGCCCTCTTCCCGGGCGACGATGGCTTCGTCCACCGCGGCGCAAATCGCGTGGGAGGATTCGGGCGCGGGCAGGATTCCCTCGCTGCGGGCGAATTGCAGGGCTGCCTGGAAGCACGGCAGTTGCAAATAGGCTTTGGCCTCGATGTGCCCCAAGTGGAACAGGTGGCTGAGCAGCGGCGATGCGCCGTGGTAGCGCAGCCCGCCCGCGTGGATGCCAGGCGGGACGAAATCGTGGCCGAGGGTATACATCTTGATGAGCGGTGTGAGCTGGGCGGTGTCTCCGTAGTCATAGGCGAAGGTGCCTTTGGTGAGGCTCGGACATGCAGAGGGCTCCACGGCCAGGAGGCGCGGCCCATGGCCGGCCAGGCGGTCGAGCACGTAGGGCAGCGCCAACCCACCAAAATTGCTGCCGCCACCGAAACAGCCGATCACGACGTCCGGCTCTTCGCCGGCCTGCCGCATCTGGAGCTTGGCTTCCTGGCCGATGACGGTCTGGTGGAGCATGACATGGTTCAGTACGCTGCCGAGCGAATAGTCGGTGTCGGCGTGCGTGGCGGCGTCCTCCACGGCTTCACTGATGGCGATGCCCAAGCTCCCAGGCGAATCCGGCGTTGACGCCAGCACGCCGCGGCCGGCGTTGGTGTGCTCACTCGGGCTGGCCCAGACCTCCGCGCCCCAGGTGTTCATCATCATGCGGCGATACGGCTTTTGATCGTAACTGACGCGAACCATGTAGACCGTGCATTCCAGTCCGAAGAACTGACACGCCAGAGCGAGGGCGCTGCCCCATTGTCCCGCCCCGGTTTCGGTGGCCAGGCGGCGGATGCCGGCGCGCTTGTTGTAGTATGCCTGCGGAACCGCGGTGTTGGGCTTGTGGCTGCCGGCGGGGCTTGTGCCTTCGTACTTGTAGTAGATGTGGGCGGGAGTGTCGAGCGCCTTTTCGAGGCGGCGCGCGCGGTAGAGGGGGGTGGCGCGCCAGAGACGATAGACATCCATAACCTCGCCCGGAATGTCGATCAGGGGTTGGGGAGAAAACTCCTGTTCGATGAGCTCCATGGGAAACAGCGGGAGCAAGTCCTGCGGCGTGAGCGGCGCGCGGGTCTGGGGATTGAGCGGCGGATCCAACGGCTCCGGAAGCGACGGCAGCACGTTGACCCAAACCGTGGGAATCTGGCTATCCGTCAGCAGGAATTTTGAAGGCTGCGACATGGGAAGCGATCATTGTAATACGGCGCGGCAGGCAAGGCTTCTTTCGGCCGGGAACGGCTTGTCAGAGAACCGGCGGCGGAGACCGCCGGCGGTACCAGTCTGGGGCGGCGCTTCTTCCGGACAGGAACGGCCTTTCGCCATTCTCAAAAAATTGGTGATAGATTTATGACAAGGTGGTCGAAGGATTGTCTGTGGCTGGGTTCACGGGAACCGGAACCAGCGCGGCGCGGAAGGCGCGGCGGGGGCTCATGCTGCTGGCTGCTCTGGCCGGGCTGATCATGCTGTGTTGGCTGGCCTCCGCGCAGGAATCGCGGTGGCGTCAACTGGCGTTGGCCGCGAGGCAGTTTTATAACGAGGGCAAGTACGCGCAGGCGCTGCCGGCGGCGCAGGAATCGCTTCGCGTCGCCGAGGCGACATTCGGCCCCCAGAGCCGGCAGGCGGCCACCTCGCTGAACGATCTGTCGCTGGTGCTGGTGGAACTGGACCGGTGGGCGGAAGCCGAGCCCTTATACCGCCGCGCCCTGGCGGTGAATGAAAAGCTCCTGGGGCCGCAGCATCCCGAAGTGGCTTCCAACCTGAATAACCTGGCGCTTCTTTATCTCAAGATGGACCGTCTGCCGGAGGCGCGGGATCTGCTGGTGCGCGCTCTCAGCATCCGGGAGAAGGCGCTCGGCCCGAACCATGTAGACACTGCCACCAACGCGGGCAACCTGGGCACGGTTCTGATCGCTCAAGGCAAGTACGTCGAAGCCGAGCCCCTGGAGCGGCGCGCGCTCGCGATCGACGAGAAAGCCTTGGGGCCGGAAGACCCCGGCGTGGCCACGGATCTGAACAATCTGGGAGCCGTTTACTACAACCAGGCGAAGTATGCGCAAGCCGAGCCGCTATACCTCAGGGCACTCTCCATCCACGTGAAATTGCTCGGCAACCAAGATCCTTCGGTGGCGGCCGACCTGACTCTGATAGGCGCGCTTTATGCGGACCAACGAAAGTACGCGCTGGCGGAAGCCACCTACCGGCGCGCCCTGGCGATTGACGAAAAGGCGGCCGTCGGGAAGGGTCTTACGATTGCTTCGGACCTGAACCATCTGGCCGATCTGTTCAACAGCCTGGGGCGCTACAGCGAAGCGGAGCCTCTCTACCGGCGCGCTGGGGCCATTGACGAAAAGGCGCTGGGACCGGAAAACCCCACTGTGGCCGGCGTCCTGAACAGCCTGGCGACGTTGTATTACGACCAAGGGCGGTATCAGGAAGCTGAGCCGGTCTACCGGCGCGCGCTCGAGATTCGCGAAAAAACCCTGGGGACCGGACATCCCTCCGTGGCGCTCACTTTGAGCGGCCTGGCGCGGCTCAAGAAAGATCAAGGCCAGTTCCCGGAAGCGGAAGCGCTGTACCGCCGGGCGCTGGCGATTGACGAAAAGGCGTTGGGAGCGGAGCATCCGCAGGTGGCGCGGATCCTCAACGGCCTGGGGGAGCTCTATATGGACATAGTTCAGGTGCCCGCCGCGGCGCAGTTGTTTAAGCGGGCTCTGGTCATCCACGAAAAGAGCTTCGGTCCCGACCACCCGGAAGTGGCTGCCGACCTCAATCATCTGGCGTTGGTTGCCGACGCGGGCGGACATCCGGAAGAGGCCGAGCCGGTTTACGAGCGCGTGATCGCAATCGACGAAAAGACATCTGGGCCCGCAAGCCTCGACCTGGTGGCTCCGCTCCTGAACCTGGGTAGTCTGAGGACGCGGCAAGGCAATTTCGCCGCCGCGGAGCCGCTCGAGAAGCGGGCCCTGGCCATTCTGGAAGCAGTGAAGGGGCCCGATCATACCGACACCCGCGCCGCACTTCTCGACCTGGCCATCACTTACTATGGGTGGGGCCGTACGGAGTTAGCCACCGCTTACTTCGACCGGCACGTGGCGGGCTTTGTCAAGGAAGTGGATTCGAGCTTCACTTACATGAGCGAACGGCAGCGGCTGCAGTTTCTGTCAACCGAACCGGGAGCATTCCCGCTGTTATTCAGCTTCGCGGTAGCCAGTCAGGAGCGCGACGCGGCATTGCCGGGCAAGATGTACGACGCGCTGCTTTGGGAAAAAGGCCTGATCGCGTCCAACGCGGCGGCCCTGCGGGCCAGGATTCTGGACAGCGGCGATCGCGAAGCCGTGGGGCTGTTCGACCAATTGACAGAGAAGCGGGCGCAACTGGCGGCGCTGGCATCGGCTCCGTCAGGGGATGCCGAATGGCGCAAGGCGACGGCGCAACTCGATCAGGAAGCGAACGCGATCGAGATCGGCCTGGTGAAACGCTCGGCGGCGCTGGCGGAAGCCAAGGCCCTGGCGCGCCTGACTTGGCACGATGTGCGGAAGGCGTTGAAGCCGGACGAGGCCGCGGTGGAATATGTCCGCTTCCCGGTTCACAATGGCGTTCGTTGGATGCACGCCGACGCTTACGCAGCCCTGGTGCTGACGCCATCGGCCGCGCCCCGGTTGATGCTGCTGGGCAACGCGCAAAAGCTGGAAGCCGATCCGGTAACAGCCTACCGGGCGGATGTGGGACGCAGCCGCGGAGTCTCTATCCCGGCGGCAAAAACCGGCGCGGAGCCGCCTGCCGGTTCAGGCACAGGCGCGGCTTACACCGCGTTCTGGAAGCCTCTGGAAGCAGCGCTGGGCGGCGCCAGGCGCGTGTACGTGGCCGCCGACGGCATTCTCAACCAGGTTCCCATCGGGCTCTTCAGCGATCCGGCGGGAAAGCTATTGCTCGAAAAGTACGACCTGCGGGTGGTCAACAGCACCAAGGATTTGCTGCGGCCGCAACACAACGGAGGAGGCAAGACGGCGGTGGTGATGGGGAACCCGGCTTTCGATCTGACCGAGGCAGGGCAACGCGAGGCCGTGTCGAAACTCAATGGCGGAGCCGCGGTTCCCACGGCCGCGGCGCCCGCGGAAACGAGGACTGCCTCGCGCGGCAGCGAGCACGGCGCCCCTCTGCCGCCGCTCCCCGCCACCCAGGCGGAAGTGCAGGCGGTGACTCTCTCTCTGAAGAACGCCGGATGGCAGGTCTCGACGTACACCGGCAGCATGGCCCTGAAAGAGGTGATGGGGCGGGTCCGCAGCCCGCGAGTGGTGCATTTGGCTACGCACGGATTCTTTCTCGCCAACACGGGGACCGGCGACCCGCCGGCGCCGGGCGCGCGACCCACCGGTCAACCCTCCGGGCAACCCGCGTTGCGCGATCCCATGCTGCGGTCCGGCCTGTTCTTTGCCGGAGCGGATCGCACTCGCGCCGGACAGTCCCCGGCGGCCGGCCTGGAAGATGGCGTGTTGACGGCTTACGAGGCGAGCCAACTCCACCTGCAGGGGACCGAACTGGTGGTCCTCAGCGCCTGCGAAACCGGACTGGGACAGCAGGCCAACGGCGAAGGCGTCTTCGGGCTGCGCCGCGGGCTGCAGGAAGCCGGGGCTGAGTCGGTATTAATGAGCATGTGGTCGGTGCCGGACCAGGAGACGCAGGAATTGATGACGCTGTTTTATCAGCAATGGCTGGGCGGACTGGACGCGCACGAAGCTCTGCGGCGGGCGCAACTGAAAGAACGCGACACCGTCCGGCAGCGATATGGCCGCGACCTTCCGTATTACTGGGGAGCATTTGTGCTGGTGGGGCGGTAGAAGGCGCCGGCGGCCTCATCATTCCCATTCCACGCGACAGCGACGTTATGTGGTGGTTTCAGTGGGGAGAGGGAACGCGGCTCCCAGGCGGGAACGGAGAAAATCGTTCAGCGGCTGACGCTCGCCACGGGCAATCAACCCGGTGGCGCCGTTCCGATACAGCTCGGTTAAGGTCTGGCGAATGCGGCCGCCGTCCCAGGCCAGGGCGATCATGGTCTTTCGCAAATCCGCAAATAAGTCGACGAGCAAGGAGTATTCCTGTCCGTATCGCCGATCGAGTTCTTCGCGTAGGATTCCGGCCAGGGCGGGACAGCGGCCCTCGGTAGCGACGGCCAGGGTCAGGGCGCCGCGGCTGAGCGTGGCGGGAACGGTAAAGGTGCACAATGCCGGACGATCGACGACGTTGACCAGCACGCCCATCGACGCCGCATCGCCCGCGACGCGGGCATTGACCTCTTGGTCGCCGGTCGCGCAAACGGCCACGAAGGCGCCGGCGAGGTCTGCCTTGGTGTAAGGCCTGAAGTGGAGCTGGATGCGGTTCTCTTCCGCGAGTGCGATAACGCGGTCGCAGGCGCGGGGGGCCAAGACCATCACTCGGGCTCCGGCGGCCAGAAGATCCTGCACCTTGCGGGCGGCCACTGGGCCACCGCCAATGACGACGGCCAGCCTGCCTTCGACGGCGAGATTCACCATGTAGCTCATGTGCGTAGTGTAGCCTGCCGCCGCGGCTGCGCCTGGCGGGACTGGCGGGATCGGGTCATTGACACGATGCTGAAATATAATATATCATCGAGACCAGACAAGAGACTCCCAGCTCGACGGGAAACTTCTTTCGCCATGCCGGCCCTCCGCCGTAGAACGTTTCTGGCTGGCGTCGCGGCCGTGGCCGCCGCGCACGCCGCCGACGCCCCATCGGCCCGCCCTGGATGCCAGGCCAACGCCTGGAACCTGGATCCCGCGCGCTTCGACTTGCTGCTCACCGCCCTCCGCGAAATGCGGGAGCTGGAATTTCAGGGCTTCGAGACCAACATCCGTTTCGTACAGCCGCAACTGGAGCACGCCGCCGAAGCGCGCGCGCGCCTGGAGGCCAGCGGCCTGGAATTCGTGGGGGCCCATACCAATCTCCCCGAGTATGAAAAGGCCGGGCCGGAGAGCGCCGCTGCCGCGGTGACCAAACTGGCCGGCGAGGCGCGGCAATTCGGCGCGCGCGCCCTGGTCGTGAGCCACGCGGGGCTCTCCGCTACGGGCGAGTTTTCCGAGCAGGCTCTAGCGGCCAAAGCGCGGGCGCTGGATCTGGCGGGACGGCGCGCGGCGGATGCCGGGCTGGTGCTGGCGTACCACAACCATCAGCCGGAATTCCGCAACGGAGCGGCCGAAGAATCCGCGCTGGTGCGACGCACGGACCCCCAACTGGTCTCGCTCATGTTCGATATCGGCCACGCGTGGCTGGCATACCCCGACGCCGTCGCGTTTTTCGAAGCTCACCACGCCCGCGTCTACGGGTTGCACGTCCGGGACTTCCACAACCGCGTGTCCGTCCCGCTCGGCGAGGGCGAGTTCCCGCTGCGCAAACTTGCCGGCGCCATCCGCGAAACGGGCTGGCACGGCTGGCTTATCGATGAAGAGGAGCGTCCGGACGACCCGGATAAGCCCGGCAAGCGCGCGACCGGCCCCTCGCGGCGTACCATGAAAGCGGTATTCGGAGTGTAGCGGTGAGCGCGGCGCAACCTATTGATCTGGCCTACGGCAGGGGGCGCCTGCGCGTTCCGGCGGTGGGCGACGTGCTGGCGCCGAAGGCGGGCAAGCCCGTCGCCGACGAGACTCGCGCCGTCCTCGACGCCCTGGAGAATCCCATCGGCGCGCGGCCGCTCCGTGAAATCGCGCGGCCCGGCGAGCGCGTCGCCATCGTGGTGAACGACATCACGCGGCTGGCCCGGGCCGATCTGCTGCTGCCCCCCATCATCCATACCCTGAACGCGGCCGGCGTGCCCGACGGCGACATCTTCATCGTCTTCGCGCTGGGCATTCATCGCCGGCAGACCGATGCGGAGCGCCGCCTGATTGTCGGCGACCGCATTTTCCACCGCATCCGCACGTTCGATCACATTTCGACCGACGACAGCAGCCTGGTGGAGATTGGCGCCACGAGTTTCGGCAACCGCGTGGAGATCAACCGCGAAGTGTGGGAGGCCGACCGCATCGTCCTCACCGGGGAGATCATCTACCACCTGATCGCCGGCTATTCGGGCGGGCGCAAGAGCCTGGCGCCGGGGGTGGCCGGCTTCCGTACCACTACGTTCAACCATCGCATGATCTTCGATCCGAATTGCCGTGTGGGCAAACTGGACGGCAACCCGGCGCACGAAGACCTGCTGGAAGCCTGCCGGCTGGCGGACCCGGATTTCATCGTCAACCTGGTGCCCAGCCCGGACGGCGGGTTGATCCGCGTGGTGGCCGGCCATTACGACCTGGCGCACCGCGAGGGCTGCCGTGAAGTGGACCGCATGCTGGCGGTGCAAATCGACCGGCCGTACGACGTGGTAGTGGCGTCCGCCGGCGGCTTCCCGCTGGATATCGATCTGCGCCAGGCGCACAAGGGTCTGGAGAACGCCTGCCACGCGCTGCGCCCGGGCGGCTCCATCCTGTTTTGCGCCGAGTGCCCGAACGGCGCCGGCATCCAGTCGTTCGAAGATTACGTGCGCCGCTACGCCGACGAGTTCGAGATGCGGGCGGCGCTCGAGCGCGACTTCGCGGTGGGCGGACACAAGGCGTACTGGGTGGCGCGGCTGGGCCGGCTGTACGACGTCCACTTGGTTTCCGCACTCGATCCGGAATTTGTGCGGCGCTGCCATTTTCAGCCGGTCGCTCCGGCGGAGCACGCCGTGGCGCTCGGGCGCCTGCTCGAAAAGGCCGGTCCGGACGCGCGCGTGGCGGTTATCCCGCACGCGGGCTTCACCCTGCCCGTCCAACGAAATCTTACCGAGGTTGCATCCTTATGAGTGCTGTGAAAGTGCAAGAAACGAGTCTGAACTATATCGGCGGCGAATGGGTCGATGCCGCGGCCCACGAAGTGGTGAAGCTGCCCTACGACGGCACGCCCGTGGGCCAGGTGCCGCGGGCCGAGCCCGCCGTCGTGGACCAAGCGGTGGCCGCCGCGCGCCAGGCCCTGGTCCCCATGCGTGAGATGGGCAATTGCGACCGCGCCGACCTGTTGCTGCGCATCGCCGATCTGATCAGGCGCGACAACGCCGGGTACGCGCAGCTCATTTGCGCGGAGACGGGCAAGCCCATCAAGGAGGCGCGCGTGGAAGCCGAGCGCTCGCTCGCGACGCTCTTCGCCGCGGCGCACGAGGCGCGGCAGTTGCACGGCGAGGTGGTCCCCATGGACTTCGCCGCCATGGGCAAAGGCCGCATGGCGATGACGGTGCGCGAGCCGCTGGGCGTGATCGGCTGCATCACGCCGTTCAACGTGCCGCTGAACCTGGCGCTCCACAAAGTGGCGCCGGCCCTGGCCGCGGGCAACGCCGTGATTCATAAACCCGCCACCAGGACGCCGCTCAGCGCGGCGCGCCTGGCACGCACCATGGAAGAGGCCGGCGCGCCCAAGGGCGCATACAACCTGATCACCGGCAGCGGCGCCCGCATCGGCATGGCCATGGCGGAGCACCCGGGCATCGCCATGCTGACCTTCACCGGCAGCCCGGAGGTGGGCCGTATCATCAAGTCGCGCGCCGGATTCAAGAAGGTGACGCTGGAACTCGGCAACAACTCGGCCGTAATCATCGAGCCGGAAGCGGACCTCGCCACGGCGGTGGCGCGCACCACGCAAGGCGCTTTCTCGCACAGCGGCCAGGTGTGCATCTCGGTGCAGCGGGTGTTTGTGCAGCGCGCGATCGCGGGTGAATTCGTGGAGCGGCTGAAGGCGTCCACGGAGGCGCTGAAGATCGGCCACCCCTACGAGGAATCGGCCGACATTTCGTCGCTGATCGACGAAGCCGAAGCCATCCGCGTCGAACAGTGGATCGCGGAAGCGGTGGCGGGCGGAGCCAAGCTGGTGACGGGCGGGAAACGCCAATTCGCCACGGTGGCGCCGGCGGTGCTGTTGGACGTGCCGGCTGCCTGCCGGATCTCCTGCCACGAGGCGTTCGGTCCGGTGGTGGCGGTCTACCCATACGGAAACCTGGACGAAGCCATCGAGCGCGCCAACGCCACGCCTTATGGCCTGCAGGCCGGCATCTTCACGAACGATATCCAGCGCGCCTTCCGCGCCGCACGGAAGCTGGAGGTGGGCGGCGTGATGATCAACGACATCCCGATGTACCGCGCCGACCACATGCCATACGGCGGCGTCAAGGAAAGCGGGACGGGCAGGGAGGGCCCGCGCTACGCCATCGAAGAAATGACCGAGATGAAGCTGATCTGCTGGAAGGTGTGACGGATGACTTCGCGAAGAGAGGTTCTGCTGTCGGCCGCTGGCCTCGCGGCCGGCCGCGTTCTGCGGGCTGCCCAGCCGATGAACGTACACCTTGGCTGCCAGACCAACGCATGGGCCATCGACCCGCGCGATTTCTCCAACGTGCTGGCGATCGTCCGAAAGATCAAGGATTACGGTTACCAGGGATTTGAGACGGGCTTTGCCAACGTGCAAACTCAATTTGACAACCCGGCCGGCGCCAAGGGCAAGCTGGATGCAATAGGCCTGAAATTCATCGGCGTCCACATCTTCCTCAACCAGTACGACGGCGCCACCCGCGTCGCGCCGCCGGAGTTGTACGAGCGCGTCGCCGCGGGCGGCGCGAAACTGGGGGCCGAGCGGCTGATCCTGAGCGGCACGCCGCCGGAGGACCAGGCGGGGCGCAATCGCAAGGCCGAGGCACTCAACCGCGCCGGCGCGTTCGCGCAAAAACTCGGTCTCAAGCTGGCCTACCATAACCACGGCCCGGAGTTCGCGAACCACGGCCAAGAGATCGAGTTTCTGTTGCGCGAAACCGATCCGGCCCGGGTGTGGTTCCTGGTGGATGCGGGACACGCGTTTCGCGCCGGCGCCGATATTCCGGGGTTCATCCGGAAACACCACCGGCGGCTGACCGGGCTGCACATCCGCGATACCAAGGACGGCAGGGAGACGCCGCTCGGCACCGGCGAGTTTCCGCTCGAAGCCGTGGCCGCGGCGATTCGCGAGGCGGGCTGGAGCGGTTGGGTGATCAACGAGGAGGAGCGCGTGGGTGGCAAGCCGGGGGACGACGCGGTGAAGCCCGCGCGGGATGCGCTGTTCCGCATATTTGGAGACAAGGCATGAATCGCAGGGACATGGGAAAAGTGATTTTGGGCGGCCTCACCGCCGCGTCTTACAGCCGCGTGATGGGAGCCAACGACCGCGCCGGCGTGGCGCTCATCGGCGGCGGCCGCCGCGGGCGCGAGGTGATGGGCGCGATGATTTCCTCCGGCCGCGCCGGGTTGCGCGGCATCCGCGACGTCTACGATGTGCAGCGCCAGCGCGCCAAGGCCGCGCTGGTAAAGTCCGGCGTAGTGGAAGCGGGGTCGCCGCTGGAGCCGCTGCACACCGCCAACTTCCTCGACGCGGTCCAGAAGGGTGCGAAGCCGAATGCCGCGGTGGAGGCGGGCATCCAGGCCTGCAACCCCGTTCCTCTGGCACGCCTGGCGTATTGGAAGCAGGCGCGCGTCACGTGGGAAGAGCTGGTAGGGTAAGGAGACAACCATGGCAACGACCATCCATACGACTCAGGAACAGACGGAGCAGGGCGCTGCCTCGGCCAAGCCGGGCCTGGTTTTCCGGGCCAACGCAACGGGGGTTACGTTCCGCGAAAGGTTCGTGCACGACCGCGCCAATCTGCAGTTCCTGGATTGCGGCGAGTACGACATTCCCGCGGGCGGCCATTCCTCCTGGTTCGGCGTGCCCGGGCGCGAGTGCCTGCTGTTCATGTGGAAGGGCACGGCGCGCGTCGAGATGCGGGAGGCATCCTTCGATCTGGCACCGTACGATACGCTCTACGTCCCGCTGGGCGCGGCTTTCCGCCTGCGCAACCAAGCGGGCGAGCCGGCGCGCATCATTCAGACCTCGGCTCCGGCCACCAACACCCACCCGGTGTTTCATTCGAAATTCGCCGAGTTCTCGAAGCGCGAAGACCGCATCCGGCGCCTGAAGGGCAAAGAAGTCTACCTGATGTTCGACGTGAGCGAGGCCGCCGACAAACTGGTGGCCGGCTACACCTTCTACCAGGCTTATACGCGCGCGTGGCCGCCGCACAATCACACCGACCAGGAAGAAACCTACATTTTCATCAAGGGCCACGGCGCCATGGAAGTCTACGACACGCCCGAGAACATGACGTTCGTGCACTCACTCGACGAAGGCGACCTGGTGACCATCCCGTTCCTGAATTACCACCCGGTGTTCTCGCAGGAGGACCCGTTGGAGTTTATCTGGTGCATCGCCGGGGAACGCTACTGGGTAGGCGACAAGAACAAGGATTTCATGAAAGGCAGCGGCCCCGCCATCACCACGTAGGCCGAGTTTCTCACCGGGCTTCTGAGCAGGGTGAGCATGCGCGACGAAGTAGACGCGGCCTTATCGCGCGCCGCAGTGCGGCAGTCCCGCTGCCTGCGCTTCACTTCAACTGGAGCGCCGGGGTCCCATCCTTGTTGGGCTTACGCGCAAGCGGAGTACCTGAGAGCTTGGCTATGGTCAACTCCACCCGGTACAGGACCCGGCATCCGTTTTCGAGGTGGCCGCCGAAGGCGCCTCGTTTGCCGGTCGAGAGGGTGATGTGCAGGTGAGGCTCCCCCGCCGCGATGATCCCGTCCAGGGTGAGAATCTCGGTGGGGCCTTTTACCGTGACGAACTCATCCTCGGCCACGGCAGCCAGGGATTTCACGCTGTGATACGTGCAATCCTGGACTGAGCCGACGCCCGTCAACATGAGTCCGTCCTGGATGTCGTGATCCTTGATGGCCGCAATGATGGACTCGAGCAGCAGGTCGCCGCGGTCCAGCCGGATGCGATAGATTTCCTGAATCTGCGCCCCGCCGAACACCTTCGGAGGATTGGCATCGGCGCCAAACACAGGCGGTATCAACAACGGGACCCCCGCCAGCAGGCAGGCTACCCGAATCCATCCTTTGGCTGCGTGACAAATGTTCATGCTCTCTCCTTATATGAGGTCGGAAGGCCTCACCAAACCGATTCAGCCTGTGACCTGTCTACTCTGAGACAATTCCTTCTCTCGGAGCTTGTCTCGCCCGGGCTCATCGTCCATGCCATCTCCCTTTCGATGGAACCCCCAAACCCGCCGCGGCTGCCGTCACTTCGCCAGAACCAGGCTCAGCGCCCAGTCGTCGGAGGTCGGCGGCAACGGAAGCTGCATGCGCCCGGAAATATTCGATCTCACGGTTGTCGCCTCCGACCATTCGCCGGTCCTGGGGTTGAACCACTTCGCTGAGTAGGTGGCCAGCGCCGGAGCGCTGCGAATGTACGCCCGGTCCGCGCCCTTTTCAAAGTACACCAGGAACAGGTCCTTATTCTCCGTCCGTGCGCAGTACGCCCATCCTTCGAAACCCTGAGTCAGGTGGTCGCTGTTCGGCAAGAGGTAATTCGTCGCCGGGATCAAATCCTGGAACTTGCTGCCGAATGTCCACACGAATGTGCGGAAGTGCTTCATCTGGGCGCCCGATTCCCACTGGAAAGCCTCCCACATTTTGATCGGGGCGGATTTCTCCGTGGCGGCCTGCCAGATGCCTTCTGCGCCGTAGATATGGCCTGCCAGGCCGCCCGAGAGGAAATTCCCGTACATCGCGGAGCGGCAGAAACGGTTGTCCTTTTCGCTGCCTCCTTTGGCTGTGGATGGCGTTTCCGTGCCGTTATAGCGCCAGCCGGCGTAGTACGGCTCCCCGCTCATGGTGGGCCGGGTCGGCTTCGTATAAAAGATCTCGGTGTGATTCCAGTAGTATTCGTGCTCGCGCGCATTGCCAGTCTGGTGCAGTGTCACCCACTGCCCGTCCGGCTCGTTGCCAAAGGTGAGCAGCGTCGAGACCGCGCAGTTGGCGGAGAGCAGGGTCCCGAACGGCGGCGGGCCGTGACGCCCCAGCATCATCTGGATAGGGGCATTATAGTCGGTCCCGGGTATCGTGTCGGCCTGTGAATCGACGTGGATGGGGCTCAGGATCATGTTGTTCGCCTGGTAGCGGGCGAAGATGTACTCAATAAACCGGGCGTAGGTATCCGGCCACTTGTAGTATTTCTTCCAGGCCCTGCTGACGTCGCGGCGCGCCACTTCCATGAACGGAATAAAGCCTTGGGAGTTCAGGTAGTCGAGCTTGCGGTCGAGATAGCGGAAATAGTCGGGGTTGATACGGTCCACGTCCGGAAACACGGTTTCGTAGCCAGGGACTTTCCCCGGAAACAGGAACGGGCGGCCTCCCTCGTTGTGCATGTCCTTGGCGCTCTGGGTGTCGGGGTCCGCCCAGGCTGACCGGAGCGGGGTCTTCTCCCCGTCGTTCATCACGATGCGCGCCGGCTGCCCGTCATTGGCCCAGTGCGGAAACGCCGCCAGGATCGCGACCGAGTTGTAGCCTTGCGATTTTCGCAGCCGGATATAGTCCTGGAACGTCGCCTCCGGGCCGATGGGATGCTGCGCGCCGTCGCTGCTCCAGGCGAAGTGCAGGGTAGGCGCCGCCCACCACGTGTCGCCCAATAGGAAGAATGGCGTGCCGTCGGCGTGCTCCAGGGCATGTTGGTTTGCGGTGGCGCGCAGGAAGCCGCGGCGGCAGATATTTTCGGCTTGCTCCGCCTCGGACCAGGCCTCCGCGGTGAAGCTCCCCTTCTTGCCGTTCAAGCCCGCATCGGCCGTGTTCGAGCCGCTGGCCCACGTCCACTCTCCCGGAGCCGTCGCCAGGACGCGCACGCGAAAGGTGCTCGCTCCGTCCCAGAAGCCGTAGATGCGCTTGGCAAACCCCGGCCCTTTCAGGTCCACCCACACATCCACATCAAGGTATGGGTTCCCGAACTTCTGCTGCGCGGTCAGCGTGACTTCCCGCTTTTCCCAAACGTGGGTCGCGGTCTGGGCGTGGAGCTCGACCGAACAGAGCGTAAGGCAGGCGATCGCGAGGATGAATCGCAACATAATACTGATAGAGTAACGCCGGGCTGTGGGACCAACGGCGAGCGCGGGCGGATCGGCGGGCATTCGCGGGGGTACCCGGTTGTTTCCGGACGCGCCATCGGAGACAATGCCGCTTCCAATGGAAATGGGGGGCACATTTTATGTCCAAGCGCATTCTGTTTCCGATGCTGTTTTTCACTGGTGTCGCGGTGGCCCAGGTTCAGTCCGTCAGCGCTACGATTGATGCCGGTAAGACCCGCGCGCCGATATCGGAATACGTCTACGGCCAGTTCATCGAGCACATCGCCGGTACCATCAATAGTGGCATATGGGCCGAAATGCTCGACGACCGGAAGTTCTACTATCCGGTGACGTCGCAGCCGCCGGCGCCCGGCCCGGCGCAGGGGAGGCGCGGGCCTTTGCGGCGTTGGACCCCGATCGGTCCGGATGATGCCGTCGTCATGGATAGGAAGCGTCCGTATGCCGGCGATCTTGCGCCGCTGGTGAAATTGAACGGCGCCGAAGCGCGCGGAATCCAGCAGGCGGGATTATCCGTGCGCAAAGGAAAGGGCTACGCGGGCCGCGTGGTTCTGGCGGGCGACGCGGGCGCCAAGGTGGCGGTCAGCCTGGTGTGGGGAATGAACCCGAACGAACGTCAGCTTGTGGCTACGGGAAAACTCGGCACGGCGTATGCCAGGTTTCCGCTGAGCTTCCAGGCGCAGGCGGATAGCGATAATGCGCGTTTGGAGATTGCCGGAACCGGCGTGGGCACTTTTCACATCGGCGCCGTTTCGTTGATGCCCGCGGACCATGACCACGGTTTCCGCCGGGAAGTGATCGCGGCGCTCAAGCAACTCCGTTCGGGCGTTTATCGTTTTCCCGGTGGAAACTTTGTTTCCGCTCACGAATGGCGCGACGCCATAGGCGACCCGGACCAACGTCCGCCGAGAATGGACCCCGCGTGGAATGCGGTGCAGCCGAACGATGTCGGCACGGATGAATTCATGACCCTGTGCCGCCTGCTTGACGTAGAGCCGTATATCACGGTCAATGCCGGCTTCGGCGACGCCCGGTCCGCGGCCGATTACGTCGAGTACGCGAACGGGCCGGCCTCAACACCCATGGGCCGTTTGCGCGCGGCCAATGGCCATCCGCAACCGTATGGCGTCAAGTTCTGGGGCATCGGCAACGAGATGTGGGGCGAGTGGTCGTTCGGTGTGATGCCGCTCGCGCAGTTCGAACTCAAACACAATCTGTTCGCCCAAGCGATGCGGCGGGTGGATCCTGCCATCAAGCTGATCGCGAGCGGGGCCATGCCCGACGCCATGACCGGGTCCAAGCAGGCAAAGCGCATCAGCGGCAAAATAGTTCCCGATTACCTTTCGCCGGCGGATTGGAGTGGCGGGTTGCTGTCGCACTGCCTGGAATACACCGATCTGATTAGCGAGCATTTCTATTCGTACAGCAACCAGCGTTTCGATATCGGGAAGGGTGAGCGGGTGAGCGTGGACGCGGGCACGCCCCTGCTGGAATGGGAGCGTGCGCCCGCCACCCAGGTTCGCGTGAAGTACGAGCATTATCAGGAATACCTCGCGCGTATCCCCGGGCTTGCGGCCAAGCCGGTGCCCATCAGCCTCGACGAATGGGCCTACACCGGCGTTCCCGCGAACTCGTACAAGGTGGTGCCCGCTTATGCGTGGGCGTTCCACGAGATGTTCCGGCATTCGGACCTTTACCAGATGGCGGGCTTCACCTTCGCCACATCCCTTCTGAGCGCGAACCGCACCGAGGCGGTGTTGAATCCGGCGGGCCTGATGTTCAAACTCTACCGCGATCACTTCGGCACGATCCCTGTGGAGGTGACCGGCAATTCCCCACAGCCGGCGCCCAAGTATCCCGCGGGCGGCGACCAGCCGAGAGTGAACCCGGGGAGTGATACTTTTCCACTGGACGTAGCCGCGGCGCTCAGCGCCGACCGCAGAATCCTCACGCTGGCCGTGGTGAATCCGGCGGAAGCCGAACAGCAACTGCGCCTCTCCTTCCGCGGCGTGGAACTCTCGGGCAAAGGACGGTTGTGGCGCATGGCGCCTCCAAGCATCGACGCGAGCATCGTGGTGGGGCAGAAACCCGGAGTGGCAGTGGAGGAACAAGTGCTGGAAGAGCTGCCAGGCACTGTGAAGATAGCTCCCATTAGCGTGAACATTTACGAGTTTCCGGCGAAGTAAAGCGCGGAAGCGATCGGCGGCGGCACGCGCAGGAGCCGGCGCGCTTATCGCGCAGTTCGTCTGCGGGGCACAGGGCGTATGATCCTCTCAGAGCAGCCGAATATGCCCACGGAAGGGAATGCACGGCGATAGCAGCCCATTAGGAACCCGGCTTGGCGCTCCCGAAACGATCTGGGACGCGTGTCGCAATGCCTGCCTCCTTTAGGTGAACCGCATTGGGGCCGGGAAGAGCCTTCAGCGCGCGCTGAAGCGGTACACCGTTGTCGATCGAAACTCCGCGCCGGGCCGAAGCACGGTGGTGGGGAAATCGGGACGGTTCGGCGAATCGGGAAAATGACCGGTTTCCATGCAGAAAGCCGAGCGCGGCGGATACAGGTGCCCGCCTTTGCCGCGGTCTTGGCCGTCCAGGTTTTGGCCGGTGTAGAACTGCATGCCAGGCTCGGTAGTGAGCACTTCCATGATGCGGCCGGACTCCGGTTCCAAAATCCGCGCGGCGAACCCCAGCTTTCCCGCCGCGTGGTTCAGCACGTAGTTGTGATCGTACCCCTTGGCAATGCGAAGCTGCTCGTCAGCCGCGTCGATGCGCGCGCCGATGACCGTGGGCTTGCGGAAATCGAACGGCGTGCCGGCAACCGGCCGGAGTTCGCCGGTGGGGATCAGGCCGGCATCCACCGGCGTGAACCGATCGGCGTCGATCGTCACCACATGGCGCAGCACGTCGCCTGAGCCCTCGCCCGCCAGGTTGAAGAACGAGTGGTTCGTCAGGTTGACCACGGTTGGCTTGTCGGTCGAAGCGGAGTAGTCGATGCGCAGTTCGTTGGAATCCGTGAGGGTGTACCGGACGGTCACGGTGAGGTTGCCCGGGTAGCCCTCTTCACCGTCGCGGCTGAGATAGGTGAACTCGACCGCGGGCGGCGGGCCGGCGATGGCGCGACCCTTCCAGACCACTTTGTGGAACGCGCGGACGCCGCCGTGAAGCGAGTTTTCGCCGTTGTTGCGGGCCAGCGTGTACGCGTGGCCGTCGAGTGTGAAGGCGCCGCGCGCGATGCGGTTGGCATACCGTCCCACGGTGGCTCCGAAATACCGTTTGGTGTTGAGGTAGGCGTCGAAGGTATCAAAGCCGAGAACGATATCCGCGAATGCGCCGCGCCGGCCGGGAGTCTTGAGGGATACCAGGATGGCGCCGAAATTGGTGACCTTCGCCTCCACGCCCCTGGCGTTGGCGAGGGTGTAGAGGCAAATGGGATCGCCGCCGGGCGCATCGCCCCAGTGAACGGCGGCCGGCGGATTCGCCGCGCCAGCCATGCCCAGCAGCGCGGCCGCGAGCGCACCGCATCGCAGCAAGGGAGTCATAAAGGCATGATATCGGGACGGGAAAGGACGCGGGGCGGACCAGACCGCCCGCCCCGCAAAGGGACTTCTAGAACATGAACTTCAGTGCGAACTGGAGCACGCGCGGATCGTACGCGGCGGTGATCCTGCCAAAAGTGCCGGAGGAAACCGACGCCACGGGATTCTGGAAATTCGGCCGGTTCTCGGTGTTGAACGACTCGGCGCGGAACTGGAGTTTAAAGCGCTCGGTGAAGGCGAAATCCTTGAACACCGACATATCCACGTCGAAGTATGCGGGCCCGCGCAGCATGCCGCGTCCCACGTTGCCAAAGGTTCCAATGGGCGCGGCGGTGAATGCAGCCGTGTTGAAGTACTGTTGAATCTGGCTCACTCCCGACAGGCGGGCAGGATCGCCGACGATGTTTGCATAATCGTTGCCGATGCCGGACTCGGAGCGGTCCGTACCGCTGAGGATGGTGACTGGCGTGCCGCTATCCAGGCTTGAGATGAGGTTGAGCTTCCAGCCGTTGATTACGGTGTTCTCCCAGCCCTTTACCTTCAGCCCCGGAACCGCATAAACCACCGAGAGGTTGTAGCGGAATTTCTGATCGAAGTCCGCGGGTCCGCGCGCGCTGCGGAAATTGAAGGGATTCGGCGGACCGGTGTTCCCCTCCGCCGCGCTCGAGGTATTGTCGATGGTCTTGCCCCACACCAGATTGGTCAGCACCGTCAGACCGCCCGAGAAGCGTTTGGTCATGTTGATCTGCAGCGAGTTGAACTCATCGTACACGTACGAACTCGCAAGCTCGACGGTTGCCAGTCCCGGGTACAGGCGGCGCGAATTCTCATTGGCGACCGTCGCGGTGGAGCTGAAAATCGCCGGATTGAATTGCCGCGATCCCATGATGTTCACGCCGTGATTGCCCACGTAGGCGACCGATACCGCGATGTCATTGCGGAATTGATGTTCCACCGTGAGGTTCCAGTTCTGGGTGTAGCCAACCCTGGAGGCGGGATCGAGCACGCCGCCGGAAAGCGGAAGCACGAACTTATAGGTCGAGAACTGACTGGAGGCAATGTGCGGCCGCGGGAATGGATCGCCGCCGGCAAAACCCTGATACGGATTATCGAAGCTCGGCGGATTCGGGATGTTCAGATAGAGGTCCGTCGGCTGCATGGCATCGGTGCGTTGATAGAGCAAGCCTTCGGGGAAACTGTAGAAGATGCCGTATCCGCCGCGGATAATGGTCTTGCTATTGCCGAGCAGATCCCAGGCGAAGCCAATGCGCGGAGCGAAATCCTTCCAGTCCTTTTTGAAAACCGAGGTCTGGATGCCCTGATCTCCGGGGAACAGCAGCCCCAGCGGCGCGTTGGGCGCGATGGTGGACTGCACGCCGGGAGCAAAGCCCGTCAGTGAATTGTTCAGGTCGTTGGGCGGAAGCCAGGGTTCCCACCGGACCCCCAGGTTCAAAGTCAGCCGGTGACTGATCTTCCAATCGTCCTGCAGGAAGGCGGAGAAGCGGTCCTCCCGCAAGTAGAACGTGCGGCCGTTGTCCTGAAAGAAATTTGATTCGGCGCCGATATAGAAATCCGCAACCGCGTTGCCGGTATTCTGTCCATTGAACGTGTTGTCGCCGGGAACGTAGGAGTAATCGTTGGCGTCGATGCGCGTACGTTCGAATTCGGCTCCAAAGGTAAGCTGGTGCGCTCCGGCAATCTTGGTGGCGATGGCGCGATAGACAAACGACGTCGAATCCTGGCGCAGGGAACCACCAGAGAAGATATTGACGAACCCCGAAATGTTGGCTCGAATGCCGGGGAATTGCGGCACGCCGGTACCCAACGGAACATTCTGTCCGAAGCCTTGCAGCGTTACCAGACCAGGGTCCTCGGGAATTTGCGTGCGGGCAAACCGTCCCGCGCTGGCGTAGAGGGCCAGCGTCAGCGTCGGGGTGAAGATCTGCGTATCGTTCAACGTTACCGTCTGGTTGCGGAAAAGATTCAAGGCGAAAAACCCGGTCGGCGCGGGGAAACTCCGTTGGAAGTTGTCCTGATCGTAGAAATAGCGGCCGCTTAAGTGATTGTTCTGGGTCACCATGTGGTCGATCTTGACCAGATACTGGGTATCGTCCAGATTCTGATTCGCGTTGCCGACCCACTGGGTGCCGCTATTCGGCAACGGGAGCAGCGCATTGACAACCTTTACCGAGACCGGATCGAGCCGGCCGGAAGGAATCATGTTGCCCGGGAACGGCGCGCCACTGTTGGAGGGGTCCGTAATCACCTTGGGAAGGAGGGCCGAAAAATCGCCGGTGCGCTGTGCCGCCGTCGGCGTGGTAATCGAAACCGGACTCGGCGCCGAGCGGCGCTGCGTGTCCTGCGCGGAGAAGAAGAAGAAGGTCCGATTCTTCTTGATTGGCCCGCCCACCGTGCCGCCAAATTGGTTCTGGTGGTACGGTGGCAACTTCAGTGCGAAAATATTCTTCGCGTTGAAATCCGTATTCCGCAGGAACTCGAAAGCCGTGCCATGAAGCTCGTTGGTTCCCGAGCGCGTCGACAACTGCACCAGCGCGCCCGCTCCACCATACTCCGCGCTGAAGTTGGACGATTGGATGGTGAACTCCTGAAGCGCGTCCGGGTCGGGCATGGTCGGTACGGAGTCGAAAAAGCGGTCGTTGTAGATGGTGCCGTCAAGCTGAAAATTGTTCTGCGTGGCGCGCAATCCGTTCACCGTCAATCCGCGGTTGTCCTGCTGGCCGGATTCCGTGCCCACGTCCGTAATGGCTGTTCCCGGGGTGAGAGTGGTAAGTAGCAGCGCATTGCGGGTGCTCAGCGGCAGATCCTGCATCTGCGCGACGGTCACCGAAGCCTGAACGCTCGAAGACGTGGTTTGCACCAGTGGAGCCTCGCTGGTCACGGTGACGGACTGTTTGGAATCCCCGACCTGCAACTGGACCTTCATGTCCATGACCTGTCCCGTCACCAGCGTGACCTTGTCCATCTTCTGCGGCTGAAAGCCATCCTTGGTGAAATTCAAATCGTACAGCCCGATAGACAGGTCGGGAAACTCGAAGAGGCCGGATGCATTGGTTTGCACAGTGCGAGTGATTCCGGTGTCCACATTCTTGCAGGAGATGCCGGCGTTCGGCACCACCGCTCCGCTCGAATCGGTCACGGTGCCGCTGATGCGACCCGTCGACTGGGCGAAAAGAGCATTACCAGCGAACGAAAGGAAGAAAAGAAGAAACAAACTGAAGGTGACGCTAACGAGGCGGCTGCTACGAGACATCTTGGATCTCCTTGCCCACCCCTTGCGGGAGAGCACCCTTGATTTGGGACCCTAACAAATCCTGACCTGGCGTCCTCCAGGGCACGGACAGGCCTAACCCCCGGACCATCGTCCGGGCTGAAACCCAAATGGCGGCTGAGACACGGCACACCAACGAAGCATTTTTAGACTGATGTATGATATACCATGTATCGTTGAGACTGTCAAGCCCGGCAAAACGGCTGTCAAGGCAAATCGGAGTTGTCAATAGTCGGTCTTCGGAACCGGCCAGACGGCCTGCGGCCGTGCGGTCAGTGGCCGCTGGCGCGGGCCTTGGTGAGAGCTTCGCGGGTCAGGACGCATAGTGGCTGGTCACAAAGGCGATGTTTTTCTGGGTGGCATCAATACACTGTTGTGGATCGGAATGCGACGTCTCGAAGACCAACCAACCGGTGTAGCCGACGGCCGCCAGGCCTTTCACGGCATCGGCCCAGTTGACGCGGCCGGGCTCCTCCAGCAACCGATCTTCGTTCTTGAGATGGACCTGACGAATGCGGTTCTTCAATAAGGCGATGCCGGGTACGGCTTCCCCGGTGTGAGCGTACCTTTCCACATTGTCGAGGTCGTAATAGACCCGCACACTGGGACGGTCCACCAGGTCGATGAGCTTGCGGTCGTCGGCGGGAGCATTGGAGGTCTCCATGCCGATGGTGACACCGCCATCGCGGGCGGCGCCGGATACTTTTTGCAGCAGAGCCACCACCGGCCCGTACGATTGCTCCTGATCCATTTTGGGGCAGGTCTGCTCGAAGCACGCGGCCAGGATGGTCGTCGCATGCAGTGATTCCGCGGCCCGGATGGCGTTGCGCAGGTTCTCTTCCGCCGTGGGCTGAAGGAGCGAAGCTCCGGGCGGCCAGACTCCCGCCAGCGAAGGGGTGGTCAATCCCGTTCGCTCGGCGGCGCGCTGATAGGCGGCCAGGGTTGCCTGGTCGCAGAGCGTAGTGCCCTTGAAATACACCTGCAACTCGACTCCGGAGAGGCCGTGAATCTGCTTCGCCAAATCAAATACGGCGGGACCCGGATCGTTGACCATGTTGGCCTGACGATGGCCGAACTTCAGGGCGGCAGCGGCAGCGCCCCGCATGCCAGCCGCGCCCGCGGCGGCGGCAAACGACGAAAGCAGAAACTGTCTGCGTTGCATGGTGGTCGCTCTTATGCGGGCAGATCATTCCAGTTCATGATGCGGTGCGTGCGCAAAGATTTCTCGGCGAGCAGCACCAGCTTGATCGCGGTCTTGCCCATCTCCGGACTCACCGCAGGCGTGCCGCCGGTGCGCAGGCTCTGCGCAAACCGCAGGTATTGCTGATAGGTCTCCGGATCCTGCGCCGAACCGACTGCGTTGGCGGTGGCTTCTTTGGGTGTGTTGTCCACTGCATCCACGTAGCGCACCGCGCCGCCGCGGCTGCGAATGGCCACCCGGCCTTTTTCGGGCTCGGGTTCCATCACGCCCTCGCTGCCGATAATCACCATGCGGCGGCTGCCCGGGCCGGCATTCGGCGCGAACAGAGAGAAATCGAAGCTGAGCTTGACGCCGCTCTCGTATTCGACCATGACGGCGGCATGATCGACGGTTTCGCGCTGTTTGAAAACGTTGTTGCCGCCGGTCGCCGTCACGCGCGCCACCGCGCTGTTGATGATCCAGTTGAGCGTATCGAGTTCGTGAATGCCGTCTTCCAGAAGGGCGCTGCCCTCGGTGAAGGTGAGGTATCGCCAGTTGGTGGAAACACCGGTCTTCGGATCGGTGTACTTCCAACTGTTTGGATTCCAGTCGCCCCGGAAGAGATTGCCGCTGACGAACTGGATGGCGCCGATTTCCCCGGCGGCGGCCAGTTCGCGCATTTTCGCGGTGGTGGGAACCAGGCGCTTTTGAAAGCCGATGTACAGTAGCTTCCCGGACGTTCGGGACGCGTCAATCATGCGGTTGGCGTCTTCCACGGTGGTGGCCATGGGCTTTTCGCACAATACCGGAAGCCCGCGGCCCAGAGCCGCGACGGTCGTCTCGGCGTGCAGGAAACTCGGGGTGATGACCACCACGGCATCGATATCGTTTCTTTCGCTGAGCAGCTTGCGATAGTCGGAATAGGTTGTCGCGCCGGGGGCCAGGCCGGCCCCCCGGGCGAGATTCGGCGGAGTGGGATCGGCCAGCGCCGCCACCTGGAATTGAGGCAATGTCTTGAGGATGGCCAGGTGGGCCCAACCTCGGGCTCCGGTGCCGATGATCGCGAGGCGAATGGGCTTCTCGGTCTGCGCATCCAGCGCGGCGGCGGCAGCGGCCAGCGCGGAACCTCCCGCTGTCGCCAGGAACGAGCGTCTGTTGGTTTGGTGGTCCATTTCAACTCCTAAGATATTAAATATCATATTGTGAGGTCAGCGGACACCGGCGTGGGCATCGGTGAAGAGCTTGGCCGGCGGCACTTTTTTCCAGTCGTCGAGGAACATGGCTAGGCCGGCGTCGGTCATGGAGTGCTTATAGAGCGCCTGCAGCATGTCCAACGGCATGGTGCACGCGTCGGCGCCCGCCAGCAGACAGTCGAGCACTTCCTTCACCGTGCGGATGCTCGCCGCCAGGATTTTGGTTTGGTAGCCGTAGCGATCGTAAATGGCGCGGATCTGCCGGACGAAAGTCAGGCCGTCGTCGCCCGCCAATTCCTTGCGGTGGATGAAGGGGCTGATGTACGTGGCGCCCGCCTTGGCAGCCAGAAAGGCCTGCGTGGCGCTGAAACACAGCGTGACGTTGGTGCGGATGTTTTCGGCGGAAAGCCGCTTTACGGCCTTGAGGCCCTCGATCATGACCGGCACCTTGACCACGGCGTTGGGATGGAAGCGCGCGATGGCGCGGCCCTCGGCCACCATGCCTTCGGCGTCCAGGCTGACGGTCTCCACGCTGATGGGGCCGTCGACAATCGAGAAGATCTCGCGCAGCACGTCTTCGAAGGGGCGGCCGGTGGCGGCGATGTGAGTGGGGTTGGTGGTGACCCCGTCCAGGATGCCCCAATCGGCGGCGGTGCGGATTTCGTCCGCTTTCGCGGTGTCGATGAAAAGTTGCATACTCCGCAGATTATAACATCTGAAATTTGATATGTTAGGTGTGCATGGCGTCTTCCAGCACCAGCAGCGCCGCGCCGGCCGGGGGCGTGATGCCTGCCGCGTGGCGGCAATACCGATGGCGCATCCTGGCGCTGCTGTTCCTGGTCACGGTGATCAACTTCGTCCATCGCCAGACGCTGTCGGTGGTGGCCCCGGTGCTGCGCGAGCAACTGCATCTCACCAATACCGACTATGGACGGATCGTCTCGGCCTTCATGTTCGGCATGATGGTGGGCGAGTTTCCGGTGGGATGGCTGATGGACCGCATTGGCGCGCGCAACGGTTTTTCCTTCTCGGTAACGTGGTGGTCGCTGGCGGCGGCGCTGCACGCTTTCGCGCGCACGGCGTTCCAGTTTTCGGCCGTGCGGTTCTGGATGGGGTCGGGGGAGTGCGGTAATTTCTCGGGCGCAATGAAGGTGGTGTCGGAGTGGTTTCCGGCGCGCGAGCGGGCCTTTGCGGTGGGCGTCTTCAACGCCGGTTCGATGGTCGGTTCGCTCATCACTCCGCCGCTGATCGTTTATATCGCGCTGAATTTCGGCTGGCGCATGGCGTTTCTGGGGCCCAGCATTCTGGGGTTCGCGTGGGTGATCCTGTGGCGCCGCATGTACCGGCCGCTCGATCGTCACCCGGGCGTGAGCGAGGCGGAGCGGGAGTATATCCGCGCCGGCCTGCCAAAGGTGGGGCCGCCGCCGGCCAACCGCGAACTGCTGCGGCACGCGCCGGCGTGGGGCCTGATTCTCTGCCGGTTGTTGGTTGGCCCGGTGATTCAGTTTTACTGGTTCTGGATGCCGGCGTACCTGTATCAGGCGCGCGGACTGAGTCTCACGGCGATCGGGATGTTCACATGGATTCCGTACCTGTTCGGCGACCTGGGCAGCGTGGGCGGGGGCTGGGTGGCAGGGTTCCTGATGCGACGCGGCGTGAGCCTGCCGGCCGCCCGCCTTGGGACCATGTGGACCGGCGCGGCCTGTTGCGCCCTGAGCGTCTGCGTGACGCTCGCGCCCTCCGCCGCTACCGCCATTGGGCTGATTTGCCTGGTGATGCTCGGCCACACGGCGCTTTCGGCTAACATGTTCGCGGCCATTTCCGATATATTTCCGGACGGCGCGGTGGGGAGGTTTACCGGCCTCACCGGCATCGCCGGAGGCGTCAGCGGGCTTCTGTTTCCCCTGCTGACCGGCCACCTGGTAGACAAGCTGTCGTTCGCTCCGGTATTTGTGATCGCGGGAATGCTGCCCGCCGCAGGCGTGTTGTGCCTGGCGCTGTTGGGCCGCGGTTTCCGCAGGCTGTCAATTTAGTGCGCGAAATTGTACTCTGATAGGGAGCAGCATGAAGAAGATTGACATTCCCAACAACCTCACGACGCTGGCCTATAACAGCATCCGGGAATACATCCTGCAGGGCCGGCTCGACGATACGTCGCGGTTGACCGAGGATTTCCTCTCCAACCAACTGGGCATCAGCAAATCGCCCGTCCGCGAGGCGCTGAACCGTCTGGAAGCCGAGGGCCTGATTCGCATCGAGCCGCGCAAAGGCGCCTACCTGCGACGGCTCACCACGGTCGAGATCAACGAACTCTACGACACTCGCGAGGCGCTGGAAGCGCACGTGGTCCGCACCGCCAATGTCACGCCGGCGCTGCTGGGGGAACTCCGCCAGTGCCTCAAGCGGCAGCGCATGCTGGTCAAGGCCAACGACAAGCCGCACTATATTCAGGAGGACGTGCGGTTCCACTCGCTGCTGGCGCAAGCCACTGGCAACGCGTATCTCTGCACCATCCTGAATAACATCCAGAACCAGATCTGGCTGTCGCGCCGCAGTACCTACGACCTTTCCGGCAGCACCGCCCCGGATTTCCACGATGCCATCCTCAAGGCGCTCGAGCAGGGCTCCGGCGACGCGGCCGAACGTGCCATGCGGGATCACATCCGCACCGTACGCCAGCGCCTGCTGCAGTTCATGGAAGACCAGCAACCGGTCGGTGTAGCCGGCTGATTGAGCGGTGGCCGGGACATCCGCCGGACGGCCAAGCCGAGCCGAGCCAGCCGAAGTTCGATCCTCCTTTGACAAGTCCTCAATTCCGCCCGTGACTTGGGGTCGCCTATATTCAGAATCAGACTCATGAAGGAAGACATCCGTTCGAAACTCGGCCGAGAGCTGGCTGAAGGCATCACCGCACGGCTTACTCAATTTCGGGGAGTGGGCTACTTTGAATTTTCGCTCGGAAACGGCGTCAATAGACAACGCATTTGTCAGGCGGGTGAACCGCCGCCCGGCGCCGGTTGCCAACCGCCGCGCAGGATACCATCCTGCCCCGCCAAACCCGCCGGGTGTAACCGCATCCCGCGAGTCTCAACAGCTACTTGATTTCCAGAATGTCTTTCTCTTTGCCCTTGGCCGCGGCGTCGATCTTGCCCATGAAGAGGTCAGTCAACTTCTGGATTTCGTCGTGGGCCTTCATGTCGTCGTCTTCGGTGATTTTTTTGTCTTTCAGGAGCTTCTTCACGTTTTCGTTGCCGTCGCGGCGGATGTTGCGCACGGAAACGCGATGGTGCTCGGCGATGGCGTGCAGCTTCTTCACCAACTCCTTGCGGCGCTCCTCGGTGAGCGGCGGAATGGGCAGGCGGATGATCTTGCCGTCGTTGGCCGGGTTGAGGCCCAGGTCCGAAATCCGGATGGCCTTTTCAATCGGCCCGATCTGCGAAATGTCCCAGGGCTGTATGGTGATCAGCGAAGGTTCCGGGACGTGCAGGTTGGCAACCTGGTTGAGCGGCGTCGGCGTGCCGTAGTAATCCACCCGGATATGATCCAAAATCCCCAGTGAGGCGCGCCCCGTTCGAATGGCCGCCATTTCGTGCTGCAGATCCGAGACGGCTTTTTCCATGCGGGCTTTCAGGTTGGCATCGACTTCCTTGATCGAGTTGAATGTGGAAGCGGCGGGTGCTGCGTGCTGTTCTGGCTTCATAAGGACGGTGTCTCCGAATCGCCGTGAGCTTGCCCGGAGCTATTGAATCACTGTACCCACGGGCTCGCCCATCGACATACGCATTATATTGCCTGTTGTATTCAAATTGAAAACAATAATCGGAAGCTGGTTGTCCCGGCACATGGCTATGGAGGTGGCATCCATCACTCGCAGGCCCTGGGCCAGCACTTCGAGGTAGGTGATCTTGTCGTACTTGACCGCGTCCGGGAACTGCAACGGGTCCTTGTCGTAGACGCCATCCACGCGTGTGGCTTTGGCGATGATGTCGGCCTTGATCTCGAGCGCCCGCAGCGTGGCGGCGGTGTCGGTGGAAAAGTAGGGGTTGGATGTGCCCGCGGCGAAGATCACGATGCGGCCTTTTTCCAGGTGCCGCATGGCGCGCCGCCGGATGTACGGTTCGGCCACCTGGCGCATTTCGATGGCGCTCATCACGCGCGTGGAAACACCGGCCTGTTCGAGCGCATCGGAAAGCGCCAGGGAATTGATCACGGTGGCTAGCATGCCCATGTGGTCGGCCGTCACGCGGTCCATCTTCTGCGCCGCCGCGGCCACGCCGCGGAAGATATTGCCGCCGCCCACCACCACCGCGATTTCGATGCCCGCCGCGGCCACATCGGCCACTTCCCGTGCCAGGCTCTTGACCTTTTCGGAGTCGATGCCGAACGATCCGGCGCCGGCCAACACCTCGCCGCTCAGCTTCAGCAGGATGCGTTTATAGGCGGGCATTTACGCCACGGCCGGGTTTTCGTGGCCCGCTTCCATCGCCGCCACATCGCCCACTTTGAAGCGGACGAAGCGCGCAATGGTGATGTTCTCGCCCAGTTTGGCGATCTTGGTCTTCACCAACTGGCCCACCGTCAAGGTGGCTTCCTTCACGAACGGCTGTTCCAGCAGGCAGACTTCTTCGTAGAATTTGCCCAGGCGGCCCTCGACGATCCTGTCGAGAATCTTCTCCGGCTTGCCTTCGAGCACCGCGCGCGCCCGCGCGATTTCCCGCTCCTTGGCCAGCACTCGCTCGGTGACGTCTTCCTTGCGAATGAAGCGCGGATCGGCGGCCGCGATGTGCATGGCCACGTCGTGTACCAGCTCTTTGAAATCGTCGGTGCGCGCCACGAAATCGGATTCGCAGTTGATTTCCACCAGCACGCCCAGTTGCCCGCCGTGGTGGATGTAAGTCCCAATCAGGCCCTGCCGGGTCGCCCGCGCCGACTTCTTATCGGCCAGGGAAATGCCGTGCTTGCGCAGCACCACTTCCGCGTCGGCGATATCGCCCTTGGCTTCTACCAGAGCTTTCTTGCATTCCATCATTCCCGCGCCGGTCCGGTCGCGGAGTTCTTTTACGAGTGCCGCGGTAATTTCCGCCATAAGATTGCGTCTCTTTGATTCCGTGGCAACCGCTCCCTTACGGTCGCGACTCCCATCAGAGCCGCGACTTGTCGCACGACCGGAAGGGAGCGGTTGCCACAATTAATTCCTAGTGTCCGGCCTCGCCGGCCGCCGGCTCCGCGCCCGGCTCGGCGGTTTCGGAAACGGGGCCCTTACGCTGCGATCCGGTGGCCGGATCGTCTTCCATGGCCAGGCTTTCGGCCATGATCTTCTCGGCGTACTTGGGGTCCACGTATTCGGTGTACTCCAGCATGCTTTCCTCGGCCGGGGCTTCGTCCTGGGCGATCTTGTCGGCCGCGAAATCCTGCTCGGTGGCCAGCGACCGGCCTTCCACCACGGCATCGGCGATCTTGCTGGCGAATAGGCGAATCGCGCGCAGCGCGTCGTCGTTGCCGGGAATCACGTAGTCCACTTCGTCGGGGTCGCAGTTGGTATCGACGATCGCCACCACCGGGATTCCCAGGCGGCGCGCCTCCTTCACCGCGATAGCTTCCTTGTTGGAGTCGATCACGAACAGGATATCGGGCAGCCCCGGCATATCCTTGATGCCCGCCAGGTTCTGATCCAGGTGCTTGCGCTCGCGCTCCAGCCGGATGACTTCCTTCTTCGGCCGGCCCGCGTATCCGCCTTCCACCGAGGCCATGGCTTCCAGTTCTTTCAGGCGCTTGATGGATTTCTGCACCGTCAGCATGTTGGTGAGCAGGCCGCCCAACCAGCGCTGGTTGACGTAGTACATCTGGCAGCGGGTGGCTTCTTCGGCGATGGCTTCCTGCGCTTGGCGCTTGGTGCCTACGAAGAGCACGTTCTTGCCCTGCGCGGCCATCTCGCCCACAAACCGGGCGGCGTCTTTGAACATCTTCAGAGTCTTCTGAAGATCGATAATGTAAATACCGTTGCGTTCCCCGAAGATGTACTCTTTCATCTTGGGATTCCAGCGCTTGGTCTGGTGCCCGAAGTGAACGCCCGCTTCGAGCAATTCTTTCATCGATATTGCCGGCAAAATACCTCCTAGTCAGCCACCGTCGCCCGCCACACGGCCCAAAGCGAGATTTGTGGGCGGATCGGAACGGATGGGCCGTTGTTACTGCAATGGGGCCTCGCGGCCCCACGGAAAAATCTAACGTTTGGAGAACTGGAACCGCTTACGGGCGCCCTTCTGACCGTACTTCTTCCGCTCGTGCGAGCGCGGGTCGCGCGTCAGGAAGCCGAGCTTCTTGAGCCTGGACCGCAGTTCCGCATTGAACTCCACCAATGCCCGGGATATCCCCAGACGCGCTGCACCCGCCTGGCCGGCTACACCGCCGCCATCGGCCAGAATCAGCAGATCGAACTTATCCATGGACTCGGTGGCCGCCAGCGGCTGCCGGACCACGGCGCGCGAACTTTCCGTCGGGAAATAATTCTCGAACGCGCGTCCATTCACCTGAATCTCGCCCTTGCCGGGCCGCAAAATCACGCGGGCCACCGACCTCTTCCGCCGGCCCGTGCCCAAATATTGAACAATCGTCGCTGCCACTAAACTTGTACCTCTATCTCACGGCCAACGCGGACGGTTTCTGCGCCGCGTGCGGGTGCTTGTCGCCCGCATAGACCTTCAGTTTTCGATACATCTGTTTGCCGAGCTTGGTCTTCGGCAGCATGCCGAAGATGGCGTCCTCAATCAGGCGGACCGGCTTTTCCTGCCGCACGCGCTTCAAGCTCTTCTCCACCAATCCGCCGGGATATCCGGTGAAATGGCGATACATCTTGTCTTCTTCTTTTCGCCCGCTGACTTTTACTTTATCGGCGTTGATCACGATCACGTGATCGCCCGTATCCAGAAACGGCGTATAGCTGGGCTTGGTCTTGCCCATCAGCAGCATGGCCGCTTTGCTGGCGATCTTGCCTAAAACCGCCTCTTGGGCGTCAATCACATGCCACTGTCGGATAATGCCGTCCTTGGAAGGGAACTCGGTACTCATTGACACACGTCTCCACCTGATTCTCGAACTGCAAAATACTAAGCTTACAGAGATTAGGGGTTCATTGTCAAATCGGGTCACGGGGCACAGCCTGACGGCCTCGTCGATGACCTCCTGGCGGTCCATCGTCTTGCCTTACCCCTGCGGGCGGTTCTTCGCCTGCTCCATGGCGATCTGGTTGATGTGCGACAGAGCTTTCGCTCCGCTGGCGCCTTCGATCGCTTTCACCGCGATGTCTTGCACTTGTTGCTTGGCATCCGCGAGTTGCTTTTCCAGTGCGGCGATCTGCGCCTGTTGCCGGGCCACCGACTCTTCCAGCGACTTGACCTGCATAACCGCCAGGCGCTTCTCGGTTTCGGCGTCCTTCTTCAGCACCAGGATCTGTTGCTCGAACCCGGCTTCAGTCTCCTTGCGGGAGTGCTCGGCCGCGGTCTGCGCTTCTTTCTGCAACCGGGCTGGAAATCCTTCCGCCTCCTTCTGCAGCCGGGCGAAATCCTCTTCGCGCTCTTTGAGGGCGGTTTCGCGCTGCTTCCAGCCTTTCTCCAGCGCTTCCTGCTTCTCCTGGTTTTTCTTCTCGGTCAGTCGCACCTCTTCTTCGTACTTGTCCTGCGCTTTTTTCCGTTCCAGAGTTTTCTTGTATTCGTAGTCTTCGATCTCGCGCTGGCGCTGCTTTTTGAGGCCCTCTTCCACCTCCTTGCGCTCGCGTTCGGTTTTTTCCGATTCTTCCTCCCAGGCCGTGCGTTGGGTGGCGATCTCGGCCTCGAGTTGCTGCTTCTCGCGGGCGTAGTCCTGCACCATCTGGTCGAGAGCCGTCGCCGCCACGTCGATCTTGTGGAGGCGTTCCAGTTCCTTCCGTTCGAGCGTCACGGTCTCGCGCACCGCCGCCAGCAACTGCACCTCTTCGGTGAGTTTGCCGGCCACATCGGATAGCGCCCGGGAAACCTCCAGCCCCAACGTGGAAATTCTCTGTACGACGCCTTCCACGGTGGCTCCATCGGCCGCGTGCCGGATTTCGCTTTCGCGCAATCGAGCGGCCTCGAGGCCCTTGGCGTCCGGCGACTCACGCGCTTGTTCCACCTGTTCCTGGACTTCCGCAAACTCCTGCTGCACTTCCGCTTTGCTTCGCCTGGCGCGTACCGGCGCCTTCACCGTTTTAGCTGGCATGATAATTCCTTTCCGTAACGGCAGATTAGCAGATTTAGCGCGATGTGGCGCATCCTCCGTGGCGCCCGCGTTACGCTACGATCGAAACATCTCGACCAACTGGAAAGACAACCTCCGGGTGGTGATGGTTTCGACGCGCAACCCGCTCAACATCGGCGCCGCGGCGCGTGCCATGGCCAACTTCGGCTTCTCGCGTCTGCGCGTGGTCAGCCCTTACGACCTGGCTTTCCGCGAAGCGCGCTCGGCCGTCGGAGCCGCCCCGCTGCTCAAGAATGCCGAAGATTATGCGGCTCTGGCGGAATCCATCGCCGATTGCCACCTTGTGGTGGGCACCACCTCCATTGGCCATCGCGGGTTGCAGCACCCCATGCGACGCCTGGAATACGGCGCGCGCCTGATCAAACGCGCGCTGGCGGAAGCGCCCGTGGCCCTTCTGTTCGGCTCCGAGAAGTTCGGACTCTCCAACCAGGACCTCAGCCACTGCCACTGGCTGATGCGCATTCCGACTGTCGATGCCGATCTTTCCATGAACCTGGGCCAGGCCGTCGCGCTCTGTCTCTACGAGCTGGCGCGCGACCCCAAGGCGGCGAAGGCGCGGCCGGCGAAGATTGCGGCGGCAACGGCGGCGGAGACTGAACAGATCACGGCCATGCTGATCGAAGTGCTGGAGCGCAGTGGTTACGTCAACCCGGTGACCGCCGGTTCCACCGAAGAGAAAGTCCGGCGCCTGGTGCGCCGGCTGGGTATCGCCGCGCGTGATGCCCCGGTGCTGCTGGGGATGTTGCGGCAGATTCTGTGGAAGGTGAACGGCTGAGGGCTATTCGTGAAATACTTCTTCCCGCGTCACTGCTTGCCCCTGGCAGGTCACTGTGACTTGGTTTCCGTCCACCTGACAGGGAATCGAAAGCGGTCGCCGTGGCGCCAGGGGGTAGGCTGACTTAACTAAATCCCGCCGCCCCGCCCGCGCCCGCTCCGGCCCGGTTTGGTATCGGTCCCCGCGCCCGCGAAAGTCAGAGTGACGTCGGCCGTGTGGTCCTGCTCATTGATTTTTGATTCGGCCTTGGTCTTGCCGAGATTGTCGAAAAGGCCTTCTTCGCGCACGCGAGCCAGGAACAGATCCGGGTAATCCGGATTGAACGGCTTGCCCGGCTTCATGGTCCAGATGCGGTTGATCTCCGCTTCCGAATCCAGATCCAACCCCACGATGGTCAGCTTGCGCATGGAAAACTGCGGCCCCGCCTCGACCAGCACCGTCACGTTGACCGTATGCTTATCCTCATCCACCTGGCGCGAGATGGTGACCTCGGCCTGCATATAGCCGGCATGCCGCAGCGCCTTGCGGATGCGCTCGAGGCCTTCGTTCACGCGGTCGAAGTTGGCCAGATCGCCGGTCTTGAAATCTCCGGCCTTCAGCAGTTCCTCGGGCTTGAGTGGCGTCGGGGGCTCGACCGTGACCTTGCCCAGGTTGTAGGTCTCCCCTTCATCCACTGAAACTGTCACGTTGACGCCCTGCACGTCTTTGGCCGGCTCGGTTTTGATTTTGGGGAAGGCCACGCGCACCCGGCCGCGCGCTTCATATACCGGCCGCACCGCCGTGTTGAGCAACTCGCGGAAGCGGTCTTCGGTATAGGGCGTGCCCACCGCTACGCTCATGATGGCTTCCTTCAGAGCTTCCTGTGGGATCACCCGGTTTCCTTCGAACGATACCAGCGCCACCGCCGGCAGCGCCCGAGCCGGATAGAAAACGATGGCGAACTCGCCGGGCCGGTCCGGCATCACCGTGCCCACGATCTTCTCCTCGATGCCCTTGGCCGCCAGGTATTCCTCCACCCACTTTGTGTAGCGCTGGAAGACTGGCTGCGTGGCCGGCAGGATGCCCTTCGCAAACAACGGGTCTTTGGCTTTCAGCGCGGCCACCAGGTCCTTTTCCGAAACGTGCAGTTCCTCGAACCGCACCGGGTATACCTGTTCGATTTCGGTTACTTGAAAGGTGGCTTCGTAACCCCCTTTGGCGCCCGCCACGAATTTGTAGCTGACGGTCTCGAAGGCTCCCGAGGCCGTCAGGCGGTCGCGCGCGGCTTCAAATTCCTGGCGGCCCGCCACCTGGCCAATTCTCACGCCGGCGATGGCCAGCACCTGCTCGCGGGTAAAATTGTGAGTCCCTTCCACCGCAAGGCTCGAAATAGGCCACTTCGCCGGCGCCGCGGCGGGTGTGGACTTCTTCTGGGCCGGTGGACGGGTCTGACCGAATCCCGGCCCCGCCGCCAGCATCAGAATAAGGAGCAACCACTTCATATCCTTATGGTAGACGCACCGGCATTGCCTCCGGTGACATGGGAGAATGATAAAAGTGCCTTACGACCTTGTTGTGATCGGAAGTGGTCCCGGCGGCTACTCCGCAGCCATCCGCGCCGGCCAGTACGGATTGAAAACCGCTCTCGTCGAGAAGCAGCCCAGACTCGGCGGCACCTGCCTGTTGGTGGGATGCATCCCCACCAAGTCGCTGCTCCAGACGGCCGACGTCTGGCAGCGTTTCGTGCACGCGGACCAGGAAGGAATCGTCTGCGAGAATCCACGCCTGGACTATCCCAAGGTGAAGGACCGCAAGGATGGCATCGTCGCCAAGCATTCCAAGGGTGTCGAGATGCTGCTCAAGCGCGCCAAGGTCGAACGCTTCTCGGGCTATGCCACGCTTCAGGGCGGCGGCAAAGTGGAAGTAAAATCCGACGCCGGCGTGCAGACGCTGGAAGCGAAGAACATCATCATCGCCACCGGCTCGGAAGCCCGCATGCTTCCGGGCCTGGAAGCCGACCCCGAACGAATCCTCACCAACGTCGAGATCCTCAACCTCACGGCCGTTCCGAAAAGCCTCATCATCATCGGTGCCGGCGCGGTGGGCGTGGAGTTCGCTTCCATCTTCCACCGCTTTGGCACGGAGGTGACGGTGGTCGAGATGCTGCCGCGCGTCGTGCCGCTGGAAGACGAAGACATCTCCAAGGAACTCGAGCGCAACTTCCGCAAGCAGAAAATTCGCGTCGAGGCCGGTGCGCGCGCCGAGAACATCCGCAAGACCGGCCAGGGCGTGGCGCTCAAGCTGGTCACCAAGGACGGCCAGGAGGAAGAGCTCCAGGCCGAGAAGTTGCTGGTCGCGGTGGGCCGCAAGCCCAATACCGAAAAGATCGGCCTGGAAAACACCCGCGTCAAGCTCGACCGCGGATTCATCCAGGTGGACTCGCACCAGCAGACCGCCGAGCCCGGCGTCTACGCCATCGGCGACGTGGTGGCCGGCACGCCGCAACTGGCGCACGTGGCCACGCGCCAAGGCATGATCGCGGTGGCTCATATGGCCGGCAAGGCGGCCGTCCCCATCAACAAGAATCGCATCCCCGGCTGCACCTACACCGAGCCCGGCATCGGCAGCGTGGGCCTCACCGAGGCGCAGGCTCGCGCGCACGGGTGCCAGGTGAAGATCGGGCGGTTCCCGTTCGCCGGCGACAGCCGCGCCACCATCCTGGGACACCACGAGGGCTTCATCAAGGTAGTGGCCGACCAAAAGTACGGCGAGATCCTGGGCGTCCACATCATCGGGCCGGAGGCATTCGAGCTGATCGGCGAAGCCGTCGCCGCCATGGAAGCCGAAGCCACCGTCGAGGTGATGATGCAAACCATCCACGCGCATCCCACGCTCTACGAAGCCATGGGCGAGGCTTTCAACGCGGTATACGGTCTTTCGATCAATGCGTAAGTGCCGCGTACGGGAACTCGGGCGCATCGATTACGGCCAGGCGCTGGAACTGCAGCAGCAGCTTGCCTCCCAGCGCAAACAGGGCACTGTGGGAGACCACCTGCTGCTGCTGGAACACCCGCACGTCATCACCCTGGGACGCAACGGCCATTTGGAGAATCTGCTGGCTTCGGACGAGATTCTGGGCCGCGCGGGGATCTCCTTTTATCCCACCGACCGCGGCGGCGACGTGACGTATCACGGGCCGGGCCAACTGGTGGGCTACCCGATTCTGGACCTCCGCGATTGGCAGCGCGACGTGGGCGCCTACGTGCGCGCCGTCGAGCAGTCGCTCATTGGCACGCTGGCGGAGTTCGGCATTGCGGCCGGCCGCATCCCCAAGCTCACCGGGGTCTGGGTGGGCGATCGCAAAATCGCCGCCATCGGCGTGCACCTCAGCCGATGGGTGACTTCCCACGGTTTCGCGCTGAACGTCCACACCGATTTGAGCTATTTTCAATACATTGTCCCCTGCGGCCTCACCAAGCCTGTGACTTCCATGGCGCAACTGGGCGTGCGCGCCTCGCTGGCGGAAGTTTCGCAAGTCTTTGCCGCCCACTTCGGCCGCGTTTTTGAGTGTGAGATGCTGTTCGAGGCGCCCGTCCTGGCAGCCACGGAAAGAGAGAACTGAAATGACCGACGTAGTGATGCCCCAGATGGGCGAAAGCATTGTCGAAGGCACGCTGACCAAGTGGCTCAAGAAGGCCGGCGACCGTGTGGAGCGCGACGAGCCCTTGTTCGAGATTTCGACCGACAAGGTAGACACCGAAATTCCGTCGCCCGCCGCCGGCACGTTGGCCGAGGTGCTGGTGGAAGAGGGCCAGACGGTAGGCATCAACACCGTGGTGGCGCGCATTGCGGAAGAGGACGGAGCGGCCGCCGCCAAGCCCGCAGTTCCTGTTGAGAAAGCGCCCGCCGGGAAGGCCCCGCAACCGCCGGCCCCGGCGGCAGGCGCACCGGCCACGGCGCCTGCTCCGCCGCCAGTCGAGCCTGAAGTCGAGCCGGCGGCAGAGCCTGCCGCCGAACCCGCCGGCGAAGCGTCTGGTCCGCTTTCTCCGCTCGTGCGCAAGATGGCGCGCGAGAATAATATCGACCTCAGCCGCGTCAAAGGCACCGGCGCCGGCGGGCGCATCACCAAGCAGGATGTGGAAGCCTACCTCGCGCAGGGTGCGCCCGCTGCGCTCGCGCCCGCTGCGCCCGCTGCGGCTCCGCCCGCTACAACCAAGCCCGCCGCAGCGCCCCCGCCGCCGGCCTTCGCCCCCGGGGCCAAAACGAAAATCGAGCCGCTCAGCACCATGCGGATCAAGATCGCCGCGCACATGCTGCTCTCCAAGCGCACCTCCGCGCACGTCACCACCATCCACCGCGTGGATATGTCCAAGGTGGCGAAGATGCGCGAACGATTCAAAGGCCAGTTCCAGGCGAACCACGGTTTCTCGCTCACCTACCTGCCGTTTATCACCGCCGCCGCCGCCGTCGCCTTGCGCCAGTTCCCGTTGCTCAATGCCTCGCTCGACGGCAACAACATCGTCTACCACAATGAAATCCACATCGGCATCGCTGTCGCTCTGGATAATGGCTTGATCGTGCCGGTGATCCGCGGCGCCGACGAAAAGAACGTGCTGGGATTGCAGTGCGCCATCGTGGATCTGGCGACGCGCGCCCGCTCGCGCCAGCTCAAGCCGGACGAAGTGTTGGGCGGCACCTTCTCCATCACCAATTTCGGCAGCTTCGGCAGCCTGGTCGGCACGCCCATCATCAACCAGCCGCAGGTCGCCATCCTGGGCGTCGGCACCGTGGACAAGACTCCGGTGGTGATCGACGATGCCATCGCCATCCGCTCCATTTGCCACCTTTCCCTGAGTTTCGACCACCGCCTGGTCGACGGCGCGCTGGCCGACCAGTTCATGACCAAAGTGAAACAGGTGCTGGAGGGCTGGGCGGAGGAAGTGCTGTAGGGGGCCGTGGGGCATTTTCAAGCTTCGTAAAGACCAACTGGTAGCACCGGCGGTCTTGCCGCCGGTGTCTTGTGCGCGCTTGACCATCCGCGCCCCACAAATCGTTGCCCGGTCGGTTCTCGGGCTCGCTCGGTTACACTGCGGTACCATGGGACCGCGTGATCCCATGCGACGCACTCTTTTCCTGATTTGTCTGACGGGCGCGGCGTGTCTTTTCGCCGCTCCGCATCCCCTCTCCCCGCTCACCGCCGACGAAATCCGCGCGGCCGCGAACCTGTTGCGAAGCTCCAACCGCTTTCCCGCCGGCGGCATCTTCAGCCTCATCGCGCTCGACGAACCACCCAAGGAACTGGTGCTGGCGAAGGCTGCCGTTCCACGGCGCGCTTTCGCCGTGATCTACGACCGCAAAGCCAACCAAACCTTCGAGGCGATTGCCAACCTCTCTACCAGCGCCATCGATTCCTGGGAGCTCGTCCCGGGCGCACAGCCCGCCATCAACTCCGGTGATTCCCTTCTGGCGGATGGAATTGTGCGCGCCGACCCTCGCTGGGCCCAAGCCATGCGCCAACGCGGCATCCGCGACGCCGATAACGTCCTCACCATGGCCTGGAGCGCCGGCTATTTCGGCCAGCCCGGAAGCGATTCCGGCCGCATTGTGTGCGTCGTGCCTTATTATGCCGGCGCCGGCGCCAATCTGTACGCGCATCCGGTCGAAGGCGTCGTGGCGCACGTCAACCTCACCACCGGCAAGATCATCGACTTTCTCGATATCGATCGCAACGTCCCCGTCTCGCGCGAGAATGCCGACCTCGGGCCGCGCCCCGGCGCGCCGCCGCTCGCTCCGCTCGTCGTCACCCAACCGAACGGGCCCGGCTTCCAGATTGAAGACGGCGAAGTGCATTGGCAGAAGTGGCGCTTCCGCTACGCGCTTCATCCGCGCGAGGGGCTGGTAATCTATACCGCCGGCTATGAAGATGGCGGGCGCCTGCGCCCGGTGCTGTATCGGGGGTCGCTCTCGGAAATGGTGGTGCCTTACGGCGATCCCTCGGGCGCCTGGTATTTCCGCAACAGTTTCGACGCCGGCGAATTAGGACTCGGCGCCATGGCCAGCCCCTTGCGCCCCGGTGTGGATTGCCCCGCCAATTGCACCGTCTTCGATGCCGTAGTCGCGGGCAGTTCCGGAGAGCCTCACGCCATTCCCGGCGCTGTGGCAATCTATGAACGCGATGGCGGCGTCGCCTGGAAGCACGAGAACAACACACGGCGCGAGCGCGAGCTGGTGCTTTCCTATTTCAGCCAGCCCGGCAATTACGAGTACGGCTTCGACTGGATTTTTCACCAGAATGGCGCCATCGAAGTGCGCGTCTCGCTCACCGGCATCATGGCCGCCAAGGGAGTGGCCGATGGTTCCGACCAGCACAGCCACCTGGTCGCCAAGAACCTGGCCGCGCCGCACCATCAGCATTTCTTCACCTTCCGGCTCGACATGGACGTGGATGGCACGCCCAACCGCGTCGTGGAAATGAACAGCGTCCCCGTGGCGGCGGGCAAGCAGAATCCGTACGGCGGCGGGTTCGTGATCGAGGAGACCACGCTGCGCACGGAGCGCGAGGCGGAGCGAAGCCTCAACATGGCGAGCAGCCGCCGCTGGATCGTGGAAAGCGCGTCGGCCAGGAATGCGCTGGGCCATCCCACGGGCTATGCGCTGTTGCCCGGCGAAAATTCCGTGCCGTTCGCGCAACCCGATTCGTGGGTGCGCAAGCGCGCCGGCTTCCTCAACGCGCATGTCTGGGTGACGCCCTACAATGCCGCCGAGCGCTACGCCGCGGGCGATTATCCCAACCAGTCGAAAGGCGGCGACGGCCTGGTGAAGTGGACCGCCGCCAACCGTTCCGTCGACAACCGGGACATCGTGCTCTGGTACACCATGGGGATCACGCACAACCCGCGTCCCGAGGATTGGCCGGTGATGCCGGTCTACGAGGCCGGTTTCAAGCTCGTGCCCTGGGGCTTTTTTGCGAGCAACCCGGTGATGGACTTGCCGCCGGGACACTGACACCGGTCCGGCATGCCTCACCACGGAGGTAGTGGGTGATCGATTCCGCCCATTGAGGCTACGGCTCAATACCGGCATCGCGGGCAATCCGGTTTGCCAGGCCCGGTTTGAGATCTCGATTTCCGTGAATCGGAATGGAGATGATTTTGCGTTGGCCGGGTTTTGAGTAGATATGATGGCTGCCCTTGATGCGCTGAAGAAGCCAGCCGTGGGCCTCCATCAGGCGGCACATCTCCGGCCCGCCAATCGGCTTCACACGGCTACGTCCAGGATCTGGATGTTTCCCTCGGGGTGCGCGCCCTGTTCCTTCATCACTTCCAGCACGCCGGTGATTGCTTCGCGAACGTTGGCCATCAGTTCGTCAATGGAGTCGCCTTGCGAATAACAGCCTGGGAGAGCAGGCACCTCAGCCCAAAACCCGCCTTCGGCGTCTTCATGGATGACAACGGCGTACTTTTCCACCCCTTAATTTTCGCATAGCCAGCGGCGTCCGGTATCTTAGCGTTAGTTCTCGATCGGCGATTTTTCGGCATGGTCAATCACGAATATGTCGACCATCGTCTTCGTTGGCTCTAACTTCAGTCCCAGTTGTTTCTCCAGAGCGGCGAAGATAGTAAGCCCGCCGGCGCTGTCGGTAGCGCCCATCGCTGTGCCGCCCACCAGGCTTTCCAAGGTGAACGTGACCGTGAAATCGTATTTCGCCGTTAGACCGGTGGAGTCGGTGACCGGCCGGCCCACATTGTTCGTCAAGAAATTTGCCAACGCTGCCATGGGCGCATTGCCGGCCACGATTCGGCCAAGTCCGTTCGCTCGCAACATCCGCATACCGCGGGGAGCCGTAAACATCGGAAAACCGTCGGCGTCCTGCTCCATCTTGTTCTCCGGCACGTATGCTGGCGGGGCCGCGCCCGCTGACTCCGGCAACGACTCCTTCATCTTCAGACCGCCCTTGGCTACCACCAGGTCATACACCGGCATTTCCTTTTTCTCGTAGTGAAAGGCCAGCTTGAATCGCTCGGCGAGCAGGGTCCGCAGCATCAGCTTGACCTGTTCTGCGGTTGCTTCCGGCGGCACCTTCGCCAGGACGTTGAAAGCCGCGGTATCCGCGTAATACCCTGGCCCAATCTGGTACGACTTCAGGCCATACGCCTGGAACGCCATGAGGGAAACGGTGGCGTTGGAGCAAGTGTAAAGGCTCGCGTCGGCTGATCCTGGGCCGGTCCCTCTGAAGCATCCGGTGAGCCGTCCGCCAGGTCCTGTGGGGAGCGGGGCGGGTTTGATCGACGCCACCTCAAAAGCCAGCGGCGGGTCGGCCGCCTGACCGTGCGCTTCGCAGCACGCAAGAAATGCCAGCACCGTCCCCAGGATCGTTCGCGTCATCGTGTGAACCTCGTCAGCGCTCGGATAGATGACGGTCGGCTGACCCAATGCGTGCAGAAGCGTGTTGAGGCGCCGCCGATCCTCCACAACCCGGCCCAAAATGTCGCAACCATTACAAATCCCTGCCACTTGAGCCTAATTTCGGAGTCCAGCCCCCCGCGATTGCGCCGCCGCTCGCCCTGCCAAATTCCCCCGTTCCCATTGGAAAGTCGCCGTTCGATGGATATCTATTTCTTTCAATCGGTTAAACGGGCAAGATGGCCTCAATCTGGGAAGGTTCTACAACTATGAGCACTCAGTCCTTTGAACCGAAAGCCATCCTACCCGCCAATCTCGTACAGATCGGCTCTTCCATCGAGAACATGATTCAGCAACGGCTTGCCGAGGAACGCGCCCGTTTGGAACAGGAAGTGGGCCTCTCTAAACGTGAGGTTCATCACTTCAAGAGACCGATCGAAAAACCGTTCACGCGCGATCAGCGCTCCACCACTACGCTGCTCTTCGGCGGCCTCACGTGGAAACACGAAAAGCTGGTGCATGGCGCGCTCGAAGGTCTCGGCTATAAAGCCCGCGCGGTGCCCACGCCCAACGTGAAGGCCTTCCAGGCCGGCAAAGAGTACGGCAACAACGGCCAGTGCAACCCGACCTATTTCACCGTGGGCAACCTGGTGACCTATCTCCAGAGTCTGGAAGAGCAGGGCATGTCGCGTCAGGAAATCATCGACACGCACGTCTTCTTCACCGCCGGCGCTTGCGGCCCCTGCCGCTTCGGCATGTACGAAGCCGAATACCGGCTGGCGCTGCGCAACTCCGGGTTCGACGGCTTCCGCGTGCTGCTATTCCAACAGTCCGGGGGCTTGAACCAGTCCGACGCCGAAGCGGGCATGGAGATGAATCTCGACTTCTTCCTCGGCATTCTCAACGCGCTGAACTGCGGCGACGTGATGAACGAAGTGGCTTACGCCATCCGCCCGTTCGAAGCCGAGGCCGGCAAGACCGACCAGGTGCTCAACGAGACCATGGACTACATGCACGAGGTGTTCAAGAACAAGCGCCCGTGGAAGCTCGACGGCGGAATGAGCAAGTATCTGCGGGGCTTTTCCGACACCGCGGAGTACATCGGCAAGTTCGTCAACCAGCTCAAGGGCGACGATTACGTGGGGCCGCTCGAACACTGCCGCGACCGTTTCAACGAAATCGATATCGACCGCCTGCGCGTGAAGCCCATCGTCAAGATCACCGGCGAGTTCTGGGCCCAGACCACCGAGGGCGACGGCAATTTCAACATGTTCAAGTTCCTGGAGCGCGAAGGCGCGCAGGTGCTGGTGGAACCCATCGGCACCTGGATCATGTACATGATCCACCAGGTGGTGCAGAAGTACAAAGACTTCAAGGGCCTGGAAGAGGGCGCCGTGCTGCCGCCGATCTGGAAGGTGGGGTCGCGCGCCAAAATCGAATTCACTTACCGCCAGAAGGTGGCCAAGCTGAAGCTGGCCGAAGGCATCTTCAAGGGTGAGTACCACAAGATCGTCAGGGCGCTGGGCGGAATTGCCCATCACCTGGCCGACCAGTACGAACTGCAGCGCCTGGGTCACCCGTTCTACAATTCGCGCGCCGGCGGCGGCGAAGGCCACCTGGAAGTCGCCAAGAATATTTACTACTCGAACAAAGACCTGGCCCACATGGTGCTTTCTCTCAAGCCCTTCGGCTGCATGCCTTCCACGCAATCGGATGGCGCGCAATCCGCCGTGGTTTCGAACTACAAGGACATGATCTACCTGCCCGTGGAAACCTCCGGTGAAGGCGAGATCAACGCACACTCCCGCGTGCAGATGGCGCTGGGAGAAGCCAAGAACAAGGCCAAGAAGGAATTCGCGGCGGCCCTGGAGAAAGCCGGACTGACGCTGGCCGAGTGCCGCGCCTGGGTGGAGCGCCATCCCGAAACTAGGCGGCCCATGTATCAGGTGCCGCACGCCAAGGGCTATGTCGGCGGCGCGGCGAATTTCGTTCTGCACATCGCGGAGCGCATGAAGGCCGAGAAGCAAGTCCGGCCCGAGCGCGAACTGGCAGCGGTAGCGAATTAACCGATCACCATGGAAAAACACTTCCTGATAGGAATGGATGTCGGCTCGACCACGGTGAAGGCCGTGGTGATCGACGCCGCGACCGATGAAATTCTCTGGAGCGATTACCAGCGGCACGATACCAAACAGCCGGAGAAGGTTCTGGAGTTCTGCAAGCGGTTCGACACGGAGATCGAGGGCTTCGACGCGAATCGGTCGCGCATGTTCATCACCGGCTCGGGCGGCAACGGGCTGGGCAAGCACCTGGGCGCCAAGTTCGTGCAGGAAGTCAACGCGGTTTCGCTCGCCGTCGAGAAGATGTATCCGGAGTGCGGATCGGTGATCGAACTGGGCGGCCAGGACGCCAAGATCATCATCTTCAAAACGGACCCGGAGACCGGCCGCAAGAAGAAGATCCCGTCGATGAACGACAAGTGCGCCGGCGGCACGGGCGCGGTAATCGACAAGATCAACGCCAAGCTGCGCATCCCCGCGGCTCAGCTTTGCGAAATGGGCTACAAGGGCGTCAAGCTGCACCCCGTGGCCGGCAAGTGCGGTGTGTTCGCCGAGACCGATATCAACGGCCTGCAGAAGATGGGCGTACCGCCGGATGAGCTGATGGCCTCGCTGTTTGAAGCCATCGTCATGCAGAACCTGTCGGTGCTGACGCGCGGCAACACGCTGCTGCCGGTGGTCCTGCTGTTGGGCGGACCCAACTGTTACATCAAGGGGATGCGCGATTGCTGGAAGAGCAACATCCCGAAGATCTGGGAAGAGCGCAACACCCCGCTGCCGGAAGGCGTAGCGCCGGAAGATCTCATTAAGACTCCCGACAACGCGCAGTATTTCGCCGCGATCGGTTCCGTGGAATTCGGCAAATCGGAAGATGACGAAGTCGGGCAGTATACCGGCTACGAGAAGCTGGAATGGTACGTCACCGTGGGCCGCGAGCAGGAGAAGGCCAAAAAGGGCGGCACGGGCGGCCTCGCGAAGGACGAAGCGGAGCTGGCGGCGTTCAAACAGAAATACCGCACCAGGAAATTCACGCCGGTTACCTTCAAGCCGGGTGATGTGGTGGAAGGCTTCGTGGGCCTGGATGGCGGATCCACGTCCACCAAGGCCGTGCTGCTTTCCAAGGACCACAAGCGCCGCATCCTGGCCAAGACTTACCAGCTTTCCAAGGGCAATCCGATTGAAGACACCATCGAGGTGCTGCAAAAACTCGACGCGCAGGTCCGCGATCAAGGCGTGGAGCTGAAGATTCTGGGTGTCGGCACTACCGGATATGCCAAGGACATTCTGAAGGACGTGATCGGCGCCGACGCGGCGCTGGTCGAGACAGTGGCCCACACCGAGGCCGGTCTGCACTTTTACGACGACGTGGACGTGATCTGCGACGTGGGCGGCCAGGATATCAAGATCATCATCCTGAAGAACGGCCGCGTGAAGGATTTCAAGCTGAATACGCAGTGTTCGGCGGGCAACGGCTACTTCCTGCAATCCACCGCGCAGGGCTTTAACGTGCCGGTGGAGCAGTACGCCGATACGGCCTTCGGGGCCAACGGATTCCCCTCGTTCGGCTATGGCTGCGCGGTGTTCATGCAGAGCGACATCGTGGATTTCCAGAGGCAAGGGTGGAAGCCGGAAGAGATCATGGCTGGCCTGTGCAACGTTCTGCCCAAGAACATCTGGCTTTACGTTTCGCAGATTCCCAACCTGTCGGCCATCGGCAAGCGCTTCCTGTTGCAGGGCGGCACGCAGTACAACCTGGCCGCGGTGAAGGCCCAGGTGGACTTTATCGAGTCGCGCTTCAAGGGCAAGGACGTGGAGGCCGACGTCATCGTTCACGAGCATTGCGGCGAAGCCGGCGCGATCGGCGCGGGCCTGGAAGCCGGGCGTCTGTGGGACAACGGCCGGCAATCGACCTTCATCGGCCTCGACGCCTGCGCGCACATCAATTACAAGACCACGCGCAATGAAGCCACCCGCTGCTACTTCTGCAAGAACAAGTGCCTGCGCACGTTCATCGACGTCAAAACCAACATCATCAATATCGACTACAAGCCGCCAGTCAAGACCAAGGTCCCGCTGGAAGCCGGCGCGCAGCGGTTGATCATCGCCACCTGCGAAAAGGGCACCGTCGAAAACATCGAGGAAATGCGCGGCATAAAGGGCGATCTCGACAGGATCAAGAAGGCCAACCCGAACTTCGTGGAAGTGGCGGCCAAGGGCGTGTTCCGCGTGCCGGACGTGCCCATTGTGGCCGACGCGCTGCCCAAGTTCCAGATTACCGCCGCGCAGAAGAAGCGCGCCGCCCTCATGAAAAAGCGGTCCGAGATTCGCATCGGAATGCCGCGCGTGCTCAACATGTACTCGCAGACGCCGGTCTTCACCGGATACTTTGCGGCCCTGGGCATCAAGGCGGAAAATATCGTCTATTCGGATTTCACCAGCGAGGAACTGTACAAGGAAGGCGCCAAGCGCGGCGCCATCGACCCTTGCTTCCCCTCCAAGCTGGGGATTCCGCACGTGCACAACCTGCTCTACAAAGTGCACGCCAAGAAACCGCTCGACATCATCTTCTTCCCCATGATCGATTGCCTGACCACGGACCTGCACAACGTTCAGGCCAGCCGTAGCTGTCCCACGGTAGCGACCACGCCCGAAGCGGTGAAAGCTGCGTTCATCAAGGAAGGCGACCTGTTCGCCGAAAAGGGCGTCCGCTTCCTGGACACCTTCGTCAACCTCTCCAAGCCCGACCTGCTGGAACGGCAACTCTACGAAGAGTTCAAAGACATCTTCGGTTTGTCGCCCGAGGAAAACAAGAAAGCGGTGGAGCAGGGCTACCGTTCCCTGCACTACTTCGACAACGTCACTATGCGCGGCGCCGCGCGCGAGGTGCTGGAGCAACTCGAACGGGAAGATCGCCTTGGCGTGGTGTTGCTGGGCCGGCCGTATCACAACGACCCCGGCGTGAACCACGAAATCCTGGAAGAGTTCCAGAAGCTTGGTTGCCCGGTGTTCGCGCAGGACTGCCTGCCGATCGACGACGATATCATCTGGCGCCTGTTTGGCGAAGATGTGGAATCGGGAGAGACTCCGCACCCCATGTCCATCGCCGATGTCTGGAAGAATTCCTACTCCGAGAACACCAGCCGCAAGGTTTGGGCCGCTAAGTACGTGGCGCGCCATCCTAACCTGGTGGCGCTCGAGTTATCCAGCTTCAAGTGCGGTCATGACGCCCCCATTTATACCGTCGTAGAGGAGATTGTGGAGCACTCCGGCACGCCTTACTTCTGCTTCAAGGATATCGACGAGAACAAGCCCACCGGCTCCATCAAGATCCGCGTCGAGACCATCGGCTACTTCCTGAAGCGTTACCGCGAAGACATGGTGCGCAATAAGAACAAGGCTAAGACCATCGAACAGCAGTTACAGCAGTTCGAGGCCCGCCTGCGCCGCGAAATGCTGCGCCAGAAGCCGGACGCGAGCGATGACGCGCGAGTGCGTGAGTCCTTCGAGACCGGCTCTATGCCGCAAATCCACGTCAGCTTGGGCGCACTGCAGGCATCCAAGCCGCCGGCGCGAGAGTACGAGACGGTATCGGGGGATTGAGCCGCAAAGTGGGACAGGGCCTCCTGGCCTGTCTTTTCCTGTCACAACTCTTGCTTGACTCATGAGGAATGACAGGCCAGGAGGCCTGTCCCACCTATTGCGCCGCGCAGCCGTAGCGGCTGACGGCGGCGTCACGCAAGGCTTGCGATTGTGCGGGCTGGCGCGCCTCCGTGTAGGCTTGCGCCAGATCTGACCATGCCAGGCACAGATCGCTCTTCACAACGGGGCAACTCATATTCAGTTGCCAGGCTGTGCCCTGTTGCGCGAACGCGCAGGCGCCGTCGGGGATCTTCCGATAGACCTCGCGGATGGCGGCCACGGTGGCGGGCTGGAAGCCATCCACCTGGGCTTTCTCTTCCAACGACACAGCCGCCATGCGGAAATTGCCGGTGGCGGCGTAGGCCACTTGCAAGCCGTCGTAGGCTTCGAGCGTGGCCGGGTTCAGCCCTCTGCCGTAGCGCAGGGCGTCGATGGCCTCCTGGTAGCGGCCCAGGTTGAGGCAGGCGTTCGCCAGGTTGAAATACAACTGCGCAAAGCCGGAACGCTCAGCCGGAGCGCCGCCGCGCGCACGCTGGACGTCGTCATAGGCTTTCTCCGCGGCCTGGGAAATCTCGCGGGCCTTCTCCAGCACGGCGAGCGATTTCTCATACCAGGCGCGGCTGTTGGCGGGATCAAGATCGGCCTTGGCGCCGTAATATATTCCCAGAAAGGCCGGCGGAAACTCGGAGGAACGGGCAGGCGGAAGCGGGACGAGAATCGCCCACGACTTTTCCTCTTCCTGGATGCTGCGGTCGATGTTGCGGCGTGCGTCCTGTTCGAACAGGGCCTTGGCGAGCATGTCGTGCAGGCGGAAACTTTCAGGGGTGGTCTGGACGTCGGCGGAAGCGAGGGTCAGGTCGTTGTTCCACGCGGCATTGCGAGCGAACGTGCGGCCGGCGTAGAGGACGGCCAGTATGGCCACCACGGTTAGGGTGTGACGGCCGCCTTTCACTTGGCCGGCCAGCGCCACCAGCGCGATGGCGAACGCCACGGAGGGCAGATACAGGAAGCGCTCGGCCATCAGAGCGCCGATGGGAAAGACCAGGTTGGCGGTGGGCAGCAGGGCGATGGCGAAGAAGCCGGCCAGCCAGAAGGTGAGGCGGTCGCGGCGGTACCGCGCGAAGGCCAGCGCCAGAATCGCAACCACCACCAGCAGCGCTATCCAGGCCCAGGGGTCGGACCAGCCGGACAGCGGCACCTGGTTGTAGGAACGGTCGCAGGAAAGGCCCAGCGGAAAGACCAGCAGCCAGAGATCCAACCCGATCACTTTGATGGCGGTGAGCCGCGCGGTGACGAAATCGGCGCCCAGGATGGGGTTGTCCACGTAAACCGGTTGCGGCACGGGCAGCGGGCCGAGAACCGCGTGGCGCGCCCAGGCGAGCGCAACCAGCGACGCCGCCACGGCCGCGTAGGCGGGCCAGCGAGTTAGCAGGCGCGGCTGGCCTTCGGCGAAGCTGAGGTCCCAAAGCAGCATGAGGCCCAGCAGCACGGCGGCGCTCTCCTTCGAAAACACGCCGGCCGTGGCAATGGCGAAGAGAGCCGCGGCGGCCCAGTAGCGGCGGCGGCCTTCGAACGATCCGGTGCGCGCATAGAGCAGCAGGCCACCGAGCACCGCCATGGCGGCCAGGAGATCGGCGCGGCCGACGATGCTGGTGACCGCCTCCGTGCAGATAGGATGCACCGCCCACAGCGCGGCTGCGAAAAACGCCGGCCGGACGGTCCGGAACAGCAGCAGCGCCAGTTCGAAGACCAGCCACACGTTGATGGCGTGCAGCAGGGAATTGATCGCGTGATATCCAGCCGGGTTCGTGCCATTGCCCAACACCGCGCTGTTGAACAGCAGCGACAGCGTCGTCACCGGCCGGTACAGCCCGTCGCCGGTCTTGGGCCACCAATAATTCCTGGTGAGGATCAGCTTGATATTTTCCGCGGTGACTTCGCGGATGCGAGCATCCTGCGTGACAATCACCTTGGAATCCTGCGCCAGCCCCAGCCCGAAAGAACCGGCGTACGCCGCCAGCGCCAGCGCCACCAGCCCCGCCCGCGCCTTCCATTTCGAAAAGGGGACAGACGCATTTTTACGACTCTGTGACGGTTTCAAGCCCGTCATTATCCCATAATGAGAGAGGAGGGCAGATGAAGCACTTTCTGGCGAAAACCGACCCCGAGACCTATTCCATCGACGATCTGGAGCGCGAAGAGAAGACCTCCTGGGACGGCGTGACCAACGCGCAAGCCGTCCGCGCCATCCGCGAGATGCGGCCGGGCGACCGCATCTTCGTCTATCACAGCGGTGGCGTTTCCGGAGTGGTGGGCCTGGCGACGGTGCGGTCCGAGCCGCGCGACGACCCCCAAAACCCGAAGTCCGCGGTAGTCGATCTGGAGTTTGCCGAACGCCTGGACCCGCCCACCACGCTGGCCGAAATCAAGCAGTCGAAAAAGTTCGACGACTGGGCGCTGGTGCGCCAGGGCAGGCTTTCCACCATGGCCGCGCCCGAGAAATTCGTGGAGTGGATGAAGGCGCGGTATCCGAAGGCGAAGATTTAGCAGTGGACCGAGGACTTCAATCAAAATGGATTGCGAATCACGATCCCGCGAATGGTTCTTCCATCCTGTAGGTCCTCGGTGAGAACTGTGTCGCAGCCACCGGCCAAAGCGGAACTCACCACCACGGAATCATAGAAGGACCACCCGGTTTCGTCCGCAATCGACAACGCATTGGAGTACAGCGCCGTATCCGGGAGAACCTCGCACAGCGGCGCCAGCACCTTTGACAGGTAGAGTTGGGCCTGGGCCTGACTCATGCGGCACTGAGGTCTGCGGGTTGCCACATTCAGGAATTCCTGCACCACCTGAAAACTGATGATGGCGTCGTGCTTGTCCAGTGCTGCGCGGACGAGCGCACGCGCCCTGGTTTGCTTGGCCTTATCGCCGTCGAGGAACGAATAGACCAGGATATTGGTGTCCAGGAGGCTTCGCCCAGCGGTTTTCATCTGGCGTTCATTTCCTCGCGCGTGAATTTACGGGTGAACTTCACCTGTGAAAGGCTGCGCATTAAATGATCGAAATCGGCGCCCCCGTTGGCTGTGCTGGCGTAGCGCTCCAGCCACTCGCGGAACGCCGTGTTCAGTGTTTTGTGCTCATGGAGAGCCCTGGTGCGGGCCCTTTCGATTAGTTTCTCGTCCGCGCTAAACGTCACATTTTTCATGATTCCAGTGTACACGAGTTTCGTGTATTTCACACAAGAGCCAACTGCTCTTCCGTAGGCTCCGCTCAACAGTACCAGGGCTCGGTCAGATACGGGATGGTGGCGCGCGAGACCATCGGCGCGTCCACCGGGAACTCGCCGGCTTGCGCCAGCTCCCAGATCTGCCGGAAGATTTCCCATCGGCTCTTGCGGCGCCGCTCCTGGCGCTTGATCAACTCCTGGACCGAGGCCCACAGCAAGTCCAGCCGGCCGTCGCTGTTTTGCCACGGGTAGCAGAGAGCGCGTGTGTCGAATGGCTGGATTCTCGACCGCATTTCCGGCAGATCGAGCAACAAGGAGCCTTCCGGCAGCAGCAGCCGGATGGCCAGTTGAATCGGCGCCACCTGGTCGGCCAGTTCCAAATCCACCAACGCCCGCAGGAACTCGCGATAGCCTTCCAGCGTGGTCCACGGTGTGAACGGAATGAACGTCGGCGCGAGCGCCAGGCCGGTTGCCCGCATGAGCCCCAGCGCTTCTTCGAAACCAGCCCGCCTGTGGCCCTTGGCCAGCTTGCCGAGCACTTCGTCGTCCAGCGATTCCACGGCGCTGGTCACGAACAGGCAGTTCGTGGCTTTCAAGATAGGCAGCAGTTCGCGATGGTTCAGTAAGTGCTCTATCTTGATGGTGACGTCGTAAGTCAGTTCCGGCCACTCACTGTGTAGCGTCTCGACAATCGGAACGGCGTGCCCCGGGCCATTGAAGAAATCCGGGTCGCCGAAGGTGATGTGCTGCGCTCCCGCCGCCACCTGCTGGCGGATGTCTTGCAGCACCACATCCCGCTGCACGATGCGGAACAAACCGCGATATACCGGCGCCACCGGGCAATGGCGGCACAGATGCTTGCAGCCGCGCGAAGCCTCCGTGTATCCGACCCGCCGCGTTTCGCCGCCGGTTACCAGTTGCGCATAGGCTCCCAGCGCCGGCAGCCCCGTGCGGTCGGGCACGCGAAATTGCTGCCGCGCCATTGAGATCAGCGGCTCCGGCTGCCGGTAAGGCAGCTCGCCCGCGCGCGTCACGCTCAATCGCCGCGCCAGGTCGCTCAGTCCTTGTTCGAACTCACCGCCGATCACCGTCTGCGCGCCCAACCGCCGCAGCAGCGCGTCGTTCAATGGCGCGTACAGCCCATACCCGCACAGGTGCGCGTGCGGATTGGCGGCCCGCACTTTTTCGATCAGTTTCTGGAACAGCCGCGTGGCCGTGTGCATCGGCAGAAAAAATGCCACCAGATCCGCCGCTTCCACGGCCGCCCAGGGCGTCGGACTGCACGAAAGGTCCGCCGCCGTCACCTCGTGTCCATCGCCTCGCAGCCACGCCGCCGGCGACGCCAGCCCGAACGGCTGCCGCCCCAGTTCGTAGGTCGAAATCAGGACAATGCGCACGCTCTTCCATTATGGTTCTTTCCACTTTGATAAAATAAAGCCAGGTACCATCTCCCCCATGTTGGCCGCTCCCACTACCGCCGAGGAAATACTCGACCTCAAACGCCAGCGCAAGGCCGTTCTGCTGGCACACCATTATCAGGAGCCCGAGATTCAGGAACTCGCCGACGTGGTGGGCGATTCGCTTGAGTTGGCCCGGCAGGCGCGCGAGTTCTCCGGCGACGTCATCGCTTTCTGTGGCGTCTGGTTCATGGCCGAAACCGCCAAGGTGCTGAATCCCGATCGCGTCGTCGTGGTGCCCGATCGCGAGGCTGGTTGCAGCCTGGTCGACGGCTGTCCGGTCGAGCCCATTCGCGAATTTCGCCGCCGCAACCCCGATCACGTGATCGTCAGCTATATCAACACCTCCATTGAAGTGAAGGCCGAGAGCGATATCCTCTGCACGTCGCGCAACGCCGTCCGCATCGTCAACTCCATCCCTCGCGATAAGCCCATTCTCTTCTTGCCCGATAGCAACCTGGGCAATTACGTGCGCCGCGCAACCGGCCGCGAGAATATGCAGGTCTGGCAGGGCGCCTGCATCGTGCACGCCACCTTCCCCGCGCGTCGCGTGGCCGAGGCCAAGGTCGAGCACCCCGATGCCGAGGTTGTCGCTCACCCCGAGTGCCCCGAATCGGTCCTGGCGATGGCCGATTTCATCGGTTCCACTTCCGCCCTCATCCAGTACTGCGCCGCGTCGAGCGCCCAAGAGTTCATCGTCATGACCGAAAGCGGCATTCAGTATTCGCTCGCCCGCGTGGCGCCTTCCAAGCGCTTCTACTTCGTGGCCAACGAAAACTGCAATTGCAGCGAATGCCCCTACATGAAGCTCAACAGTCTGGAGAAACTCCGTGACTGCCTGCTGGCCCTGCAACCGCGCGTCGAATTGTCCCGCGAGACCATGCGCCGCGCGCTCCTGCCGCTCGAGCGCATGCTGGCCGTGAAATAGATGCAAGCCGCGCCTCTGGTCGATTCCTTCGGCCGCGTTCACGACAGCCTGCGCATCAGCGTCACCGACCGCTGCAACATCCGCTGCTTCTATTGCATGCCGGAAACCGGCGTGCAATTCGTCGACCACAGCGAGATCCTGAGTTTCGAAGAGATCGAACGCTTTGTGCGCATCGCCGTCCCGCTCGGCGTAACCAAGCTGCGGGTCACCGGCGGCGAGCCGCTGGTGCGCCGCGATCTGCCCCTTCTCATCCGCCGCCTGGCCGCCATTCCCGGCATCCGCGATCTGGCCCTCACCACCAATGGCGTGCTGCTCCCGGAGTTTGCCGTTCCGCTCTACCAAGCCGGCCTGCGCCGCCTCAACGTTCACCTCGACACGCTCGACCGCGCACGCTTCCTCGAGATCACCCGCCGCGACGACCTGGACAAAGTCCTCGCCGGCCTGGCGCTCGCCCGGCAAGCCGGCTTCTCCCGCATCAAGCTGAATGCCGTCGCGGTGAAGAATCTGGTGGAACCCGACATCCTTCCGTTGGCCCGCTACGCGCGCGAAAACGGGTTCGAAGTGCGCTACATCGAATTCATGCCGCTCGACGCGCAGAACCTCTGGGACCGCTCCAAAGTGCTCCTGGCCGACGAAATCATCGCGCTTCTTTCGCGCGAGATCTCGCCGCTCATCCCCGTCCCCGATCCCGATCCGCGCGCCCCCGCTGCCGAATATGCCTTCGCCGACGGCAGCGGCCAGGTCGGTTTCATCGCCTCCGTGAGCCGTCCATTCTGCCTGAACTGCAACCGCATCCGCCTCACCGCCGACGGCAAACTGCGCTATTGCCTGTTCGCCATCGAAGAGGACGATGTGAAAACTCTGATGCGCAACGGCGCCTCCGACGACCAGATCGCTGCGTTGGTTCGCCGCAACATTGCCGGCAAGTGGGAAGGCCACGAGATCAACTCCGCCAAGTTCGTCGCCCCGCCGCGGCCTATGTACTCGATCGGCGGGTAGAACTTCGACCGGAAAATGTACTGACTCGGTTAGACGGTTTTTCCCAACATCCATCTATTGCCCGAGGTTTGCCCGCAAGGCCGGAGTCCGCTTGCTGACGTGCGTGGCTCAAATCGGAGCCGTGACCGTAAGGGAGCGGTCGACGTTCACGGGGCCTAACGGCGCATGCGGCGGCACTACCGGCACGGTGAGCGAGCCGACGGCGCCGGATTGCGCATCGCGCACCACGACCCGCATCTTGTGAACGCCGGCGGAGACCGGCCGCTCAAAGGTGACCACCACTCCCTCGCGCAGAATCGCCTCGCGTGTTTCCGGTGTCAGCCGCAGCGACTTTCGCGCTTCCGGGCTGAGGTCCTTATCCCAGTCGGTGGTGTAGGTGACGAAGGTCACGCCGAATTCGGCGGCAGGGACGTCGCCCGCGGTCAATTGCAGGTCGGCCGCGTCCACGCGGACCTCGAAATGAAGCCATCCGGCGATTTTCTCGCTGGGAGTCACCACGGCCCGGATGCCGATGCTGGAATCGTCGCTTTGTCCCATGGCGGCCATGGTGAAACGGTCGCGCGGGTCGGCTTCGCGTGCATCGCCGAAGTAGCCCTCCGGCGCGCGCAGCCAGACGCTCTTGCCTTTGCCCTCCACGGTGATCCGCAGCTTGTGGAATTTGTTGTCCCATCGTTCCAGCGGCGGAGTATAGCCCACGCGGTAGGTGGCGGCAGCCTCCGCCAGGGCCTGCTGAATAGCGACCTCGGTGCGATCGCTGGACAGCCATTGACCTCCGGTGAGGCTGGCCAGTTGCTGCAAGGTATCCAAGCTCGCCAGGCCATCGGTATTGCGCTGCATCTGATCGACGGCATAGACCGTGATCCCGGCTTTGGCCAGTGACGTCCCGGCGTCCTGGACCAGCGTGGTGTAGTCGCGGAAATTCCCGTCGGCGCTACGGGCGGCGAAGACGGGAACTCCGAAAATCCCGTCGGCGCTACTGGTGGCGGAGATGGGAACTCCGTGGGAGATCCAGACCAGGCTCTTGCGGCCCGGTTGAGCGCCCAGATCGGCAGCCACGTCTTTCAGAAGATCCAGCGATTTCCGCACGCGCGCGTCCACGTTTGCACGCAAGTCCTGCGGCTTCAAAGCAGTAACGTTGCGCATGGCGCGGTCGAGCAGAGCCGGAACTTTGGCGGCCCAATCGGGATCGGGCGGCCGGAGATCTCCGGCGGCGGGCATGGCATGGACCGGGTACAGCGTTCCCTCGGCGGTGAGGAGGTAGACGTAGACGTGCTGCGTGGGATCGAGCTTCTGGAACGAATGGGCGACATCGTACCATCCCATGCCGCGCTCGGCGAGGTTCTCATTCAACAGGTCGAGCAGCACCAGCACGGTCTGAGAATTGCCGCGGATGGGCCGGTTGGAATACTCGCTCGCGCCGGGTTGCGCGGCGGGACCGGCCGTTTCCAGCGGACGGCAGAAAGCCGGGTGCATGAGTTTTCCGTCGTCGTAGATGCGGAGGTCGGTATCGCGCAGGTCGGCGGCCGGCCCGCCCTTCGCGTCCTGGGCGACGATGTTGAAAGTGAGCTGCGGCGCCTGGTGAAGCTCCGGGCTGCGCCGGACAAATCCGGGAGAATTCTGCAGCGCCGGGGTCTGCGCAACAACTGTAAAAGCTGCGGCGGCAAGCAGCACGCTCGTGCGGCGGAACAAGCGGGGGAATCCCATGAAGGCGGCCCTCCCTTGCCGTGGATTATACCGAGGAATTTCATCCAGGATTTCCATCTTGGCTTCCTCCTCATATCGATTGTAGATTCAATCGCGAGGTTTCGGTTAACCGCCGGGACGCGGAGAAAAACAGAAGCAAATCAAGACCTTGGAGACCGGCTAAAAAAAGTATTGCGTTTTTCGCGAGACTATTGTACAGTGTATATGTACAAAGTACAATGATATTGCGAATCGATCTCAAATCGAATGTTCCTGTATATCGCCAGATTGTGGACGCCACTCGCATCCTGCTGGTGAACGGCCAACTGAATCCGGGCGATTCCTTGCCGCCGGTGCGCCGGCTGGCACTCGACCTCGGGGTCCATTTCAACACGGTGGCAGAAGCGTACCGCACTTTGGAGGAGGAAGGATGGCTGGAGATCGGGCGGCGGAGCGGCGCGCGGGTGGTTTCACGGGCTGTGTCGAACCACCGCGATCCCGAGACTGGTGAAGTCTTTCAGCGCCGCCTGAGAGAGATGGTGGCCGAGGTCCAGGCCCAAGGCCTTCCGCGCAACCGCATTGCGCGCGAACTGCGGCGTCTTGCCGATACCCTGGAAAGGAGTTAGTCCATGCCCCCACAAACAATGCTGTTCGTGCTGCTTATCATCCTTATGACCGGGTTGTTCCACATCATGCCCGGACTCACCCGCCCCGACCTCTTCTTTGCCGTTACGGTTGCGCCTGAATTCCGTCAAACTTCCGGCGCGCGGCGGATACTGCGAAGGTATCGCGCCATGGTTTGGGTCTCTGCGCTGGTTGCGGTCGCGCTGGAACTCGTGGCCGGCATGGCAGTGGCGGCGGTGCTCCTCCAGCTATTGGGATTTCTATGGGCGCTGGTTGACGGGCACCGGGCGGCGCGGGCGTATGCCGCGGCGCCCTCTTCGATTCTTGAAGTAGACCTGGCGATGCCGCAGGAGCACCTGCCCGGCGGCCCGATTGTGGCGTCGCTTCCGGCGTTGTCGCTGGGAGCGCTGGGTCTCTGGGCGGGCTTGAACTGGGACCGCCTGCCGCGAAGCTTCCCGGTGCACTGGGGCATGTACGGGGCGGACCACTGGGTGACCACTGCACCGGCCGCGGTGTTCGGTTTTCTGGCGGTCCACGCCTTCGTGTGCCTGCTGCTGGCCGGGTTGGCCTGGGGCCTGCTCTACTGGTCGCGCCGTATTTCGACCACCGGCGCGGGCGCCGCCGCCGAGCGCCGCTTTCGACGGCGTCTGGTCCAGTTGCTGATCGTGAGTGCATACTTCCTCGCTTGTCCCGCATGGTTTGCGCTGTTCCAGCCGGCTTCAGCCGCTATCGACGTGTGGGGTTTGGCGCTCGGCGTCGTGGTAGTCGCGTTTAGCGTGGACCTGATGCGTGGAGGCCAGGGCGGCAGCCACCGGGGGGCAGCCCCGGGGTCCACACTGGTGGGCGACCGTACGCCCGATGCCTGTTGGAGGTGGGGCCTTGTTTACGTCAATCCCGCCGATCCTTCGATCCTGATCGAAAAACGCTTCGGCATCGGCTACACCCTGAACTTTGGCAATCGCTGGACCTGGGTGGTGCTGGCACTGCTGCTTGTGCCGGCGGCGCTCGGAGTGATCTTTCTGCGTTGACTTAAATCTCAGTGGGCAGAAGGCCGGGTTTTGTCGTCTGTTGGGCGCTCGGAGTGGAAAAAGAAAAGACGGGCCACGAAACCCGATGGCCTGTTCCACTCAGCCTAATACAATTCCCGTTCTCCCGCCGGCCTGGTCTTCCACCTGCGGTGAATCCACAACCACTGGTCCGGGTATTGCCGGATCGCTTCCTCCAGTTTGCTCTGCACCGCCTGCGTATCGCGCTCCGCGTCGCCGGTCATCTCCACCGGCGGATAGAATCGGAGCACATAGCGCCGCTCCGCTTCCGACCACAGCGCGAACCCCGGAATCACGCTGGCTCCGCTGTGCGCCGCCAGTTTGACGAATCCCGTGCCGGCGCAGGCCTTCACTCCGAAGAAGTCCACAAACACTCCCGCATCGGGCGACGAATTCTGGTCCACCAGGATTCCCACGGCTTCGTTGGCTCCGAGCGCCTTCAGAATCGACCGCGCAAAGTCTTTTTTGAAAATCATCCGGTTGCCCGATCCGCTGCGCCGCCGCTCCACCAGGCCGTCGATTCGCGGATTGTCCAACGGCCGCACCACCACGTTCATCGGCGCCGAGAGCAACGCGTGCGCATACGCGCTCAGTTCCCAGTTGCCCAGGTGCGCTGTCGCGAACAATACGCCGCGCCCTGCGCGCCGTGCCTGCTCGAAGTATTCGCCGCCTTCACAGCGGATCCACCGCGCCAGGTTTTCGCGCCGCATCGCTGGGAATTTCGCCACCGTGACCAACAGCCGCGCCACCGAGCGGAACACGCCGTCCACCGTCTCCCTGCGCCGCGCTTCGTCCAGTTCCGGCAGCGCCAGCGAAAGATTGCGGTACGCCACGCGCCGCAACCGCGGCAGTGCCAGGTCCAACAGCCTCGCGTACCCGCGAGCCAGCTTGTGCGCCACCTCGACCGGCGCCCACTCCAGCGACTTCAAGACGAACAGCGCCGCCCCGTATTCCAAACCGCTTCGCATGGCCGGGCGCTGCCGCATGAAACCGCATTGTGGCACATCCGCCGCGCAGTGGGACAGGCCTCCTGGCCTGTCAGTGGAGTTTCTACATTTTCAAGTTCCGTTAAGACCAACTGGTAGCGCCGGCGGTCTTGCCGCCGGTGTTCGACCGGCCGGAGGCCGGTCGTGGACAGGCCTCCTGGCCTGTCAAACCCCAGCGAAGCTCCCGCTCCGCGCGGCGCGGGCGCCCGGCATCTACGCTATCATGTTAAAAATCCCTATGATTCAAGACGTACTCATTGAGGGCCTGACTTTCGACGACGTTTTGCTCGAACCGGCCCACAGCGATGTGCTGCCGTCTGAAGTCGACACCCGCTGCTCGCTCACTCGCCAGATCGGCCTCAACGTCCCCATCGTTTCCGCGGCTATGGATACCGTCACGGAATCCCATCTGGCGATTGCGCTGGCGCAGCAGGGTGGCATCGGAATCGTTCACCGCAACATGAGCGTCGAACGCCAGGCCGAGGAAGTGGACCGCGTGAAACGCTCGGAAAGCGGCATGATCGTCGATCCCATCACCATCAGCCCCGACCTGCCCATCTCCGCCGCCCAGGAACTCATGGCCCGCTACCGCATCTCCGGCGTGCCCGTCACCAAGGACGGCAAACTGGTCGGCATCCTCACCAACCGCGACCTCCGTTTCGAAAACCGCTTCGACGCGCCGATCTCCGAAGTCATGACCAAGGAGAACCTGGTGACCGTCGCGGTCGGCACCACCCTCGAACAGGCCGAGGCCATTCTCCACCGCCACCGCGTCGAAAAATTGCTGGTGGTCGACGACCAGTTCAAACTCAAAGGCCTCATCACCGTCAAGGATATTCAGAAGAAGTTGAAGTATCCCAACTCCGCCAAGGACTCCCAGGGCCGCCTGCGCGTGGGAGCGGCGCTCGGCGCCACCGGCGATTTCCTGGAGCGCGCCCAGGAACTGGTGGCCCGCAAAGTGGACGTGATCGCCATCGATACCGCCCACGGCCACAGCAGTCGCGTGATGGACGCTGTCAGGACCATCAAGAGCAAGTTGCCCGACGTGCAGCTCATCACCGGCAACGTAGCTACTTACGAAGGCGCCCGCGACCTCGTCTCGCTCGGCGTCGACGGCATCAAGGTCGGCATCGGTCCCGGTTCCATCTGCACCACACGGGTGGTCTCCGGCGCCGGCGTTCCGCAGATCACCGCCATCGCCGAATGCGCCCGCGCCGCGCGCGAAGGCGGCGTCCCGCTCATCGCCGACGGCGGCATCAAGTTTTCCGGCGACATCACCAAGGCGATTGCGGCCGGCGCCGATTGCGTCATGATCGGCAGCCTGCTCGCCGGCACCGACGAGAGCCCCGGCGAGACCATTCTCTATCAGGGCCGCACCTTCAAGACCTATCGCGGCATGGGCTCGCTCGGCGCGCAAGGCAAGTCCAGCTACGACCGCTACGCCCAGGATCCCAACGCCAAAATGGTTCCCGAAGGCATCGAAGGCCGCGTGGCCGCAAAGGGTCCGCTTTCCGAGTTGGTCTATCAATTGGTTGGCGGCCTGCGCTCCGGCATGGGATACTGCGGCGCCCGCAGTATCGCCGAGCTACAGACCAAGTCGCGCTTCCTGCGCATCTCGCCCGCCGGCCTCCGCGAGGGCCACGTGCACGACGTCATCATCACCAAGGAAGCGCCGAATTACCGCGTGGAGTAGGGGTCTCTATCCTACACTCCCCGGCTCGGTGAAAAGCAGTGGGAGTAGTTCGGCCTGATCGACAGCAATCAAATAGCGGAGCGGGGAAGTGTTGGAAACGGCCAGCATCCGGCTATCGCTGCAGGTTCCGAGTCAGGTCTGCTTCCGCCGTGAGTTCCTCGTTTGAGTAGTCGTAGAGATCGACGTGACGGGCGAGGAAGTCTTCAGTCCCGATCCGCGACAGTCCCAGCAGTTGACCTACCTGAAACTGGGTCAGCGTCCGCGACCGGTAGCCTTCGATCGCCAGCGCCTCAAGGGCCTCGCGGCCAGGGTTGGTGCGCCGCGTCACATCGTCCGGCAACTCCACCGTGATCCTCATAGTCTCAGCGTACCAGAATCATCCGCCCCGGTACGCCTCGAAATCCGCCTTCACCGCCTTCTCCATCGCCCGCGCCGCCTCCAGCAGCCATCCCCGCGGACGCTTCTTCAAATCCGCCCGCAAGACGTTCGCGCGGCCGCTGCCCAGGTGGATGTTGGCCGTCTCCCAGCCCATGGCGTTCAGCAGCCGCAGCACGTCGTGCTCCTTGGGCAACGCCGAAAGCTCGATCCGCGAGCAATCCGGCGCCAGCCGCCGCACAATCCAGCGCTTCTGCAGCCGCACGAACGGATCGCGGCATCGCACCGCGCAATCCAGAATCTTCTGGTAGAGAATTTCCGCCGTGCCTTTTCCGTTTTCCGCCCACACGCAGGCTGAGGGCGCCAGCGCCTTGGCTTCGCGCGCCACCGATCCGCCGCGCCACTCGGCCAGCGCCACGAACCGTTCTCGCCCCAGGCTGCCCAGCCCCGCGATCCGGTGTGCCTCCCGCCAGCGCAGGCCGCGTTCCGGCATCATGTGGTCGAACGACTTGCCCACGCCCGCCGGCCCTGCCTGCTTAAATTCCGCCAGCGCTCGCAGCTTCTGCCAATAAGGTTCGGGATCGTGCAGCCGCGCCGTCGCCATGTGGCGCAGCGCCGGGTGGTGCTCCGCCAGCACGAAGGGCCGCCCGCCCGCTTCCAGCGCCTCGCGGTAGCCCTTCAGAATGGCATCCATGCCGGCTTTGACGTCGCAGTCCATCTCGGCCAGCAGCGCGCTGGCCGCCAGGCGGATCAGATCGTTGGTGTACGGAAGCCGCCACGCCTCGTCGAAATCGTTGATCCCCCAGATCAGCCGGCCCTCGATGTCGCGCCAGGTTCCGAAATTCTCCACGTGCAGGTCGCCCACCGCCAGCGCCTTGGGCCCGCGCGCTGCCTCTCCGCAGACGTCTTCCCAGATTTGCGCCCAGCGATAATACGTGGCGCGCATAAATGGAAAGACCGCTGTGCGCATCTGTGCGTGCTTGAATTTCAGGTCCGGATCGACAATCCGCAGGTGCCGCGCCAGCCACGCTTCATATCTCGCTGTCGCCTTTTTTATGTTCATGCTTCCCCCGCCGTCGCGGGCGTCAGCATCCACTTGAGCACGCCCCGCGGTTTCGGCCCGGCGCGTTCGCAATCCACGCGCACCAGCGCCGCCTTCTTCATGTCCACGGAAAGCGCCGGGCTGTCCAGCAAAAATGCCGCCATCGAGCTCATCAGCGGTTCGTGGCTCGCCAGCAGGATGGCGCGCTCCTCGCTGCGCTTGCGGATCTCTTCCCACGCGTCGAAGGGCGACGCTTCCGGCTCCAGCGCTCGCGTCTTTACCACCTTGCCTTGGTAGCCCAGCGCTTCGGCGGCCACTTCGGCCGTTTCCAGCGCGCGCCGGTACGGGCTGGAAAGTATCAGGCTCGGCTCCGCGCCCGCGCTCCGTGCCCGCTTGAGCACGCGGCGCAGTTTCTCCCGCCCTTCCCCCGTCAGTGCGCGCTCCGCATCCGGGTGTCCCGGCATGCCCGCTTCGGCGATGCCGTGCCGCAACAGATAAACCTGCATCAGCTTCCGGCTTTCCGCGCCGTGGGCATCCGCCGCAGGCGCAGCCGCGACACCTGGCGCTGCAACTCGCGGAAAATTTTCGGCACCGGCTGGCTGGCGTCGATCACCGTGAACTCGTATGGTTCCACCATGGTGTCGAGCGCCTGAATCAGCTTCTTCTGGTAGCGCACGAAGCTCTCGTACATATCCGGCCCGAACCGCAGGTCCATGCCGCTTTCCCAGTAATCGAAGGCGCCGCGTCCCAATACCACGCGCGAAACCAGTTGCTCCACCTCCGCCCGCAGATACAACACGGCGTGCGGCTTCAATGCGAAACCGGCCACCTGCTCGATCCATCGCCGGTTCTCGCCGCGCGCCGTGGCCCGCGCCATGATCGAAAAAATGTAGCGGTCGATCAGCACCACGAAGCCGGCCCGCAGCGCCGGCACAATTTCGTTCTCCAGCCGGTCCGCAAAATCGGTGGTATAAAACAAGGTCATCGTGATCGGCCCCAGGGTGTTGCCTTCCTTGGCCATCTTGATCCCCTTGCCCGCCAGCGCCGAGCGCGCCATCCCCGTGTCCAGCACCGCGTGGCCTTCCTGCTCCAGCCACTGGTGCAATAGCGTGATCTGTGTGCTGCGCCCCACCGCGTCCGGACCTTCAATCACAATCAGCTTGCCCTGTAGTTCCGAAACGTCCACGCCCGGAAGCGGTTCGTTATAAAACTGGAGCGGTTCTCGGCTGCGCATGGAACTCTCCTCCTTCCGGAGCGTGCAGGATGCCGTTCTTCAGATCGTCGCCGATCTCGTTCATCACAATGTCGCGCATGCGCCGCTGCTGCTCCTCGATCGACTGCGTCGCGTCGATGATGTGAAATCCCATCTCTTCCGCCATGGCCTCGTACTCATCCAGAATGCGCCCCTGGAAAATGCGGAAGCTCTCTTCCACGTCGCGCGCCAACCCCAGGTCCATGCCGGCTTCATAATACTTGATGGCGTCGCGCCCCCCCAGAATGCGGCCCAGCGCCACATCCAGCGGCACCCGGAAATAGAAGGCCAGGTTCGGGTGGATGGCGAAACGGTACAGGTTGCGCACCCACCGCCGGCTCACTCCCCGCGCCACGTCGCGCGCAAAGGCCGTGTAACTGTACCGGTCCGCGCACACGATCGCTCCCGCTTTCACCAGCGGTAGAATGTAGCTTTCCATCCGGTCCGCAAAATCCGTGCAGTGAATCAGGCTGAACGTGGTGGGCGTGAACATTTCCTTCTTCTTGCCCCGCCGCGTGGTCTCCTGCACCAGCGGGGAAGAGTTCCACTCGCTGAATGCCACCGCGAAACCCTGCGAACGCAGCCAGTGGCTCAACAAAGAAAGTTGGGTCGATTTCCCGGAGCCGTCGATGCCCTCCACCACGATGAGCTTGCCGCGGTACCGGTTCGGTACAAAAAGTGACATAAATGTTTGCTGCCGTCGCCCATTTTACCCCTTCGCCGTCGACGTTGTGTTACAGCGCGCCCCTGCGCCGCCTCTATGCCCTCGGGTTTTGGCTCTTTCTTGGTCTTCTCCGCGTCTCCGCTTCTCAGCGGTGAACCTGCGGTTTCGGCGCTACGGTAGAATGCCTAAAATGCAGCTTCCCGCCAGAATCGGCAAGTACCAGCTTGAAGAGTTCCTGGGCGGCGGGATGTCCCACGTGTACCGCGCCCGCGATACCGTCATCGGCCGCACCGTGGCCGTCAAGATTCTCACCGAAGCCGGCGGCCAGGATGCCGAAATCAAGGCCCGCTTCCTGGCCGAAGCCCGCATGGCCGGCAACATCTCCCACGACAATATCCTCGGTATTTACGATTTCGGCGAGGACGACCAGCACCGCCCTTTCATGGTGATGGAATTCCTCAAGGGCGAAGACCTCCGTCACGCCATCCAGGACGGCCACACCGGCGAACTCCGCGACAAGTTGAGAATCGCCCTCCAGATCGCCCGCGCCCTCGAATACATTCATTCCCGGAAGATCGTCCATCGCGACATCAAACCCGACAACGTGCACGTCGGCTCCAACGGCGTCGTCAAGCTGATGGATTTCGGCATCGCCAAGACCGAAGGCCTTCAGATGACCCGCGCCGGCTATGTCCTCGGCACGCCCTATTACATGGCCCCCGAGCAGGTCACCGGCCAGGGCGTCACCGGGCAGGTGGATGTCTATGCTTTCGGCGTGCTGCTCTACGAACTGCTTGCCGGCGTCAAGCCCATCACTGGCGAAACCGTCGAGCGCATTTTCTACAGCATCCTCAACGAAACCCTCGACGTCTCGCCCCTCCGTAAAGCCGGAGTTCCACAATCGGTCTGCGACATCGTCGTCCAATGCACCCTCAAGCACCCCTCCGCGCGCCCGCAAGGCTTCGGCCCGGTTTGTGCCTCGCTCGAAAGCATCCTCGCCGAAATTGACGCTCCCGCCATGCAGCTTCCCGGCGTGGTGGAACCGCCGCCCGTGCAGGCCCGCCCGGCCTGGCTCTTGCCCGTCGTCCTGCTATTCGTCCTCGGCCTGGGTCTCGGTCTGTATTACGCCATCAGGCCCACGCAACTCGCTCGATTCATCGACGCCAAATCCGGCCGCATGGCGCTGGTGCCGGCCGGCACGTTTCTGGCGGGGGAAAAGAAGCAGCCATCCGCTCCCATCCCCGCGTTCTACATCGACCGGACTGAAGTCACCAACGCCGCCTACAAAAGCTTCTGCGATGCAACCAGCCGCCACTTGCCCGATGCTTTTCCCCCCGATAAGCCGGCTTACCCCGTGGTCAACGTCTCCATCCTGGACGCTAACGAGTTTGCCAAGTGGGCCGGCGAGAGCCTTCCCAGCGCTCTGCAATGGGAAAAAGCCGCGCGCGGAACCGATGGCCGCCTCTTCCCCTGGGGCAACAATAAGGATGAGACGCTCGCGAACCTCGGCCCCAATGGCCACATCCTCCCCGCCGCCGGCTTCCCCAAAGGCGCCAGCCCCTTCGGCGCGCTGAACATGGTCGGCAACGTGTGGGAAATGGTCTTTGAACTGACCCCGCCCAGCGACCATCAGCTTCATAACCCGGACTATCGGTCTCTGAATCCTCCGCCCACTCGGGAAGACAGTTGGTACCAGATCCGCGGCGGTTCCTTCAAAGAGGGTTTTCAGGACGGTCTTATTTGGGATGCCAGCGCCGTCCCTTCACGCTGGAAAAACACCAACATCGGTTTCCGCTGCGTCAAAGAAGCTCGGTAGCGCGGTGGGGCAATGGCATCCTGCGCGCCAGGTGTCACTCGGTGCAGCCGGGCAAAGCCCGGCCAGCCGGTACCCCGCCGCGTGTGCGACATAAAAGTGGCGGAGCTCCCGATCCGGCGAAATTCGCTGGAATCTGAGTGTAGGGGTACGCGAGGTTTGGTCTTCGGCTTTGTATCAGGGCACGGCTTTAGTCGTGCCGTAGGGTTGCTCGGAAAGTTGGGCTTTAGCCGGCTAAAGCCTCTGGTGCGGCGACTTGCGGCACCGCTAAAGGCCGTGCCCTGATACAAACCAGCCGGAGTCCCACTTTTACGTCGCGCACCCTAACCCGGCTCATCATCCATCCATTCCCCGCCTTTGCTGCTATAATAGGAAAGTTCCGCCCTGCGCCCAGGCTTACCCTTATGTTCCTTAGTGTCAAAGAGATGGAGCTGCGTAAGATTCGTTTTGACGAATCTTTTGACCCCGCTCAAATCGAGTTCGCCAGTGAGAATCTGGAGCAGGCTTCTCCCTTGCACGCCGTCGGCTCCGCCGAGATGCTGAAAAACACCGGCGGGCAAGTGCGCATCCAGGGCCGCTATACTGTGGAAGTCACCGCGCCCTGCGATCGCTGCCTGGCACCGGCGCGTTTTCCGCTGGATGCCGGCTTCGACCTGTTTTACAAGCCCGTTTCCGTCATCGCGCGCGTGGAAGAAGTGGAAATCGACGAGGGCGAAGCCCAGATCGGTTTTTATGAGAACGGCGGCCTGGAGCTGGAAGACGTCCTCCGCGAACAGGTCCTGCTGGCCTTGCCCATGCAGAGAGTGTGCAGCGAAGACTGCAAAGGAATTTGCCCCGTCTGTGGCAGGAACCGGAACGAAGCCGAATGCGATTGCCGCATCGAAATCCACGACCATCGCCTGGAAGCCCTCCGCAAGCTCGAGATCTGATACATTCTGGAAGATGCACCGCCGCGCCCCGGCGGACGAAAGATTGGTTGAGAAAGAGATATGCCGAATCCCAAACGTAGACACTCCAAGGAGCGGACCAGCACCCGCCGCGCGCATGACGCGCTCAAAGCCGCCGGCCTCTCCGAGTGCCCCAACTGCCACGAACCCAAGCTGCCCCACCGCGTCTGCGCCCACTGCGGGCAGTACAAAGGCCGCGAAGTTGTCGAAGTCGAACAAGAGTAGCCTCGGCACAACATGCTGACCATTGCGGTGGATGCAATGGGCGGTGACCACGCCCCCAAAGCTGAAGTCGAAGGGGCGATTCGCGCCGCCAGGGATCTGGGAGTCAAAGTAATCCTGGTGGGCCAGCAGGATGTGGTCCGCCGTGAGCTCGAGGTGCAGGACGGCGCCGGCGAACTCCCCATTGAGATCGTGCACGCCAGCGAGCGTGTCACCATGGAGGACAGCGCCGCCAAGGCCTTCCGCGCCAAACGCGATAGCTCCCTCCGCATCGCCTCGCGCCTGGTTCGCGACGGCGCCGCGCAGGGCTTCGTGTCCGCGGGCAACACCGGCGCCGTCATGGCCACCGCCAAAATTGTCCAGGGCGTGGTTCCCGGCGTGGACCGCCCCGCTCTGGTCGGCATCCTCCCCACCGCCGAAGGCACTCCCGTGGTTTTGGTCGATGTCGGCGCCAACGTCGATTGCACTCCACGCATACTGGGCCAGTTCGCGGTCATGGCCGCAATCTATTCGCGCAACATCCTGCGCCGCCCCAACCCGCGCGTCGGCCTGCTCTCCATCGGCGAAGAGGAACACAAGGGCAATGAGCTCACCCACGCTGCCACGCCCGTGTTCAAGAACCTCAACCTCAACTTCGTCGGCAACGTCGAAGGCAGCGACATCTATGCGGGCAACGTCGATGTGGTGGTCTGCGACGGCTTCGTCGGCAACGTCGCGCTGAAAGTCAGCGAGGGGTTGGGCGACATGGTCAAGCAATTCCTGGGCGAGGCCCTCGAATCCAGCATCTCCGGCAAAATCGGATACGCCATCGCCAAGAAAGCCTTCGCCACTTTCAAGAAGCGCCTGGATTATTCCGAATATGGCGGCGCGCCGCTGCTGGGCGTGCGCGGCGCGTGCATCATCTGCCACGGCCGGTCCAACGCTAACGCCATCAAGAACGCCATCCGCGTGGCCGCCGAATTCTCCGGCGGCAAAATCAACCAGCGCATTGAAGACGAACTCCGCGGCTTAGTCCGCAAAGCCGGAGATTGAAGTGCGCTTCCTTTCGACCCTCTTCCTGGCTCTGGCTTCCGCCTTCGCCCAGGGGCAGCAGCACGCCGCCTGGACCCTGCAACTCGACCCGGCGCCGGCCCCGCCCGGCTCCACCGTCCGCATCCGCGCCGCCGCCCAAATCGATTCCGGCTGGCATCTCTATTCGGCTTCTTCCGCCGCCGGTATTCCCGCCACTTTCCAGGTTTCCCCCGGCACTCTGGTGCGCGTGCTCCAGACGGCTCCCCAACGTGTCTTCGACCCCAACCTCAACGCCCAAGCCGAATTCTACGAAGGCGATGAAGTCTTCCTGCTCGATGTTGCTCTTCCCGCCAACGCCCCCGCCTCGCCCGCTGCGCTTTCCGTCCACGTCCGCTACCAGACCTGCAACGACACCACGTGCGTAGCCGGCACGTGGACCGGCACGGCTGTGGCCATCGTCGATCCTGCCGCCGCGGCGCCAGCCACCGCCATTCCCGCCGGCTATAGCGAAGCGCATCCTCCGCCATCCTCTTCCGCCGCCGTCCCGCCGCCCGCTTACCAAGGCTGGGGCGCCTTTCTGCTGGTGGCTTTCGGTTTAGGGCTCGCCTGCATCTTCACGCCCTGCGTCTTCCCCATGATCCCCATCACCATGTCGTACTTCCTCAACCAGCAGTCCGGCGGAAAGCGCGACGGCCTCATTCGGGCGGTGGTCTTTTGCCTGGGGATAGTGGTTCTCTTTTCGGCTCTCGGCCTCCTCGCCACCCTGCTGCTCGGGCCCGTCGGCGTCAAGCAACTCGGCTCCAGCCCCTGGGTCAACGGCTTCATCACGCTCCTGTTCATCGCCTTCGGGCTCAGCCTGCTGGGGGCTTTCGAAATCGCCATTCCATCCGCAATCCTGACGCGCCTGAACCAGTCCTCCGGCCAGGGCGGTTTCGCGGGAACCCTGTTGATGGGCCTCACGTTCTCTTTGTCGTCCTTCGCCTGCGTCGGCCCGTTCGTCGGTTCGCTGCTGGCCGCATCGGTCACCCAAGGCCGCGCCCGTCCCACCTTCGGCATGCTCGCGTTTGCCGCCGGCCTGGCGCTGCCGTTTTTCTTCCTGGCGCTGTTCCCCTCTTACCTCAAGCGCCTGCCGCGCTCGGGCGGCTGGCTCGCGCGCGTCAAAGTGGTCATGGGCTTCGTGATTCTCGCCGCCAGCCTGGTATACCTCGCCAAGCTCGATCAGGTCCTGCAATGGAGCTTTCTCACCCGCGGCCGGTTCCTGGCCGCGTGGATCGTCCTCTTCGCCACGGCCGGCCTTTACCTGCTCGGCTTCCTTCGCCTGGAAGGCGTCAAGCCCGACGAAAACATGGGCCTCGGTCGCCTGCTCACCGGCATGCTGTTTCTGATTTTCGCGGTCAGCCTCTGGCCCGGCATGTCGGGCGACAGGCTCGGATGGATCGACGCCTTCGTCCCCATGGGCGCCGCCCAATCGGCCACGCCTTCCGATGGCCTGGTCTGGATGAAGGATCAATACCGCGAGGCCCTCGACCGCGCGCGCCGCGAAAACAAACTTGTCTTCATCGATTTCACCGGCTATGCCTGCACCAACTGCCACTGGATGCGCGCCAACATGCTGGCCCTCCCCGAAATCGCCGCCGTTCTCAAAAACTTCGTCCTCGTCGAACTCTACACCGACGGCCCCGATGCGGCCTCCCAGGCCAACGCCAAACTACAGCTTGAGAAGTTCAACACCGTCTCCGAGCCCTACTACGTGATCCTCGACCCCAACGAAAACCTGGTCGCCAAGTTCGAAGGACTCACCCGCGATTCCGCCCAATTCCTCGCCTTCCTCAACCAGGCCCGGACCCCGCCGCCTGCCTCGGCCGCACCCGTCCCCGCCGGCGACTACCCGCAAGTCACGCTCCTCGAAGACGGCCCGCTTTCGACGGCTTCGTTCGCCGGCAAAGTGGTCGTCGTCAATTTCTGGGCCACCTATTGCATCCCCTGCATCGGCGAATTCCCATTCTTCAACAGGCTCTACCATCAGTTCTCATCGCAAGGCGTCGCCTTCATCGGCGTCGCGATGGACGACGATGCCGCCGCCAAAGTGCCCGGCTTTCTCAAGAAGCACCCCATCGATTACACCGTAGCCGTGGGCTCCGACGCCATCATGCGGCAATATAAACTGGATGCGCTTCCGGTGACCCTGGTCTACAACCAGGCCGGCAAGCCAGTGAAGCGTTTCGACGGCAGCATCACCGAGCCCGAGCTCCTCGCCGCCATTCAGCAAGCCAGGTAAGCGGGCCCGCATTTCTCACGGAGGTTCGGCGGCGATGAGGTGGTGCGCCACATCGTCGGCAAGCGGTTGACCTGGGACCGGCTCACGGGGAAGACCGCAGAAGCAGAAACGTGCCCCGAGCCGTTCTAAGCGGCAGGGTCGGGGGAAGCGCGGGACTACTTAAAGTTCGCAGCACAATATCAGGCTCTTCGGAGTATTCTGACAACTGCATGGCGGAGTCCGACCTCATATATTCCTATCTTGATACGAAACCACAGCCACAGAACCCAATTCCATACGCATTTCGATGGTGGCCAGTGTGGTTTATAAATCGCGTCGTAATGTCGATCCTTCAGCGCGATCATATCGCCACGTTCGCACAATTGGCACATTGGCGGTCTCCCTTTCTTTGTTTCGAACTTGTGGAAAGCCACATTACCAAGCACTATGGCTTTCGGGTCCCACATTCCGCTGGCTCCGATGGTTCCATCCGCCGCCCGGTGCCGATGTAGTCGCGCTACCTCATGTCGATGATGGCCGATAGGATATTTGTCATCGAGTACGTAAAGGCTGTCGTTCCATACACATACGATACCCTTATGATCTACAAAAGGTTTCGATTTTGTAGTGCTCTGGATGTCCGGCCGAAATTCTTTGCTTTCCACGCGATTTAACAGCCGATACTGGGACAAAACCTTACACAGGTGCTCTGGACAAACGCGTATAATGCGGTAAGGAAGATTGCCCATGTTGAGCCTCAATGCATTGGCAGAAGAGATTGCCGCCTATAGAGACCGACGCATCGATGCCGCCGATTTCGAGGATTGGTTTCGGCACAACTCGTGGGGTTACTATGACCGGCAGGGCGAACCACTAAGCGATGCAATCGCCGCCGTGGATGTACTCCTATCGAGCTTCGAATTTGGTGAAATCGGAGAAGACGAACTACGTCTGGAGTTGGCAACCGCCAACCGCGCTTTTGCCTCCAGTGTTGAGATTCGCCCGGTTGTTTCTCGACTGGTGTGGATTCCGATTTGCGAGGACGACCCTCAACTCCCAGAATCGACCAGGACCTCAAGCGTTCTATACCCAGTTGACCACCTCCCACATGAGCGATTGGGTACTCTGATGCGTGCGCCGGTTGCTGCATGTGTAGTTGTAGCGCTCGGAATACTTGCCGTTCCTGATGCCGATAGGGGGCCATTGAGTTCAGCCCTCACTGTCGAGTTTCCAGTTGTTGCTCCGTCAGTATGAAGGGTGCTCTAGCTACCTCCTTTCCGTCAATATCGGCAATGAAATAGTGAAGTCCTTCTTGTTTCGTCAATACGCCGATCTGTGGTATACCTACGTTCACGCCAGAATAGGTCCCAGGGATTTTCGGCTTTTCCACCATGAATATAGCTGATTCCCCAACATCCGTGACCTCTCCATCTGGCCGAATTAGGCGGAGCGAAAACCTATGCTCCTTGCCGTCTATTCCTTCCGTTGTGACTTTGGCAACAAACAGAAGGGCCATCATTATGGCTGGTCTGACCATTGGGGGAAGGGGCGGCGAATCTGCGGGTGACTTCGTGAAAAAAACATCGACCAGCCGGATTGGGCTCAGAACGCCATCACGCTCACTGAGGACCTTTTCGCAGATGATGAGGTAGCAACAGATCAGGTGATCGGAAAAAGAGGCCATAGCCCCTCGATTCTAGCACCACCGTAGTCGATATCCCGTATATGATGGAGCCAGAATGAAACCATTACCCGCGCCGACGGTACCAGGCGATACGGAAGCGTGCGTTTTGACAATGCCGTCCGCGAGATGTTCAGCGTCTCGAAGGGCGACTACTTGAAGGAAGAGGCGCGTTTGAAGCGGGCACGCGACAGGAAGCGGGCAAAGAAACCCGCTTGACTGTCGGCCTGTCACGCCGAAGCCAAGGGTAGTGCGCGGGCTTTCATTTGGTCAACTATATAATTACCCTTGCGAGCTGCCTCGGCACTTGCCGACGCCTGGTCCCGACAGACTGCCCGCATCCCACCAGAGTGTCGAGAAGAGTCTCGACACGGCACGCACGAGTGCGTGCGCCACCTCCGGTCTCTACTTCTTCACCGTATCCCCGAACGTAATGCTCGATTCCCCGGTGTATTTGTGGTAATTCCGGAAATCGATCACGTTCCGGCTGCAGAAGTTCGACCCTCGCTGGCAGCTCAGGTTTTCCGCGTGCACCGGCAGCAGGTATTGCTTGGCGTCTCCCAGCCGCGTGTACTGGTAATCGGTGGCCGATTCCACGTGGTCGGTCGGAAATGCATCCGGGAATCCGTAAGCCTGCATCTCGATCCGCAGCACCCGCGCCGTCGCCGGATCGATCCATACCGACCCCTTGTAGGGCGGATCGAACGTCTGCGCCGCAATCGAAATCTGCCAGTGCGAACGCTCCCGCACCACCGAAAAATCGTAAACTTTGGCGCTCACGCCGCCCGAGCGCGAGTCCCGGCTGTAGTGGAAGTCCGCCGCCGTCGCCGGTGAGAACAAGTCGATCAGTATCGTCCCGAATTCGCCCGTCGACCACGCCCCGTCCAACTGCTCGATATTCTTCTTGATGGCCTTGCCGTTGATCGTCACGTCGCGGTAGTCTTCTTTGCCTTTTTCGTACACCACCGCCGCGCCCACAATGTCGAGGGCCTGCCAGTTGGCCGGCGTCGCCATGCTCTGGTAGCGCGCCATCATCTCCTGGCACACGTAGTCCGGCAGCGTCTCGGTGAAATCCATGGCTGCCTCCGCCGCCTTGCGGATCAGCGGATCCCCCACCGGAGGTGGCGGAGGCGGTGTATCGTCGTCGCCCCGCAGAATCGTCGGAGCGCCGGATAGCCTGCCGGTTGTCTGGCCCGCGGGCGGGGGCGTCATCGCCCCCACTCCGCTGCCCGCCGATTGCGCCGTGGCCGTCTGTTCCGGCGCCTCAGACGAACGTTCCCGCTGCGGGTCGGCCGGCTTGCCGCGCACCAGTTTCGGCCGCCCCGGATCGTCCGGGTCCGGCTTGGCCGGCGGCGGCGCCATCTCCGTGGCGGCCTTCGCGATCGCCGCATCCGTTGTATCGCTTCGTGGTGCCTCGCTTCCTGTCGCATCGCTTCTTGATGCCTCGCTTTTTACCGTCTGCGATGCCCCGCCTTCGCCGGTCTGCGCGCTCGTGGCCGTTCCTGCGGCTCTCTTTTCCCAATACACGTTCAAGGCCGTCAGGAAGCCTTCCGCGTCCTCCGGTCCCTCCACCGACAATTGGTCGCCCGGGTCGAACTTCGGCGTCTTCACTTCGTCGCCGTTCTTGAAAAACTTCGTCTTGCCCGTCCGCTTGAACTGTATCACCCGATGGTCGTCTAGCTCGAGGCTGATCGTTTTATCGTCCATCTGCTTCAGCAGACCCCGATAGTTCGGCATCGGAGCGCTGGCCGTGTCGGTCTTCGTGCTCTTCTTCGAGGGCAGCGGGATGCCCTGTCCGCCTCGCGGATACGTGCCCGGCGGATAGGTCCCCGGCGGATAAGTTCCAGGTGGGTACTGCCCCGGCGGATAGGTGGTTCCCGGCGGGTATTGCCCTGGCGGGTACTGCCCTGGATATTGCGCCGCCGCCGTTCCCAGCGCCAGCACCAGCGCCAAAACCAGCCCCAAGCCGCTCAGAAGCCGTTTTTGTGGGGCAGGCGCTTTCGCCTGCCAACCGGTTTTTTCGCGGCCGCTCAACCAGCCGGCGCGGTAAACACGATGCGCCAAATTTGCATACACCATCTCATGACCTCAGATGCTTCCCGGTTCCCCGCGGTTACACCGTTTTCCCAAGACCACCCGGTAGCGCCGGCGGTCTTTGCCGCCGGTGTTGGACCCGCCTCCTGGCCGGCCTCCTGGCCTGTCGTTCCGGCCCCATGACACGCTCTTGGGGTTTCAGCCCCTAAGGGCGCAAGAAAGTAGCCCACTGGCGCGAGCCATGGGAGGAGGGCGGGACGATCCAGCCCCGGTCCGGGGCGAAAGAGCCGTTGCACTTTCGCGCGGCCCCCCCAGCCATGGTATCCTGATCCTCGTCTAATAAAGTGTGGGAGATGCATTGAGCCCCCGCCGCCTGCTCCTAATCGACTCTGACCGATCCGTCCACGACTTCCTGATGGGCCTCCTCAAACGCGAGGATCGCACCATCCGGAACGCCTATGGCCGCGGTGAATCCCTGGAGTGCCTCCGCTCCGGGCCTTATGACCTCGTCCTTGCCGGCCAGGGCCGCAACGGCTTCGACGGCCTCCGGCTGGCCCGTCAACTCCACGCCCTTCAGCCCAACGCCAAAACCATCTTTACCGGCGATCCCGACCCCACCCGCGTCATCCGCGCCATCCGCGCCCACGCCTACAGCTACTTCCACTCTCCGCTCCCCACTCTCGCGCTCTCCGACATGGTCCAGCAGGCCCTCGACTCCGGATCCGCCCCGGACGATATCCTCGTCGTCTCCGCCCGCCCCGAGTGGATCACCCTTGGCATCCGCTGCAAGATGGACGCCGCCGACCGCGCCACCCAGTTCTTTCGCGAGCTCGAAACCGCCCTGCCCGCCCAGGTCCGCGAGGATGCCGCCGCCGCCTTTCGCGAGCTGCTCCTCAACGCCATCGAGCACGGTGGCAAGTCCGACCCCCACAAGCGCGTCCGCGCTTCGCTCCTGCACACCCCGCGGTCCATCATCGTTCACATCGCCGATCCCGGCAAAGGTTTCTCTCTCGACGCGCTCCCTCACGCCGCCATTTCCAACCCCGCGGATTCCCCCATCCATCACGTGGAAGTGCGCGCCGAAGAAGGCAAACGTCCCGGCGGCTTCGGCATCCTGATGACCCGTAACATGGTTGACGAGCTGGTCTACAACCAACGCGGCAATGCCGTTCTCTTCGTGAAATACCTCGACGGCAGTCACTGACCCGTTGACTGCCAGGACTTCCAGTTCAACAATTTTCCACTTTTTTTCGTTGATTCCAAACCACTTCCCCTCCGCACCCGCCATTTCCCCCAAGTCCCCATGCTATGCCTGGAATTGAGGAGCGCTACTCGCGTTCACCCCAGCCGCTCCTCCGAAAGGCACTCCCATGGCCACCGACAAACAAATCGCCGCCAACCGCCTCAACGCACAAAAATCCACCGGCCCCCGCTCCGCCGCCGGCAAGACTCAATCCGCCCTAAACGCACGCAAGCACGGCTTCTCCGCCTCCATCTTCACCGTAGCCCGTCTTGAAGAGATTGACGAAATCTGCGACCTTCGCCACGACCTCGTCGGCCTCTATCACCCCGTCAACTCCCAGGAACTCTGGGCCGTCGAACGCGTCGCCATCTGCCAGATGTCCCTCATCCGCGCCTCCCGCCTCGAAGCCGGCCTCTTCACGAATTGCCTCGACCAGGCTCTCGGTTCCGACGGCCAACCCATTCAAGCCATGAACGAGGGAATGGCCGGCCTGGGCAAGGCTGAAATCACCCTCGGCCAGGAACACAATTTCGACATCGCCGCAAGCTTTCACCGCATGACCCAGAGGCCTCACACCTGGGCCCTCTTCCTCCGTTACCAGGCCCAGGCCGAGCGCAACTACCGCCGCGCCATCCAGGAATTCGAACGCCTCCGCGCCCTGCGCCCCGAGATCGAGGAAGCCGAATTAGAAGAAATACCAAACGAACCCAATTCCATACCTCAACCCGAAGCAAACAACCCGGATCCCGCTCCCCAAACGAACCCAATCCCGCTCCTCGTCGCGCAGACCCCCTGGTCTGCGCGGGTCCCCCTCGACCCGATCCTGGATGCCGCCGGAAAGTCGCCGCGTGCCCCCACCGGCGGCGCGTGATAATCTTGTTCCACAAGATCATGAAACTCAATCGCATCGCCATTTTTTGCGTGGCCGCGACGCTGCTGGCCACTGAGCCGAATGAGGCTACCAAACGCTGGTGGGCGCACGTGGTGGCGCTGGCCAACGACGGCATGGAAGGCCGTGATACCGGCAGTCCCGGATATCTCAAAGCCGAACGCTACGTCGTCACGCAATTCGAGAGAGCTGGTCTGAAGCCGGCCGGCGAGAAAGAGTACTTGCAGCCCGTGCCGCTGCGCGTGGTGCGTTTGCTTACCGATCAATCCTCGATTGAGCTGGTGAGGAAAGACGGCGTCCACAAGCTCGCATGGCTGCGCCAGATCTCGACGGCGGCGCGAACCACCTTGCCGGACACGCTGGAAGGCGATCTCATATTCCTGGGTGATGGCCCCGCCGCCGGCGCGCCGCCGCTCGACATAAAAGGCAAGATCGTGGTGCAGATGCCCGCTGTTCGGCGCGCGGGAGCGGCTGGAGCCGCCGAGCCCGCGCGTGGAGCCGGCGACGGCCGCGGCCTGGTAGCGCGCAACGGCGCCCTGGCTGCCATCGCGATCGACGGCACGGGCGGCCCCGAACCCCCGCGCTGGCCCGTGGCTTATTCGGTCGCCATGTCCCTGGCGGAAACGCCACTGCGCCAGGCTGACGCGGTCTTGACCTTCCGCTTCAACCCGGCCTTCGCCGGCGAGCTTTTTCAAGGCTCCGGCCATACCTACGCTGAGCTGCAAAAGCTGGCCGATGACGGCAAACCGCTGCCGCAGTTCGAAATTCCGGCGAAGCTGCGCGCCACCATGAAAGTGGAATCCGGCGAATTGTCTTCGGACAATATCGTTGCTGTGCTTCCCGGCTCCGATCCCGCGCTGGCCAACCAATACCTGGTGGTCTCCGCGCATCTGGATGGCTACGGCTTCGGCGAACCCTGGAACGGCGACCGCATCTACAACGGCGCGTTTGACGACGCGGCCTACGTCGCCACGCTCATCGACCTGGCCCAGATACTGCACGAATCTGGCCGCCGTCTCAAGCGCTCGCTGCTGTTTCTGGTGGTGACCGGCGAAGAGAAAGGGCTGTTGGGCTCGCACTATTTTGCGGCTCATCCCACCATCGCCAAAGAGAAGCTGGTGGCCGATATCAACCTCGACCAGCTTCGGCCCATCTTCCCGCTCAAAATCCTGACCATGCTGGCGCTGGATGAATCCAGCCTGGGTGTGGTGGCGAAACAGGTGGCGGAGAAGATGGACATCGGGATTCAGCCCGATCCGGAGCCCGAGCGGCGGCTGCTCACGCGCTCCGACCACTACAGCTTCATGCAGATCGGCGTGCCGGCCACGGGGTTCATTTTCGGCTACGAGAAGGGATCGCCCGAAGAGCAGGTCTACCGCCATTGGTATGCCGAGCGCTATCACAGCCCGGCCGACGACATCAATCAGCCCTGGGATCCGCCGGCGGCCGCCAAGTTTAACGATTTCTTCGGTCGTCTGGTGGAAGCCGTCGCCAACGCGGCGGACCCGCCGAAGTGGCGCGCCGGCAGCCGATTCGCGCACGCCGATATCAGGTAGCATTACCGTGTTACAAGAACTCTGCCGCCAAACTCGCCGTATCAAGCCCGAAGGGCGAAAGACGCTAGCCCACGGCGCAAGCCGTGGGGACCAAGTCGTCCACCAGCGTAGCCCCGGAACGGGGCGTAAGTGCCCGACCTCTAAAGCTTCGACCATGTTCCGCCTTTCAGCCACCATGCTCGCTGCCGCCGCGTCACTCGCCGCGCAGCCTTTCACCCGCGGCGTCGGCGTTTATCCCGGCGATCCCGCGCAGGATTTCGCTCCCGTCCTGGCGCCTGATTCCACTTACCGCAACATCGCCCTGCGGCGTCCCGCCTACCAGTCCAGCGCTTACGATTACAACCTCACCGCCCAACTGGTTACCGATGGAATCAAGGAGACCACGCTGCCGCGCTGGCTTTCCACCACCACCAGCCAGACCGGCGTGGCGCGCAAGAACGAGCGCGAGCTGCTGGTGGACCACAACATGGTCACCACGGTCGGCCTGCGCGGAGCCAAGGTTTGGGTGCAGTTCGAACTGGCCGGCGGCGACGGGCCGATCGAGGTGGACCGCATCCAGGCCCTCGGTAGCGTGCAGGCCAACCCACAAGGGGCCGCCGGTTGGAGCGCGGCCGTCTCCGGGTCGGATGACGGGCAGTCATGGAACGAACTGGGCCGTGCGAACTCGGGTGAACGTCCCGGCCGCGATTTCCACGCCTCCATCGCCTTGGGATCCGCCGCGCGCGCGCGCTTCTACCGCCTGGAGTTGGAAGCCGCCAGCGCCGTTCTGTGGCGTCTCGGCGAGGTGACCCTCTACCGCCGCGAAGCGCGCGTCGAGATTGGCGGTCCCTACCGCTTTTCGAGCGCCTGGATGAGCGCCGGCTCGGGCGAAGAATGGGTCTACGTGGACCTGGGCGCCCACGCGACCTTCGATCGCATCAAGCTGTTTTGGCTGCGCCGCGCCGCCGAAGGCTGCATCCAGGCTTCCGACGACGCGGCCGCGTGGAAGACCCTGGCGCCTCTGGGCCACCCCCCGGTTGACGATGTCAAGCTGCCGCGCCCCGTTAAAGCCCGCTACGTGCGCGTCCTGATGACCAAACCGGAATCGCCCGGCGGCTACATCCTGAGCGAGCTGGAAGTGTGGGGCCGCGGCGGTCTCACCCCGCGGCCGAAGCCGGCCCAGGGCCTTTCCGGCGGCGCGTGGCGTCTGCAACGCGATTCCCTGGTCGCGGCCGCGGGCGATGCCATTTCCAAACCCGCATTCGACGATCGCGATTGGGTGGTAGCCACCGTGCCCTCGACCGTCCTCTCCAGTTACTGGAACTCGGGCGCCCTGCCCGATCCCAATTACGCCGACAACCAGCTCACCGTTTCGGACTCTTTCTTTTACGCCGACTTTTGGTATCGCAATGAATTCGTCGCGCCGCCCGCCGCGGGCAAACGCCAGTGGCTGATCTTCGAGGGCATCGACTGGAAAGCCGGCGTCTTCCTGAATGGAGAAACCCTGGGCCGCATGGAAGGCGGTTTCCAGCGGGGCCGCTTCGACGTCACTGGCAAACTGCGCGCCGGCGCGAAGAACGCCCTGGCCGTCAGGATCGAGAAAAACGCCACCCCCGGCAGTGTGCATGAGAAGACTTTTGACAGCCCTGGCTTGAACGGCGGCGCTCTGGGCGCGGACAATCCCACGTACCACGCCTCGGTGGGCTGGGACTGGATCCCCACCATTCGCGGCCGTAACACCGGCATCTGGGCCGGCGTGCATCTGGAAACCGCCGGGGATGTCACCATCGAAGATCCTTTCGTAAGCACGCTGCTGCCGCTGCCCGACATCTCCCGCGCTGAGGTCGCCGTGGAGGCCGTTCTGCGCAACTCCGCGGACGCCCCGGTTTCGGGCACCTTGCGCGGCCGCTTCGGCGACACCCCTTTCGAAACCGCCGTCACGCTCGACGCCCATTCGGTGAAAAGCGTCAAGGCGCCCGCGTTGCGCCTGGAACATCCCAAGCTGTGGTGGCCCAACGGCTACGGCGATCCCAATCTCTATGCTGTCCAACTGGTGTTCGAAACCGCGGACCATAGGGTCTCCGATACCAACGAGTTTCATGCCGGCGTCCGCCAGTTCAATTACACTGCCACGGCGCCGCTGAAGATCTGGATCAATGGACGCCGCTTCGTTGCCCGCGGCGGCAACTGGGGCTTCGGCGAATCCATGCTGCGATACCGCGCGCGCGAATACGATACCGCCGTGCGCTACCACCGCGACATGAATTTCACCATGATCCGCAATTGGGTGGGGCAGATTGGCGACGACGCTTTCTTCGAAGCCTGCGACCGCTTCGGCATCGTGGTCTGGCAGGATTTCTGGCTGGCCAATCCCGCCGATGGCCCGAATCCCGATGACAACGATCTATTCCTGCGCAACGCGCGCGATTTCGTCTCGCGCATCCGGCATCACCCTTCCCTCGGGCTATACTGCGGCCGCAACGAGGGCAATCCCCCCGATCCGCTGGAAGAGGGACTGCGCCGCATTCTCGCCGATCTCCATCCCGATCTGCACTACATCCCCAGCTCCGCCGACGTGGTGGTCAGCGGGCACGGGCCTTACCGCGCCCAGTCGCAGAAATCCTACTTCGAGCAGCGCGCCACGCCCATGCTGCACAGCGAAATGGGCATGCCGAATATTGTCAGTTACGACAGCCTGCGTCAGATGATGCCCGAGTCGGCCATGTGGCCCCAGGGCGACATGTGGGGTTTGCACGATTTTTCCCTGAACGGCGCGCAGGGCGGCGCCAGTTTCCGCGACATGATCGATAAAGGTTACGGCGGCGCGGCCAACGCGCGGGAGTGGGTCACGCTGGCGCAGTTCGTCAACTACAACGGGTACCGCGCCATGTTCGAAGCGCAGAGCAAGAACCGCATGGGCCTGCTCATCTGGATGAGCCATCCCTGCTGGCCCTCCTTCGTGTGGCAGACCTACGATTACTACTTCGAACCCACCGCGGCGTACTTCGGCGCGAAGAAAGCCTCCGAGCCGTTGCACATCCAGTGGAACCCGGCCACCGAATCGGTGGAGGTGGTGAACTACAGCGGCGGCGCGGCCCCCGGGCTCGCGGCGCATGCCGAAATCCTCAATCTGGATGGCTCGCGCCAATGGGAAAAGAGTGCCGCGGTGGAGAGCGCCGAAGACAGCACCGTGGCGCCCATCCGCATGGAATATCCGGCCGGCCTGAGCGCCGTTCACTTTATCCGGCTGGTGCTTTCGCGCGGCGCGGAGACCATCTCCGAAAACTTCTACTGGCGCGGCCTTCAGGAAGGCGACTATCGCGCGCTCCGCGATCTGCCAAAGGTGAAGCTGGAAGCCGTCACCCGCACGGAGCGCCGTGCCGGCACCTGGGTGCTGACCACCGAGCTGCGGAACCCTTCCGCCACGCCCGCCCTGATGGTGCGCCTGAAAGCCGTTCGCGCGAAAACCGGCGATCGCATTCTCCCCGCCAACTACAGCGACAACTACGTATCGCTCATGCCCGGCGAGCGCCGCGCCATCCGGACCGAAGTACGGCAGGCCGATACGCGCGGGGAAAGGCCGGTCATCGACACCAGCGGCTTCAACGTTTCGCAGTGACCGGTTCGAGCTACACTTTGCCTATGAGCAATTTCGACCAGGTGTTTGAACAGATCAAAGTGGCCGGCCAGGATCTCGTCGACAAGGTCGGCGAGCTGATCCACGAAGGCAACGTGCGCCGCCTGATTATCAAGGACGAACAGGGCCATACGCTGGTCGAGGTTCCGGTCACGGTGGCGACCGTCGGGGTGATCGTAGCCCCGATCCTGGCGGTGGCCGGGGCGCTCGCCGCCGCAGTGGGGGTCTGCACCATCGTAGTCGAGCGGCACAACCCTCCCGCCGATTCCACAAAGAAGGATTAGTTTATGCCCGATTCTCCGAAGCCCGGGCCGGGGCAAGTAGCATGGATTGACCTCACGGTTCCGAATGCCGAGGCCGTTCGCGATTCCTACCAGCAGGTCACCGGCTGGACCCCATCGTCCGTCGACATGGGCGGCTATGCGGATTACTGCATGTCGAGCGCCGCCGGCAATATGGTGGCGGGAATTTCAACTCGTAGCGCCGGCGGTCTTGCCGCCGGGGTCTGCTCGCTTCGTCGAAGAGCCCGCCAACCGGTACCCGCCCTCACCCGTCCAGGTTGCCCTTCAGCCCCAGTTCTTCCGCGCGCGCCTGCATGGCTTTGACGCAGAAATCGATGTGCTCGTCGAGCGGTACGCCTAACTCCTGCGCGCCGTCCACTATGTCCTGGCGGTTGACGGAGCGGGCGAAGGCCTTGTCCTTCATCTTTTTCCTGACCGATGCCGCGTCCACTTCCAACACGCTGCGGTGCGGTTTCACGTAGGAGATGGCGGTGATGAAGCCGGCCAGTTCGTCGCATGCGAACAGCGTCTTCTCCAGCGTCGATAGCCGGGCCACCTCGGTGTGATTGGCGTGCGAGAGGATGGCGCGCCGCATCTCCTCGTCTACGCCGCGCTCGGCTAGGATGGGCGAGCCTTTGATCGGGTGCCCGTCCATGGTGGGATGAATCTCCCAATCGAAATCGTGCAGCAGCGCCGTGATGCCCCAGCGCTGCTGGTCCTCGCCGAATTTGCGGGCGTACGCCGCTACGCACGTCTCGACGGCCATCGCGTGGTTGCGGAGCCCGTCGGATTTGGTGAATTCGCAGAGAATATTCCAGGCCGTTTCGCGATCGATCATCTTGCTTATGATATACCGGCGTCTCCCCACGCCGCGTGGCGTGCCATGCGGAACCGCTCGCGGTCGCGCTTCGAAACGCGAACGCCTTGGAGGCCGTCCGGCGTGCAGGTTTCAAGCACAATCAAGCCCGGCTGCTGGCGCGGCCGGCGCACAATGCGCGATGCCGCCGGCGCCGCCGCGTGACGCGCCAGCGCCACGTAGCTGAACTTTTCATCTTCGTAGCCCAGATCGCCGCCCTTGATCTGCCGATGGAGCGACGAACGCTCCACGCGCGCCGCGAAGTGGCACCAGTCCGGCTCGATCACCGGGCAGGCGCCGCCGCCAGGGCACGGCGCCGCCATGTGTGCGCCGCCTGCGAGCAGTTCATCACGCACCTTGCGGATGAGCCCGAAACCGTGCGGCGTGCCGGGCTCGATCACTACCAGGCACACGCGCGCCGCCTGCCACAGCCGCGCCGCCGTGGCCGCTCCGCATTCGCTCAGGGAATAGCAGGCGATCACCAGGTCGTGGGGCGCGAGCGTCCCCATGTGGGCAACATCGCCGGCCAATACGGTTGCCCCGGGGAGCCACTGGCGCGCGGCCTCCACCGGCGCCGCCTGCCGCTCGATCAAGGTGAGGGCGGCTTCTGGAAAATGCTCTCGCGCCGCCAGTGCAGCCGCGCCCGTGCCGGCTCCGGCATCGAGCAGGCTCTCCACCCGCCCGATGCGCGCCCGCACTTCCCGCAACACCGCGTTCGCGGCGGCGTAGGTGGCCGGCATGCGTGTCACCAGGTAAGCCGCCACGCTTTCGCCGTTGGCCAGCGGTAGCGGACACTCCGCGCGGTAGGCTTCGGATTGCGCGGCCGCTGCGCGCTTCAGGGCAGGGAAGCCGGCCGCTTCCGCATATTCCCCGATGATCCGTTGGACGGTGGCCGGCAATTGCACACTTCATCGTACCGCCGGAACTTCTTTTAAGAAGCGGTGTCTACTTCGATGGAGGTTGACCCCATGTCAACAGCCAGACCCCTCGACTGATTCCCGAAACGATGAGACCGAAATGCGCTTTCGAGCGCCGGGGGGCTGCGTGTGTCCCATCGGATCGAAAGGAGCGACTGCTATGTTCGAACAGGCTACTCTTGCGTCCGGCCCCGCCGGCAAGCGGGTCTGGACCACTCTCCTGGGCGTCACCGCGCAGGTGATGCTGCTAGGCGGCGCGATTCTCGTGCCAATGATCTGGCCTCAGATCATGCCGCACGCGCAGTTGCTGGCCACCTTCCTGCCGCCCGTGCCGCCCGGCCCGCCGCCCAAGGGCGATCTCGCCAAACAGCGCACCACCGCCCGCGTGGTGCCGCGCGCCGAGTTCCATGGTTTCATCGCGCCTGCCCACATCCCTACGAGAGTGACGTTGATCGACGATGCGCCCGCCGCGAGTTATGTCACCGGCGTTCCCAACGGCGATCCGCGGGGATCGGAGCAGGGAATACCGGGCGCATTCTTCCGCGATCTGCCGGCCAATGCGGTGCGCGTTGAGCCGCCGGCCGTGCCGGTTGTGGCGCCACCCAAACCCGCCTCGCCGCCTGAGGAGCCCAAGCGCTTCCGCCAGGGCGGCCAGGTCCAACTGGGGCGCTTGATTCGTAAACTGGAGCCGTCGTACCCTTCCCTCGCCAGGACGGCGCGCGTTTCCGGGACAGTGCAGTTGGAAGCGGTGGTTGGAACCGATGGCCGTGTGCGCGACGTGAAGGTGCTGAACGGAAGCCCGCTGCTGGCTCGGGCCGCGGTCGACGCCGTCTCGCAGTGGGTCTACGAGCCCTCTCGCCTGAACGGCGAACTGGTCGAAATCATCGCGAACATCGCCGTCACCTTCAAGCTGAACTAGCCTCCGCTCCTTTACAGTCGCGGCTCGGTGCGGGGCTTTACTTCACGGACAGGAATTCGCTCACGTTCTCGCGCAGCAGTTGCGGGAAACTCTTGTCGAGGTACGAGCGGATGGAAACGTAGCATTCGTCGCACTGGTTGTGGCGCGTGAATTCGGCGATCATGCGGCTGCGGTCTTCCAGTCGGTACCGTCGGAACTGCATCGAGCATGGTTGCAGCGCGCCATCGGCGGTCACCACCAGGAAGCGCAGGGCCGCCTGACACCCGGGCGTTCCCTTGTTGGCGAAATACCGGCGCGTGGCCTCGAGCGTGCTGGGCGCGTTGACGATCCAGTGGGTGGAATCGCGGCGCGCCTCCACGCGGTCCAGGTGCTCATTCAGCGTGGCCAATTGCTCCGGCGTCTCCAGGAAGTAATCGCGGCAGCCCGTGCGCCGCGCCGAGTACGCGCTGTAGCACAGGTTTACGCCCCACTCGCGGGCCTTGTCGGCGATGGCGCTGATCTCGCCGACATTCTCGGTCGTGATGCAACTGTTGAGCACGATGTCGTCGCGCCCCAGTTTCGCGAGGCGCGGGACCAGATCCTCCAGGTGCCGGTAGAGCCCGGGGAGTAAGCGAAAATCATCGTGCCGCCCGTCGGGAAAATCCAGGCTCACGGAAAATTGGTCGATGCCCGCATCGGCCAGCGCCAGGTACTTCTCCCCGGTCATCAGCGACCAGTTGGAAACCAGAATTGTATAAGGTACGCCCGCGCCGCCCTTGATCGTGCGCACGACCTCCACTATGTCGTCGCGCATCAGCGGTTCGCCGCCCGAAACCTGCACCACGCACGGCCTCAGCGCTTCCATGTAGCGGCGATAGTCGGCCGGCTTGAGGTTGCGCGATTCGTCGCGCGGCCCGCCGTGGTCGCAGTGTTTGCACCAGCACGTGCAGGCGTCCGTCACTTCAAATGAGACCACGATGGGGCGTTCGGCGAGCCAGTTCAGCGACCCTCGTCCGATGATCCTCAACGAGTCGAGTAGTGGGACCTTGCGCAAAACACAATGCTAACACGCAGCGTTATGCTCGAAGCATGCCGGGCGATCGCGACTTCATCCAGATTCTCGACGCCGCGCTCGCCGAATCGGTTCGCAAGAGCGGCGGGTGGCTGGTGTGCCGGCTCGGCTGCACCGAGTGCTGCATCGGCCCGTTTCCCATCACCCGGCTCGACGCCGTGCGCCTGCGCGAGGGGCTTGCCGAGTTGCAACAGACCGGCCCCGCCCGCGCCGCCCGCGTCCTCCAGCGCTCGCGCGAAGCCGTCGCGCGCGGCGCCGAAAACGAGGAGGATGCCTGCCCGGTGCTCGATCCCGAAACCGGAGCTTGCGATCTCTATGCCGCCCGGCCCGTCACCTGCCGTACGTTCGGACCACCAATGCGCTGGGGCAGTGAGCCACTGGGCATCTGCGAGCTAAACTTCCAGGGCGCCACGGATGAAGAAATCGCGGCCTGCGAAGTCGCGCTCGACGTGCGGCAACTGGAAGCCGGCCTGCTCGACAGCCTGGAGCGCGCGACCGGCGCGGCAGGCGAAACCTCGGCAGCCCTTGCGCTCCTCAATATCCCGGATCGTTCCCCGGCTTCCACTTGATGTTGCAACCGATGCTGGGCCTCTGTTCCGCGCTCACCGCACGTCCGGCCAGCACCGCGTCGATGGCCGCGCGGAGATCGCTGCCGGTCACCGGAACGTCGTTCTTCGGCCGGCTGCCGTCCATTTGCCCGCGGTACGCCAGCCTGCGCCCCGCATCGAACAGGAAGAAATCCGGCGTGCAGGCCGCGCGGTAAGCGTTGGCGGCTTCCTGGGTCTCGTCGTAGCAATAGGGGAACGCGAAGTCCAGCTCCGCCGCCTGGGCGCGCAGCCCTTCGGGCGAGTCTTCCGGATACTGCGCCACGTCGTTCGACGAAATGGCCACGATCCCAAGCCCCGAGCCGTCGTACTCCTTAAGCAGCTTCGCGAGGCCGGCCTGCACATGTTTCACGTACGGGCAGTGCGGGCACAGAAACATCACCAGCAGGCCTTTGCTTCGGGCGAACGTATCGAGCGTGATGGTCTTGCCGGAGACGGCATCCGGCAGCGAAAAGCCGGGCGCGCCGGTTCCCAGCGCGAGCATAGTGGATTCAACAGCGGCCATGACTTCACGATATCAGAGTCCGCTAGCCACTCTCTTCGACCATGGTCTTCAAGCGGGCCAGCGCGCCGTCCCACTGCCGCGAGACAGCTTCCAGAAACGCGCGGGCCTGCTCCACCCGCTTGCGATCGAGCGACCAGCGCCGCTCCCGCCCGAGCCGCGTCCCGCGCGCGAGGCCCGCGCCGGCCAGCACGTGCAGGTGCTTGGTGACCGCCTGGCGCGTGATCTCGCCGCCCGCGGCCAGCTCGGTGATGGACACGGTGTCGCCCCGCGCCAGCCGCAGCAGGATGCGCAGCCGTGTCTCATCGCCCAGCGCCGCGAACAGCGTTGCCGAAGCCCTGGTCTGCGATTTACTTCGCGCCACTGAAATACCGATCGAGGGCCTCCATCTGAATCTTCCAACCGGCCTCATTCTCTCCGAATACCCTGGTAATGCGGCTCGGGAAGAGCTGGTCGAATCCCGATTCCGTCACCGTGACCAGGGTGCCGCCCTCGGCGTCTTCCAGCCGGAAGACTACCAGCGTCATCGGCTCCTTCGCGAGATCCTCGCCCGCTACCAGGCTGCCCGGATGCCACCGCCAGGAGAAAGTGTGCTCCGCAACCATCTCCACGATGTCCATGAAGAAGTCTTGTTTCTCACACGGGCCTTGGTGCGTCGAGATCAGGCGCACGTGAGCGCCGGGCCGAAAAGCGGGCTCAACCGTTTCGGCGCAGAACCACTTGCAGAACTGCCGGATGTCGGTAATCGCCCGCCACACGCGCGACCGCGGGGCGCGAATCAAAGTCCTGCGTTCGATCTGATTCGTTTGAGATATCGGCACTTGCAACCCCCAGGTTGCATAATAGCGCGGCCCAGGATGAAATGCGACCAAAAAGTTGCATGGCAGTCAATCCGCGTCCGGATAGGTTGCCAACCGGCGCGCAGGATGCCATCCTGCCCCGCAAAGCCTACCCCGTCACCGCGACGGAAATCACCGGCGGCAAATGTTCCGCCAGTGCGCTCCAGGTTTCGCCGCTGTCGGCGGTGTAGTAGACCTGGCCGCCGGTGGTGCCCACATACACGCCGGCGGGTGAACGGTCGTCCGATGCCATGGCCTCGCGCAATACCAGCAGGTGCGCGTTGCGCTGCGGCAGGCCGCGGGTCAGCAACTTCCATGTCTTGCCGCCGTCGCGGCTGCGAGCCACGCGGAACTTGCCTTCGGGCACGCAGCGGTACTCGGCGCCTTCGATGGGCACCGTGAAGAGGGTTTCCGGCTCGGCTGCGGGGACTGCCATGCCGAATCCGAAACGCGTCGGCAGGCCGCGGGAGATATCGGTCCACTTCTTGCCGTCGAAACGGGCTTTGTAGAGGCCGCAATGGTTTTGCTGATAGAGCCGCTCGGGGTCGCGCGGGTGCGCCAGCAGATGATGCACGCACTGCCCGACCTCGGGGAATTTCTCCAGTTGGAAATCGGCGCGCACGCCCTGGTTGAAGGGCTCCCAGGTGGCGCCGCTATCGCGCGAGCGGAACGCGCCGGCTGCCGAGATGGCCACGATGATCCGCCCGTTGCCCAGGCACTGGATGGAATGCAGGCACATGCCGCCCGCGCCCGGATTCCAGCGGCTGCGCGTGGAGTGCGCGGTGAGCGATGTCACCTCGGCCCACGTCCGGCCCCAGTCCGTGCTGCGGAACAGCACGCCCGGATCGCCGCCCGAATAGACCACGCCGGGTTCGTCCGCCGCGCCCGGCTCGACGCGCCACACGCGTGCCAGGGAAGTATTGGGCAGGCAATGGATTTGCAGGCCTTCTTCGGAGAGCTTCCAGTCCTTGCCGCCATTGGTGCTGGCGTGGATGTGCGCGCCGAACCAGGGACTGTTTACGGCGGCGTAGAAGCGCTCCGGCTCGCGATGGTCCTGCGCCAGGTGATTCACTTCCAGACCGCGGAAGAACGGGCCTTCCACGCTCCAGGTTTTGCGGTTCCGGGAACGGAATACGAAGGCGCCCTTTCTGGTCCCGGCCCAGACGGCGACGGTAGCGGGTTTCGGCATAAGAAATGATGATAAGGCAAAAAACGGGAACGGGTGAAAGAAATTGCCGGCTCGGGGTGCGCGACAAAAAAGAGGAAGCAGAGTTTGTGCGGCGTCCAAGAAATCGATGGACAGCCGTGCACCAGGAACGAGCCGCCTGAAGGCGGCTGCGGCCAGGATTGGCCGCCCCACGAAAGCTGTTAGATTGGTTAAAGAAACAGCCATGGTGCTTCGGATCCGGTTTGGCACAGGCTCCAAGGTGGGAAAAAAGGCCCGACCCAACCAGCGGCTGGCGCTGGCTGTCGCCAGCCTGCTTACCCCTGCCGCTGCTTTGACGGGCGTGCTGGCCCTCTGGCGCATCGCCGCCGACCTCAACTGGACCGGCAGTTTCGCTATCTCCGCCGGTTTCTTCTCCCACTGGCAAGTCTGGCTGGCCGCGGCCGCCCTTCTGCAATTCTGCGCCCGAGTCCTCACCCGGTACGCGAAAACCGGACAATCCGCTGCATCCGGATAGGCGGGTTGTTATTCTAATGAACAGGTCCCGCCCATGGCACAGCCCAACCGGTTCAGCAGATCGATCATCTACTCGTATTTCCCGCCCGGGGTGAAGTGGCTCCTGATCATCAACACCGGTGTTTTCCTGCTCTGGTACCTGGGCGGCGCCTCGCTGCAGAGCCAGATGCTGCTGCTGGCCCTGACCCCCAACTTCGTGGTCTACCGGTTCCCCTGGTTTGTGTGGCAGTTGTTCACCTACATGTTCTTGCACGGCGGCATCGGGCACCTGCTGTTCAACATGCTCACCCTCTGGATGTTCGGAATCACGCTGGAGCAGACCTGGGGGACCAGGTATTTCCTGAAATATTATTTTCTCTGCGGAGTGGGCGCGGGCATCTGCGACACCTTGGTCAACGTGATTCTGGGCCATCGCACCACCACGATCGGAGCCTCGGGGGCCATTTACGGACTGCTGCTGGCATTCGGCGTTCTGTTTCCGGATGTCAAGGTGCTGATGAATTTCCTGTTCCCGATCAAGGCCAAGTACCTGGTGATGATTTACGGGGCCGTCGCTCTGCTCAGCGCTCTCGGCAGCGGGAACAGCGGCGTCAGCAACATCGCGCACCTGGGCGGCATGCTCTTCGGCTGGGTCTACCTGAAAGCCCCGATGCCGCGCTTCTTCCGCTTCCTGCATCTGCCCGATTTCGGCGGCTGGTACCGCCAGTGGCGCATGCAGCGCGCCAAGAAGAAATTCCAGGTTTACATGCGCAAACAGGGCGGCCGGGGGCCGTGGGTGAATTAATAGGGCTGGCAGGCAAAGCGGGGACAGCTACCAATTCCAAAGGCGGGAATTGGTAGCAGTCCCCGTTTTGCAAAGCAACCCATTTGCAAAGCAACCCAGGCGCCGGCTGCGCCGTCTTCTGGTATAGTTACGTCAGAAGTATGCCTATGCGAGCCTGGATCACCGCTCTACTGTGCGTTGCCGCACTTACCCTGGCGCTTACCGGAATGGTGGCGGGACAGGATCAGCAGGGTCCCGTCCGCGACACCTCCGGGACCGTCGCGAAGAAGAAATCCACGGCGGCAGATGCGCCTCCCGATGGCGACCTGCCCAAGATCCCCTCGGCTTACAAAAAAGACACGATGAACGTCGGCACCCTGCCCCAGTTCAAGGCCGAAGTCGATACGGTCACCGTCGACGTGGCCATCATCGACAACAGGGGACGATTCATTCCCGGCATTCCCAAGGGCAACTTCCGCATCCTGGAAGATAACGTGCCGCAACAGATTCAGGGCTACAACGTGGGTGAAGCACCCCTCACGGTCTCATTGGTGATTGAGTTCAGCAACCGGTTCGAGAGCCTGTACAGCCGGACCTGGTTCCAGGTACTCGAGCTTGCCTATGGTTTTTGCAGCACCCTCAAGCCCGAAGATTACGTGGCCGTGGTGGCCTACGATCTCAAGCCGGAGATTCTGACCGATTTCACCACCAACCGCATGCAGACCCAGGAAGCCCTGCACCGCCTCACCATCCCGGCATGGTCCGAAGCCAACCTGTTCGACGCCGTCACCGATACGGCCGACCGCATGTCCGGAATCGAGGGCCGCAAGGCCATCGTGCTGCTCTCCTCCGGCATCGATACGTTCAGCAAGCTCACCTTCGACAAGACCCGCAAGATTCTGCAGGAAGACGGCGTGCCGATTTACGCCGTCGGCCTGATGCAAACCCTGCGCATCCTGATGGAAGCCAGGGGGATGGGCGCGATTCAGCAGATGGATTTTCTGCAGGCCGACAACCAGATGCGGACGTTCGCCTCGGAAACCGGCGGCCAGTCATTCTTCCCCCGCTTCGAGGGCGAATTCGGGCAGATCTTCCAGCAGATTCACCAGGCGCTGCGCAACCAGTACGTACTGACGTACTCGCCGAGCAACAAAACGCATGACGGCGCCTATCGCAAGATCAAGGTGCAGCTCGTCGACCTCAACGGCAATCCTCTGCCGGTGAAAGACGAGAAGGGCAAGCCCATCAAGTACACGATTGTGGCGAAGGCGGGCTACAAGGCGCCGCGGGTTATCGAGTAAGGCACGACAGGCCAAAGGCGATGGCATGACCCACCCCGCGACACGGGGTTTGTCAAGCACTCGATCTAGTCATTTTCCAAGACGATGCAAAACCGTTGACAGACTGGTTACGGCTCTGTTACCCTCGCACACGTCCCGTAATGAAACCCGTCCCCGTGGTGAACCCGAGAGTCCTGTTGGTAGACGACAATCGCGACGGCCTGCTGGTTCGCCGCGCGCTGCTGGAAGAAGCCGGCTGCACGGTCGAGATCGCGATCAATGGCGAAGAAGGCCTGAAACTCTTCGAGGCTTCCAACTTCGACGTGGTGGTCACCGACTACCGCATGCCACGCATGGACGGCACCGAGCTCATCCAGCGGATTCGCCGGCGGAATCCCAACGCCCGCATCGTCCTGCTCTCCGGTTTCGTCGAGCCGCTGGGCCTCACCGAAGAAAGCACCGGGGCGGACGCCGTGATCGCCAAGAGTTGCAGCGAACCGGCCCACCTGCTGCGCTGGGTGAAGCGCCTGGCCAACCGCGGTCCAGCGCGTAAGCCTCCGGCCGCGCAGAAGGCCGTGCCCGCACGGGCGCGCAAAGCGGCAGACTAATCTGGCACACTGGAAAACGTGCCCCGATCCCGCTCAGCGCGCATTTCTCACAAATGGCCCAATGAGGTGGCGCACGCATTCGTGCGTGCCGTGTCGAGACTCGTCTCGACACGCTGCCGGGGTGCGGACAGTCTGTCGGGACCGGGCGCCGGCATGAGTGCCGATGCGGCACGCACGAGTGCGCGCGCCACCATGGTGTGTCTGCTGGCGGTTTCCGCCTTTGCCGCCACGCCCGCCAAGAACCCCGCGCCGATGAAGACCACCGCCACCGTGCGGCACTGGATGAAGGGAATGACCCTGCGGGATGAAGTGGCGCAACTGGTCTTCATCGAATTCCATGGCGGCTCGCCCAACACCCGTTCGCGCGACTACCAGAAATTCGTGCGGCTCATCCGTGAAACCAAGGTCGGCGGCCTGATCCTGACTAACACCAACAACGGACGGGGTGTGCAGAAGGCCGAGCCCTACGCGCTGGCGGCGTTCTTGAATCGCATGCAACGCGTCGCCAAGATCCCCCTGCTGGTGGGCGGGGACTTCGAACGCGGCGCCTCCATGCGCGTCTCCGGCACAACAGCTTTCCCCCACGCGATGGCCTTTGGCGCCACCGGAGATCCGTCGCTCACCCGCTTCGAAGGGGAAGTCACTGCGCGGGAAGCGCGCGCCCTGGGAGTCCACTGGGTCTACTACCCGGTGGCCGATGTCAACAACAACCCCGATAATCCCATCATCAACATCCGTTCTTTCGGGGAAAACCCGCAGGCGGTAGCCGCGCATGTCAAAGCCTTCATTGAAGGGGCCCACTCCGACAAGCGCAACTTCGTGCTGACGACCGCCAAGCATTTTCCCGGCCACGGCGATACGGCCGTCGATACTCATCTCAACCTGGCCACCATTACAGCCGGCCTGGACCGTCTGGAAAGCCTCGAACTGGTGCCCTTCCGCTCCGCCATCGACGCCGGCGTGGATGCGGTGATGACGGCCCACGTGGCGGTGCCCGCCCTGGCGCCCCCCGAGTTGCCCGCCACGCTGTCTCCGGCGATTCTCACCGGCCTGTTGCGCGACCAGCTCGGGTTCAAAGGCCTGGTCATCACCGACGCTCTCGGCATGGGCGGGATCGTCAACGGCTTCGGTTCGGGCGAAGCCGCGGTGCGCGCGGTGGAGGCCGGCGCCGACACTCTTCTCATGCCGGCCGATCCCGATACTGCCATCAAGGCCGTGGTGGCCGCCGTCTCGACCGGCCGCCTCAGCCGCCAGCGCATTCGGGAAAGCGTCGCGAAGATTCTTTCCGCCAAAGAACGCATCGGTCTCGACCACACCCGCTATACCGATCTCGAAGCCATCGGCGACGTCCTCGACGATCCCACTGTAAACGATCGCGCCCAGGAGATTGCCGACCGCGCCATCACGCTGGTCCGCAATTCCGCCGGTTTCCTGCCGCTGGCCGCTCCCGGCCGCGCCTGCTACCTGGTCTTGACCGAGGGCCGCTATTCCCCGGAGGGCCAAGTCTTCACCCAGGAAGTTCGCAAGCGGATTCCCCGCGCCGCGCTGGCCACTTTCGATCCTTCCCTGTCGCGCCGGGATATCGACGAAGCGGTCCAGCAACTCGCCGTTTGCGAAAGCTATGTCGTGGCGGCTTTCTCCACGGTCACGTCCGGGCGTGGATCAGTCGGGCTGGGCGGCCAACTGGCGTCCACGCTCGAATCGCTGATGGCCGCTGGAAAACCGGTCGCCCTGGTAGCGCTCGGCAATCCTTACTTGCTCCGCAACTTCCCGAACGCCGCGGCCTACCTGGCCACCTTCAGTTCCGTGCCCCCCTCCGAGATTGCCGCGGTCAAAGCGCTGTGGGGAGAAATCGATATCCGCGGCCATCTGCCGGTCTCGATTCCCGGCGAGGCCAAGATTGGCGAAGGGATTCAGTTGTCGGCCGCTCATCCGGTGAGTTCGGGCGGAGCGGGGGCGAAGTAGCGGGGCGGTAATTCACCGCCGAGGCGCGGAGACGCGGAGGAAATGGGGCTGGGCTGCGCCCGGCTACACCGATTGAACAATCGGTGCAACACCGGCGGCAAGACCGCCGGCGCTACCAGGTGGTCTTGGCGGAGCCTGAAGAATGTAGAAACTCCAACGCTCTGACCACGAGGCAACGTTCGCGGGACGGGCACCGCTCCCTCACGGTCGCGGCTCGCATCGGAGGGGACGGGCACCGCTCCCTCACGGTCGCGGCTCGCATGGGAGGCGCCAACTTGAGCGATGGGTTACGCAAAAGGCACCAAACCTAGCGGTCAGGGCATTAGCGGCTTGCGGGCCGGCCAAATGAAGTTATACTGATGAATCCATGAGGTTCACTCTTCCTCCGCCGGGGGTGGAAGCTCTGCTGATGGCGGTGGTTTTAGGCGCCGCGGTTTATGATGTCCGCTACCGGCGAATTCCGAACTGGCTCTCGGTGGGCGGCGTCGTGCTGGGGTTCGCCCTGAACACCTTCCTGTATCGGGGCTGGCCGGGCTTTCGCCATTCGCTCATCGGGTTTGCCGTCGGATTCTTCGGCTATCTGGCTCTTTACATGCTCCGCGCCATGGGCGCGGGCGACGTCAAACTGATGGCCGCGGTCGGCGCCATCGTCGGCTGGCCGAACTGGTTTGGGATTTTCATCGTCACCGCCATCGTGGGCGGCCTCATGGCTATCATCCTGGTCGCGGTGCGCAAGCGCGTCAAGAGCACCTTTTGGAACGTCGGCTATATTGTCAATGAGATGAAAAGCGGCCGGCCGGCTTATATCGGCAAGGAGGAGTTGGACGTCCATCACCCCAAGGCACTCGGCCTGCCGCACGGCGCCGTGATTGCCGTCGGCACGCTGTTCTATCTCGCGCTGGCCGCGCATTACACCGGGTAGGGACGGTCTGTTGGGACGGGGCGCCGGCAGGAGTGCGACGCGGCACGCAGGAGTGCGTGCGCCACAGCAGCCGGTCAGCGCACACTCAGTTTTTCATGAAATTTCGCGGGCCGAAGGCCCTTCCAGGGCAAGCTAAAGCATGCCCCTCAGAAGAGACCGGCGGCAAGACCGCCGGCGCTACCAGTGGGTTTTACACCACTTGCAGCACCAGGCACTTCAAGTAGTGAGTCTCCGGCACGGTCAGCAGGATTGGGTGGTCTTGCGCCGGCGCTACCAGTGGGTTTTATACGACTTGCAGCACCAGGCACTTCAAGTAGTGGGTCTCCGGCACGGTCAGCAGGATTGGGTGGTCTTGCGCCTGGCTGCGCCGTTCCAACACACGCAGCGTTCGCTTCGAGTCCAGCGCCGCTTGAGCGACCAGCTCCAGCAGCATGGCTTCGCTCACGTGGTGCGAACACGAACAGGTCACGAGGATGCCTCCCGGCCCGAGAAGCTGCAGGGCCCGCAAGTTGATTTGCTTGTAGCCCGCGGCCGCGGCCTCCAGGTTGCCACGGCTCTTGGCGAAGGCCGGAGGGTCCAGCACCACCAGCGAATACTTCCGCCGCGCGGTGGCGTGTGCGGCGAGCAGGTCGAAACAATCGGCCTCCTCAAAATGAATGTTGCCGATTCGGTTGTCTTCCGCATTGGCGCGCGCCGCGGCCAGCGCGGGCGCGGAGCTGTCCACCGCTTCCACGTGCTCGCAGCGCGCCGCCAGGTGCAGCGCGAACCCGCCGGTCGATGTGAAACAATCGAGCGCCTTCCCGCCCCGGGCATATAGAGCGGCTGCGCGGTAGTTCTCGCGCTGGTCCAGGAAGATGCCGGTCTTCTGCCCGCGCAGCAGGTCGGCCCGCATGGCCAGGCCGTTGATGCGCACGGCCACCCAGTCGGGAATCTCCCCCGCCACCACGTTTGTCTCGAGTGGCAACTGCTCCTTGGTCCGGACCGCCGCGTCGTTGCGCGCCACAATGCCGCGCGGCTGGAAAATCTCGCCCAGGGCCGCGGCAATTTCGCTCCGCGCGGCGTCCATACCCTGGTCGAGCGTCTGCATCGCCAGGTAATCCGCGTAGCGGTCCACCACCAGCCCAGGCAGCAAGTCGGCCTCGCCGTGCACCACGCGATAAGCGTTGCCGTCTTCCCCCACGACTTGGCGGCGGTAGGCCTCGGCCGCGCGCAAGCGGTTCAGAAAGAACTCGCGCCCAATCGGTTCCACGCGGATCGAGAGCATGCGCAGGGCAATCTGCGAAGCCGAACTGTAGTGGGCGGTGCCCAGCCAGCGGCCGCGCGGATCGCCCACTTTGACCGCCTCACCCGGCTGGGCGCCGCCGCGGTCGGTCACATCGCTGGAAAAAATCCACGGATGGCCGGACTCCACCCGCCCGGCGGCCTTGCGGTTGACCCGCACTTCGTTCATCGCATCTGCTCGAGCCGGCGGATCCGCTCCTCGGTGGAAGGGTGCGTCGAGAACAGGGCGCCCAGCCCGAATCCCAGCCGGGGCTTGATGATGAACAGGTGCGCGGTGGAGGGTGTCGCGTCCATGGGGATGCGTTTGGAATAGGTTTCCAGTTTTTGCAAGCCGGAGATCAGCTCGTAGGGCGTCCCGGTGTATTTCGCCGACGCCGCATCGGCCTCGTATTCCCGCGAACGCGAAATCGCCATTTGGATCAGCATGGCCGCGATGGGCGCCAGGATCATCATGGCGATGGCGCCCATGGCGCCGCCCTCCCGATCGTCGCTGCGGCGCGAGCCCCCGAACCAGAAGGCCAAGCGGGCCACCAACGTGATGGCGGCGGCCAGCGTGGCGGCCACGGAGCTGATGAGGATGTCGCGATGCAGCACGTGTCCCAGCTCATGCGCCACCACGCCTTCGATTTCGCGGTCGTCCATCAGCCGCAGAATGCCGCTGGTGAAGGCCACCGAAGCGTGCGCCGGGTTGCGCCCGGTGGCAAACGCATTCGGCGAATCCTCCGGGATGATCCAGAGTTTGGGCATGGGCAGGCCCATCCGCTGGCACAGGTTGCGCACGATGGGCGCCACCCGCCGGTAGGCTTCCGGGTTTTCCGTCTCGCTCACGGGCTGCGCCGCGTAGGACATGAGCGCGATCTTGTCGGAGAAGAAATAGCTCGAGAAATTCATCACCACCGCCAGGCCCAGGCCCATGTAGAGCCCGTTCTGGCCGCCGATCATGCCGCCGCCCACTACCAGGACGGCGCTGAGCAGTCCCAGCAGAAGGGCGGTCTTGAGGGTGTTCATTGCTGCAATACCTCCTCTTGTTCGCGCGCCGGCTGGCTCTTGCGGAATTGCAGTTCGGCTTCGCCCGGCGCGGCATCCACAATCACCCGGTCGCCTTCCACGAACTCGCCGGTCAGGACTTTCAGCGCCAGCGGGTCCTGCACCAGCCGCTGGATGGCGCGCCGCATGGGCCGCGCTCCGAATTGCGGATCGAAGCCTTCAGCGATGATGGCATCTTTGGCCGCGGGCGTCACCTCCAACTCGAGCTTCCGGTCTTTCAGCATTTTTGCCACGTTGGCCAACTGAATATCCACGATCCGGCCGAGATTCTCGCGGGTCAGCGTGTTGAATACGATGATATCGTCAATGCGGTTGAGAAACTCCGGACGGAACTCGCGCCGCAGCGCCTCGAGCAACCGCTTGCGCGTGTCGGTGCTGCGCGCGTCCTTGCCGAGCGCCGAAAACCCGATGGTGTTCTTGTCGACCATTTGAGTCCCGATGTTGGAGGTCATGACGATCACGGTGTTCTTGAAGCTCACGGTGCGACCCTGTCCATCGGTCATGCGGCCATCGTCCAGAATCTGGAGCATGGCGTTGAAGACTTCCGGATGGGCCTTCTCGACCTCGTCGAAGAGCACCACGGAATAGGGCCGGCGGCGCACCTGCTCGGTGAGCTGGCCGCCTTCGTCGTATCCCACGTAGCCGGGAGGCGAGCCGATCATGCGCGCGACGGCATGTTTTTCGCTGTATTCGGACATGTCCACGCGGATCATGGCTTTGTCGTCGTCGAACAGGTATTGCGCCAGGGCCCGCACCAGTTCGGTCTTGCCCACGCCGGTCGGCCCCAGGAAAATGAAGCTCCCGATGGGCCGGTCGGGATCGTTCAAGCCGGCGCGATTGCGCAGAATCGCGTTGGAAACCAGGCGCACGGCTTCGTCCTGGCCGACCACGCGCTCCTTGAGCCGCTCCGGCATATGGACCAGCTTTTGGATTTCGCCTTCCAGCATGCGGGCCACCGGAATGCCGGTCCACTTGGCCACGATGCGCGCAATATCGTCCTCCCCGATCTCTTCCTTGAGGAGGGCGGTCTCTTTGACGGCTTCCATTTCGCGCTCGGCGGCCTGAATGTCTTTCTCGATCTGCGAGAGCCGCCCGTAGCGCAACTGGGCGGCTTTTTCCCAATCGCCGGCGCGGCTGGCTTTCTCTTCTTCGATGCGCAGCCTGTCCTGCTCCGCCTTCAGCTCGCGGACACGCGAGATGGCGGTTTTTTCGCGGTTCCAGCGTTCCTTGAGCGGCGCCGCCTGGCCGCGCAGCACCTCCAGCTCATTCTCCACGTGGCGCAGCCGCTCGCGCGAGGCCGCGTCCTTTTCCTTGCCGAGCGCCTGCCGCTCGATTTCCAGATGGGAAATGCGCCGCTCCAGATCGTCGATCTCGATGGGCATCGACCCAATCTGGAGGCGCAGCGCCGAGCCGGCTTCATCGATCAAGTCGATGGCCTTATCCGGCAGGAAGCGGTCCGCGATGTAGCGCTGGGAGAGCACGGCGGCAGCGATGATGGCGGCATCCTGGATGCGCACCCCGTGGTGGATTTCGAATTTCTCTTTGAGGCCGCGCAGAATGGCGACGGTGTCGTCCACGGACGGTTCACCCACCATCACGGTGCGGAACCGCCGCGCCAGGGCCGCGTCCTTTTCCACGTACTTCTTGTACTCGGTGAGCGTGGTCGCTCCGATACAGCGCAGTTCTCCCCGGGCCAGGGCCGGTTTCAGCAGGTTGGCCGCGTCAATGGCGCCTTCCGCGGAGCCCGCGCCCACGAGGGTATGCAGCTCATCGATGAAGCACAGGATCTCGCCATTGGAATCGATAATTTCCTTCACTACGGCCTTCAGGCGGTCTTCGAATTCGCCGCGGAATTTGGTGCCGGCGATCATGGAGCCCAGATCCAGCGCCACCAGCTTCTTGTTCTTGAGTTGATCCGGCACGTCGCCGCGGACGATGCGTTGCGCGAGGCCTTCCACGATGGCGGTCTTGCCCACGCCCGGCTCGCCGATCAGCACGGGGTTGTTCTTGGTACGGCGGCTCAGCACCTGCATCACGCGGCGGATCTCGTCTTCCCGTCCGATCACCGGGTCGAGCTTGCCCTGCCGCGCCGATTCGGTCAGGTCGTGCGCGTACCGCTCCAGCGCCTGGTACTTGGTTTCGGGATTCTGATCGGTGATGCGCTGGGTTCCGCGCACCGACACCAGCGCCTTCAAGATGGCATCGTGGGTCGCGCCGGCGCGGTCCAGGAGCTGGCCGGCCGGGTCGCCGCGCTGTTCAGCGATGGCCAGCAGCAGGTGCTCGGTGGAAACAAATTCGTCCTTGAAGCGGGTGGCTTCGTCGAAGGCCCGCTCCAGGGCCTGGTTCATGGGCGGCGAAAGGTACAGCCCCGGCTGCATGCCGGCGGTCTTGGGCAGGCTGCCCAGCATCCGCTCGGCCTCCGCCACGATGGCGTCCGGATGCACGTTGCATTTCTCCAGCAGCGGGCGCACAATCCCTTCCCGCTCCCCAGCCAGCGCCATCAGCAGATGCAGCGGGAACAGCACCTGGCCTTCGTGCTTTTCCGCGGTCGCCTGGGCCTGCTGCAAGGCCTCCTGAGCTTTCTGCGTCAGTTTATCCAACCGAAACATAAGTCCCCCCTGAAACACAAATGGGGCCGGGAAACCCCCGGCCCTGTCGTACCCGCGTTCGCAGCGAAAGCGAAGACAGGCCAGGAGGCCTGTCCTACTTTGCGCTCGAGGCGCGTCCCTACTTCAATCTTACGCCTTGACTTCGACTTTGACCTGGCGCGGCTTGGCAGCTTCCTTCTTGGGAAGCGTCACGCTGAGCACGCCATTCTTGAACTCCGCGGCGATGTGGTCCGTGTCGAAGGTGTTGGGCACGGAGAAGCTGCGCACGAAACTGCCGTAGCTGCGCTCGATGCGGTGATAGCCCTTCTCGGTGTGTTCCTGGTCGAACTTGCGCTCGCCTGAAATCGACAGTGTCTGGTTCTCCACGCGAACGTCAATGTCCTTCAAATCGACGTCCGGCAGATCGGCTTTCAACACCAGTTCGTTCTCGGTTTCGTAAATATCCACGGCCGGAGACCACGGACGGTTGGTTCGGGGCTCGTTCACCATGCGGGTGAAGGAGTCTTCGAAGAGACGGAGACTGGCTAACGGGTCAAAACGACTGAGAGACATGTTGTGATTCCTCCTCAAATGCTGGTTTCTGGGGAGGCCGCCCAGCGACCTCATCCAGTTACAATCATAAAATATTAGCGTATAGATGTCAAGTTTTTATTAGCGCACTAATATTATGTATAATGTTGCTTATTTTCTATGATTTAAGAGTTTGCCGACTGTTCGGCTCAGTCGCGATGGGCGCCTGCCTCGATGTAGGTTGTGAACTCCCTGCCCGGCGCGGCGATCTCAAACTTGATCTTCAGGCTGTCTTTGCCTGCCGGCGTGTAGGTCATCCGGTAGCGCACCTGGTTCGCCGCGCCATCGCTCAGAAACACCACTCCTGGACCTGTCGGCGACACCGTGTACCGGATCACGTGCCCCTCGTTGTCGAAGTAGATGGCTGCGAGCCCGGGCGACGTCCCGTCGCGATACACAATCATCAGGTCGTCGTGCCGGAAGGCCGGCTTGCCATCGGCCGCCGGGTAGTCGGCGAAGCTTTTGCGCACCAGGACGTGCCCCGCCAGATCGGGGGCAAACGAGAACGCTCCCGAACCGTTGCCGGGCTGGCCGGTTCCTTCGCCCGTCCAGTGTCCCACCAGGAACTGTGCCGGGCCCCAATCTTCCGCCGCCAGCACCGCCGTCGAGGCCATCAGCATAAGCAGAAAAGCGCGTCGCATGGTCGTAGCTTAGCGCATGTGGTTATACTCGGAGTACGGTGTTCAGTCGCCTCCTCGACACCCATGGCCGCATCGCCGCCTGTCTGGCGGCCTGTCTGTTTCTTCCGGCGGCTTTTGCGCTCGACCCCCACAAGAGCCTAACCCAGTATTCCCGCCAGTCGTGGGGCCAAGTGGACGGACTCCCCCAGGACACGATACGCGCCATCGCGCAAACCGCCGACGGCTACCTGTGGCTCGGGACCGACGAAGGCCTGGCGCGTTTCGACGGCTACGAGTTTAAGGTGTTCACCAAGTCCGACGGCAGCCTCCCCGCCAATTCCATCACAGCCCTGGCGGCTGATCCGGATGGGTCACTGTGGATCGGCACGGCGCGCGGGCTGACCCGGTTCCACGCCAAGAGCTTTCACACTTTCACCACGAAGGATGGCCTCCCCGACGACGCGGTGACCGGCCTCTTCTCAGATCACGCCGGCACCCTGTGGATCGTGGCCGGGGTTTCTTTGAGCCGCTTCCGCGATGGCCGATTCACCAACTATTCCCCCGGCCCCAGCCTGCTGTCGGTGCGGGCCGTCCGCGAGGACCCGCATCATGATCTGGTGGTGGCCGGTTTCGGAGGCGTGGTGCGGATCTCCGGGGACAGATACACCACCTTGATCGACAACGCGACTATCGGTGGCGAGATGGTCTCCTCCCTGCTGGTGGATCGCCACGACAACCTCTGGGTGGCTGGGAGCCTGGGCCTGATGCTCCGCACGCCGGCCGGCCGCATTCGCAAATTCGACACTCACGACGGGTTGCCAGATCTCTACGTCCGCGTGGTCGTGGAAGACCGCGACGGCAACATCTGGATCGGCACCAACGGCGGCCCGGCCCGTTTTCAGGGCGACCGTTTTGTGGCTTCCGCCGCAGGCGGCCGCGACAGCGACCTGGTCCGCTGCCTTCTGGAAGATCGCGAGGGCGATCTCTGGATGGGCGCCAACAACGGCCTCACGCGGCTTCGCGACGACGCATTCACGGTGTATGGCAAGACCGAGGGCCTGCCTTCCGACGAACCCAACACGGTCTTTCAGGATCACGCCGGCCGTATCTGGGTCGGGTTTCACGAAGGCGGGCTGATGCTCTTGTCGGGCGACCGGCGCCGCTTTACGCCGAGTGACGGCATGCCTCAGACGGAAGTCTTTTCAATCCGCGAAAGCGCCAATCACGATCTACTCCTCGCCACCCGGGTCGGCCTGGTTCGCATGCACGGCTCTGGTTTCACCACGCTCGTCCCGCCCGATCCGCTTTCCCGCCGCATCGTTTTCGACGCCCTCGAAGATTCCGCCGGCCGCCTTTGGCTGGCAGGTCCGGCCGGTCTCTTCGAAGTCCAGGGCCAGCAGATCCGGACGGTTCTGGCGGGCAGCGCGGCCGCCGCCAATTCGGTCGTCACGCTTTGCCAAACCCGCGATGGCGCCCTATGGGCCGGCACTTTCGGCAAAGGTCTGTGGCGCGTCCAGGATGAGGATGTCCGCTCCTACTCAATCGCCACGGGACTTTCCAGCGATAACATCCGCGGACTCTATCAGGATCCCAACGGAACATTATGGATCGGCACTTTTGGCGGTGGCCTCGGCGCGTTTCGCGAAGGCCGCTTTCAATGGTTCACCCAGCAGGAGGGCCTGCTCAGCGACAACGTCGCCAATATCGCCGACGACGGCGAATCCTTGTGGCTCAGCACCACCCGCGGCGTCTGCCGCGTCGCGAAACGCCAACTGGCGGATTTCGCCGCCGGCAGAAGAAGATCCCTCGATCCCGTCAACTATGGCGTAGGCGACGGCCTCCGTAGCGCGCAATGTTCCCCCGGCTATCCCACCGGCGGCGGCGGCGACCGCAACGCGGACGGCCGCCTCTGGTTCACGACCAGCCGCGGGCTGGCCGTCTTCAATCCGCATGCCCCAACGCCGGCCCCGGCGCCGCCCGCGGTTCAACTGCTCGACATCGCCGCGGACGCCAACTCGATCGATCTCTCCAAGCCCGCGCGCCTGGCTGCGGATATCGAACGCCTGCGCATCCGCTATGCCGCCATCCACTTGAGCGCCCCCGAACGGGTGCAGTATTCCTACAAGCTCACCGGCCTGGAGCCCGGCTGGGTGAGCGCCGGCGCCCGCCGCGAGATCAACTACAACAGCCTCAAACATGGCCATTACATCTTCTCTGTCAAAGCCGAGATCCCAGGGGGTTCGTCCACGGAACAGTCCTTCGGTTTCGACGTTCTGCCGCATTATTACGAAACCATTTGGTTCCGGTTGTTCTGCGGCGGGCTGCTGGTTGCCGGCGCCTGGGCCGTCTATCAAGAGCGGCTGCGCCGCATCCGTTACCGCTTTGCCCTGATCCTGGGTGAGCGCGCCCGCCTGGCCCGCGAGATTCACGATACCCTGGCCCAGGGTTTCGTCGGGATCGCTTCCCAACTCGACGCCGTCTCGATGTGCATACCCGACGATGAGTCGCCGGTCCGCAAGTATCTCGACATGGCCCGGCGCATGGCCCGCCACAGCCTCACCGAGGCGCGGCGTTCGGTGATGGATCTGCGCGCCTCCGCGCTGGAAGGCCACGACCTTGCCGGAGCCATTCAAAGCAGCACGCGCATCTGGACGGCGGGATCCCCCGTGGATGTCGCCGTGGATGTCTCGGGTCCCGCCACGGTGCTCCCCGAGGAGATGGAGCAGCACCTCCTGCGCATCGCCCAGGAAGCCGTCACAAACGTCTTAAAGCATGCCGCGGCCAGCCGTGTCGTCATTCAGCTCCACACCGAAGCGCGCCGCATCTCGCTTCGCATTCGAGACAACGGCCGCGGATTCGAGCAGCAGGGCGTGTTTACCTCCACGGGCGGCCACTTTGGCTTGCTCGGCATGCGCGAGCGCGCGGAGCGGCTGGGCGGACAGCTTCGCCTGGCCAGCCAGCCCGGCGGAGGGACCGAAGTGGAAGTTACGGTGCCATTACCATGAACGGAAAAATCAGAATACTGGTCGCTGAAGATCACCTGGTGGCGCGCGTAGGCGTGAGCGCCATCGTCAACATGCAACCCGACATGACCGTCGTTGCCGAAGCCGCCAACGGCCAGCAGGCGGTGGAACTCTACCGGCAGCACCGGCCCGATGTAGTCCTGCTGGATCTCCGCATGCCCGGCATGGGCGGGGTGGAAGCCGCCGCCGCCATACGCGCCGAGTTTCCGCAGGCCCACATGGTCGCTCTCACCACTTATGGCGGTGACGAGGACATTCGCCGCGCACTCTCGGCGGGAGTGCAGGCCTATCTCACCAAGGACGTGCTGCACGACGAATTGCTCAACGCCATTCGCGCCGTGCACGCGGGCCAGACTTATTTGCCGGCCGCGGTAGCGGCCGCGCTGGCGGCGCAGATGCCGCGCCCGGATCTGAGCGCGCGCGAGATCGAGGTGCTGGAGTTGATTGTGCGGGGCCTGGCCAACAAGCAGATTGCGTACGCATTGAGCATCGCCGAGCACACGGTCAAGAACCACGTGAAGAGCATATTGAGCAAGCTGGGCGTGCAGGACCGGACGCAGGCGGCGACGGCGGCCATACAGCGGGGAATTATTCATTTGTAGGGCGGACTGGAGGCAATGGACGAATTCTCGCCAAAAATGTGATGGACTTCGAGGCTCCCCTTTCTGGTGCCGCCAGTTGCTCTTTTCCATATCCGCCGTTATCCGGCCATCGCTAACCATTGCCGGTATTGTTTCGGCGTTGGCCTGCTGAAAGAATTCAAACGAGCACGACACCTGGATGGTCATAGGGTTCCTTCGGTGCTCCAGGAAAAGGCGCAACACTGCGTCTTCACACCACCAACCGTGGGCGGCGCAACGCTGACAAGCCGCCCACATCCTTCAGGTAGGGCATTTGCGAGCCGCGCTCGCTGCCTTGCTAGGTCCTTGACCGCGAGGAAACATTCGCGGGACGGGCACCGCTCCCTCACGGTCGTGCGACAAGTCGCGGCTCGCCTCGGGGCCACCAGCTCTGGGAGGGCAACCAGGTAACTCGGGCGGCTGGCTATCTCAGGATAGAGAATCCGGCGTAGAAGATGTTGTTGTCCACACAACCGGTCTTCGGCGAGATCGGACTGCATCGCGGGGAGATCCGCCGCGCCACCGGCAACACGCGGAGCTGCGCCATTCCCCAGCGCCTGGCCTTCACCCCCGAAGGCGTGCTGCGGGAAGCGGAGTGGGTGAACCCCCGCTGGCTGGATTTGGCGGTGTGGTCGATGCTGGAACAGGACTGGCGGCGCCGAGACCATGCGCCTGCCGCCCCGGCCATGCACATCGATCAGCGGACCAGCGCGTTGAACAGCAGCTTGTAAGTAGCGTGCGTTTGGGCGCGGTGTTGAGCCGGGAATCCGATGAGGACCACCCTGCCCTGGCCCAATTTGGCGGATACGACGGCGGCTTTGCGCGCGAGATTCTCTTCACCCACCAGCCAGCCGCTTTCGAGCAGCTCGCGGTCTTCATAACGAACAACGATGTCGTAGTTTTCCGCGTTTTGAGCAGTGATTTCGAACGCCGGGCTGTCCAAATAAAGAGCGAGCCCGTGGGACGGCATTCCGTAGGCGAGCGGGTTGGTGTTGTCGAACGTCACTTTGAGCGTGGAGCCGGGGCACCAGAATTCCTTGGTGGTTTTGCCCGCCAGCACGTTGCGCACACCAATACCGAGGCGATCCACCGGGAAGGCCGTCGCGCCGTTCAGCGTAACCAAGGTGCCGCCCTTCTGGACGAAGTCCCGGATGGCGCCCACTCCTTCCGCGCCGAGTCCGGTGCGGTACTCCGGAGGGGTGTTGCCGCCACGCCCGCCGGCTCCTCCTTCGCCGCCTGCCCCCCTGCCTCCCGCCGCGGCGGCAGGTTCAACGCCACCACGGCCGCCGCGGCCCGCTGGAGCCGCTCCGCCGGCAGGCGCTTCGCCGGTGATGGTGGCGGTGCTGTCGTTGGGAATCACGAGCACATCGTACTTGTCGATCAGATTCCCCGCCTTGATTTCGGGGTCGAAAATGGAAGCGTATGGGAAATTGAACTGCTCCAGCACCAGGCGGGTCCAGCCCTCATCGATGTTGCCGCCTCCGTAGCGCTGGTACATGGCGACACGCTGCCGTTTCATGTCGCGCACCGCGGCCGGGACAGCGCCGCGGAGCGGTGTGAAATCGACACCGGTCTGCCTGGCTACGTCTTCGAGCACCGCCTCCGAGCCGGCGGGGACCACAAAATCGCCGGCGCGCAGACCCACGGCCGGCTTGTCCACGCGGCGCACCGCCACGCTCTTGTCGAACAGGAGATTCACCGCGCGGAAACTGTCGTTGAGGCGGCCGTCCAGCGAGTAGCCGTTGGGGCCGCGGGTCACTTTTCCGGCCGGCTCGACCGGGCCGGAGAGCTTCTCGAGCGCGGTCTCACCCAGTTCGTCCACCGGGTCCACGCGCACTCCCATGAATTCGAACATCGTGTCGGTGGCCATGTCGTAGGGGCGGATGGGAGAGCCATCGCGGTTCCGGGTCCACTCGTTATCCGGGTAAAAGGTGCGGCCCAGCAGATAACGGATGAGGCCCATTTTAGGCTGCGCCAGGGAGATGACGAAGGAACCCGCGGGATACATCATGCCGCTGCCGGTGGTAAAGGCTTTGGAGACCCGTTGGATTTCGATGCCTTGGACGAGGAGCTTGTTCACCAGCTTGATGGAAGTGAGCGGATCGTGTTGCAGCGTGGAGATGAGGTACGCGGCCGGCTTGCCCGCGGCGCCGCGCTCGGTCTGGCGCTTGCCCTTCAGATAGGCGTTCCAGAGGACGGTCTCGCGGTTCCGCGCGGCAAGATCGAGCGCGGCCCAGGCGGAGACCTTCTGCCGTTCGACGATGTCGCGCAAGTGCCACCATCCGCCGGGCCAGGGGTTGGGGAAGATGGTCTCGGGTTCATACACGGGAAGGTTGCGGGTATTGCCGCGCAACTGGTCGGGATGTACGAACTGCGGAGAGGCCAGGCGCGCGGCGGCGGACTCCGTAAGCATGCCGGCGATGTTGTGAAAGGGTGTGATCCAATGAAAGCCGAAGTGGCCCCAGCCGGAATAGATGGCGTCGTTGATGGCGCCCGAGAGATTGGCCTCTTCCTCTTTATAAGCCATGTGCGCGCCGTACCAGGCCAGCTCCCGCCAGAGGATCGGGTCGGCGTAGGGCCTCATCGGTTCGGCGTACGGCGGGAGGTAAATGCGGGCGCCGTTGCCGCCCATCCCGTGGTGATCGACGTAGGCCTCGGGCCTCCACTCGGTGAAGAGGATGCGGGCCATGTACTGGGAGTCCGGTATGTTGGTCTGGAAGGCGTCCCGGTTGTTGTCGTGTCCGGCGTACTTCTGATAGAGCCACGGCGGATTGCTGCCCTCGTAGGGCGTGCCGAGCTGCTTGTTGTACCAGTCGGTGACCATGATTTCGCCGTCCGGGTTGAAGCATGGCACTTCGATGAAGATCACGTTGTCGAGGATGCGGCGGGTATCTTCGTCCTTGCGAGCCAGCAGGTCGTAGGCCAGTTCGGGGGCCATCTGAGTGCCGCCGATTTCGGTAGCGTGCATGCTCATGGACTGCACCACCACCGCTTTACCCTCGTCCACCAGGGCGTGGGCCTGCGCCTCAGTCAGGCCGCGCGGGTCGCTGAGACGCAGGTTGACTTCGCGCAAGCGATCGAGCCGCGCGAAGTTGGCGGGCGATGTGACGATCACCATCAGGAACGGGTTGCCCATCGACGTAGGCCCCATGTTGATGACTTTCATTCGGCCGCCGCTCTGCTTTTCCAGAACGCCGTAGTATTCGACGATCTTGTCCCAGCGGGCCATTTTCTTGTCCGCGCCGAGTTGGAAGCCGAAAAATTTTCCCGGCGTGGTGATTTCCTGGGCCATGGCGGGCCCCAGAAGGAGGACGGCGGAGAGAATCAGCCGAAGGCTGCGCATAGGTCTCCTTTCGGATACCGGTGTCCGGCACCGGGTCAGAGAGTTGAGGATACTGCCAGGCGGCGCGGGATGCAAATGAAGTCCCTCGCCCCCGGAGCCCCATCAACTGTCGGTGGTAGTTTTGTACAGGTAGCAGCTATGTATCCCGAAGGGATATCAAGGGCGCAGCCCTCTTCAGTTCATCCCGCACATCCCCGGATTGCCGCACATCCCACCCGGGCACCTTGGCATCTCAGCCGCCTTCGACCCGCTGGGAACGTGCGCGGCGAAAGTGGAAAGCTCCTGCGTCAGATGCTTCTGGCCGCAGGAAGGACACTCCACGCCGGGCGCGTCGTCGGCGCGGCGTACCAGCTTCTCGAACTTCGTCCCGCAATCGTCGCAGCGATATTCAAAGATCGGCATATTTGCTTACTCCAACGTCGGAAGGTCCCGCAGGGGGCCGCCTCACGACCATTCTGACTTCCTCGACTTCTGATTCCTGGCTTCCATATCCCGAAGGGATATCAAGGGCGCAACCCTTACTCCATTATAAGAGAACAGATGCCATCCATGATGCCGCGCACTTCAGCGGCGGAGCCGTTGTAGTTGTTCACCAGGATCGAAAACACCACCCACTGGCCGCCGGGCTTCTCCGCGTAGCCCGAAAGCGCGCTCGCGTGGGAGAGCGAACCGGTTTTGGCGTGGATGTGTCCGGCGGCGGCGCCGTCGCCGAACCGCGTCGCCAGAGTGCCATCAAGGCCGCCCACCGGCAGCAGCGAGATCCAGTTGTCGCGCGCCGGCGAATCGTACATGTAGCGCAGCAGCTTGACCACCGCCGCGGGCGTCACCAGGTTGAGCCGCGAGAGCCCGGAGCCATCCAGCAAACTGTAGGCGCCGGGCTCGATGCCGGCTTCCGCCAGAAAGGCCTTCTCTTCGTCTCGCGCAGCCTCGAAGCTGCCGATGCCCCGGCGCGCGCGCCCCACCGCCCGCAGCGCCAGCTCGGCGTGCAGATTCTGGCTCACTTTGTCGGTGATCCGCAGATCTTCCACCAGCGGCGCCGACGTGCGCGATGCCAACTCAATCCCGGAGTCTTCAGCCGGTGCGGGGGCGGGTTCCATCGCCTGGTCGGGGTACAAATGCCTGGCCCGAACGGCTCCGGCCACCGCGATGCCGCGATCTTCAAGAGCCTGCCGCAACGCCGCCGCTGCATAAAGCGCCGGGTCTTCGATGCCTAGCAGCATCTCCTGCCCGCGGTCGTGCACCGGCAGTGTGCCCCACAACCGCACGACCCCGCTGCCGGGAATTCTTTCCATCCGGACCCTGCGGTCGCCTCCGGCGGCCACCGTGCGGACACGGTTTTCCAGCAGGTAGTATTCCACGGGAGGGCTCAGCGCCAGCACGGCCGGGTCGCCCACGGCCGCACCCGGACGGATGCTGAGGGTCAACGTATTGTCGTTGAGGGTGAGAGCCGAAATCGGCGGCCCGTCGTCGGAGCGCGGATCGTCAATCGACCAGCCCACCGCGTAAGGCTCCCAAACGTACCAGGTATCGTCGCCCACCACGCCGCCCTCGATGCGTTTGATGCCGCGCGCGGCCACTTGATCGGCCAGGTCCGCGATCGCCGCCAGAGGGTTGCCGGTGGCATTGCCGGTCGTAGGGCCGATGCGGTAAGGGATAGCGCGGGCCGAAAGGTTGGGATCGCCGCCGCCCACCAGCCTCAGCTCGCCGTGGATACGCCCTTCGGCGTCCGGCGGCCCATCCGCCACTACCCGCGTCCGAAAGGTGAAATCCGGGCCGAGCCGCTGGAGCGCCATGGCCGTCGTAAACAGTTTGGTGTTGGACGCGGGAACGAAGAAGTGGTCGGGGTTCGCTTCATAGAGCGTCTTCCCGCTCGCCAGGTCGACGATGCGAATGCCCCAGAAGGCAGTCCGCGCAGCCGGCGATGAGGCAATCAGACGCTCGATGTTTTCAGCCAGGGAAGCAGCCGATAAGCCACCAGCCAGCATCAACGCCGGCATCAGACGCGCCAAACCGCGGCCTTCGCTCCTCATCGGCCGGTGACCTTGGCTTCCAGCCAGATTAAAGGGATCAGAATCATCACCAGGCACGTGCCCACAAGCGGGATACCCACCACCACGCCCACGCCCAGCGCCGAGGCCGCATAGCCCAGGGTAGCCGGCGCCAGCAGACCGCCCACCAACGCCACCGAGAAGATGCCGTTGAAGAAGCCGGGATGGTAGTAAGGAAAACGGCGGCCGATGGCCTCCGCCACCAGAGGATAGATGCTGGCGTAGCCGCCGCCGACGAACATCGCACCGGTGGCCGCCCCGAATCCGTTGTCTGTGAAATAGAGAATCAGGCAGCCGAACAGCGCCCCCGACACGCTCGCCAGCAAGAGCCGCGCGTGGCTGACCCGGTGCAGGATTTGGACCGCGCCCAGCCGGCCCCCCATGAGAAACGCCCAGTAGAGAGCCAGGTCGAACAGCGCGGCTTTGGGGCTCAGCCCAACCCGGCGGATCAGGAACAGCGGCAGCCAGCCGGCAATCGACCATTCGTTGCCGAACTGAAAGAACAGCAGGAGGGCGAACAGAATGGCCCCGATGCTGCGGAAATCCTGGAAGGCCTGCCGCAGCGTCGGATGCGTGCCTGGCGGCGGCGCCTTGTAGGAACTCTTGTAATACAGCCCGGCAAACAGCCCCGGCACCACCGCCATGAAGATCAGGATGGTGGGCACGTCGTATGCGTAAAAGGTGCCGCCCACCAGCAGCGTGGCCGAGAGGCACCCGAGTCCGTACCAGATGCCGCCCTGATTGACCGTGCGGGCCGCGTCCGTTTGGTAGCTTCGGGAAATGGCATAAAACAGCGCCATATTCAAGAGTCCGGCGCCGATCCCCAGCGTCAACAGGCCGCCCACCCGCCACCAGGAGGAGAGCAGCGGTGAAACCACGGCCAGGTAGGCCAGATCGACGCAGGAAAGCGCGCAGGAAAAAATCAGCAGGAATGTCAGCCCGCGCCGCACGATGATGGGCCGGGCCAGAGCGGCCGCCGCTACAATCCCCACCGCGAGGCTCAGGAAGTAGTTCCCTACCGCCACAAAATCCGGTGGATCCCGGTGGTATCCCCAGGCCGGCAGGATGGCGCCCAGCAACGCCAACAGGAACCCCGACAACAGGAATCCAGCCAGGGCTTTCCCACCCGCGGTGGAGGGAACCTCGGCCGGCGCCGGTACAGAACTCACAGGTCCGATTGTAGCGCCTGTCCGGGCGGAATTCGGAATCCGGTAGAAGGCCGTTCCGAAATCGGGAGAACTGGCGGAGGCTGGGCTTTGCTATCAATCAACTACATATGGCACACGGGTTGCTTACCAGTCTGCAAGGTTCTTTAGAGGATATTCTCACTTTGGTGCGTTGTTGCCTCCGTTCCGGCTCGACGCCGCCGCCCCGCCCGGTTCCCATCTGCCGGAGCGGGGCGATTTTTTTGTTCTGCTAAACTGGGATTTCTCACCTCAAATGCCTGGACCCTATGCCTACTGGATGGATCGCTGGGAGCGGAAGCTCGCCACTCGGGACACCAACCGCGTGGTTCGTCCGTTTGAATGGGGCACGGAATGGCTGCACTCGATCGGCTTTCCGCCCTGCCCCGCGGAATCGAACGGCGATGCGGCTGCCTGTGTGGCCCGTTTCGCCACCGAAAGCGTCGTCCACTCCGAGCGCCTTTATTCCTACGCGCCGGTCCAGGATTTCCGGCTGCGGGAAGACCGGCTGACTTTCACCAGCCCGGTCGAATCCCCGTATCCGAAGAACAATACCGTCCACGGGTTGTGGTTTCCCGCCGGGCGGGACCGCGGCCGCGCCCTGGTCGTGCTACCCCAGTGGAATTCCGGTCCCGACGGACACGTGGGGCTGGCAAAGCTGCTGAACCGGTTCGGAATCAGCGCGCTGCGCATGACCATGGCGTACCACTCGGAACGCATGCCGGAGGACCTCTCCCGCGCCGATTACCACGTCTCGAGCAATATCGGGCGCACCATTCACGCCACCCGCCAATCCGTCATCGACGCGCGCGCCTGCCTGGACTGGCTGGCGCAACAGGGCTACCAGCGGCTGGGGGTGTTGGGGACCAGCCTGGGTTCGTGCGTGGCCTTCGTGGCCGCGGCCCACGACCTGCGCGTGAAGGTGGGCATCTTCAACCACGTATCCAACTACTTTTCGGACCCCGTCTGGACCGGAATATCGTCCCAACACGTGCGCCAGGGCTTCGGTAACGTGGTGAGCCAGGACGATCTGCGGCATTACTGGTCTGTGATCAGCCCGGCCAGTTACCTGAAGCGCATCCAGGGGCGCGACATGCGCACCCTGCTGATCTGGGCCAGGCACGACTCGACATTCCTGCCGGTTTATTCCCAGCAGGTGCTCGCCAGCTTCCGGGAAATGCATTTGCCGCATAAGGTTTTCACGCTGCCTTGCGGCCATTACACCACCGGCCGTTTTCCCTTTAACCTGATCGACGGCCTGACGATGTGCCGATTCGCCGCCCGCAACCTGTAACTCAAGCATTACATGGCGCTTAGCGGCTATTTCCCGAGAGTTTAGTGTTGACAAGCCGAAACGCGCGTGAGAGCATGTAAACATCACTGGAAAAGGAGGTGGTCCAGCATAATGGAAAGTAACATACGACCGCGAGAGGTGGCCGACTGTTGAAGTCGAGCCGATAATGTAGCCGATTCCGTCCAGTATCGGAATCAACGTTCCTGTGGACCGGCTGCCTCAAGCGTCAGCTTAAGCCTCAGGTTTTATTCTTTGGCTATCTCCCCCGTGCCCCGAGAGCGGGTCACGGGGGATTCGTCTTTTTGGTATACTGAAAGTCTCGAAAGGAATCCCCGTAACAAAATGAAGGCCGGTATTCACCCCGCTTATAACGAATTGAATGTGATCTGCGCCTGCGGCCATACCTTCAAGACGCGGTCGACGCACAAAGGCGATATCCGCGTGGAAATCTGCTCTTCCTGCCACCCGTTCTTCACCGGCAAGCAGAAGCTGATGGACACCGCCGGCCGCATCGACAAGTTCGAGAGGAAGTACAAGGAATCGCGCGCCGCCAAGAAGGGACAACCGGTAGCGTAAGCAGCGAATCAAGTTCAGAAATGGCAAGGGGCCGGACGGCGTCCGGCCCCTTTTTTGTTGTTACCGACAGGTCTGTACTGCTGTGCCTTAGTTTCTTCGCAGGCCGCGACGATTCTTCCGCGGGCCGAAGTCCGAAGGACGAAAGATCATAGCCCATCGCGCAAGCGGTGGGAACAGCTACTTCCTTCCGCCGCCTGGTCCCTTTTTGCGGGCTTTGCGTTCGGCCTCGTGCTTGGCGTGGAACGCCTCGTACAAAGGAACCTGGTCGGGGCGAAGCATGGCTTTCACCTGCGCCACCTGGTCGTCATAAATCGCATGAGCTTCGGCGTCCCGTTTCTGAAAAACCTGGTCGAACTGCTCTCGCGTATGATCGTAGATCTTTTCCAACTGACCCACTTGCTGTGGGTCCAGGTGGACTGCCTGGGTCATCTCATCGATATTGTGTTTGCGGATGGCTTCCGGATCGCGCTTTTCTTCGGGGCCTTTGGGATTGGAACGCGCTACCGCTGCCGTGGTGCTGTATACATGGTATGCGAAGCCCCCCACCACCACGCCACTGAGGAACACCAGCAGCAGGGAAAAGAATGCGGACAGTTTCGTGTTCGCCATGAATCAGCCTAACGGCCGGAGAGGTCGAGGCGCGCCGGGGTAACAATATCGGGGGCATCCAGCGGATGGGCTTCCGCCAGGGCCTCGATGTAAGTCTCGCCGGAGGCGACGGCGCTCGAATGCGGGATCGACATGTACACGCCCAGCGCGATGGTCAGAGCCACAGCCGCGGTGACAAAGCCATTCGCCATGCGACGGAAGGAAAACGTGAAACTCTGGCGCGATTCAATCCGCCCCCAAAGAGCCGGCATAAAATTCGCGCTGGCCTCCGGTGTGGGGCAGGCATCGCGATACGCCCGGAACAGAGCGTCCAATCTTTCGTCGTCGTTGCCGCGCATTTCATTCATATAATACCTCGAACCACCTGCCGGCGTTCAGCCGGCCTCCTCCCGCTTTTCCGCTGCGCCAAAGGCTTTCAACACCCGTTGGCGGGCCCGGAATAACCGGACCTTAAGAGCATTTTCGTTGACTTTATAAACCTTTTCAAGCTCCTTCAACGAAAGCCCTTCCACTTCTTTCAACATCAGCAAAATCCGATCCGCTTCCGAAACCGCTCCCAAAAGCGAAGCCACCGACTCACGGAGTTTCTTCTTGTGCCGATCGTCCTGGTCCGCTTTCCCACCGGCCACGGCATCGGCCATCATCACCTGCTGCTCCGACAGGTCGGACATCCGGAATTCCTGGCGGCGCCGCTGCTTGCGAAGATAATCGTAAGCCGCGTTCACCGTCAGCCGATACAACCACGGTTCAAAGACCTCTGCCGTCCGCAATTGGTCGAGAGAAAAATAAAGTCGCAAGAAAACTTCCTGTGCGACATCCTCGACATCTTCCGTACGGGCGATCAACCGGGTGATCGTGCCCAGAATCCGCTTCCGGTACACCGTCACGATTTCGTTGAAAGCAGCGCTATCGCCCTTCTGTGCGCTTTTGATCAGCTCGAAATCAACCAGCATTCGGCACCATACGTGCCGGCGTCCAAAAGCTTCAAGTGCTCCGTTTGGATAGGCGTACCGGCAAGTTGACAGGTTACAAAGCGGGGGAGGGAATTGCGCATGCCGGATTTCCCCGGTTGGACGGCCATCAAAATAGCTCGAAGGGGCGATCGAAGCCCCGAACCGTTCTGCGCAAGTACCGTCATTTGATGACACCCATTATTCCACAGGTTCTGCCAAACCTACTCATAATACAGGGATTACCAATCATCCCCGCACCTTCATCGCGAAAAGCGTCTGATCGTCGAAGGCGGTGGTAGAAAACTGGTCGAGCGCCTCGAAGACAGCCTGGATGAGGCCGGCGGGTGGTTTTTGGCAGTTGGCGCGCACCACCTGAGCCAGACGGCCGCGTCCGAATTCCAGTCCGGCGGCGCTCAAATGGTCGGTGATGCCGTCGGAGTAGAGCAGAATGATGTCACCAGGCTGGGTTTGAAAAGTTACCTCCTCGTATTCGCGGGATTCCAGCAAGCCGACCGGCACGCCTTCGGCCCGCACTTTCAAAACCTCGGTGCCGCGGCAGATCATGGGCGGAATCGCGCCGGCGTTGGCCATCACGATCTGGCGTGTAGCGGGATCCCACAGCAGCACGCTCAACGTGGCGTAGCGGGCTTCCACCTTGCGTTCGATGAGCGCGTCGTTGACCGCCTTGAGAAGTTCGGCCGGGCGGTGGCGGCGCGGCGCCAGCGTGCGCAGCAGGCCGCTCATCAGCCCGCCATATAGGGCCGCCGCCGCACCCTTGCCGCTGACATCGCCGAACGCGATCACGGTGCGGCCGTCGCGGCGTTCAAACAGGTCGTAGATGTCGCCCGAGATTTCCCGCGCCGGGCGCAGGCGCACAGCGGAATCCAGGCCTTCGATTTCCGGGTCGGCGTCGGGCAGCAGCACACGCTGCAATTCGCGCGCGGCTTTGAAATCCTCTTCCAGGCTCTTCTCGCGCACGGCCACTTCATGGTAGAGCCGCGCGTTTTCGACGCTCGACGCCACCTGCGGACCGAGCAGCGTCAGGGTGCGCACGTGGTCGTCGGTAAAGTAACCCACGCGGTCGCTTTCCAGGTCCATCACGCCCACTACGCGGTCCTGCACGGCCAGCGGCACGGCCACTTCGGAGCGGATATCGGCATGCGAAGCGATGTAGCGCGGGTCCTTGGCGGTGTCGTGCACGCGGACCACTTCGCGCGATTCGGCGGCCGCGCCGGTGATGCCTTTGCCCAGCGGAACGTTGTCGGTCGAGACGCGCTGGTCGTAGCGGATGCTGAAAAGATGCCGCAGCGCCTTGGCATCCCGATCCACCACCAGGATGCTGAAGGCATCGTAGGCAATCAATTCGCGCACCGTCGAAGCGATTTTTCCCAGCAGCTCGTTAAGATCGAGAATCGAAGAGAACTCGCGCGAAATGTTGGCCAGGGTCTTGAGCGTGCGGTTCTGGCGCTCCACCTTGCGGTACAAACGGGCGTTGTCGATGGCAATCGAGACACGCGCCGTGATCAGGCGCAGCAAGGCGCGGTCGTACTCGGTGTAGGCGTTGAGGCGCGTGGATTGCAGATCGATCACGCCCACCAGCCGCCCGCGCGCCATCATGGGAACGGCCAGTTCGGTGCAGACGGCATCCACCGTGGGAAGGTAACGCGGATCGTTGCGTACGTCGCCCGCCAGCACCGGTTCCCGCCGCGCCGCCGCCTGGCCCGTAATGCCTTCGCCCAGCGCGATCGAAAGGTTGCGGATCACTTCTTCGCGATGGCCCACGCCGTAACGGATGCGCAGATCCTGCCGCTTTTCGTTGAACAGCAGGATCGCGAACAGGTCGTACGGCAGCACCTTGCGGATGATCTCCGCTACATTGGCCAGAAGCTGATCGAGATCGAGCGTCTGAGCGGTGGCGGCGGAGACTTCCAGCAGGTAGTCCAGCAGCTCCGACCGCTCGCGAAACCGGACCGAAGCTTTGCGGGTGGCTTGCATGGGCGGCTGCGCCGGGCGCGGATCAGGCAGCGGTGGCCTCGACGATCTTCACGCTGGCGCTGGCGCCGATGCGCGTGGCGCCGGCCGCCGTCATGGCCTGAAGATCCTGCAGCGTGCGGATGCCGCCGGAGGCCTTCACGCCCATTCGCGGCCCCACCACTTCGCGCATCAGCGCGATGTCGTGAGCGGTAGCGCCGGATGGGCCAAAGCCAGTCGATGTCTTGACAAAATCCGCGCCGGCCTCTTTCGACAGCATGCAGGCCACGGCCTTCTGGTTGTCATCGAGGAGCGCGGTCTCGAGAATCACTTTCACGATCGCGCCGCCCCTATGCGACGCCCGCACCACTTCTTCGATATCGGCCTTGACGGCCTCCTGATCGCCGGAGCGGAGCGCGCCTACGTTGATCACCATGTCGACTTCCTGCGCGCCGGCGCAAACTGCCGTAGAGGCCTCGGCCGCTTTGGCCTCGGTACTGGCGGCGCCCAGGGGAAAGCCGACCACTGTGCAGACCTTGACGGGAGAGCCCGCAAGTTCCCCGCGCACCAGCGGCACCCAATAGGAATTCACGCACACGCTGGCGAAATTATACTGGCGCGCCTCGCGGCAAACCTTGATAATGTCGGCGCGCGTGGCTTCGGGTTTGAGAATGGTGTGGTCAATCAACGCCGCGATGCTGGGATCGATCTTGGTCAGCCTCTCGCTGGCCGAGACGCGCGCAGCTCCGAGGGCGATGATCTCCCTGGTATTCCGCGAGCAGGTCTGCGCGCAACGCTGCACGCACCCCGGGCAAACCTGGTCCGGGAGATTGAGGCCTTCCCCCTTTTTGGGAGCGGCCGCCGGCGCGGTGTCCGGGCGGCCCACACGGGCCAGGATTTCTTCGCCGATTTGCGTGACTAAGGTGTCGAGTTCAGCTCGCGTCACAACGTTCCTTTTCTCAGATACCGCCGCTCGATAGCCATGATCTTGTCGACCCGCGCCTGATGCCGGCCCCCGCCGAACGAAGTGGCCATCCAGGTGCGCACGACCTCTTCCGCCTGGGTCCCCGTCAACAGCCTACCGCCGAGCGTAAGCACATTAGAATCATTATGTTCACGGCTGTTTCGGGCGGAAGCTTTATCATAACACAAGGCCGCCCGAATGCCCGGGACCTTGTTGGCGGCCATGCAGGAACCGATGCCCGCGCCATCGATGGCGATGCCGCGCGTGGCAACCCCCGAAGCCACCAGTTCGGCCACCTGGCAGGCGATGTCGGGGTAGTCGGCGGGCTTCTCTTCGTGTACGCCCACGTCGCGCAGTTGGAGGCCCAGGCTTTCGAGCACCGGCTTGAGTTCTTCCTTGAGCCGGAAACCGCCGTGATCGGAGCCGATGGCGATGGTCTGGTTGGGAGGCGCGATGCCGGAGATCTGGTCGTCGGGAACTTCGAGGATGCGCATGCCGCGCGCCGCCGCCACCTCACGCGCCGAGGGCGTGACAATCGACCCGACGGGCACGCGAAGGTCCCCGGCGGCCGGCACGTCCTGTGCGGTAGTCACTCGCTTCATAGCGCCGCTCGTCGTATACAATTCGTAAGGACCATTGTAATGAAATCAAGCTTGGTGCTGCCGGTTTTTCTGGCCGCCATTCCCAGCGATTATCTCTCGCGCCTGTTGCAGCGCGGCGAACTGGGATGGGGCGTGCTGTTGATCGGCATGGTGGCCGCTTTCGGAATGGGAGCGGTGCACGCGCTTTCGCCGGGGCACGGCAAGACCATCGTGGCCGCTTACCTGGTGGGAACGCGCGGCACCGTGAAGCACGCCGCCTTCCTGGGCCTGATGGTGACATTCACTCACACCATCACGGTCTTCGGCCTGGGCTTCGTCACGCTGTTTCTTTCCCGCTACGTGTTGCCGGAGAAAATCTATCCGGCGTTGGGCGCGGCCTCGGGCCTGGCGATCGCATGGATCGGCGTATCGCTGTTCTGGAAACGGCTGCAGGCCGCGCGCGGCGTTGCGGCGCACCCGCGGCATTACCATCCTCGCGACGGCCATTCACCCGACCGCCACGAGCATCACGATCGTCACCACCATCACGACGACGGCCATGTCCACAGCCACATGCCCGAAGGCGAAGTCAGCATGACGAGCCTGGTGGCGTTAGGCGCGAGCGGCGGCCTGGTTCCCTGTCCTTCCGCGCTGGTGCTGCTGTTGAGCTCGGTCGCGCTGGGCCGCATCGCGCTCGGCCTGACCCTGCTGGTGGCATTTTCGGCCGGCCTGGCGCTGGTGCTGATGGCGATCGGCATCACAGTGGTCTACGCCAAGCACTGGATTCCGGACAGCGGAAAAGCGGCCGGCCACCCGGCGTTTCGCTATCTGCCGGTGGCATCCGCCGCGGTGATCGTGTGCGCGGGCGTGATCATGACCGGAGTGGCGTTGGGAGTGATTCGGGGGTTGGGCGTGTAGCCTTGCCCCACGTCTATCTATTTCTTGAGAAATTCCACTCGCCGATTCTCGGCTCTTCCATCGGGCGTATCATTTGACCCGATCGGCTGGGCTGCACCGTAGCCATTGGCAGTCAGCCGGCCGGCATCGACGCCGAACTGTGTCACCAGCACGGATGCGACTGCCTGCGCGCGCCTCTTCGAAAGATCCAGGTTGTGGTCGGCATCGCCTACCGAATCCGTGTACCCGTCGATTTCCAGCTTCAAATTCGGGTTCTTTGCCAGGCCCGCCGCAACCTGCTTGAGTATCGGGGCCGACTCGGGTTTCAGCCGATCGCTGTCAGTATCGAACTTGATTCCGTGGGTCACATACTTACCGGTTGCGCCGATCACGGTGGAGAAATCCGGCGTCGATTCCGCGACACGGACGCGGCGGATTCCGACATCCGCCGCGGCGGCGCCTCCATTGAAATCAGCGAGAATCAGGGAGGGCGGAGGAACGTCCGTTTCGTTGACATCCAGAACCCGGTCGCCGTTCACATAAACGCGTACGCGCTTATTCTGCACCCACAGGGCTATGTGCACCGGTTGAGTGAAATCGATATTAGGCACATCTTTCCCGCCGAGGTGGCCTTTGGAATCACCAGCCCCGAAAGCCAAGAGGTGGTCCGACAGGCGGGCGCCGGTTGCCAGAGAGGCCGCTGTGCGCCCATCCTTTGTTTGGAAAGACCAATCCGCACTGGGCCAGGTTGTCGTTTGCGGCGAAAAGACTTCATCCACCTCAAAAGTAAAGTTCTCCGGAAAGGCGATGGGCGCCGACGTCAGATTCGAGTGTCCTGTGATGGTCAACTGGCGAACTCCACCGCCGCTGCGCAATTCCACCGCGTCGCCGCGGACTTTCCAGTGCGGCGGCGGCTCGTCCTCCGCCATGTCGCTGATATCATCGTAGAAGACAGTCCTTTCACCGGGAATAAAATCGATCTTCGTAGCCTTCAATTCGGGTTGGCCCGCGGCGTCACCCGTAGCGGCTGGCTGCGAATTTGCCGCGGCCGGCGGCGCCGCGGCGGATGCGGCCGGCGGGCTCGACGGAGCGGCAGGGCGCGCCGGCACGTTCGGGCTAAGGCTTGCCAGGTCCGGGCCGCTAGTCGATTTCGCCGATAGCATGAGCGTCGCGCCGGCTCCCAGTTCCAAACTCGATCCCTGCGCGGCTACTTGAATCGCGGGCGGCGATCCCGCCGTGGCAGGCGCGTCATTCACAGGCACGCCCGTACGCGAGCCGATCAATCCTCCCAGTCTCGATCCCACTTTCGACTGGCCCGGTTGGGTGCCGGGGGTGTTGCTGGCGCGGAGCGACCGCCCCTGTTCGTCCACACCCTGCTGCCCGTTGGAATTCCAGACCGACTCAATATCGGCTGTGATGGCTACGTCCGTGTGGCCGTGATGAAGCACGTTGAACGTGAACTCCAATACCGCCTGGCCGCGCGATGAGTTGACTTGCGTCACCTTCCCCTGGATGGTGTCGCCTTTGAGCGAGTCGGGGCTTGCGACATATGCCGTGATTGGGTCGCCTTTGTGAGCGGACGTCATACTGAGCTGGTTGTTCAGTTGCACGGTCATCGGAACTTGAGCCGATGCCGGCGCCATCGCTGCCATGGCCCCAGCGAACCCCGCCGCCAATAGCAAATCTCTTCGCATCATTATGGTGATTCCCCCCACTTGACAACGCAGCGCGCCCGGCCAAAACAGCTCATGCGCGCCACCCCCCGCATGATCGGTAGTCATGTGCATATTACCGCAGGATGGTGAACACATCAAGCAAAACCAGAGGTAGGAGAGGTAGGGGAATCAATGTTCCCGTCATTTTGCGATTGCGGCGCCCACCTTGGATGCGGTGATAGGCAACAGGGACGCAGTAAGACGACGCTGGTTGGTTACAGATCCGACGTGCAGAACTTGCAGCGGGTCGCGTCCAGCGCCACAGCTTCCTTGCACCTGGGGCACGTCTTGGAGGGCGGCGGCGGTGGGGCCGGCGCTTGCTTAAAGAGCGCCTTGGTGATGAGGTAGACCACGATGGCGATGATCAGGAAATCGACCACGCTCCCGAAGAACGTGCCGATGTTGATGGTGTTGACGACTTCCTTGCCGTCGGCGCCAATCCGCTTGCCGAATTCGATGGTGGCCGTGCGCCAGTTCCCGCCCGGAATCGCCGGGCCGATCAGCGGCATGATGATATCGGCTGCGAGCGAGGATACCACCTTGCCTACCGCGCCGCCGACGATCACCGCGACGGCCAGCGCGAGCACGTTGTTCTTCAGCAGGAATTCTTTGAAACCTTTGGTCATGTGTTCTCCTATGGGTGCGGCGCGGGCCTCAGGAACCGCTCCGCAGAAATTTAGTCAGTCGTTCCATGGCGGGCACCAGAATGGCGGGCTCCGCCGCGTAGCAAATGCGAATCGAGCCTTCCCCGCCGGCGCCGAAGGCCACGCCGGGCGCCAGGCCCACGCGAGTCTCTTCCAGCAGGCGCTTGCAGAAGGCGAAAGAATCGTCCATCCCGTCGATGCATGGGAAGACGTAGAAAGCGCCGTCGGGAGTGGGCAGCGTCACACCGCGGATGCCGTTGAGCGCATCCATGCAGATGCCGCGATTTTCGCGCAGCCGTTCGAGCATGCGCACCAGTTCGCTCTCCCCTTCGGCGAGGGCCGTCTCGCCGGCCTTTTGCGCGATGGTGGGGGCGTGGGAGATGACGAATTCGTTCAACTGGGTGGCCTTGGCAGCCAGGTCGCGGCGCGCCACCAGCCAGCCCACCCGCCAGCCGGTCATGCAGTAACTCTTGGAAAAAGAATGTACCACCATGACGGCGTCGTCGCGCGTGGCCCTGCGCAGAATCGATGGCACCGGTTCGCCCAGGCGCGCGCCGCCGTAATAGAGACGGTCATATACTTCGTCGGCTATCAGCCAAAGGTCGTGGCGCCGCGCGAAATCGAGCAGCCCCCGCTGCTCTTCTTCGCTCGCCACCCATCCCAGCGGATTCGAGGGCGACGTGTAGAGCAGCAGCCGTGTGCGCGGCGTGACCGCGGCGGTGAGCGCTTCGAAATCGATCGAGTAGCGGGCGCCGCGGAGCGGATGCGGAATCTGGCGAACGGCCGCGTTGGCCATCATCACGCTCGAGGATCCATTGGGCCACGCCGGCGTCAATACGATCGCTTCGTCCCCCGGATCGAGCGCGCAGCGAATGCCCAGGTTCAACGCCTGAACACCCGAAGCCGTGACCACGATCTCCGTCGCGGGATCGAGTTCCACGGATTGCAGGCGGCGGTAATTCCCGGCGATGGCCCGCCGCAGCGACGGCAAGCCGGCGTTTTCGGTATAAAACGTGAAGCCGTCCTGCATGGCGCGCACGGCGGCCTGCTTGATGTAATCCGGCGTCGGCAGATTGGACTCGCCGAAATAGAGACGCAGCACGCCATCCATTCCCATGGCGATTTCGGCCAACTCGCGGATTCGCGAGCGAGGCACTCGTTCGACGGAACTGGCAACCCCAGGCATCTTTGACATTCTCTCATTACCGCGGGCCGATGCTGGAGGCGGCGCTACAATTTCGTGAGGCTTTCGAAGGAGGCGCGGACGGGCCAGTGGTTATTCCTGGCACAAAAGTTCAACAGGCCCGAAGCTTTCCACGTGCATCGCTGAGCCGCGGCCCGCAAGTCGATGAGATAGGCGCGGGCGGGGTGGCCGGGTTCCAGGCTTTGCAGGGATTCGGTAACGCTGCTTAAGATGACGGTCAATTCGTTGTTCAGGTCGTGGGCGGCAGCGGCGGCCACGATTCCGGTACGGTCTGTTTTCATTGATTGGTCTCCTGAGGGCGTAGCGGATCGAAGAAAACGCGGGTTGCTTTCGGGAATTGAGGATGGCGGCCCGCGCGACTCTCACCTGTCTTCAGGTTAGCAGGCACATAGCGCAAGCAATTCCCGGGAAGTGATTGATTTTGAAGGGGAAAGAAATTGAATTGGGTGGGAAGCAGACGAAACCTTCTCCGGTAAAGAAGGCCTGGTCTGAAGCGCCCTTGTTACATGGTTTTGTTTGATGCGGCTACCATCTCAGCGAAAGCTCGAACTGGACGCCCTCCGTTTTCTGTAACGCGGTCAGGATGCTGGACAGATTCGCGGCAGAGGGGCTGCCCTTGGGCCCCAACATGCGCATCAGGCTCTTAGCGGGTATCTGCGTGCGCTTTTCGAGGCCCTGAAATCCGACCGTCGCGTTGACATAGTCTCGAAGGACGGCCTTGCCGGTGGCAAGGTCGCCGTTGATGACGCACTCGACGGCCTCGCGCAGAAGCGCTCGACGGAAATCCGGGTCGCGTTGCGCCCGCGCCCTGATGGTTTCCTTGAAGTCGTGGGTTAGGGGCATTATTGAATCTCCTGTTTCTTTCTTCGTTTGTACGCGGCCCAGCACGCTTGTGCGGCCGCGATGTCGTATTGTTGCCGTTCTTTCGTGCCGCCGCCAATCAGAATTACCAGCCGGTCGCCATCCTTGCCGAAGTAGATGCGGTAGCCGGGACCGAACTCGATCTTGTATTCAAAGACGCCGGAACCAACGCCCTTGACCGTCGAGAAATTTCCCTGCTCCATACGCGCCAGCGCGATGGTCACCTTGGCGGCTGCCGCTGCATCGAGCCCTTCGAGCCAGTGGGCGAACCGTTTGTTTCCGCGTTCGTCAATATAGCCGCGCAGCTCGATCATCCAAGATTATGGTAACTATTTTGTTACCACCTGTCAACGTACCCTCTTGTGTCTGCTTCCCGTAGCCCTTATTGCCGCGCCCTGGGCATCGGGACGGGGGCCGTCGTTCCGGTTCCCGCCGGGATCGGGTTGGCCATCAGAGGAAACCGGTCCGTGCCGTTGGGCGGAACCGGGTAAGGCGTGTCTCCTATGCCGTCGTGATTGGCGTCCTTGCCGGTGTAATCGCTCCAGAAATTGCCGGTGCTGCCGTTATCCCAGCTATTATTGGAGCCCCCGTCGGTGGCGTTCTGCGTGTTGCCCAGAAAGGCGTTGCCCTCGATACGGTTCCCGGCGCCGCCGGCGATTTGGATTCCAAACGGAGCGTCGCCCACAATCTGGTTTGCCCGAACCCAGTTCAGGTTCGCGCCGCCGCCGATGCTGAGGCCATCACCGTTGGCGCTGGAGAGCCGGTTGCCCTGAATCGCGTTGTGTTGGGTGGACAGCAGGGAAATCCGCGTGCCATTCGTGGAACTGATTCCGAGGGAGTTCCCAGCGATGAAGTTATCGGCGCCACCGGTCACGAACACGGTTCCGGTTAGGATATTACCTGCCGCCGCGAGACTTCCCCCCACAAAGTTATGGCTGCCGCCGATGCCGATTCCTCCCGAACCGAGTACTTGCGTTCCGGTGCGATCCGTGCCCACGTAATTGCCGATGACGAGGCTATCGGTCGACCCCAGGGCGATGCCCCCGTTCACAATATTTCGTTCCTGCGGCGTCAGCCCGCCGATCTTGTTGAATGGCTCCCCGGCATTGATTCCAATGTTGCCGCCGAGCGCCGTGGATCCGGTGGCGTCGAGACCAAGAGAATTGCCGACGATTTCGTTGTAAGAGCTGCCCGTGTCGCCGATCAAAATGCCGCCGGCGTACGAGCCACCGACGATCAGGTTCCCCTGCACATGATTGGCGGGAGAGTCGCCGTCCATCGCAATGTTAAAGTAGCCAGGATTGGAAAGCTGGACCTTGCCGGCGGCATCGGTCCCGATATAGTTGCCGATGATCCAATTCGCGGTACCGAGAATGTGAACGTCGGAAAGCGTATTGCCGCTGATCACGTTTCGGTCCGCCGCCGTCGCTCCTCCGATGGTATTGCCGGCGTTTTGGACGGTCACGCCATCATCGCCATTTGTCAGTTGCTTGGTTCCCGTGGCGTCCACACCCAGATAATTCCCCACGATCAGGTTCGAGGGGCCGTTAAGATTGATGCCCGATCCGCCGTTGCCGCCGATTACGTTTCCTTGTCCCGAAGGGCCCGCGCCCTGCCCCCGGTCGCCTCCGATGGTGTTGTGCGATCCCCCAACAAGGATGCCATCGCCCCCAAAGCCGACGATTTGCAGCCCCTGAACGACGTTGTAAGCCGAGCCCAGAAAGATGCCGATCGTGCCGGACGGCGCCGCGCTGCCGTCCAGAATGACGCCGGCGCTGCTGCCATCAATGGTCTGGCTGCCCGAGGATAGAGCCAGCTCCGACTGCAATTTGATGGTAGCGGGGCTCAGAGGCGGAAACGCCGCGGGGTCGAAGGTGATCCGGGCCGCCTGTTGCAAGCACTGGCGCAGGGTTCCGGGCCCGCTGTCGGCGCTGCTGGTGACCGTGCAGGCGCCAGCCACCGCCGCAGTGCGCGCCACCGTGCGCTGGAGCGGCGGAAGGCGCGCCGGCACCGGCCCGCGCCGCGGAGCAGCGGCTAACAATCCAGCCGGCGCCGCGGGCGCTTGGGACGGCGAGGCCACCGGTGCAACCTGGAGAATGTAAAACCCGCCATCGGCCGCCGCCGCGTAAACGTATCGGCCATCGGTGGCCAGGGTCCCAACCGTGCCGGGCAAGGCGATCTGGCCGGCCAGCTTGAGTTGATCCGGATTCGAGACGTCCACGGCGATCACGCCAGCGGCGCTATCGGCGACAAAAACCGTGCTCCCGGCAACGGCAAAACTCGGGCCAAAGCCGCCCACACCACCCGGCAGCAGGTACGATCCGTGAGGGATGGGGTTCACGGGGTTGGAAATGTCCAACACGCTCAGAAGCGTCCCCCCTGCCGCAGTACCCACAACGTACAGAAAGTTCCCGGAAACAGCGACGTCGGCAGGAGCCATGGTTTGCCCAGACAATTGGTCAATGGGCTCGTGATATTGGTTTACGACGACGGGGTTTCGAGGATCGGAGATATCGACGATCCAGACGCCACCCGTTAGGGCCGCGGCATACGCGAAATGCCCGGAGAGGGCCACGCCCATGGTGGTCGGCGCGCCCAGTGGAACGAGACCGCGAGGCGTGGGGCCGGCTCCGTCGAGGTTCATGAAGCTGAGCTGGCACAACGCATGCGTATCCGAAACGTCGATGAAGCGAAGGCCCCATTCGTTGGCCATGGCCATGAGCCCGCCTTGTACAACCTCCTTGTGCGTGGTGCCAAATGGAAACCCATAAGCGGAACCGGTGGGATGCAAGGGGTCGGAGACATCCACGACGACGGCGCCCAGCGAAGAAAACCCCGCAGCCAGGTAGACAAAGTTGCCCGCCACGGTCAAGACCGGGTAGCCGGCCGGGCCGGACGCATACTGAAAAACACCCAGTGCGCGCGGCTGGGCCGGGTTAGAGATATCGAACACCCGAATGGTCTCGCCGTCCGCCAGGTAAGCATAGCCGTTGGCCACCGCTACCGCTTGGGTGGCGCCCATCGGCTGGAAGGTGCCTGACGCGGCCGGCTGGACCGGGTTCGATACGTCCAGCGCCTGCAACCCCATGTTGCGATCGCTCACCAACACCATGGCGCCGTCCACAGCCAGGCGCTGGGAGTCACCACCGGGGAACTGGATCGAGCCCAGCGCGGCAGGCCGGGTCCTGTCCGAGATGTCCATGACAAGGACTCCGCCGAGCGAGTCGGCTATGTAGAGCGTGTTGCCGTTCGCCTCAACCCCCATGGCCCATCCGGGAGTCTGCGAAGCGCTGACCTCCGCCGGCAGAGAGGGATTGGTTACGTCGATGACGACCAGGCCGGCCGAGCCGGCCGCGAGGTAGACCGTCTGACCAGCAGCGGCCACCGCATAGGCGAATGCCGCAACGCTCAGGCGTGCAACCTCCCTGGGTGCGGCCGGATTGGAAATATCCGCCACCAGCAGTCCCGATGCCGCGGCCGCGAGGTAGGCGTAATGCCCCGCCAGGCTCACGCCAAATACGTAATCCTGGCTGAAAGCCGCAGCCACCTCAGCAGGCTGGCTCGGATTCCTGACGTTCACGATCCGCAGGCCGCCGGGGCCATCCGCCACGTAGGCATAATCGCCCGCTACGGCGACCCCCTCCGCGTATCCCGGCGCGGCATAGGTGCCCGTGATGAAGGGCTGTGCGGGATTTGAGACGTCAATGATATACAAGCCACCTTCGCCCGCCGCCACATACGCGAGCGAGCGCGGCGTCTGCCGCAAGCCTCTGGGCAATCGGGCCCGCGGCAACTGGGGCGGGATCGGATTGGCGGCGGGCAACTCGATATCCCGCACGGCCCCGCCCAAGGACCCGGTGGCGCCGATCTGCAGCATTGCACTCGGGTCGGATACGTCCAAGGCCACCACCTGCATGCCCACCCCGATGTAGGCGTAAGGGGCTCGCAGGGCCACACCCTGGGTGCGGCCGCCCGTCTGTGCGACGACATTCAGAGAGATTGGCCCGGATGTCCCCCCAGGCGGCACGGCGGCGGGCGCTGGCGTCACGCTTGCGGCGGCGGAGCAGGCCGGCATTTGAGGGGCCTGTGCCGGGAGAGTTTGAGCCAACGAGAGGAAGCGGGGCAGAATCGCAAGAACCGTGACGAAGCGCCCGGTAAATGTCATGCACCAGCTTAACACTGCGATGTTTAGAAGCCCACAGACCGGCGTGTCGTGCGTGTCGTGTCTGATAACCGCGCCAGTGTCTACGCTCTTATCGCCTTGCTGTCAAAGCAGATTCCCACGCAAAAGCCCACGAACTTGCGCCTGAACCGAGCCTAATGCCTGTGCGTGTAGCTGAGCACGACGTTCACCAGCCCGAAGCCGCCGATGGCAATTCCTGCCACGCGGTTCATCCAGCGCATGGAGCGATTGGTAATCCTGCCGCGCAGCAGGTTTGCCGCGCTGGCCAGAATGGTCCACCAGGTCATCGACCCGCAGAATATGCCGGCCACCAGAAGTGAGGTCTGCCACGGCAGTCGCTGCCTTCCCAGCCCGAGGATGGCCAGCACCGCCAGAAAAGAGAGCACCGTAGTAGGGTTGGTCGCGGTCAGGAAAAAGGTGGAGACGAAGTCCGAATTGGCGGACGAGGTGACCTGGCCTGCTTCGAGCGACCGTGGCGGCTTGCAATAGTACAGCACTCCGATGCCGATTAATAGAATCCCGCCAACCAGGCGGATCCAGGACTCTTCGCGGATCAGAAACTGAATCACCAGGCTGATGCTGAACGCGGCGATGGCGCCGTATAGCGTGTCCGCGATGGCCGCGCCCAAACCGGAGACGATACCCGATTTCCAGCCCTTCTCGAGGGTCCGCTGAATGCAGAGCACGTTGACGGGGCCAACCGGCGCTGCGATGATCAGGCCTACAGCCAAGCCACGGATGGGCAGTCCCAAGTCCATCACCATGGCATTAGATTCCGGAATGGATCAGCCCGGCCGGGCCGCCCAGTTGAGGAATCGGACTATCTCTCAGAACGCCTTCTTCAATCAACAAAGCTTGCAAACCCGGCTCCACATCCATTATGCAGCATGAGTTGGCGTTTGCCGGCCACCAGAAGTGAGATCCTGTCACTCAGCAAGATCATTATGAGCATGCTCATTTTTGTCTTGACATCGGGCTCGTGTTGGATTATTTTATGAGCATGCTCACTTTAAGGGGTCAGCAGATCCCGTGAGGATTACCGCCGAAGCCAAGTCCGCCACCCGGCTGCGCATTCTGCAAGCGGCCACGAGCCTTTTCATGAGCGACGGCTGGCAGAACACCACCACGCGCGGCATTGCCGCAGCAGCCGGGATCGCCACCGGGACGTTGTTCAACTACTTTCCGACCAAGGAAGCCATTGCCGCCGCCCTTGTGGCCGAAGCCATGGAACGTGCCGGCGAGGAGTTTCGCGCCGGCCGGAGGGAGGAGGTTTCTTTGGAAGCCGACCTGTTCTCGCTGATCTGGTCCGGCCTCCGCCACCTCCGTGAGTTTCGCAAATTCCTCGCACCCGCCTCCGATACCATCTTCAGCCCGCTCGCGCGCCAGTCGCCCGACAGCCCCGGCGATGCCATCCGCGTCGATCATCTGGAACTGGTGGAAGCGATCATCACCTCTCACGGCTTTTCCGCTCCCCGGCCTGCGGTAACCGTGCAACTGTATTGGACTCTCTATCTGGGCGTTTTCGCATACTGGGCAGCCGACGATTCACTCGGCCAGGAGGACACCCTGGCCTTGCTGGATCAGTCGCTGAAGCTGTTTGTCGCATCGCTAGGCATCGACCAAGGAAGGGGAACATATGGACGTCAATCTCAGTGAATTAATCGCCGCGCTTCCCGAAGACGATCTTTCGTCCACCGCGGATGCCGCCTGGGCGCAGGAACAACTGCGGGAGATTCTCGCCGATCTGGCGCAGCGCCCGGCGCCGGCCGGCTCGCTCCACCGGCTGTGGACACTATCGGAACTCTCCGCGCAGATCGCCCTGGCCTACCTGGCACTCTGGATACGCCGGTGGTTCACCGATGCCGAGGCATCCAAGCGGCGCCTGATGGAGACGAACCTGCGCGTGGCGCTGAAGAGCTTCCATCGTCTGGGGTACCTGCGCGGCGCCATGACCAAACTCGGCCAGGCCGCGGGCAACCTGCCGGGTATCCTTCCCGGTCAGGTGGCCGATACCCTGGACCGCCTCCACTTCGAGGCCCCGCCGATGCACTACGCGCTGATCCGCGAAGTGGTACGCAATGAGTTCGGCAAGGAATCCGAAGAACTGTTTCTCAGCTTCGAGAAGGAGGCCTTCGCCGCCGCATCGCTCGGCCAGGTCCACCGCGCCCGGCTGAAATCGGGCGAGCCCGTCGCCGTCAAGATCCAGTACCCGGGTATCGCGCGAACCATTGATGCCGATTTTCGCAATCTCTCCGCCCTGCTCCTCCCTCTGCGCCTCGGCAAAGATTGGGAATCGCTCAAGGCGCAGTTCGAAGAAGTCCGCCGCATGCTCAACCAGGAAGTCGATTATCTGCAGGAAGCCGAATCGCAACGCCTCGCCCGCGAACTCTTCCGGCCCGAAGACGGCATTGTCGTGCCGCGGGTCTACCGCGAGTATTCCGGCAAGCGCGTCCTGACCACCGATTACGTTCAGGGCCCGCACCTGCAGGACTATCTCGCCACCAACCCTACCCAGGCATCGCGCAACGCCTTCGGAACCAAGATCTACATTGCCTGGATGCGCATGTACTACGCCTTCATGCCCTACGGGGATCCCCATCCCGGCAACTATCTGTTCCTCAGCGACGGCCGCCTTGGCCTGATCGACTTCGGCTGCGTACAGCACTACGGCCCCGAAGAGCGCGAACTCGTGCGGATGGCCGAAAAAATGGCGTACGAGGATCCGTGCATCATCCGCGAAGTCGTCCAACGCGCCTGCGGCGTCACCGGCAACGATCCCGAAGTGGAAAGCTATGTCCGCATGATGGAAGAATCGCTCGATTGGATGATGGAGCCGGTCCGCCAGCCAGGGGCATTCGATTTCGGAGACGAGAGCCACTTCCAACGCGGCGTGGACTGGTTTACCCGCGTCGTCCGCAAACGGCGCCTCCGCGCCCATCCTATGTATGTCTATTGGAACCGCAGCGTCTTTGGCCTCAAAGCGCTTCTCTACCGGCTCCGCGCCCAGGTCGACGTACACGCGCTCCTCCGTCAGGAGCGGCCCGGATGGTAATTCAGCGACAAGCTGGATTCAGGCTGAGATGGGTGAATTCAATTGGGAATTGGGTAGTCTGCACAAATTACAAGCCAAGAACGCCGGCTAAAAGCCGGCGGCAGGCTGAAAGCCTGGCCCCACAAAGCAGCGGAGCCGCAACCAAAACGGGTGCGCGGCCCGAAGCGCCGACAAGGATGCCGGCGTTGCGGGCTTGGAAGCCCGCTCCACGAGGGCTATGAAATCTTCCCAGTGCTGGCGCACTGGGCTAGTCTCTGCCGCCCCTGTCGGGGCTCAGTATCGGCATTTCAGAGGGCCTGAGTAGGTGGTACGCTCAGAACCTCGCGCATTTCCTGGAAAACGAGCGGTGCTCCAACTTTCATGTCCCACACCCTCCGGGGGATTGGCCGGCGGAAGCGCCTGCCCCACGTTGTACAATGAGTATCAACTGGAGTTTGTCCCCAATGAAGATCCGATCCGCCGCAATCCTGTTGGCATTCGCGGCTGTTGGCCTCCCGCTACCGGCGGCTGACGCCCCTCCTTCCCGGCCCATGGCCGGGCCCGTGGAAATTATGCGCCTGAAGGACGTCAAACCCGGCATGAAGGGTGTCGCGTGGACCGTCTTCCAGGGGACCGAGCCGGAAGCTGTGCCGATTGAAATCGTCGGGCGGCTCAAGAACCAGAACGGGCCGAACCAGGACATCATCGTGGCCAAGATGCTGGGCAAAGCCAAGGTGACCAACGTGGCGGGCGGGATGAGCGGCAGCCCGGTGTATATCGACGGCAAACTGGTGGGCGCGGTGGCGCTGCGCATGAGCACCTTCTCGCCGGACGCCATTTGCGGAATCACGCCGATCGAGTTGATGTTGGAGATCAACGATCTGGATAAATCGCGGCCCGACGACGCGCGCACCCCGGAGAAGGCACGCTCGCGCAATGGCGCGGTCTCGGTTCCGGACGGCATGCTGGACTTCCCGGCTTCGGCCGGCCCGATGCCCCAGCCGATGATGGCGCCGATTGAAGCTCCGCTGATGCTTTCCGGCTTCACCGACAGCGCCCTGCGCGAGTTCTCGCCAATGTTCCAGCAACTAGGCGTCAACGCCGTGCAAGGCGGCGCCGCTTCCGACATTCACAGCAATAAGCCGGCGCCCGGATGGGAACACGCGCTCAACCCCGGCGACAGCATCGCGGGCGTGCTGGTGGACGGCGATATGGCCGTCACCGGCCTGGGCACGGTGACCTACAACGACGGCAAGCGCGTGCTGGGCTTCGGCCACTCCTTCTTCAACCTGGGACCGGTCGATATTCCCATGAGCAAGGGCGAAGTCGTCATGACGCTGGCCTCCAGTTACCAGCCGAATAAGATGGCCAACGCCACCGAGATCGTGGGCGCGCTGCGCCAGGACCGATTCACGGGCATCATGGGCGTGCTGGGCGCGGAGTCCGATATGATCCCGGTGACGGTGAAGCTGCGCTCGCTGGACGACAAGGAAAAGCTGACGCGCGAGAAGGATTTTCACTTCAACGTCTTCGTCCACCAGAAGTGGACGCCCTACCTGATGATGTTGACGCTCTACAATTCGCTTTCCGAATTGAACGAGCTGGCCGATGAAACCACTTACCGCCTGAGCGGCAAGGTGGAGTTGGACGGCGGAGGGGGGCTTTCGCTTTCGACCATTTCTCTATCCACCATGACGGCTTCCGGGGAAGCGCCCATGCCGGCGCCCCTGGCGATGGCGGCGTGGTGGGGCAACATGTTCAACCGGCTTTACCTCAACAACGTGAACACACCCGACGTGAAGCGCGTGAACGTCACGGTGGATCTGCTGCCGGAGCGGCGCGTCGCGACCATTGAAAGCGCCTGGGTGCAGGAACCGGAAGTGCGCGCGGGCGATTCCGTCCCGGTGAAGGTCTTCCTGCGTCCCTACCGCGGCGAGCGCATCGAGCGCGATTTCACCGTGAAGATTCCCGAAGGGCTGGCGAAGGGCGACCACCGCATTATGCTGAGCGATGCCGACACCGTGAACCGCATGCAGAACATGGCGGGCATGATGGACCGCTACATCAATCTGCCGCAAACCGTGTCGCTGCTCAACCAGGAGCGATCGAACAACAAGCTGTATGTGTCGCTGGTGGAATCCACGCCGACGGCCTATTTCGACGACAAGACGCTGCCCAGCCTGCCGGCTTCGGTGCTGAATGTGATGCAGGCGGGCCGGGCCTCCAGCCGGACCGTGGTGACGTCTCCGGAGACGGCCACGGAACAGATGGCTCTGCCGTTCGATTCGGTGGTGACGGGCAGTTATTCGCTGCGCATCCACGTCAAATAGAGCGCGTCAAATAGACTTCAGAATCTCAACATGAAAAAACCGATGGCTAAGTGGATGGGGCGCGGCTCCGGCATTTTGCTGGCAGTGACGGCGCTGGTGGCGGGCGAGACGCGGTACTGGACGCAAAGCGAATCCGCGGATTTTGAAAAGGGCGTGATCCAGAAACTCTCGCTGCGCAGCGACGGGCTGTTGACCCTGGCGCCGCGCTCGCGCGAAGTCTTCGACACTTCCGCGGCCTACCTGTGGGCGCTGGCGCGGGATTCCAAAGGCAACCTCTACGCCGGCGGCGGCACGGGCGCGAAGCTGTTTCGCATCCCGCCAGGCGGGCCCGGCAAGCTGCTGGCTGAACTGGATGCGCTGGAGATCCACGCGATCGCCGTGGACGCGCGCGACCGCGTCTACGTGGCCACCGCGCCCGATGGCAAAGTCTACCGCATCACCGGCAATGCCAAGCCGGAAGTGTTCTACGACCCCAAAGCCAAGTACATCTGGGCCCTGGCCTTCGACCACAAAGGCGACCTGCTGGTGGCGACCGGCGACCATGGCGAGATTCATCGCGTGACCCCCGACGGCAAAGGCAAAGTCTTTTTCCAAAGCGACGAAACCCACGTGCGCTCGATGGCCGTGGACGCCGCGGATAACCTGATTGCGGGCACGGACCCGGGCGGCCTGGTGCTGCGCGTTACGCCCGCGGGCGAAGGCTTCGTGCTCTACCAGATGCCGAAAAAGGAAGTGACCGCCGTGGCCGTGGAGCGCGATGGCGCAATCTACGCGGCCGCGGCGGGCAACAAACAGCCGGCCGTGCCATCGGCGCCCGCGCCGGTTGCTCCACCGCCCGCACCCGCCGGTGGGTTGACGGTTACGGTGAATCAGCCGGGCATGCCTGCCGGCGCCGCGAGGCCGCCCGCTCCGCCGCCGGTGGCGCCGGGAGCGTCGGCGGTGGCCGGCGGCAGCGAGGTGGATCGCATCGAGCCCGACGGATATTCGCGCCGCATCTGGAGCCATGCGCAGGACGTGGTCTACTCGATTGCCTTCGACTCCTCGGGGCGCGTGCTGCTGGGCACGGGGAACAAGGGCGGCGTCTATCGCGTGGAATCGCCGGCGCTCTCCACCGCATTGCTGACCCTGCCGGTGACGCAGGTGACGGCGTTCCAGGCATCGCCGGACGGCCACCTGTATGCGGCCAGCGGCAACACCGGCAAGGTCTACGAGATCGGGCCGGAACTGGAACACCAAGGCTCGATCGAGAGCGACGTCTTTGACGCCGCCATGTACACGTTGTGGGGACGCCTCACCTTCGAAGCGCATCTCAACGGCGGGCAGGTGGCGGTGGAGACGCGCAGCGGCAACCTGGACCAGCCGCAAAAGAACTGGAGCCCCTGGTCGGGTGCGATTACCGCGACCACCGGCGAGCGAATCAGCTCACCGCCCGCGCGCTTCGTACAATGGCGCGCGACGCTGACGGCGGGCAGCGGTCAATCGCCTGAATTGGAATCGGTGGACGTGGCCTATCTGCCCAAGAACGTGGAGCCGCGCGTGGACCAGATCGAGATCACGCCGGCGAACTACAAATTCCCGGCGCCGTCGTCTTCCCCGCTGCTGGCGATTGTGGCACCCTCGCAGACGCTGAACCTGCCGCCGCTGGGGCGCCGCTCCACGGTAACGGTTCCGCCGCCGCCTGCCGAGAACACCACCACGACACCGGCCATGCAGCTCGCCAAAGGCTACCTGGGCGCGCGGTGGCTGGCGATCGACCCCAACGGCGACAATATGGTCTACCGCGTGGAGATTCGCGGCGCGGCCGAGAGCGAATGGAAGCTCCTCAAGGACAAGGTGAGCGAAAAATACCTGTCGTGGGACTCCACGGGTTTCCCGGATGGAGAGTACCGGCTGCGCGTGACGGCTTCGGACGCGCCCAGCAATCCGCCGGCGGAAGCGCTGACGGGGCAGATGGAGAGCGATCCGTTCTGGATCGACAATACGCCGCCGAAGATCACGGGGCTGGCTGCCACGCGCGGCGGGGGAAAACTCGAGGTTCGGTGGCACGCCGCCGACGCGCTCAATAACGTTGCCAAAGCCGAGTATTCGCTGGATGGCGGCGAATGGACGGTGGCGGCGCCGGTGACCAAGCTGTCGGATTCGCTCGAGCTGGATTACGCACTCAGCCTGAATGCGGGCCCCGGCGAACATACGATTGCGGTGCGGGTGTCGGATGCCAATGACAACCAGGCGGTGGAAAAAGTGGTAGTGAAGTAAGTGGAGTCTTGCGCCCCGTCCCGAGACTCGGCGGAGGCGTTTTCACCATTTTCAAGCTCCGTTAAGACCAACTGGTAGCGCCGGCGGTCTCGCCGCCGGTGCCTTGTGCGCGCTCAGAGAGAACCGGCGGCAAAGACCGCAGGCGGTACCAAATCAAGTAGTACCTTCAACCCTGGAATCTTTTTCAGCAGGTTGATGTCAGGGCCTCAGGCCTGGAGGACGGCTAGCTCCCGCAAAGTAGCTTTGGCCTGGTCGATAGCCTGCCAATAGGCCTCGCGCAGCAGGTTGGCATCGATTCCGCAATGCTCCAGCGCTTGCAGGTCGCCGGATTCGTAAGCCAAGGCCGAAGCCAGCAGTCGACCGAGCTCGCCCGAGTGCCGATCGAGCGCCTCGCGGATGTCGCCGTCCAGACGAACCCGCTTGAGGATTTCCGCCATGGGCACATCCAAAATGGAATCGAGCGTCGAGAGCAGCCCCACCAGAAAGCTGGTGCCCGCACCCTCGGCGCCGCGCGCCGCCGCCAGGGACTCGCACATATACCCGCGCTGCAGAGCCGCTTCCAGGTACGTCACGGGGCATCCGCGGTTCGACGCCAGCGCCAGCAGGATGGCCCAGCGTGCCAGGTATTCCCTTCCCAGCCAGGTAACCACTCCCTCCACCGATTTCACCGGCTGGCTTCTCCCAAACAACGCGGAATTCGCCAGCCGCAGCAGGCTGTAGGTCATCGAAACATCCACCGTGACGGTGGCCGAAACCTCCTGCGCCGACGAAACCGGATCCTGGCAGGCCCCGATCAGCCGTAGAGCCGCGAGTTTCCCGGTGGGGATACAGTCGCCTCTCAGCACTTCCGGGTGCCGCAGGAAATAGCCCTGGAACAGGTCGAATCCCAAATCGCGGCAGCGCTCCATCAGGCTTTCGGAATCGATCTTCTCGGCGATCAGCAGCAGGCCCGGCCGCCGCAGCTTGACGTGCCGATCCAATTCCGCTTCCGTCAGGGCGAGCACGTCGAGTTTGATATAGTCCGCCAGAGGAACAGCCGCGGCCAGTTTGCCACCGAGCGTGAAATCGTCCAGCGCCACACGATAGCCCCGCTGCCGCAGCCGGTGGATTCGTTCCAATACCTCGGCGTCAATCTCGACGTCTTCCAGAACCTCCAGCACACAGCGGTCCGGTGGGAGGATCGGGTCCAACATCAGAAGGTCGCGGGTGCAGTTGATGAACAGCGGCTCCGCCGTGGAGATTTTGTCCAGCCCAATGTCCACCACCGCGTTCAGCAACACTTGGGCTGTGGCGGCATTCCCGTCGCGCACCTCGGCGGTCTCAGTCGCTGCGCGGCGGAACAGCAGTTCGTAGCCGTGAATCCTGCGATCGGCGTGGTAGATCGCCTGGCGGGCCAGGAATACATTCACAACGCGCTTATCGGCCGGTTTCGGAAAAACGATAGGTCAGTCGAACAGCGCCCGGCAGCGCGCCAGAATGCCGGGATCTTCCACACCGGAAAAACCGAACCCGTTCCACCGGTAGGCGGCGGTGCGAACCCCCGCGGCGCCGGGTTCGAGTTGGATGAAGGAATCGCGCCGGTGCAGCGCGCACAGCACGCCATCGCCGCCGGGCAGCAACGCGGCATCGAGCAGCGGCCATGCCAGCGCGCTGCCACGCCAGCGCGCGACTAAGCCGGAGGCGCGAACCTCGTAGACGTAAGGCCGCGGCCCATCTTCCCGATCGATCGGCGAATAGTGTTGCTCCAGCGCGAAGAGCATCCGCTGGTCCGGGTGGCCACTCAGCTTTCCCACCTCCGCTGAAACCAGCGGCAGCACCGCCGAGCGCCAACCGGCGCCCTGGATCACGTAGCCGCTCTCGGCATCCCGCGCCCGCAGCGAGACGGGCGAAAGGTTCACTGCGCACGCCTCAATGCCGGAGTTGGCAGGCGAAAGCGCCTGCCCCACTGTGGGAAACGAACTTCCCGCCGGGGTCTCCGTCGCAATCCCGCCGCAGCGCAGCACGCCGCCGCGGATGCGGCAATCCGCAATCCACCCCTTCTTGGTGTCGGGATACTTCTGGTCGAAAAGATGATTGCCTAAGGAGAAGAACACCGGCGTTCCGCCCACACACTCGGCCGCCTGAGCCACGTGCGGATGGTGGCCGACGATCAGCCCCGCGCCGCTTTGGACCAGCCATTCGGCGGAGCGGCGCTGCTCGACGCTGGGCCAGTCCAGCAGTTCGCTGCCCCAGTGAATGAACACCACCACCAATTCGGAAAGGTTGCGAGCCAGGCGCAGTTTCTGGCGCAACTCCGTGGAAGGAATCTCAACGCGCGTGCCATCCCGGCCGGTGACCGCCGAGAGCGCGACCACGGCAATGGCGTGACCGCCGAGCGAGAGGAAGCGCGGGGAATCGGCGAAGGAAAGGGCGTCGATGCCTGCCTCGCGCAGGGCCTGACCGGTGGCGTTCCGACCGGCGGCGCCGAGATCGCCCGAGTGGTTGTTGGCGATGCCCATGGCACGGAAGCCGGCTTTCGCGAGCAGCGGAACCAGCGCCGCCGGAATGTCGAAGCACGGGGCGGCGGCAGGGGCGGGCAAACAGTCGTCAGGCTTGCCTACGGAGCCTTCCAGATTGCCGGCAACGAAGCCGGCGCCGTGGAACAGCGCGGTGAAGCCGTCCCAGGGGAACCGGCCGGTGCGGTCGATTTCGGCCCGCACTTGCCGCGAAAGGGAAATGTCTCCCGTGAAGAGCAGGCGCAGTTCGGTCTCCTGCGCGGCGGCGAGGTTGGCAGGCGAAAGCGCCTGCCCCACGATTGGCGGCGCGGGTTGGGCACGGGCAGGCGGCACCGCCTGCCCCACCCCTAGGACGGCGAGAATCAGAATGGCTTGCGCGCGGGGCATGACAGTCCGTTCGCCGAAACATAGGGCGCCACCCACGCCGGATGCGCCTGCGCCGCGACTTTCTTCAGCCAATCCGCATCGTTCAGCAGCGTATCCGATAAGAACTCGTAGTAAGAATAGGCAGCACCCTTGACGATCTCGCGCCGGCCGAAAAACGGCACGGCGTGGTCCCATTCGAGCGGCCGCCCCACCGCCACCATCAAGTACGGCGCCTGGCCCTGCCTATCGGAAACATCCGCGATCTTGGGAATCGGATTGGGTGTCGAGAGCGCCAGATCTTTGTTGGCGAGGCTTTTGTAGACCAGGAAATGATGCTCGGCCACGCGACCGAAGTAGAGGATCTCTTCGTAATCGGCGGCCGTCAGTGGCTCGCCGCGCGTTTCCTTGGAGGCAAGTGCTTCGAAGACGCGCGCTTTGGCGGCGGTTTCGTTGAGCCTGCGGATCAGCCCTTGCTGCAGTTGGACCTGGCCGCGGTCCTCGGCGGGCAGCGTACCCGTCAACCGCAAACCGCCCGACGAGATCAATTGTACCGCCGACGCGAACAGATCGCCGATCCGCGCAAAGGTCCGCGGGTCCGGCTCCACATAGCCGCGCGGCGGCCGCATGACGATCTCTTCGAAACCTGCTTCGCCGCATTCCGCGCTCACCCGTTCATTCACCAGCACAGTGGCGTGGCGCAGCGTGGCCCAGGAAGCGAGGCCGGTTTGCAGGCGCTTGGCGCGCCACAGGTCCGCATCCAACTCGGCGTTGGGAGAGGCTACGGAATCGGCCCACTGCACGCCCAAGGCATCGATCCACTGTTGATACAGGCTGCCTGTGGCGGGTGGGCGGCTGGCCGCCAGCCGGTCCAACGCATCCCGCAACGGCGGATATTTCGAGATCTCATCGCCAAGCAACCGGCGCGCGAAACTGCTTCCCAACGCCGCCGCCACATCCATGCCGGACGGCGTCAAGCGCCGGCCACCGGGGCCTTCGATCCGCTCGGCCGGCGGCAAGGACTCGTGGTAGATGGTGGAAAACAGAGCCTCGTTGTCGAAGCCCCAGGAGAGCGGAAACAGCACCGGGGCGGTCTGCGGATGCCGCACATAAGCCGGCGGTTGGGACGGCGCATCCTGCCACAACAGCGGAGCGCGCGAAGGCGCAATCAGGTCCTGGTAGGATGCGATCCAGCGTAGCGCCGCGTTCTTCACCGCCGCGGGCAGTTGCCGCAATTGCTCCGTGCTCCACTTCGGATCCGGCGCGCTGGTCAAATATTGCAAGGCCCGGAAGTAGCGCTCGGCCTCGGGAGTCGCGGTGTAGTGGCCGCGGGGCTTCAACTCACCGTAGTCGAAGTTGCGCCCGGCCACCGGAGAAAAGCGCGAGTCCGTCGCCTGCAGGATGCGTTGCGCTTCCTGGTTCGACGCGGACCTCGCCTCGACCGCCGCCAGCGCCGCGAAAAGGGCCGACCACGGCGATTGCGGATGCGATTGGCGCAAGCTATCCGCCGCTTGCGCCACAAACTGCCAGAAGGCCGGCATGGCCGCTTGCCGCTCCCGCACGATGAACATGCCTTCATAGGCGGCGGCGAACAGCTCCCAGAAACTGTCGGTGGTCACCAGGTATGGGCGCGTCGGAGTGGATTCGTCCAGGTCGCCGCAGTGGTAGGCCTCGGAATCGTAGAGCTGATAGAGCTGGTCGTCTTTCAAGTTCCGGAACAGCCCGCCGCGCCCGGCCAGCAGTTCAGTGTCTTGCGCCGATTCCGTAAACATCCATGCATTGGCCACGTCGGCCAGCGGCATGGCAATCGGGATGTAGTTCACCGCAAAACCGGAATCATTCCGCGTCACGCCCACGATGCCGCGGCCGTCCGGCGCCGAAGAGGGCGCCGATATTAACCGATAGCCGCCGGCTTCGCGCCGGTGGTTCGCGCCGCGGTCCAGCAGCACCTCGATGCCGTCGGCGCCGGCCTGCCAGTTCAGGATGGCGGCGCCATTGGGGGTCGCGCTGATGGAGCCGCCGCACAGGTCGCGGCCGAATAGCCGCGTGTTGGTTTCCCAGTGGTCGCGCCCGTACCCGGCCGCGTGGAAGCAATTGCCCCCGTCTTCCCAAATCAGAAGATGACCGGCCGGATGGAAGCCCACCGGCAGCGCCGAAGCCGCCACCAGTTCACTGGGCGCGGCATCCGCATCGGGAATCTTGGTGAAGCCGTCTCGATGGCCCACCACCTGGTACTCGCGCTTTCCCTCCTCTGTGACCGATCGAATGGAATACGAGCCATCGGCGCCGCGCAGACCGAAGAACAACCGGTAAGCCAACACTTGTTGGTGGCGCGCTTCGTCATAATCGATCACGTAAGGGCGCGGCCCGGCCATTAGCCGGCGGACCTCCTGCCGCGAGGCGTAGACCGGCCGCTCGCTCCATGGGCCGCCCTTGTTCTCCAGCTTGACAACGACCCACTGCTCGCCCCGCTGCCCGGATAAGAACAAAGCTTCGGCTTGCGGATGCCACACAATCGACCGCGCGGCAAAGCCTGCCGGCACGTCCCAAATCTTCGACGCCTGGGGCTGCCCGATTTCCCAAAACATGACCTGCCGCGCGCCGGCAACGTCCACCACCAGGAGCGCCACGCGCGGACCGGCGGGCGAAACATCCGAATCGATCGCGCGCGTGCCCGGGGCCAGGCGGATTTGCGCCGCCTGCGCGGGCGACGGGACCACGCGCAATTCCGGCGCGTCAAACACCGACGCCATCGAAAGCAGCGGCAACAGCAACGGGGAAAGGAGGGTGGAGCGGTTCATGGGCTTCACCCTATTCTGCGATTTGGAAGGGCGAAAGTACAGGCGGGAGATGCGGTAGATCGTTGAGAACTCAGATCGCTCTTGTCCGTGAGAAACCCTCCCACGCACATCCCAGAAACCCTCCGAAGAGCGCGCCAGCCAGCGCAAACACCGCAGATTCCCAGAACACGACGCACCCCGGAGTCCAGTGAGCGCGATTAGCGCACAGACAAACGAGAATCGCGAACAGGGCAGCCACGTACAACAAAACCATGGTAGCCCCGCGCTTTCGATGAGTCAGGGCCACCGCCAATCCTGCAGGACCACAAATCAGAAACGGCTCTAGCGCAGCGACTATCACTACGGACGGCCACCATCCGAGCAGGGGGCTGGCCATGTGCAATACGCGCGGTACCACACCCAATTGGCTCACGAGGCTATGCGCCAGGCACAAGGACAAGACTGCCACCGCAAGAGCCCGGAGTGCCAGCACCCAGTGATGGCGAAGATCCTTCCCGACGGCGATGGCGACGACCATCAGGACCTGACACCAATACCACGTCGACGATCTGCGCTGCTGGTAGTCCTCGAACAGATCGCCGGCAACGGCGTCCTGCCAGGCGTTGGAATCCATAAGTCCCAAAAGCCATGTCGCCAAAACAGGCGGTTTCAAAGCGCTCATCGCATTACCTCCAATTGTTTGAGACCGTCCCACATGTTGCACAACGCCCGCTGTGATTCCCGAATCTTGTCGAGACCGTTCGCGGTCACTTGAAAATAGCGCTTGGCCCGGCCACCGCGCTCCGGTGTTGCCTCACCAAGCGCTGAAGAAACAAGACCGTGGGATTCGAGCCGCTCCAAAGTCGCATACAGACTACCCAATGAAACTCCGCGGCCACATCGCCGCTCGATTTCATGAGAGATCTCGACGCCGTAGGCGTCCTGACCGAGGCGGAGCAGCGCCAAGATCACCACAAACTCGAATTCGCCGAGATACTCGCGCTTAGCCATTTGTTCAACTATGACGAAGAAACTGTCAGCGGCCAAGTTCTCTTTGGTTAATCGACGCTCGTTCCGCCTCGGCGGACAAGCCGGCCAATACCGGAGATCCTGGCTTGGATGATCGCTGGAAGGGATGGCAGGTGCAGGGGCTACTCCGCGAAAAGGCTATCATGTCAGGATGGTGCGTCCTGAAAGACGCGTTGTTCTAGCAGGTGCAAGTCCTGTCCGGGTAAGCGCCGGAGCGCCCGGTAGCAGACTCCAGCCGAGCGGAGAAATCCGCCCGCGCCGAGCGGAGTGTC